>DATMEV010000029.1:0-14237 GCA_035556795.1 Pseudolabrys sp. | reverse complement strand
GATCCTGGGTCCCGGCGGCCGCGCCGAAATGATCCATCGCGACGACCTCGTCCTGCGCAGCGCCTGAAAACGGCGCGGCCGGGCCGTCCGGGAGATCATGCGTCAGCGCAGTGCGGAGGCACGGGCGCGGCGGCCATTCTTCCCGGCAATCGCCGTCTTCACCCGGCGGGCCGGCAAACGGAGCCGCGTTCCGTCAGGAAACACCACATAACGCGAGAAACCGCCGCCACGGCACCCTTCCACGATATATTTGGTGCCCTCGGGAAACCGGTTGGGGAGACGATCGGGATACGCAACCATGACACATCCTCTTCACTTGCTGGACGCAACCTTGAGGGGCCAATGTGAATCATCGGCGACTGTTTCCCGGCCTTCTCGGGTTATCCCCGCTGATCACGGTTATCCACAGGCGTGCCGCGACGGCGCCAGCCACGACCGCCGGCCGGCACGTGAGACGTCGGTCTCGCCGCAGTTCCAGCGACGTGTTAGACAGCCGCGGCAAATGCCCGAACCGGGACTCTGACGGAGCTCCCAGATATCCCGAGCCGGCCCGAAGACGTGCCATGCTGAGTACCAAGCAATGACTGCCTCGCCGCAACCCATTGGAAACAAAAGCGATCTGGCATCAACCATGGCCGGCATCGCAGCCGCCGCCCGGGCCGCCGCCCGGCAGTTGGCGCAGGCCCCGGCGGATCAAAAAAGCCGGGCGCTGGCCGCCATGGCCGGCGCCATCCGCGAGCACGAGGCAGAGATCCTCGTCGCCAATGCCGAGGATATGGCTGCGGCCAGGGCGGCCGGGCTGACCGGCGCACTGATCGACCGGCTGCTGCTCGATCAAAAGCGTATCGCCGCGATGGCCGACGGCATCGAGGTGATCCGCGATCTCGCCGACCCGGTCGGTGCCGTCACCGAGCGCTGGACGCGTCCCAACGGCATGACCATCGAGCGCGTGCGCGTGCCGATCGGCGTCATCGGCATCATCTACGAAAGCCGCCCGAACGTCACCGCCGACGCCGGCGCGCTGTGCCTCAAGGCCGGCAACGCCGCGATCCTGCGCGGCGGCTCCGACAGCTTCCATTCCTCGCACGCCATCCATGCGGCGCTGGCCCAGGGCCTGCGCGACGCCGGCCTGCCGGAAACGGCAATCCAGCTCGTCCCGACCCGTGACCGCGCCGCTGTCGGCATGATGCTCACCGGTCTCGACAATCATATCGACGTCATCGTGCCGCGCGGCGGGCGCAGCCTCGTCGAGCGCGTGCAGCACGAGGCGCGGGTTCCTGTCTTCGCGCATCTGGAAGGCGTCAACCATGTCTATATCGACAGGGCCGCGTCGCCGGAGATGGCGAAGTCGATCGTGCTCAACGCCAAGATGCGGCGCACCGGCATCTGCGGCGCCGCCGAGACGCTGCTCGTCGATCGCGACGCCGCGCCCGCACAGCTCAAGCCGCTCGTCGAGATGCTGATCGATGCCGGCTGCGAAATCCGTGGCGATGCGGCAACGCAGGCCGTCGACGGCCGCGTCAGGCCGGCCAGCGACGACGACTGGGCAAGCGAATATCTCGACGCGATCATTGCCGTAAAGGTTGTCGACGGCGTCGACGCCGCGATCGATCACATCGAGCGCTTCGGTTCGCATCATACCGACGCTATCGTCACCGAGGACCAGACAACCGCCGACAAATTTCTGCAACAGGTCGATTCGGCAATCGTGCTGCACAATGCCTCGACCCAGTTCGCCGACGGCGGGGAGTTTGGCTTCGGCGCGGAGATCGGCATCGCCACCGGCAAGATGCATGCACGCGGGCCGGTCGGCGTGGAGCAACTGACCAGCTTCAAATACCGCGTTCGAGGCACGGGCCAAACGCGGCCGTGAGTATCCTGCCACCCCACGCACCGGGCCTGCGCATCGGCCTGTTCGGCGGCACGTTCGATCCGCCGCACGACGCCCATCTGGGCGCGACGCTGCTTGCCATGCGCAAGCTCAGCCTCGATCGCGTCTGGTGGCTGGTGACGCCGGGCAATCCGTTGAAGGATACACGCGGTCTTGCCCCGCTGGCGGAACGGATCGCCGCCGCCAGGACGCTGACCCATCATCCGCGCATCGACGTCACCGGCATCGAGGCCGAAATTCACACGCGCTACACCTACGACACCGTGCGCTATCTGGTGCATCGCTGTCCGCATGTGCATTTCGTCTGGATCATGGGCGCCGACAATCTGCGCAGCTTCCATCGCTGGCAGAACTGGCGCGGTATCGCCGATCTGGTGCCGATCGCGATTGTGGACCGGATGGGACCAAGCCTCTATGCCAGCGGCGGAACCGCGCCGCAGGCGCTGGCCCGCTACCGGATTCCGGAAACCAAGGCGCGGACGCTGCCGTTCCGCAAGCCGCCGGCCTGGGTCTATCTGCACGGATTGAAATCGCCGCTGTCGTCGACGGCGCTGCGCGCCAAGCGGCGCAAGGTACCGGAGTCGACGTCCGATCCGGCGACCGACCTCATCGGTGCCGGTGGCAAGGCGAGCTGAGAATCGCTATCTTCCGAAACGTCATCCGGCCGCCGCCGGAACAACATGAAGGATAGTCCTCTGTCCAAAACCGCGCTCACGCGGACCAGGCGCAAGAAGCCGGCATCCGTCTCGCCGCCCGATTCCGAGACCGGTGCGCATGCGGCCAAGGAAACGCTTCGCATCGCCCTCGCCAGCCTCGACGACATGAAGGCCGAGGACATCGTCACCATCGACCTCGTTGGTAAGACTTCGATTGCCGATTACATGGTGGTCGCGTCCGGCCGCTCGCAGCGGCATGTCGCCAGCATCGCCGAGGAAACCATCCGCAACCTCAAGCAGGCCGGTGTGAAGGGTATTCGCAGCGAAGGCGCGCAGGCCGCCGACTGGATGCTGATCGACGCCGGCGACGTCATCGTCCATGTGTTCCAGCCGGAGGTCCGTGCCTTCTACGATCTGGAGAAGATGTGGTCGGGGCGCGGCGGCCCGGCGAAGCGGCCGGGCTGACGGTGAGCGCGGCACGCGCCGGGCACGGGCACGACCAGCGTCGTAGCGCCGGCCCGCGAACCGGGTGAGGCACCGATGCGCATCATCATCGCCGCCGTCGGCCGCCTGAAACAGGGTCCGGAAACCGACCTGGCCAACCGCTACCGCAAGCGTGCCGAGCAGACCGGCCGCGGCATCGGGCTGCGCGAGGTCGAGATCGTCGAACTGCGCGAGAGCCGCGCCCAGGATGCCGAACGGCGCATGGTCGAGGAATCGATCGCGCTCGCCAATCTCATTCCCGAAGGCGCCGTCACCGTGCTCCTCGACGAACGCGGCCGCAATCTCGACAGCGCCGCTTTCGCCACCCAGTTGAACGTCTGGCGCGGCGAGAATCGCAGCGCCGCGGTCTTCATCATCGGCGGCGCCGACGGTCTGGCACCGGCGCTACGCGACCGCGCCGCCCTGCAACTGGCGTTTGGCGCTGCCACCTGGCCACACCAGATGGTGCGCGTCATGCTGCTGGAACAGATCTATCGCGCCGCAACCATCCTGAGCGGCCATCCCTATCACCGGGGCTGAAGAGGCGAGCCGTGGAAAGGCCGATTCTTGTCTTAATCCCGGCGGATTGGCAGCCTCTATGGTGCCGCCTGTCAGCCGTGGAGTCGCCGTGAACGCCATCGCCGATCCGTCGATCGTTCGGCACGCCGGCCGCCGCCTGGCCGCGACGGCGATCTGCCTGCTGTCGCTGGCATCGGCCTGTCCGGCGCAGACTGCGCCGCCGCCGGCAGCCGCCGACACCCTGCAGCAACGCGAAAAAGATCTCGAAGCCGTTCGCGACGAGCAGCGCAAAACCAGCGAGACACAAACTTCGCTGACGCACGAAATCGAAGCAATCACCGCCGAGCGACGCCAGCTCAACCAGAACCTGATCGCCGCCGCCGAGCGCCTGCGCACGCTGGAACGACAGATCGCCGAGAGCGAAACGCGCCTTACGCATCTTGATCAGAACGAACGTGATGTCCGCCGTTCGCTCAACGAGCGGCGCGCCGTCCTTGCCGAGGTGCTGGCCGCATTGCAGCGGATCGGCCGACGGCCGCCGCCGGCGCTGATGACGGCGCCTGAGGACGCCCTGCAGGCGGTTCGCACTGCGATTCTGCTCGGCGCCGTTCTGCCGGAGATGCGGCAGGAGGCGGAAGCGCTGGCACAGGACCTCACGCGACTCGCCGGCCTGCGCCAGGATATCGCCAGGCAGCGCGAGACACTCACCGCCGACCTTGCCGCCATCCCGCAGGAGCGCGAGCGGCTGGCACGACTGATCGAGCAGCGACAGGCGAAACAGGCCGAACACGAACAGGCACTTGTCCTCGAGCGCCAGCGCGCCGTTAACCTGGCACGACGCGCCGCCGACCTGGAAGACCTGATCGCTCGGCTCGGCAAGGAACTCGACGGTTCCCGACCGGACGGACCGGCGCCGGCGAGCCCGGCAGCGGCGCTATCAGCTTTTCGTGATCCGGGACGGCTCGCGCCCGCGATTGCTTTCGCGGCGACGCGCGGAAAACTTCCGCTGCCGGTTAACGGCGTGAAATTGCGCAACTACGGCACGCCCGATAATACCGGCAATAGCGAAAAGGGCCTGTCGATCGCCACCCGTGCCGGTGCGCAGGTGACTGCGCCAGCGGACGGCTGGGTCGTCTATGCCGGACCCTTCCGCACTTATGGCCAACTCTTGATCCTCAATGCGGGCGGCGGGTATCATATCCTGCTCGCAGGAATGGATCGGATTTCAGTCGATCTCGGCCAATTCGTCCTGACCGGAGAACCTGTAGCGACGATGGGCACCGGATCGCGACACGCCGCAATCGCAGCAGCAGGTTCCAGCCAGCCGGTGCTTTACGTCGAGTTTCGAAAAGACGGGGTTCCCGTTGACCCGGGTCCATGGTGGGCCACTAACGACGGCGAAAAGGTTCGCGGATGATCATGCGCAAGACGACTCTCATTCTCCTCGGCGCGGCGACGGGCGCCGCCATCACGCTGATGGCAACGCAGCCGCAGCTCGTGCTGATGGGTTCGAGCGCCAAGGCGGCGGTGGCCGACACCTATCGCCAGCTCAACCTGTTCGGAGACGTGTTCGAGCGGGTGCGCGCCGACTATGTCGAGAAGCCCGACGACAGCAAGCTGATCGAGTCCGCCATCAACGGCATGCTGCAGGGTCTCGATCCGCATTCGAGCTACATGGACCCGAAGAATTTCCGCGACATGCAGGTGCAGACGCGCGGCGAGTTCGGCGGCCTCGGCATCGAGGTGACGATGGAGGACGGCCTGATCAAGGTCGTCGCGCCGATCGACGACACGCCCGCTGCCAAGGCCGGCATCATGGCCAACGACATCATCACCAAGCTCGACGAAGATCAGGTTCAGGGACTGACCCTCAACCAGGCGGTCGAGAAGATGCGCGGCCCGGTGAACACCAAGATCAAGCTCACCATCATCCGCAAGGGCCAGGACAAGCCGGTCGAAGTCAGCATCACCCGCGACATCATCCGCGTGCGTTCGGCACGCTGGAACACCGAGGGTGACGATGTCGGCTATATCCGTCTCACCCAGTTTAACGAACAGACCACCGAAGGCCTGAAGAAAGGCATCGCCGAAATCCAGAGTAAGATTCCGGAGAACAAGCTGAAGGGCTACGTCGTCGACCTGCGCAACAATCCGGGCGGTCTGCTCGATCAGGCGGTCTCGGTGTCCGATGCGTTCCTGCAGAAGGGCGAGATCGTTTCGACGCGCGGCCGCAACGCCGAGGAAACGCAGCGCTTCAGCGCCCGCGCCGGCGACCTGACCAAGGGCAAGCCGATCATCGTGCTGATCAACGGCGGCTCCGCCTCGGCGTCCGAGATCGTCGCCGGTGCGCTGCAGGACCACAAGCGCGCCACCATTTTGGGCACGCGGTCGTTCGGCAAGGGCTCGGTGCAGACGATCATCCCGCTCGGCTCCGGCAACGGCGCGCTGCGGCTGACCACGGCGCGCTACTACACGCCGTCCGGCCGCTCGATCCAGGCCAAGGGCATCGTGCCGGATATCGAAGTGCTGCAGGATGTGCCGGAAGAGCTGAAGGCACGCACCGACACCAAGGGCGAGGCCTCGCTGCGCGGTCACCTCAAGGCCGCCGAAGGCCAGGAAGCGACCGGCTCGCAGTCCTATATCCCGCCGGAAGCCAAGAACGACAAGGCGCTGAACATGGCCTACGACCTGCTGCGCGGCACGCAGGTGAACGCGGCCTTCCCGCCGAACGGCAAGAGCGCCGCCGTCCCGAACTAAGCGGCGCGGGCATCTTTCAGCCGCATCAGGGCGGCCATGCGCAGAGCATGGCCGCCCTGATCATTTCGGCTCCCGTGATAAACTCCGGCGATGATTCGCATGGGCTCCTTTCATAAGGGCTCCATCCATAGGGGCTCCGCGCCGTGGACGACCTGAACGCGCCCCTCGGCCAGGACAAGACCGGCAGCACCCAACGCAAACGGCGATTCAGGCTGCCCATCGGCCTGCCGCAGGCAATCGCCGGCTGTCTCGGCCTGTTCATCCTGACGGTCGTCGGCTGGGCACTGATCGCTGACGACCCGCTCGGCGGCGAACCGATGGCCGTCGTCGACAGCCTGTCGGACATCCCGCGCAACGCTGCCGCAACGGCCAGCGCGGACACGCCCCCGGCCGCCGCCGGCACGAATGCAATCACCGTCACCACGCCGGCACCGGCGGGCGGCCACACGATCAACATCATCGACGGGTCCAGCGGCAAAAGTCAGCAGGTGGTGCTGCCGGCCGCGGCCGCGCCGGCCGCCGCCGATCCGCAACTTCTGGAGAAGACGCGGCATGGCGAAATTCCGCGCGTCGGCCCCGACGGCACGCGGCCCTCGACCGCCTATGCCCGTGCCCTGCGGCTGCCGCCGGGCAAGGCCGATGCGCCACGCATCGCGGTGATCGTCACCGGCCTCGGCATTTCGACCAAGGCAGTCGACGAAGCGCTGACGCGGCTGCCGGGTCCGGTGACCTTCGCCTTCACGCCTTACGGCGGCGAACTGGCGAATATGGTGGCACGCGCCCGCCAGGACGGACACGAGGTGCTGCTGCAGGCGCCGATGGAACCGTTCGACTATCCGGACAACGACCCCGGCCCGCAGACGCTGCTGACCTCGCTCTCCGCCGATCAGAACGTCGATCGTCTGTACTGGCTGATGAGCCGCTTCCAGGGCTTCGTCGGCATCGCCAATTACATGGGCGCGCGCTTCACCGCCTCCGAGCAGGCGCTCGGCCCGATCCTGCGCGAAACCGCCCGGCGCGGACTGGTCTTCGTCGATGACGGAACTTCGCCGCGCAGCGTCGCCGGACAGATCGCCGGCGCCAACAACATGCCTTTCGCCAAGGCCGACGTGGTGATCGACACGGTTCCGACCGCCATGGAGATCGACCGTGCGCTGACGCAACTGGAGACGCAGGCACGCGAGCGCGGCGTCGCCGTCGGCGTTCTCAGCCTGCTGCCGATCGCGGTCACCCGCGTCGCCGAATGGGCGAAGACCGTCGAGAGTCGCGGTTTCGTGCTGGTGCCGATCACCGCTGTCGCGATCAAGGCAAAATCGAGCTAAAACAGTTTCAGAAAACGTGCGCAGCAGTTGTCCGTTCGGGATTTCGTAACCGAAGAAATCGATCGTTCACGGAAACAGTGAAACGATCTAGCTTATCGGGCAGCCCGCTGCCGACCGACTGGACCATCAACATGACAAGATCGCCGACATCGTCGTCACGAGTCCGCTCATCGACGCGCGCGCCCGCGCGCAGAACAGCGCAGACAACATCCGGGAAAGCCAGAACCGGCAAAGCCGCGCCGGAGAAGTCCAAGAAAACCGGGAAGCCCGAGAAACCGAAGAGCAAGACGGCAGCAGCGGGAGCCGCAGCACGAAAAACGCCGGCGCGCACGGCAGGCAGACAGGCCGCCGCTGCCGGCGGACGCACCGCTAGCCGCAAGACACGCGCGGCGAAGACTGCCAAGCGACCGAAGAAACTGCAGGCGCGTCCAGCGCCACGGACGAAAACCGCTGTCCGCGCCACACCATCGTCCCCCGGCATCAAAACCGCCGCCGAAATCCAGGCGATGCCGTACCGTCCCTCCGCCGGGCTGACCGTCTTCAACCGCGAAGGCCGCGTCTTCATCGGCCGCCGCAGCGACGGGCCGGAACATGTCGACGCCACTCATGCCTGGCAGATGCCGCAGGGTGGCATCGACGACGGCGAAGATGCGCATGCCGCGGCGTTGCGCGAGCTCTATGAGGAAACCAGCATCCGCTCGGTCACGCTGCTCGGTGAAATCAGCGGCTGGCTGACCTACGACATCCCGCCGCATCTGGTCGGCAAGGCATGGAAAGGCCGCTATCGCGGACAGAAGCAGAAGTGGTTCGCGCTGCTGTTCACCGGCGACGATCGCGAGATCGATATCCGCAGTCCCGGCGGCGGCCAGCACAAGCCGGAATTCATCGACTGGCGCTGGGAACCGATCGACAACATTCCGAAGCTGGTGGTGCCGTTCAAGCGCACGATCTATCAGCACGTCGTCCGGGAATTTCGCCGATACGTCCGCAAGGCAGGCTGATTCCCGGCCCGGCAGCCCAGCTCCTGCGACGGAATTGCCGTCCGTCGCGATGCCGTCCTGCACAACAACAGCCGCTCCGGGTTCATCGAGCCCGGACACACAGCAATGCAACATCCCGATCCGAAGTTCTTCATCGTCACCGGCGGTCCTGGCTCCGGCAAGACCACACTGATCGAGGCGCTGGCGGCGAGAGGTCATCCGGTCGTCGCGGAGTCCGGCCGCCAGATCATCAAGGAGCAGATGGCGACAGGCGGGCAGGCTCTGCCATGGGCGGATCGCACTGCCTTTGCGGCCGCCATGCTGACGCAGGCCATCGATGAGCATCGCAGGAACCGCGCCAGTCACCGGCCGGTTTTCTTCGATCGCGGCATCCCGGATGTCATCGGCTATCTGTCGCTCGTCGGTCTGCCTGTTCCCGCGGCGACGAACGACGCCGCCCGGCACTATCGCTACGACACACGCGTTTTCATCGCGCCGCCGTGGCCCGAGATCTTCACGCAGGACAGCGAGCGCAAGCAGTCGTTCGAGGAAGCCGAACATACATTCGAAGCGATGACACGCGTCTATCCGCGATACGGCTACAGACTCGTGGAACTGCCGCGCACCGGCGTCGACGAACGCGTCGCTTTCGTGGAGCGCCATTGCGGCGCCCGCCGCTGACGAGACGGGCATTTGGCCGCATCGGCCGCCTTTTCATCGCCACACCCGATCCCTAGTTCGTTTTCGGTTGAAACAGGGACACAACGATGTTCGATGCCAAAAGCCTGCTGGATCAATTCCTGGGCAGTGCGTCCGGTCAACCGGGAGCACGCGGCGACGGGTTGGGCAGCGGACAGGGAAATGGACTGGGCAATATCCTCGGCCAACTGAACGGATTCGGCGGCGGCGCCGCTGCCGGCGGATTGGTCGGACTGCTGCTGGGAACCAAGCAGGGCCGCCGACTCGCCGGCAATGCGCTGCAGTACGGCGGCATGGCGGTGGTCGGCGCGCTTGCCTACCGCGCCTTCCAGAACTGGCAGGCTGGCCGCACGTCGGCGGCGCCGCAACACCACTCCGCATTGCTGCCGCCACCTGCCGATACGCCGTTCGCGCCGGCGGCGGCTGCGGACCAGCAATCGCTTGCCCGCCACCTGCTGCGGGCGATGGTGGCGGCCGCAAAAGCCGACGGCCACATCGACGACAAGGAACGCGCCGCGATCTTCTCCGAGATGCAGAAGCTGCCGCTCAGCACCGCCGACAGAACATTCGTCATGGACGAATTGAACAAGCCGCTCGACATCGATGCGGTCGCGCACGGTGCACGCACGCCGGAGGAAGCGGCAAGTCTCTATATGGCGTCGCTGCTGGCGATCGATGTCGATCACGCCGCCGAACGCGGCTACCTGGCGATGCTCGCCGCACGCTTGCATCTCGACGACGCGCTGGTTGCGCATCTGCATGCGACAATCGAGACGGCCAGTCAGCCGCCAGCCGCGGCCTGAAGCCGACTTCGGCTGATCAATGAAAAAAGCCGGGCAACAGGGCCCGGCTTTTTTCAGTTCCGTATCCGCTGCGGATCAATGCATCGCCGTACCGGTGAGGTGCTGATCGATCTGCTTGAACTGATCGAGCCGCTTGATCGCCTTGTCGAGCGCACCGTTCGGCTCCATCTCCTTGATCTGCGCTTCAAGCTCCTTGATCTTTTCAGCGATGATGGAGCGATCCATCTCGTCGACCCGGTCGGCGAGATTCGCCAGCACCGTCAGACCGGCTTCGTTGATCTCGGCAAGACCGCCGAGCACCACCATCGCGGTCTTCTGTCCGTCGGCATGGATCGTCAGAATGCCCGGCCGCAGCAATGCGATCGTCGGCTCATGGCCGGCGAGAACGCCGAAATCACCCATGGCTCCCGGCACGTCGACCTGATCGACCTCGCCCGAGAAGGTGATCTTGTCCGGCGCGACAAGATGGAATTGAAACTTGGCCATAACCTGATCCCCATTCGGGTGGGACTCGATCCCGTCATCCTGAGGTGGCCACCGTCAGGTGGCCCTCGAAGGATGAACGGCTGCACCGCGACCCTTCGAGGCTCGCTGCGCTCGCACCTCAGGGTGACGGCGCAGCATCTGTCCAGCTTTTAGGCCGCTTCCGCCGCGAGCCGCTTGCCCTTCTCGACGGCCTCTTCGATGGTGCCGACCATGTAGAACGCGGCTTCCGGCAGATGGTCGTATTTTCCGTCGACCAGCCCCTTGAAGCCCTTGATCGTATCCTCGATCGACACCAGCTTGCCCGGCGCGCCGGTGAACACTTCGGCGACGTGGAACGGCTGCGACAGGAAGCGCTCGATCTTGCGGGCGCGTGCCACCGTGATCTTGTCCTCTTCGGACAGTTCGTCCATGCCGAGAATGGCGATGATGTCCTGCAGCGCCTTGTAGCGCTGCAGCACCTCCTGCACCTGACGGGCGACCGCGTAGTGCTCCTCGCCGACGACCAGCGGCGACAGCATGCGCGAGGTCGAGTCGAGCGGGTCCACCGCCGGATAGATGCCCTTCGCCGCGATGTCGCGCGACAGCACGGTGGTCGCGTCCAAGTGGGCGAACGAGGTGGCCGGCGCCGGGTCAGTCAAGTCGTCGGCCGGCACGTAGATCGCCTGCACCGAGGTGATCGAGCCCTTGGTCGTGGTGGTGATGCGTTCCTGCAGCGCGCCCATGTCGGTCGCCAGCGTCGGCTGATAGCCCACCGCCGAAGGAATACGGCCGAGCAGAGCCGACACTTCCGAGCCCGCCTGGGTGAAGCGGAAGATGTTGTCGACGAAGAACAGCACGTCCTGGCCCTGATCGCGGAAATACTCCGAGAGCGTCAGGCCGGTGAGGCCGACGCGGGCGCGGGCTCCCGGCGGCTCGTTCATCTGCCCGAACACCAGCGCGCACTTCGAACCTTCGCCGCCGCCCTTCTTGTTGACGCCGGACTCGATGAACTCGTGATAGAGGTCGTTGCCTTCGCGGGTCCGCTCGCCGACACCAGCGAACACCGAATAGCCGCCGTGCGCCTTGGCGACGTTGTTGATCAGTTCCTGGATGAGCACGGTCTTGCCGACGCCGGCGCCGCCGAACAGGCCGATCTTGCCGCCCTTTGCATAGGGCGCGAGCAGATCGACGACCTTGATGCCGGTGACGAGAATCTCGGCGTCGGTCGACTGGTCGGTGTATTTCGGCGCTTCCGCATGGATCGGACGCTTGTCCTCGGCATTCACCGGACCGGCCTCGTCAATCGGCTCGCCGACGACGTTGATGATACGACCCAGCAGGCCGGGACCGACCGGGACCGAAATCGCCGTGCCGGTATCGGTGACTTCCTGACCGCGCACCAGACCTTCGGTGACGTCCATGGCGATGGTGCGCACGGTGTTCTCGCCGAGATGCTGCGCGACCTCCAGAACCAGCCGGTGGCCAGCGTTGGTGGTTTCCAGCGCGTTCAGGATCGCCGGCAATTCGCCTTCGAACTGCACGTCGACGACGGCGCCGATGACCTGGGTGATGCGTCCGACCTGGTTAGCTTGGGCCATGATCTATCCTCTCACAAAATTCTTGAGCGCTACGTCCTGGGACATCAAAGCGCTTCGGCGCCGGAGATGATCTCGATCAGTTCCTTCGTGATCATCGCCTGGCGGGTACGGTTGTAGGTAAGCGTCTGCTTGCGGATCATCTCGCCGGCGTTGCGCGTGGCGTTGTCCATGGCGCTCATCTGCGCGCCGTAGAAGGAGGCATTGTTCTCTAGCAGCGCGCGGAAAACCTGCACCGACAGATTGCGCGGCAGCAGATCGCCGAGGATCTCGTCCTCTTCCGGCTCGTATTCGTAAAGCGCCGACGGCGCGGCGGCGTCTTCCGACGCGGATTCGAAGGTCGGCGGCACGATCTGCTGCGCGGTCGGGACCTGCGCGATCACCGACTTGAACTTCGCATAGATCAGCGTGCAGACATCGAACTCGCCGCCATTGAACATCTCGATGACGCGCTGGCCGATCTTCTCCGCATCGGCGAAGCTCAGGACCCGCACGCCGCGCAGATCGACGCGCTCGACGATCTGCTTCTCGTAGTTGCGGCGGAGCTGCTCGTAACCCTTCCTGCCGACACAGAAGAACTTGACCTCTTTGCCTTCCGCCATCAGCGCATTGGCCCGCTCGCGCGCCAGGCGCACGATCGAGGTGTTGAAGGCGCCGCACAGGCCGCGCTCGCCGGTGCAGACCAGCAGCAGGTGCACCTTGTCGTTGCCCGTACCGGCAAGCAGCTTCGGCGCCGAATCGCGACCGGCGGCGCCGGCGGCGATATTGCCGAGCACCTTGTCCATGCGCTCGGCATAGGGCCGGGCCGCTTCCGCCGCGGCCTGCGCACGGCGCAGCTTCGAGGCAGCGACCATCTGCATGGCCTTGGTGATCTTCTGCGTCGCCTTGGTCGCGGCGATGCGGACCCGCATGTCCTTGAGAGAAGCCATCGAACCCGTTCTCTATTCCAGCCACCCGGACTGATCCGGATACTCCCGCTTCGGCAGGCATTCGTGCCGCGGCCGGCGCGCGCCGGCCACGACGAAAGGCATCACGAAAACGTCTTGGCGAAGCCGTCGACGACATCCTTGAGCTGCTTTTCCGTGTCGGACGACAGATCGCCGGACGTACGGATGGCTTCGAGGATATCGTTGTGCTTGCCGCGCACCAGCGACAGCAGGCCGTCCTCGAAGGCGCGCACGCGCTCGAGGCCGAACCGGTCGAGATAGCCGTTGACGCCGGCATAGATGACCACGACCTGCTCTTCCATCTTCAGCGGCGAGAACTGCGGCTGCTTCAGGAGTTCGGTCAGGCGCGACCCGCGCGCGAGGAGGCGCTGGGTGGTGGCGTCGAGGTCGGAGCCGAACTGCGCGAAGGCCGCCATCTCGCGGTACTGCGCCAGCTCGCCCTTGATCTTGCCGGCGACCTTCTTCATCGCCTTGGTCTGCGCCGACGAACCGACGCGCGACACCGACAGACCGACGTTCACCGCCGGACGGATGCCCTGATAGAACAGGTCGGTTTCGAGGAAGATCTGGCCGTCGGTGATCGAGATGACGTTGGTCGGGATGTAGGCCGACACGTCGTTGGCCTGGGTCTCGATGACCGGCAGCGCGGTCAGCGAACCAGCCTTGTTCTCGTCGTTCATCTTCGCCGCGCGCTCGAGCAGGCGGGAGTGCAGATAGAACACGTCGCCCGGATAGGCTTCGCGGCCCGGCGGGCGGCGCAGCAGCAGCGACATCTGGCGATAGGCGACCGCCTGCTTCGACAGGTCGTCATAGATGATCACGGCATGCATGCCGTTGTCGCGGAAATACTCGCCCATGGTGCAGCCGGCGAACGGCGCCAGGAACTGCATCGGCGCCGGATCGGAGGCGGTGGCGGCGACGACGATCGAATAGTCGAGCGCGCCCTGCTCTTCGAGCACCTTGACGAACTGCGCGACGGTGGAACGCTTCTGGCCGACCGCGACATAGACGCAGTAGAGCTTCTGGCTCTCCGGGCTGCCGGCGACGTTGAGCGGCTTCTGGTTGAGGATGGTGTCGAGCGCGAGCGCGGTCTTGCCGGTCTGGCGGTCGCCGATGATCA
>DATMEV010000028.1:0-6610 GCA_035556795.1 Pseudolabrys sp. | reverse complement strand
CGTCGCGCACAGGCGCTCGCGCGGCACCAGGCCAAGCACCAGTGTGCAGGCCGACAGGCAACTGCCGTCGATGACCACCTGCTGGCCGGTCGCACGGACGTGCGCGAAGGTGCGCATATAGTGACCGATCTGGCCGCCGCGGTCTTCGGCGATCCGCATCGCCGCGGATGCCGGCATGGGCACGGCGGACAGGGCCGTAGCCAACAGCGCCGCACCAATCAGCAACGCTCGAAGCCACATGATCTTCGCCCCCTCCACGCCTACTGCGTCCCGCCCCATGCGAGAGATAGTCTAGGGCGAAACAAAGCGCGGTTAAAAGTGACGATGAACCGTTCGTTAACGCCGACATGCGGTTCCTGGGGAACCGTGGCCTTAACCCCACAGCGCCGGTTCCGGCGGATGCACCAGGCTCCCGGAATAGGCGAGACCGTGGTCGCGATCACGTCTGAGCAGCAATGGTCCGTCGAGATCGGCAAGCTGTGCGCGTTGCGCGAGCAACACCGCCGGCGCCATCGCCAGCGAAGTTCCAACCATGCAGCCGACCATGATGGTAAGGCCGCGCTGCCGTGCCTCCTCGGCCATCGCCAGCGCCTCGGTCAGCCCTCCGGTCTTATCGAGCTTGATGTTGACCGCGGTATATTTGCCGGCGAGCGCTGCGAGCGAGGGCCGTGCATGGACGCTTTCGTCGGCGCAGATCGGCACCGGCGTATTGAGGCCGGCAAGCGCCGCGTCCTGCGCCGCCGGCAGCGGCTGCTCGATCAGCGCCACCCCCGCGTCGGCGCAGGCGGCGAGGCTCTCCGCCAATGTATCAGGCGTCCAGCCCTCGTTGGCGTCGACGATCAGCGTCGCCGCCGGCGCGGCGCGGCGCACGGCAGCTATGCGTGCGGGGTCGCCATCGCGGCCGAGCTTGATCTTGAGCAGTTCGCGCGTTGCCACCCGTTCCGCCGCGGCCGCCATCGCGGCCGGCGTGTCGAGCGAGATCGTGTAGGCGGTGACCAGCGGCTGCGGAGGCGGCAGGCCGGCAAGCGCATAGGTGCGGCTGGCGCTGCGCTTGGCATCGAGGTCCCACAGCGCGCAGTCGAGCGCATTGCGGGCGGCACCCGGCGGCATCGCCTCTTGCAGGCCGGCACGGGTGAGGCCCTGCGCAAAAGCTGGCGCCATTGCCGCGATGGCGGCGGCGACGCTGTCCACCGTCTCGCCATAGCGGGCATAGGGAACGCATTCGCCGCGCCCCTCAAAACGGCCGTCACTGAGGGTAGAGACAACTACCGCCGCCTCGGTTTTGGCGCCGCGGCTGATAGCGAAGACGCCGGCGATCGGCCAGCGTTCGACGATGGCGGTGACGGTGAGCGGGGGCGGTTTGTGCATCGTCCACCACCCTCGACAGGTTCGCCGCGGATGGTCAAGTATGGCCGCGCGCCGGGTCCGGGATAGGCTCCTGATTCGCGCATCGGCGCAACGGCAGGTGGATGTGAGGCACGACAGTACGACAACGGCAACGCTGGACGGCAGGACGGAGGGCGAGCGGCTGACGCTGGCGGCGGCCGGTGCCTGGATCGCCGACCATGCGCGCGCGCTGGAGCCGCTTGTCGACCGGCAGTCGCGGCCGTCGCGCAAGATCAAGCGCGTCGATATCGACGTCAGCCGGATCGAGCGGCTCGACACGTTCGGCGCCTGGCTGTTGCAGCGCCTGGAGCGGGCATGGAAAGAGCGCGGCGTCGAAACGCAGCTCACCGGCCTTGCCGACGATTATCGTCGGCTGATCGACGAGATGCACAACGTCAAGCTCGACGAAGCGTCGGACGCGGGCGATCCGCCCCTGCGCGCGGCTCTCGCCGCTATCGGTCGCTCGGTCTATGACATCAGCCGTTACGGCAGCGGCTTCATGCGCATGCTGGGCGCTGTTGTCGTCGCGTTCCTGCGTGTGCTCGTCAATCCGCGCCGGCTGCGGCTGACCTCGATGGTGCATCACCTGGAGAGCGTCGGCTGGCGCGCGGTACCGATCGTGCTGCTGATTACCTTTCTGGTCGGTTGTATCGTCGCCCAGCAGGGCATCTTCCAGTTCCGCAAATTCGGTGCTGCCATCTTCGTCATCGACATGGTCGGTGTGCTGGTGCTGCGCGAACTCGGCGTGCTGATCGTCTGCATCATGATCGCCGGCCGCTCCGGCAGCGCCTATACTGCAGAACTCGGCTCGATGAAGATGCGCGAGGAGATCGACGCGCTGCGCACCATGGGCTTCGACCCGATCGAAATCTTGATCCTGCCGCGCATCCTCGCTCTGATCATCGCGGTGCCGATCCTTACCTTCCTTGGCTCTATGGCGGCGCTCTATGGCGGCGGGCTCGTTGCCTGGCTCTATGGCGGCATTGCACCAGAGGTGTTCCTGTCGCGGCTGAAGGAGGCGATATCGCTCGACCACTTCAAGGTCGGCATGATCAAGGCGCCATTCATGGCGCTGGTGATCGGCATCGTCGCCTGCGTGCAGGGGTTGGAGACCAAGGGCTCGGCGGAATCGCTCGGCCGTCAGACCACCGCCTCGGTCGTTGAGTCGATCTTCTTGGTGATCGTACTCGATGGCTTCTTCGCCATCTTCTTCGCTTCGATCGGGATGTGAACGATGGCGGATGACGTCATGGACAGTCCTGCGCCCGGGGCCGATGCAGCGGGTGGCGTCGCGCCGCGCCAGGACGTGGTGATCCGTGTGCGCGATCTCGTCGTCCGTCTCGGCGAGCGCGATATCATCAATCGCCTCGACCTTGACGTCTATCGCGGCGAGATCCTCGGCTTTGTCGGCGCCTCCGGTGCCGGCAAGTCGGTGACCATGCGCACCATCATTGGTCTGCTGCCGAAGCGTGCCGGCCGCATCGAGGTTTTCGGTGTCGATCTCGACCGTGCCGACCCCGCGCAGCGCCAGGCGGTGGAACGGCGCTGGGGCGTGCTGTTTCAGAACGGCGCGCTGTTCTCCTCGCTCACCGTGAAGCAGAACATCCAGTTCCCGATGCGCGAATATCTGCATCTGTCCGAGCGCCTGCTCGACGAACTGGCGGTTGCCAAGCTGGAGATGGTGGGGTTGAAAGGCGATGTCGGCGGCAAGTTCCCTTCGGAGCTTTCCGGCGGCATGACCAAGCGCGTGGCGCTGGCCCGCGCGCTGGCGCTCGACCCCGACATCGTCTTCCTCGATGAGCCGACCTCCGGTCTCGATCCGATCGGAGCCGGGGATTTCGACGAACTGATCGCCACATTGCAGCGTATTTTGGGGCTTACCGTTTTCATGGTAACCCACGATCTCGACAGCTTGCATACGGTGTGCGACCGCATTGCCGTGATCGGCGAGGGCAGAATCCTCGTCGAAGGGCCGATGGAGACGATGCTCGCGTCGCAGCATCCATGGGTGAAAGAGTATTTCAGCGGCAAGCGCTCGCGTGCGCACGCGGCGCGGCGGCGGAGTTGAAACGATGGAAACCAAGGCGAGCTATACGCTGATCGGGTTCTTCACGCTGGCCGTGGTGGTCGCCGCATTCGGCTTCGTCTACTGGTTCCAGAATCTCGGCGGGCGTACCGAGCGCGTGCCTTACCGTATCGTCTTCGACGGCTCCGTATCCGGCTTGCGCACCGGCGCGGCGGTGCAGTTCAACGGCATCCGCATCGGCGAGGTGACCTCGCTGCGCCTCGACCCTGCCAACACCAAGCGTGTGATCGCCACCGTCTCGGTCGATCCGCTGGCACCGATCCGCGCCGATACCCGCGTCGGTCTCGAATTTCAGGGGCTGACCGGCATCGCCGCCGTGCAGCTTTCCGGCGGCGACGTCACCAAGCCGCGGCTGGAGAGCAGCCGCACCGATCCGGCGACCATCGTCGCCGACCCGGCAGCGACGCAGGACGTCACGGCGGCGGCGCGCGAAGCGCTGCAGCGGGTCAATCAGCTCATTGCCGACAACTCCGAGACGCTGCACAGCGCGATTGCCAATCTCGACACCTTTTCGCAGGCACTGGCGCGCAATTCCAGCCGCATCGACAGCGTGCTCTCGGGCGTCGAGACGCTGACCGGCGGCAAGGACGGCAAGGGTGGCGAAATCGGTGACGCGGCGCGTTCCTTCACCGATGCGACGCAGTCGTTGAAGGCGCTGGCCGATAATCTCGACAAGCGTACGGCAGAGATTTCCGGCGGCATCAACCGCCTGTCCGCGACCGGCACACGCGAACTCGAATCGCTGTCGGGCGACGCCCGGCGCACCCTGTCCGAGTTGGAGCGCACGATTCGCAATCTCGACCGCAATCCGAGCCGGGTGCTGTTCGGTGGCGAGAGCCGGAACCTGCCGGACTATAACGGTCGGCGCTGAGATGCCCCGATCCGCGGCATCGCAGCGCCGCCGTTCGATTCGTCCGGGTCTGACATCCCGGTTTGCGGGGCGAAGGCAGCTTTATCCGTCGCCGGGACGTGAAATAATCGACCGGCGATTCGCGCCGGTGTCGTCACCCCGAGAGGTGAGTGGTATTTTTCCGATTTTGTCGGTATGTCGGTGAACATTGCACGGCGGCAGGCGGAGCAGCTTTTTGCGATTGTTCGGCAGCGGGGGCTTTCACGGGATCAGGAGGCATGCCGCATGGCGTCGCGCCGCGCTGGCGGGCGTGCTCGTTCCTGCATTGGTGCCGATGCTCGCTGGCTGTTCCAGCCTCGGCAGCAAGGCTCCGCCACCGACCTATGAACTGTTCGCGGCACGTGACTTTCCGCGCCATGCCGGCGGTGGCCGCGGCCAGCTGATCGTGCAGGAGCCGACTGCGCTGTCGGCGCTCGACAGCGACCGGATCATGGTACGGCTGGCCGACGGCGGCATTGCCCAGCTCCCCAATGCGCAATGGGAAGATCGGTTGCCGAAGCTGCTGCAGGCCCGCATCGTCCAGTCATTCGAGAACGGCAACCGACTGCGCGCAGTTGGTCGGCCGGGCGACCGGCTGGCGGCCGACTATCAGCTTGTCACCGATATCCGCGCCTTCCAGATCTCCGCACCCGACGGCACCGCCGAGGTCGAGATCGCTGCGAAGATCGTGCGTGACCGCACCGGCCGCATCGGCCCGGCGAAGGTGTTCAAGGTTTCGGTACCGACCGACAGTACCGAAGGGCCGGCCGCCGTGGCTGCGCTCAATGCCGCCTTCACCCGCGCGGCGAAGCAGATGGTGATCTGGGCCTCGCGCTACATCTGAGCGGTGCCTCCCGCCTCGCGTCTCTTCTGTTGCTCCTTCGCTGATATTGCTCCTTGGCTGAGGCTCTTCGGGCATGACGATGGCGGCTCCTATCGCAAAGGAACGGCTCAAAAAACAAATGCCCGCGCCGAAGCGCGGGCATTGAACGATGGGTGTGGATCGCTTCGGATTACTCGAAGCGGCCGGAGGCATGCGCCAGCAGGGTGTAGACCTTGCCGGTCTCGGACGTGAGATAGCTGCGCGCCAGGGTCTGGCCGCGCTCGTCGCGCGAGGCATCGTCGAGCAGCTGTTCGAACTCGATAATGTAGCGGTCGACCGTCTGCTTGAAGTCACGGTTGTTGCGGTATTTGCCGCGGATCTCGTCGAACGCCTTCTGCCCCTGCAGCGTATAGAGGCGGCGGGTGAAGACGTTGCGATCGCCGCGCTTGTAGCGGTCCCACAGATCGGCGACGGCGTCGTGATCGACCATGCGCGCGATATCGACTGACAGCGCATCGAGGGACTCGATCCCCGTGGCCGGCTCGCGCGTCTCGCGGCGCGGCAGATCGCGGCCGCCTGTATCGCGGCTGTTGTCGCGCAGCGACAGCGGCTCGCCGTCGTCGCGCGAGGCGCGGTTGAGCAGGTCGCTGAGCCAGCCGCGATTGCCATTGCCGGCGGAAGGCGACGCTTCGCTCCGTCGCGGCGCGAAGGCGGCCGGCTCGCTGCGCGATTGCAGCGGCGTCGGTTCCGGTCGCGGCGCATATGCAGCCGGTTCCTGGCGCGTCGGTTCCGGAGCGCGTGCGGCGGGTACCGTCGTCCGGATCGGCTCCACATGGGGCGTAGTGGCGCGTGGCGTTTCGGCACGGTTGCCGATAGCTACCGATAGCAGCGGCTCGGTTCGGGCCGGTTCGGTCCGGCGGGTCGGCTCGACCGAATCCAGGGTGCGGCCGTGGCGGGCGACAATGCGGTTGAGCTCTGCCAGAGCCTCGATCTGATCGAGCACCACGCGCCGCATCTGCGAGGCGCTTTCCGATGCTTCCTGCGGCAATTCGAGGATACCGCGGCGCAGTTCGGCACGCGTCGTTTCGAGTTCGCGCTGGAGGTCGGTCGCCATCTGCTTCATGCCGCGCACCGCCTCGCCGAAGCGCTCGTTCGCCTCGCTGAATATCGCGTCGGTGCTGCCGGTGGTTTCCTCGAAGATCGCGCGCATCGTCTGCGCGGTACGATGGCTTTCCTGACTGGTCGAGTTGCGCATGCGCTCGAACTGTTCCTCGGTCGCCTCGCGTACGCGGCTGAACTGTTCCTGCGACAGGGTGAGGGCGCGCTGGAACTGCTCTTCGGTTGCCTCGCGGATCTGTTCGAACTGCTCCGCCACGGTGCGGGTACCCTCGGCGCTGCTGTCGGAGACGACGCGGGCAATGTCGCG
>DATMEV010000027.1:0-12269 GCA_035556795.1 Pseudolabrys sp. | reverse complement strand
AAGCTCGCGGACGATCTGCGCATGAGCACGGTCATCGTGCCGCCGGCCTCCGGCGTGTTCAGCGCGCTCGGCATGCTGTTCACCGATGTCGAGCATCAGGTGATCCGCGCCTTCTATCGCAACCTCGCCGACGTCGATCCGGCCGGGATGACGGATCTGCTGCGGGCCATGGTTGGTCAGGCCAGACAGCTTCTGTCCGACAGCGGCTTTGACGAAGCGCGGCAGGAGATCAGCATCGTCGGCGAGCTGCGCTATTTCGGCCAGATGACGACCCTTGCGGTGTCGATCCCGGGCGTTTCCGTCACCGCCGACGATCTCGCGCGCTGCCGGGAGGATTTCACGCAGGCGCATCAGACCAATTACGGCTACAGCTCGCCGGACGAGAAACTGCAGTTCGTCGCGCTGAAAGTCATCGGGCGGGGACTGTCCGACACGCCGCGTGTCCCGGCGAAGCTCGAACGGCAGCGTGCCGACAGCAAAGCCGACAGCCGTCGTCAGGTTTATTTCGGGCCGGAGCATGGCTGGCTCGAAACCGCGGTCATCGACCGTTCGAGTCTCGGCAGCACGCCTCGCCATGGCCCGCTCGTCGTCGAAGAATATGAAAGTACATCCGTCGTGCGTCCTGGCTGGAGTGTCGAGGTGGACGACTGGAGCAATATCGTGATGCGGAGAGTGCGATGACGATTTCGACCGCGCCGGAGATCGATCCGGTCAAGCGCGAGCTTATCAAGAATGCCCTGGTGACCATCGCCGACAATATGATCGCGCTCGTCATCCGCACGTCGCGCTCGGTGGTGGTGAAGAACAATCTCGACTTCTCCGCATCGGTGCTCAATGCGAAGGGCGAAATGGTGGCGCAGGGATTGTCGCTGCCCGGTCATCTCGGCGCGACGGGACCGGCGCTGCGCGGCTGTCTCGATCATTTCGGCGACAACATCAGGCCGGGCGATATCCTCTGCAACAACGACCCCTATGCCGGCGCCAGCCACCTCAACGACGTCTTCATGTTCCGTCCGGTGTTTCATGACGGCGAGCTGATCGCATTCCTGTCCATCATTCTGCACCATACCGACATGGGCGGCCGCGTGCCGGGCGGCAACGCGCCGGACAGCACCGAGATCTATCAGGAGGGACTGCGCATCCCGCCGCTGAAGATCATGGAGAATGACCAGCCCAACGAGACGCTGTTCCGCATCATCCGCAACAATGTCCGCGTCTCGGATACGGTCGTCGGCGACATGCAGTCGCAGATCTCGAGTCTGCTGGCGGCGGAGACGGAACTGCGCCGGGTGATCGCCGACTACGGCGTCGAAATGGTCCGGCTCTATATGAACGACCTGATCGACTATGCCGAGAAGCTGACGCGCGCCGGGATCGCGGCGCTGCCCGACGGCACCGGCGAGTTCACCGACTGGATCGACGACGACGGCACCGGCAGCGCGCCGGTGAAGATCCACGTCAAGTTGACGGTGAAGGGCGATTCAGCGGTGATCGATTTCACCGGCACCTCGCCGCAGACCAGCGGCGCCATCAACCCGAACAAGTATTTCGCCATCGGGCTGTCGCTGGCGGTCATGCGCACGGTTCTCGACCCGAGCATTCCGGCGAATGCCGGATTCAACCGCGCGGTCGAGGTCATTACGCCCGAGGGCTGTTTCGTCAATCCGCGTTTCCCCGCGCCGGTCGGCGCGCGCGGGCTTGCCGGCTTCCGCGTCCGCCACGCGGTTTCCGGCGCGCTCGCCATGCTGCTGCCGGACAAGGTCGGCGCCTGCGTCGGCGGCAGCGAATTCGCGCTGGTGCTGGCCGGCTATCCGAAGGACCGCAAGCCGTTCCTGACGCTCGAATTCCACAACGTCACCGGCATCGGCGGCGGTCCGGATCGCGACGGCCAGGACGGCGGTCCATACGGGCTGGTGAATATCGCCAACGTTCCGGTGGAAGTGATCGAGGCCGAGGGGCCGGTGCGGGTGGAGTGCTACGAATTCCTGCCGGACACGGAAGGCGCCGGCCGCTATCGCGGCGCGCTCGGGCTGGTGCGGGAATATCGTCTGCTGGAAGAGGAGGCGCTGATCCAGTTGCGCTCCGACCGCCAGCTCAACCCGCCCTATGGGCTGTTCGGCGGAGAGCCGGGCGCGCCGGGCAAGATCATCATGAATCCCGGCCGGGTCGACGAGCGCGTCGCGCCATCGAAATTCATCGCCAAGATGGCGCGCGACGAGGTGATCCGCGCGGAAATGCCGGGGGCGGGCGGTTATGGCGATCCGCTGGAGCGCGATGCCGCGGCGGTCGCCGAAGACGTCCGGCAGAAGAAAATCTCCATCGAGCGGGCGCGCGACATCTACGGCGTGATCGTCGATCCGAAGGATTTCTCAGTCGATGTCGCGGCAACCGCGAAGCGGAGATCCGGGGCGCGCCCGGCCGTGGAACCGGCGGATGCCTGAAAGCGGTAGCTATCGCCGGTCTGAAAAAAGCTGAACACCAGAGGGAGGAATGACGATGTTGAATCGCCGTACAGTGTTGAAATCCGCCGTCGCCGCGGGATTGAGCGCCGGTCTTGCGCCGAAAGCCTTCGCGGCGTTTCCCGATCAGGTCATCCGCATTCAGGTGCCGTTCGCGGCCGGCGGCAATATTGATATCCAGGCGCGGATCCTTGCCCTGGACATGAGCAAGACTCTCGGTACGTCGGTGATCGTCGAGAACCGGACCGGCGCCGGCGGCGCGATCGGCGCCGAGATGATCGCGCGCTCCAACCCGGATGGATACAACCTGCTCGCCGGCTCGAACGGGCCGATGACCGTCAGCCCGGCGGTGCGCAAGAATCTCGGCTACGATCCGATCAAGGATTTCGCGCCGGTGGTGCTGACGTCGCGCGTGCCGATGGTGCTTGCGGTGAGCAATTCGTTCCCCGCGCGCACGCTCGCCGACTATATGGCATTTGCCAGGGCCAACCCGGACAAGGTCACGGTCGCCAGCTCGGGCGCCGGTTCGAGCAGCCATCTGGTGATTGTCGACTTCGGCATGAAGGCGAAGATCAAGGTCGTTCATATTCCGTATCGCGGCGCCGCGGCGACGGTGCCGGATGTCATCAGCGGTTCGACCAATTCGGTGATGACGGAAATATCGAACGTGCTCGGCGCGCATCTCGACAACAAATTGCGCATCCTCGCGGTTGCCTCGACCGCGCGCTCGAAGCTGCTTCCGGACGTGCCGACATTCACGGAAGCGGGGCTCGCCGATTTTCAGGGCTTCAGCTTCTGCGGCCTGCTGGTGCCGGCGAAGACGCCCGCCGATATCGTCGAGACGTTGCGCAAGACCGTCGTCGACAGTCTCGCCAGGCCGGAAACGGCCAAGCGGTTCGACGATCTCGCGCTGGAAATCCCGCAGCCGGCCGATCTGACGTCACAGGCATTCGCCGATCTGCTGGTTCAGGAACTGGCTAACGCGAAGGCGATTGCCGCCGCGGCGAATATCCGGATGGACTAAGGGCGTTCGCGCGCCATCCATGAACGCCCGGTCGCCGGGCGTTCATCGGCGCGCCTACTCCGCCTTCGCGGTGATGCCGAGCGCGCCGAGGCGTGTGGCGCCGAGCCTTGCGGTGAGGCGGGTCTGCTCGATGAACGCGGCCGCCGCGGCATTGCCCTTGCCGGAGGCGGAGCGCAGCACGCCGAGGGTGAGCGTGTGCCCGGTCTCGAACGGGCGCCCGACAAGGCCGCCGGCATGGCCGCTCAGCAGCAGGATCGGGTTGGCGAGCGCGACGCCGATGCCCTCGCGCGCCAGCGCCATGGCGGTATAGACATTGTTGACTTCCATCAGCCCGGCATTGGGGCGCTCGTCGTTCTGTTGCAGATAGGCGAGCACGCTCGGCGGGATCGGGATATAGCCCTTCGTCGCGGCGATCACCGTGTGGTCGGCGAGGTCCTTGAGCCGCACGATCTTCCGGCTGGCGAGCGGATGCTCCTCCGCCATCAGGCAGGAGAGCTGGACGGTCAGCAGCGGCTCGTCCGTGCCGGCGGACGGCTCGGTGATATAGGCAAAGCCCAGCTCCGTCGTGTCGTGGTCGACAAGATCGAGGACGCGGGCGAAGTGCTGCACGTCGACGCGGATCTGCAGATGCCGGTTCTTGCGTTTGAAGCCGGCGATGGCTTGCGGCAACAGCGTGCTGCCGAAGGAGGGGATGCAGGCGATCTGGAGCGTCGACACCGACGTGTCCTGCAGCGTCGTGATCCGCCGTTGCACCGCTTCGGCCTGCGCCAGCAGGCGCTCGATATGCGGCAGCAGCGCTTCCGCCTGCGGTGTCGGCACGATCCGCTGCCGCGAGCGCTGGAACAGGCTCAGCCCGGTTTGCGCTTCCAGCTCCTTCAGCGCCAGGCTGGCGGCCGGCTGGGTGATGCCGATCCGCTTTGCCGTTTCGGTGAGGCTGCGCGTCAGCATCAGGGTCGAGAACAGCTCCAGCGAGCGCAGCGACGGTGTGCGGATCATGACTGTCCGGCCCTCGCGCCCGGCGGGAATGATCGGAGCCGCCATGCGGCAAAGTGGGGCGTCATTGCATCCTGTTCCTCGCCCGGACGCTAGCGCGTGCCGTGGCAAGGTCAAGGACCGTCGCCCGACAGCCCCGCTCGCGGCGTGATTGCGGCGGCTATCCGTTTCCCTGCGAGGCGGTCTGCTGTCGATCCGGCGATATTGCAGTCTGCATGCCCGCACGGCGCTGTTGCCGCGGCGACGATATTTATGGAGATATGTCTGTCGGAGCACAATCGAGGATGGCGGCATGCAGACGATCGGCGCAGACCAGCATCAGGATATCCGCGAGGCGGTGCGGGCGCTGTGCGCGGAATTCCCGGCGGAGTATCACCGCAAGATCGACGAACAGCGCGGCTATCCGGAGGCGTTCGTCGATGCGCTGACCAAAGCCGGCTGGATGGCGGCGCTGATCCCTGAGGACTATGGCGGCTCCGGTCTCGGCCTGACCGAGGCCTCGGTGATCATGGAGGAGATCAACCGGGCCGGCGGCAATTCCGGCGCCTGCCACGGCCAGATGTACAATATGAACACCCTGATCCGGCACGGATCGGAAGAGCAGCGGCGGCGCTATCTGCCGAAGATCGCCACCGGCGAATTGCGGCTGCAGTCGATGGGCGTCACCGAGCCGACCACGGGCACCGATACGACGCGGATCAAGACCACGGCGGTGAAGCAGGGCGACCGCTATGTCGTCAACGGCCAGAAGGTCTGGATCAGCCGCGTCCAGCATTCCGATCTGATGATCCTGCTGGCGCGCACGACGCCGCTCGATCAGGTGAAGAAGAAGTCGGAAGGGCTGTCGATCTTTCTCGTCGATCTCAGGCAGGCGATCGGCAAGGGCATGACCGTGCGGCCGATCCTCAACATGGTCAACCACGAGACCAACGAGCTGTTCTTCGACAATCTGGAGATTCCCGCCGAGAACCTGATCGGCGAGGAAGGTCACGGCTTCAAATACATCCTCACCGGGCTCAATGCCGAGCGCACGCTGATCGCCGCCGAATGTATCGGCGACGGTTACTGGTTCATCGACAGGGTGACGGCCTACGCGAACGAGCGCATGGTGTTCGGCCGTCCGATCGGCAAGAACCAGGGCGTGCAGTTTCCGATCGCCGAGAGCTTCATCGAGGTCGAGGCCGCCAACCTGATGCGCTTCGAGGCGTGCCGGCTCTATGACGCGCACCAGCCCTGCGGAGCGCAGGCCAATATGGCGAAATACCTTGCCGCCAAGGCATCATGGGAAGCGGCGAATGCCTGCCTGCAATTCCATGGCGGCTTCGGCTTCGCCTGCGAATACGACGTCGAGCGCAAATTCCGCGAAACGCGGCTCTATCAGGTGGCGCCGATCTCGACCAATCTCATTCTCAGCTATGTTGCCGAGCACATTCTCGGCCTGCCGCGATCGTTCTGATGCGCGGCGTCGCCCGATGATGCCAGAAGATGATGATGAGTGACGGCATGAACGCATCGACGATTCCGTTATCCGAGGTGGAGGCGCTGCGCGCCTGGATCGGCCGCGAGCAGCACGCAGACGACATCGTCGACGCCGATCTGGTGCGCAAGTTTTCCGCGACATTCGACGGGCCCGAGGCGATACCCGGTCCCGGCGATGTGGCGCCGCGTCTGATCCATTTCTGCCTGGCGCAGCCGGCGGCGCCGACCGCCGAACTGGCAGCGGACGGACATCCGCAGCGTGGCGGCTTCCTGCCGCCGGTGCCGCTGCCGCGGCGCATGTGGGCGGGCGGGCGTCTGACGTTTCGTGGCGATCTGCGCATTGGCGATACGGTCCGGCGTACCTCGCGCATCGCCGATGTGACAGTGAAGGAGGGGCGCTCCGGCGTGCTGTGTTTCGTCGTGGTCGATCATGTCATCGCCGTTGATGGACAGGTGATGATCGAGGAGCGTCAGGACATCGTCTACCGTGACGGCGGCAGCGGCGGTGGTGGCGCTGCCGGCGCGTCGCGGAAACCGGCACCGGCCGCGCTCGGCGTCCACCGGCACACCGTCGAGCCGTCGTCGCCGCTGCTGTTCCGCTATTCGGCGCTCACCTTCAACGCTCACCGCATTCATTACGACCGGCGCTATGCCACCGAAGTGGAGGCCTATCCCGGTCTCGTCGTGCACGGGCCGCTGCAGGCGACATTGTTGATGAATTTCGCCGCCGGGTTGCGCGGCGTGCCGCCGGCGCGGTTTGCGTTCCGCTCGGTCTCGCCGTTGTTCGACGATGCGCCTGTCTGCCTGCATGCTTGCGACGAGGGCAACGGTCTGAAACTGTGGACCGCCCGGCCGGACGGCCCGGAAGCGATGGTGGCGGATGCGGGCTGGGCGGACTGACGGCAGGCGACGATCTTGATTCGGTCGAGCAGCGTTGCAGATCGTTGGCCAACCGCTCGCGCGATGCAGACCACGTTCTTTTCCGACTGCGGCATGCGCGGCAGAACGCGTGGCAAAATTGCATTGCAAAATTGCATTGCATGCCGGGACAAGCTCATTTACAAGATCGGGAAGCCGGCTTCGGCTTGATATCGCTGCGGGAGAGACTGGCCTCGACGGTCGGCGCCGAAGGAGCAACCGCCCCGGAAACTCTCAGGCAAAAGAACCGCGGCATATCCTCAAGAACTCTGGAAAGTGGCGCTCAGTCGCGCCCGCCGACGGGATAACGATCTCAGGCAAAGATACAGAGGGGGCACCGACAACACAGCATTCTGCTGGCGGAGGTGCCTTTGGTTCTGACGTCTCCCATTGCGAACGTCGTTGCTGATCCCAACCTGTTGTCCGTTGCGCTGTTGCCGCGCCGGCATGTGTCATGCTGCCGCGGTGTCGCGGAGGTGCGTGCATGACCGTTGCCGTTTCAGCCGGGATGCCGGCGCAATCCGGGGAAGTGCTGAAGCGCACGCCGCTGCATGCCCTGCATCTGGAGCGCGGCGCGAAGATGGTGCCGTTCGCCGGCTACGACATGCCGATCCAGTATCCGCCGGGCATCCTCAAGGAGCATCTGCATACGCGCGCATCGGCCTCGCTGTTCGACGTGTCGCATATGGGACAGGTGCTGCTGCGGCCGGTCTCCGGCGATCTTGCCGACGTCGCGACGGCGCTGGAAAAACTGGTGCCGGTCGATGTCTGCGCGCTGCCGCCGGGCCGCCAGCGTTATGCGATGTTCACCAATGCGCAGGGCGGTATTCTCGACGATCTGATGATCGGCCGTCCGGTGGCCGACGATGACGGCGATCATTTCATGCTGGTCGTCAATGCCAGCCGCAAGATCGAGGACACTGCACTGCTCACTGCGGCGCTGGCCGGTGTCGCGACGGTCGAGCGGCGCGACGATCTGGCGCTCGTCGCTCTGCAGGGGCCGCGCGCGGCCGATGTGCTGACGGCGCTGAACGGCGATGCCGGGTCCATGCGGTTCATGGATCTGCGGCGTCTGCGCATCGGCGGTGTTGATTGCCTGGTGACGCGCGGCGGCTACACCGGCGAGGACGGTTTCGAGATCAGCATGCCGGCCGCCGCGGCGGATGCGCTTGCGCGCTTGCTGCTCGATCATCCGGCGGTGCAGCTTGCCGGCCTTGGCGCGCGCGACAGTCTGCGGCTCGAAGCCGGACTGTGCCTCTATGGTTCGGATATCGACGAAACGACGACGCCGGTCGAGGCTGGTCTGGCCTTCGCGATCCAGAAGTCGCGCCGCACCGGCGGCAGCCGCGCCGGCGGATTTCCCGGCGCCGATGTTGTTTTGCGTCAGTTGGATGAATCGCCGCGCCGTCGGCGCGTCGGCCTCAAGCCACTCGGCCGCGCGCCGGTGCGCGGCGGCGTGCAGCTTTATGCAGACGAAACCGCGACGACGCCGGTCGGTACCGTCACCTCCGGGGGCTTCGGTCCGAGCGTCGATGCGCCGGTAGCGATGGGCTATGTCGATGCCGGCGTCGCGTCGTCGCGCCCGCCTCTTTACGCGGATGTTCGCGGCCGGCGGCTGCCGGTCGCCATCGTCGATCTCCCGTTCACGCCCCACCGCTACCGGCGGTGAAGCTTCACAGGAAACCGCATGCTCAAATACACAAAAGACCACGAATGGATCCGTCTCGATGGCGACGTTGCGACCGTCGGCATCACCGCTTATGCGCAGGAACAGCTCGGCGATCTGGTGTTCGTCGAGTTTCCGGCGAGCGGCAAGGACGTGCAGCCCGGCGCCGTGGCGGCGATCGTCGAATCGGTGAAGGCGGCATCGGAGGTCTATGCGCCGCTCACTGGCACGGTCAGCGAGGTCAACGAGGCCGTGGTCGCCGATCCGTCGCTGGTCAATTCCGATCCGATGGACAAGGGCTGGCTGTTCAGGATCAAGGTCGCCAATGCGTCCGAGCTCGACGCGCTGATGGACGAGGCGGCCTACACCGCGCAGCTCGGCTGAGCCCGACGGCCTCCGGCTGACATCCCGATGCAAGGAACCAATGGCTGCAGACATGCTGACAAAGTTGCCTGCTGATATGTACGATCATCTCGCCCCGGATGACGAGGGCTTCGCCCGTCGTCACATCGGCCTTTCTGCACGCGATATCGCCGCGATGACGGAAACGGTCGGCGTTGCATCGCTCGACGCGCTGATCGACGAGGCGCTGCCGCGCGACATCCGTCAGCACGCGCCGCTGTCGATCGGAGCGCCGCTGTCGGAAGTCGAATTGCTCGACCGGATGCGCGGCATCGCGGCGCGCAATACGGTGATGACCGCGATGATCGGGCAGGGCTATTACGACACGTTCCTGCCGCCGGTCATCCAGCGCAACGTGCTGGAGAGTCCGGCCTGGTACACGGCCTATACGCCTTACCAGCCGGAGATCAGCCAGGGCCGGCTCGAAGCGCTGCTGACCTTCCAGACCATGGTTGCGGATCTGACCGGCCTGCCGGTCGCCAACGCCTCGCTGCTCGACGAGGGCACCGCCGCGGCGGAGGCGATGATGATGGCGAAGCGCGTCGCCAAATCGGCGGCGGAGACGTTCTTCATCGACCGCGATTGCCATCCGCAGACCATCGCCGTGGTGCGCACGCGGGCCGAGCCGCTCGGCTTCCGCGTTGTCGTCGGCGATCCGCAGCGCGACCTGCAGCCGGACGCGGTGTTCGGCGCGCTGCTGCAATATCCCGGCAGTTCCGGCCGCATCCGCGACGACCGTGCGGTGATCGCCGCGCTGGCGCAGCATGGCGCGATCGCGATCATGGCGGCGGACCCGCTGGCGCTGACGCTGCTGACGCCGCCCGGCGAACTCGGCGCCGACATCGCTGTCGGCTCGACGCAGCGCTTCGGCGTGCCGATGGGTTATGGCGGGCCGCACGCTGCCTATATCGCGACGAAGACCGCCTATCAGCGTTCGCTGCCCGGCCGGCTGGTCGGCGTCGCCATCGACAGTCGCGGTCGCCCCGCTTACCGGCTGGCCCTGCAGACGCGTGAGCAGCATATCCGTCGCGAGAAGGCGACATCGAATATCTGCACCGCGCAGGTGCTGCTCGCCGTCATCGCCGCGATGTACGGCGTCTGGCACGGGCCGGACGGCTTGACGCGGATCGCGCGGCGTGTCGCCGGCCGCGCCGCCGTGCTGGCGCAGGGCCTGCGGCAGATGGGCTGGCCGCTCGCCGCCGAGACCTTCTTCGACACGCTGACGGTGCCGGTGCCCAGTGATCAGGATGCGGTTCTCGCGCGGGCGCGCGATCTCGGCATCAATCTGCGCCGCTACGAGGCCGACAGCGCCTTCGGTTCTGCCATCGGCATCAGTTGCGACGAGATGACGACGCCGGAGCATGTCGAGCGCGTGTGGCAGGCTTTCGGCTTCGCGCCGGGCGCGACCGGAGGCGAGGCGCCGCGCTATGCCGACATCGCCGCGCTGACGCGCAGTGCGCTGCCGGACGCGCTGCGTCGCGAGTCCGATTTCATGACGCATCCGGTGTTTCACCGCTATCGCTCGGAAACCGAGATGCTGCGTTATCTGCGGCGGCTGTCGGATCGCGATCTGGCGCTCGACCGGGCGATGATCCCGCTCGGCTCCTGCACGATGAAGCTCAACGCCACGGCGGAGATGATGCCGCTCACCTGGCCGGGCTTCGGCGCGCTGCATCCCTATGCGCCGGCCGATCAGGCGCTCGGTTATGTCGAACTGATCGACGACCTGAAGGAGAAGCTGAAGGCGATCTCCGGTTACGATGCGGTGTCGCTGCAGCCGAATTCCGGCGCGCAGGGCGAATATGCCGGCCTGCTGGCGATCCGCGCCTATCATCGCAGCCGCGGCGACGATCAGCGCACCGTCTGCCTGATCCCGACCTCGGCGCACGGCACCAATCCGGCCTCGGCGCATCTGGCCGGCATGCAGGTGGTGGCGGTGGCGTGCGATGCCGCCGGCAATGTCGATGTCGACGACCTCACCCGCAAGGCGCAGGAACATGCGCCGCGGCTTGCCGCGCTGATGATCACCTATCCGTCGACGCACGGCGTCTATGAGGCGACGATCAGGACGATCTGCGACATCGTCCATGCGCATGGCGGGCAGGTCTATCTCGATGGCGCCAACCTCAACGCGCTCGTCGGCCTGTCGAAGCTCAGCGATTGCGGTGGCGACGTCAGCCATTTCAATCTGCACAAGACGTTCTGCATTCCGCATGGCGGCGGCGGTCCCGGCATGGGGCCGATCGGCGTCAGGGCGCATCTGGCGCCGTTCCTGCCGGGCGATCCGAATGCCGCCGATGCCGGCAACGGCGTCGGTCCGGTCGCCGCGGCGGCCAATGGTTCGGCCTCGATCCTGACCATCGCCTGGGCCTACATCCTGATGATGGGCGGCGAGGGCCTCACCGAGGCGACGAAGGCGGCGGTGCTCGGCGCCAACTACATCGCCGAGCGGCTGCGGCCGCATTATCCGCTGCTGTTCGCCGGCCCGAACGGGCGCGTCGCGCATGAATGCATCATCGATCTGCGGCCGTTCAAGCAGTCGGCCGGCGTCAGCGTCGACGACGTCGCCAAGCGGCTGATCGACTACGGCTTCCATGCCCCGACGATGAGCTTCCCGGTCGCCGGCACGCTGATGATCGAACCGACCGAATCCGAATCGCTCGCCGAGATCGACCGTTTCTGCGAGGCGATGATCGCCATCCGCCACGAGATCGAGGCGGTGGAGAAAGGCGTCTGGCCGCGCACCGACAATCCGCTGGGCAATGCGCCGCACACGCTTGCCGATCTTGCGGAGGATGCGTGGACGCATCCCTATTCGCGGGCGGTCGCCTGCCTGCCGGGCGGTGGTTCGCCGGCCGACAAGTACTGGTGCGCGGTCAACCGCATCGACGGCGTCTACGGCGACCGCAATCTGGTATGTTCGTGTCCGCCGATGGCGGACTATGCGGGCGAGGCGACACCGTCGCCGGAAACACCGGTGGCCGCGCCGGTCGGTTAAATGCGTTTTCGAGCGAAGCGGGTGCCGGTTCGCGTGAAGAGAATGCGCCAGATCCGCAATGTCAGGTCCTCAATGAGTGCAACGCTCGATCCGAACGGCGGTCTCCTGCGTGGCTTATCGACGCCGGCGCTGGTGATCGACTCGGCCGCGCTCGATGCGAATATCGCGCGCATGGCGCAGGCTGCGCGGGCGGCCGGCGTGGCGCTGCGGCCGCACGGCAAGACGCACAAGTCGCCGGATATCGCGCGCCGCCAGCGCGCCGCCGGCGCCATCGGCCTGTGCTGCGCGACGCTGCTGGAAGCCGAGGCGTTTGCCGCGGCGGGGATCGAC
>DATMEV010000026.1:0-7537 GCA_035556795.1 Pseudolabrys sp. | reverse complement strand
GGTCGATCTCTGCATCAATGCCGTTCAGGCGCTGAAACGGCAGGGCATCGGCGTATTGCTCGTTGAGCAGAACACGCATCGGGCAATCGGTATTGCGGATCGGGTGGTGGTTCTTGCTTCCGGTCGCGTGGCGTTCAGCGGTCCGAGCAGCGAGATCAGCAACGATCCCGGTTTTGCCGACAAGTATCTCGGTGTGGGTGTTCACTGATGACGGGTCATAACCGCGTTAAGGCGGCGCGTGGCAACGAACTACGCTGCAAAGGCTGGCGACAGGAGGCGATCCTCCGGCTGCTGGAGAATAATCTGGAGAACGCCGAGGATCCGGATTCGCTTGTCGTCTATATGTCGATCGCCAAGGCGGCGCGCGATTGGGAGAGCTACGACCGGATCGTGCAGGCGCTGACGCGGCTCGAGGACGGCGAAACGCTCGTCATGCAATCGGGAAAGCCCGTTGGGATTTTTCCGACTCGCAGCGGCGGACCGCTGGTCGTGATGGCGAATGGCAACCTGGTCGGCCGCTGGTCCTCGGATGACGAACTCGAGCGGCTGACGGCCAAAGGGCTCACTATCTATCCCGGCATGACGGCCGCCGCCTGGCAGTATATCGGCAGCCAGGGCATCCTGCAGGGGACCTACGAAACCTTCGTTGCCTGCGCGCGCACGCATTTCGGCGGTTCGCTCGCCGGACGCTGGATTGTCACCGGCGGTTGCGGCGGGATGGGCGGCGCGCAGCCGCTGGCCGGTCAACTCGCGGGCGCCGCTACGCTGGTGATCGACGTCGACGAAGGCAAGATCAGGCGGCGGATCGAATCCGCCTATTGCCAGCAACTGGTAACCGATCTGGACGAAGCGCTTGCCGTTTGTCAGAGCGCGCAACAGCGTGGCGAAGGCGTGTCTGTCGGGCTTGTCGGAAATTGCGCCCAGATCCTGCCCGAGCTCGCTCGCCGCAATCTGGTACCGGATATCGTCACCGACCAGACCTCGACCGAGCCGCTGATGGGCTACGTGCCGGCGGGAATGTCGCTCGACGAGGTTGAGATGATGCGCCGCAGTGACCCGGAGCAGGTAAAGCGGCGCGCGTTCGCGTCGATGCGCGCGCATCTGGATGCGATGCTGGAGCTGCAGCGCCGCGGCGCCATCGTTTTTGAATATGGCAACAACTTGCGAACGCGCGCCGAAATCGGTGGCTCGACGGCGGCGTTCGAGATCAAATCGTTCATCGAGCTCTTCATCCGGCCGCTCTTTTGCGAAGGCATCGGTCCGTTCCGCTGGATTGCGATATCCGGCGACCCGGCTGACATTGCGACGATCGACGACATCATCCTTTCGGAATTTTCCAGCAATACGCGCATCTGCGACTGGATCCGTCTGGCGCGCGAGCATGTGGAATTCCAGGGGTTGCCGGCGCGCATCGGATGGCTCGGGCACGGCGAGCGCAGCCACCTTGCGCTGAAGGTGAATGAAGCCGTCGCCGACGGCCGCCTGCAGGGCCCGATTGCTTTCACGCGCGACCATCTGGACAGCGGATCGGCGGCAATGCCGTTCCGCGAAACGGGAAACATGCGGGACGGCAGCGATGCCATCGCGGACTGGCCCATCCTGAACGCGATGTTGAACGGAGCGGCGGGTGCCGACCTGATTACCGTTCATGGGCTGGCCGATTACGGCAAGAGCGCCGGCGTCACCATCGTTGCCGACGGGACGACGTCTGCGGCGACGCGATTGCGCAATACGCTGAACTGCGACACCGGCATGGGCGTCCTGCGCCATGCCGATGCGGGATATCCATCGGCGCAACAGGCGCGCACGCGATTCAAACTTGGTTTGTGATATCGGGAGCCGACGAGTGATGAATTCCAAGCGTAATCTGCCTTCCTTCGAGATTGGGCGCGGCCTGGATCTGCGCTGCCAGGGCTGGCGTCAGGAAGGCATGTTGCGGATGCTGGAGAATACGCTTGCCAATGGCGAGCACCCCGAGGAGCTGATCGTCTATGGCGGCTCCGGCAAGGTCGCGCGCAACTGGGAAAGCTTCCACGCCATCGTCGCGACGCTCAAATCGCTTCGCGAAGACGAGACGATGGTGATCCAGTCCGGCAAGCCCGTTGCGGTGTTTCGTACAAACGAAGATTGCCCGCGCGTGCTCGCCGCGAACACCAATCTGGTCGGGAAGTGGGCGACCTGGGATCATTACCGCATGCTCGAGGCCAAGGGTCTCATGATGTACGGCCAGTATACGGCCGGCACATGGGCCTATATCGGCACGCAGGGCATTCTGCAGGGCACTTACGAGACCTTTGCGGCGTGCGGCAAGCAATTGCCGGCCGGTGATCTGAGCGGTTCGGTTGTTCTCACCGCGGGTCTCGGCGGTATGGGCGGTGCGCAGCCCCTCGCCGTGAAAATGGCCGGCGGCGTCTGCATCGCCATTGAAATCGACCGCAGCCGGGCGGAGCGGCGTGTGGAAACTGGCTATTGCGACATGATCGTCGATAGTCCCGAAGAAGCGGTGTCGCTCGCGCACGCCGCGGCCCGCGACAAGAAGACGTTGGGTATCGCGCTGATTGGCAATGCCGTTGAACTGCTGCCGCGCCTGCGGAAGCTGGGCTTGAAGCCGGCAGCCGTGACCGATCAAACATCGGCGCATGATCCGCTCAACGGATACATTCCGCTTGGCCTGTCGTTCGCCGAAGCGTCGGACCTGCGCGCCAAGGATCCGAAGGAGTATACCCGCCGCAGCCTCGACAGCATGAGTGCTCATATCGAGGCGATGCTGGATTACCAGCGCGACGGCGCCATCGTGTTTGAGTATGGCAATTATCTGCGCGGGCATGCCAGGGAAAATGGAACGGCCAACGCCTTCGACATCGGCGGCTTCGTGCCGATGTTCATTCGCCCCAGCTTCGCGCGCGGGCGCGGCCCGTTGCGCTGGATCTGCCTGTCCGGCGATCTGGACGATCTGCGCGTGATCGACGAGGCCGTGCTTGCGGAATTTTCCGACGATCCGCTGCTTCGCACATGGATGGACATGGCGATGACCAAGGTGGCGGTGCAGGGCCTGCCTGCGCGCACCTGTTGGCTTGGCATGGGCGAACGCGAGCGGCTTGGCGCGCTCCTCAATGAACTTGTGCGCAGCGGCAAGGTGAGTGCGCCGGTGACGATCTCCCGCGATCACCTCGACACCGGCTCGGTGGCGCAGCCGACGCGCGAGACCGAGGCGATGAAGGACGGATCGGACGCGGTCGCGGACTGGCCGTTGCTGAATGCCTTGCTGAATGCGTCCTGTGGCGCGGACCTCGTAACGATCCATCAGGGGGCCGGCAGCGGAATGGGCGGATCGATCTCCGCCGGGCATATTCTCGTTGCTGACGGCAGCGCGAGCGCCGCCCGGCGGCTGGCCCGTTGCCTGCATGTCGATCCCGGCATCGGCGTCATTCGCCATGCCGATGCAGGATATGACGATGCGCAAGAGGAGCGCGTATCGGCCGGCTTGCGCGATCCGATGAAAACCGCCGTGAACGCCCCGACTGCCTAGGTGTCGCTCGTCACCATCAATGGTCCCGCGCATGGAGCGTCTGTTGATCGGGCGTTTCTTGCGCGATTTACGTTGGCCGGTTCTCCTGCCAGCGGCGCCTATACCGTCACTGGCCCGTAAGGCGGGACAGTCGGTAAACCGCATTTGTCGATATCGAAAGCCAATTGCCGTCCGGTGCGACCAAGACGATGCCGCCGGATGCGATGGCGTGGCGTGGACGCAGGCGATCGTCCAGTTTTGTTGCGGCTGTCCCAGATAATCTCCGGCTTGTCCGGCGTCGTCGCCATGCTTGATGCTCTACGCGCGCAGAGCAGCGCCGGAAGATCCGAAAAAGTAAGGCAATAAAAGCAAAGGCAATAAAAGCAAAGGCAATCGCTGCGGCCGGCCGTCTGTTCGGGGCTTCGATCCAGCCGGATTTTGTATACAAAAAAACCGGCGCCGCGCCAGCCGGATCGAGTGCCGCCCGGTAAGGGTGGATCCTTTGGATTTTCTTAGCTCGATAACCATTCCGATGCGGCATGTCCGTCATATAGCCGTGATGTGGGCCCGCCATATGGGCGACCTTGGCTTGTTGCATTCGCAACTGGCCACCTTCTTCAATATCGGTTACATTTGCGACAAATAGCTGAGGCCGGTCGGCGCTTCGACCTGCGACGGAGATGGACTGGATATGGCACGTCGCGAGCCGGTCAGAACGCTGAAAAAGTCGGCCCTGCGGCGCCAGGCGATTCTGCTAAATGCGTTGCGGATTTTCGATCGGCAGGGCTTCGCCAATACCTCGCTCGACGATATCGCCAAGGAAACCGGCATCAAGCGCGAGGCGATCTATTATTATTTCAGCAATCGCGCCGAGATTCTGCTGCACATCATTCGTCCGGCGAGCGAGTCGCTGCTCGAGGGGTTGCAAAAGATCGTCGAATCCAAGGCCAGTTTTCACGACAAGCTCTATCGCGGAATCGAGAATCATCTCGAACGGTTCGACCGTAAGAGTCTCGAAATGACGGCGGCGTTGCGCGACGTCTATCTGGAGGATGCGTATCAGGTCCGGCGTGCGATGGACGATATCTGGCGCAGCTACGAGACGTTGTGGACGCAGCTTATCGAAGACGGGCAGGCCAGCGGCGAATTTGCCCAATGCGGTCGGCCCAAAATGGTCGCGTTCGGCATTCTCGGTATGTGCAACTGGTTGGCGCGCTGGTACGACCCGAAGAAATCCATCGGCGTCGGAGAATTGATCGACACTTATTTCCAGATCATCGCCTATGGGATGGTCCGAAACGACGAGGGGCAGCGAGCGACGCCGATGCAGCGCCGTCGCACGCGCCTTGCCGCCAGTGTCGACGGCCTGCCGAGACTGCCGGCGCGCCACGCTTCGTCTGCGGTTGTCAGCGGCTCCTGATCCGACCGGACGCGTGATCCGGCCTGTGTTCTTCTGTCCTTCGGACCGGCTTGCGGTGCCGTAGCGCGTGAAGGTCGCGCTCCCGCCGGTGCATACAATCTCGTTCTGTGGAAAGACAATGCGCGCAAGACAACGATGTCTGGCGTGTTACAGGACGATGCTTGGATTGCGCAGCGACTGGTCGCAGTCGATCAGGTTGACCTGCTTGCACTGGATCAGCCAGCGGCCCTCGATCTCCTTCATCCGATGGCCGGTCCAGCCGGTAAGCATGCGGGTCTCGTTGTCCCAGAATTCGTTGATGATGAAGTTGGAGCGCACCATCATCGTCGTCGGCACAGCCGTACGGAACACTTCGACATTGGTGATCAGCCGCACGGTGCGCGACGGCGGTGCCTGCGACCAGGCATAGCCGGTGCGGAAACGGAAGATGCGGTCCTCGGTGCGGCGCCGGTCGTCGAAGGTGACGGCAATCTCGCTGCGCGGGTCGCCGCCCTCGACCGTCGAAGGCACCCAGTAAACGAACTCGGGCACGTAAAGCGTCAGCCATTCCTCGTAGAGAAACCGGTCGAGCAGTCGCGCCTCGCGGTCGAGCAGCATACGGAAGCGCTCGCGCGTCGCGCTGTCGTCGACGATCAGGGCATCGCGCTGCCAGTCGCGATAGGCTTCAACCAGTTCGCCGTAGAAGGCGTCGGTGACATAGTAGGAAAAACGCGACGGATCGTGATTGATCTTGTCCGGGGCGTTCATGTCACGGCTCCCGCTGCACGGTGAGGCGCGGCTCCGCCTGCATCAGGCGCTTCCACTCCCTGATATACTCGCGCATGAACACCTCGTCGGTGGCGGGTCCGTAGATGACGCCCTGTTCGTCGGTGCGGAAGCGCTCCGGCATGCCCATGCCGCGGTTCATGTAGATCCACTCGTCCTCGAGGCAGGCGAGCCCGCGCTGGATCTGCTCGAAATTGGTGATGTCGTCGACCTCGCCGAGATTAGGGAAGCCTTCCTGCGTGCGCATGCGCAGCGCGTTGATGTCGCGCAGCACCTCTTCGCCGAGCGTGCCGTCGACGTCCTCGATCTTGGTGCCGTACCAGACCGCATTGGTCTCGTCATGGGCGACCGGCTCGATCACCTGGATATGGTTGCCGAGCAGCGACAGGTTCGGAAAGATGTTGATGTTCATCGGCTCGGAGCCGGCGAGATCGAGCACCGCCTCGGCCTTGTCGCCGAGCCTGGCGCGCAGCTTTTCCTCGACATGCTCCATGCCCGGATGCAGCGATTCGATCGCCCACAGGCCGCCGGCGCGTTTTTCGAGGTTGGGGCGCTTGTCCTTGTAGTGATGGCCGTTACCGGTATAGGCGACATACATTTCCAGCTTGTCGGGCGAATTCTTGTAATACGACATGCCTTTTTCGGTGCCGTCGTTGAACCGGTTCTCGGTTTCGATCAGCGAGCGGTGCGAATAGATGACGTGGTAGCCATCGGCGGAATTGTCGTAGGCGAGTTTCCAGTTGCCCTTGAACTTCAGCCGGTTGGCCTCGCAGACGATGATCCTGCCGCCGGGATTGCGGTCGATCCATTCGTCCATCGGCTTCCTGATCGGGCCGAGATAGTCGGAGAGCGACGGCGCTTCCATGTTCAGCGTGCCGAAGATGAAGCCGCGATAGCTCTCGACGCGCGGCACCTGCGCCAGATTGAATTTCGGGTCGCGAAAATCCACGGCATAGCCGTCCGGCCACGGCACGCCGCGGATGCGGCCGTTATTGAGATAGCTCCAGCCGTGATAGGGGCACTGGAACGATTTGCTGTTGCCCTTGTCCCAGCGGCACAGCGTGGTACCGCGATGCGTGCAGCGATTATAAAGCGCGCGCACCTTGCCGTTGCCGTCGCGGCAGATGATCAGCGGCCGCAGGCCTAGCTTGCCGGTGATGAAGTCGTTCTCCTTCGGGATCTGGCTCTCATGCGCCAGATAGACCCAGACCGCGCCGAAGATATGGGTGAGTTCGCGCTGGAAGACGTCGGGATCGGCATAGATCAGCCGGTGCACGCGGTCTTCCTGCACCAGTTCGTCCCAGTCGAAACCGCCGCCGAAACCGCCGCCGTTGTTGCTGGATCGTTGCAGCATGGTGGCCTCCTTCCCGTCGTGCTTCGTTTACGGCCGCCGTTGCGGCGTCTCAGAAGAAATCGAAATATTCGTCCTGCTCCCATGCAGTCGGCTCGTCGCCGGCTGCCAGCTTGTTGGCGTCGAGCCATTGCGCGAAGCGGCCGGCTTCGCTGCGTTTGAGCTTGAGGAAATAATCCATGAATACCGGCCCGAGTTCGGTCCGCATCAGGTCAGAGGCTTCCAGCGCGTCGAGCGCCTCGCTGAGCGTCTTCGGCAGATGTGCGCGCTCGGCGGAGTAGGGCTCTTCGCTGCGCGGGCCGGGGTCGCGTTTGTTGTCGATGCCGTCGAAGCCGCTGACGAGTTGCGACAGGATGAACAGATAGGGATTGGCGGCCGGCTCGCCGACCCGGTTCTCGATGCGTGCGGCCCGGCTGCCGGGACCGCCAAGTACGCGCATCAGCACGCCACGGTGATCGAACGACCAGGTGCAACGGTCCGGCGCCAGCGAATT
>DATMEV010000025.1:0-5891 GCA_035556795.1 Pseudolabrys sp. | reverse complement strand
CCGGCGCCGCATGGCCGCGAGCCGTTCGTCGCGCAGGCGCTGCGCCCGACAGCGACCACCGATCGCTGGCGACAATGGCTGGTGCAGCCTGACGTCACGACGCAGCGCACCGCCGCGTTGTACAATCTCACCGTGATCGAGGCGGCGAGTGCCGAGGAAGAGGCGACAGCGATCGCCGTGGCGCTGCGCCAGGCGCTGCAGACGCCCGGCAAGACAGCGGCACTGGTGACACCGGATCGGGCGCTGGCGCGCCGTGTTATCGGTGCGCTCGAGCGCTGGCAGGTGGCGGTGGACGATTCCGGCGGCGATTCGCTGGCAGATACCAGCGCTGGCATCTTCGCGCGGCTTACCGCCGGGACAGCGCTCGCCGGCTGCGAACCGGTGACGCTGCTTGCCCTGCTCAAGCATCCGTTGTTGCGGCTGGGGCAGCCGGCCGGCGTATGCCTGCCTGCCGTCGAGGCGCTGGAGCTGGCGGTGTTGCGTGGTCCGCGACCGCGACCGGGTACCGCCGGGCTGGCCCATGCGCTGGAGACGTTGCGCGCCGGATTGCAAAAGCCGGGCACGCTGCATCACAGCGATCTGCGTCATCGGCTGACGGCTGGCGCGCTCGATAGCGCGCAGGCGCTGGTTGCGGCGCTCGCGGCAGCACTGCAGCCGCTCGAAACGATGGTCCGCGCGCCGCAGCCGCTCGCGGCGCTGGTGAAGAACCACTATGCCTGCCTGGTTGCGCTTGGTGGCGACGCAGGCGAGGTGGCAGCCTTCACCGGGCCGGATGGCCGCGCGCTCGCCAATCTCTTCGATGAACTCGGCGAGACGCCGCATGCCGACGGTATTGCCGTCACGCCTGCCGACTATGCCGACCTGTTCCAGGCCCTGATTGCCGAGCGCATCGTGCGCAAGCCGTCGCTGCCGGATGTGCGGATCCGTATCTACGGCCCGCTCGAGGCGCGCTTGCAGCAGGTCGACCGGATGATTCTCGGCGGGCTCGTCGAAGGCACCTGGCCGCCCGACACCCGCACCGATCCATGGCTCAGCCGGCCGATGCGCCATCAGCTTGGCCTCGATCTGCCGGAGCGGCGCATTGGTCTGTCGGCGCACGACTTCGCCCAGGCGCTCGGTGCGCCCGAAGTGATATTGACCCGCGCCAGCAAGCTCGGCGGCGCGCCGACGGTGGCATCGCGCTTCGTGCAGCGGCTGGCCGCGCTGGCCGGCGACGAGGACTGGACGCAAGCGATCGGGCGCGGCGCGGATTATCTCGACTGGGCGCGCGCCCTCGACCGACCCGCGCGACCGCCGCTGCCTGTCGCGCAGCCGGCGCCGCGGCCGGCGCGCCATCAGCGCCCGCACCGGCTGTCGGTCACCGAGATCGAGGACTGGCTGCGCGATCCCTATACCATCCATGCGCGGCATATCCTCAAGCTGCGCCCGCTCGACGCTGTCGACACGCCCCCCGGCGCCGCCGACCGCGGCACCATCATCCACGCGGCGGTGGCGAAGTTCACAATGGATTTCGCGGCGAAGCTGCCGGCCGATCCGGCCGGCGCGCTGGTTGAAATCGGCGCCGAAGCCTTCAGGGCGCTGGAGGATTTCCCCGAGGCGAAAGCCTTCTGGTGGCCGCGTTTCCTGCGCATCGCGCAATGGTTCGGAGACTGGGAGACAGGCCGCCGCGACGGCGGCACTGTGCATCCGGAGATCTTCGGTCAACTGATGATCGCGCGTGACGGCCTTGAGCCGTTTGTGCTCACCGGCCGCGCCGATCGGATCGAGCAGCGCGCCGACGGGCGCTACGCGATCCTCGATTACAAGACCGGACGGCTGCCCGGCCATGACGAAGTGAAGGTCGGCTTTGCGCCGCAACTGCCGCTCGAAGCGGCGATCCTGCGCGGCGGCGGCTTCAAGCTCATTCCGGCCGGCGTCAGCGTCGGCGAACTTGTCTATGTCGGCTTGCGAGGCGGACAGCCGCCAGGTGAGGCACGGCTTGTCGATCTCAAGGATATTACGCCCGACGCGCTTGCCGACGATGCCCGGAAAGAGCTGATGAAGCTGGTGGAGCGTTTCGACAACGACACGCAACCTTATCTGTCGCTCGTCAACCCGATGTGGAGGGGGCGCCGCTACGGCGATTACGACCATCTCGCCCGCGTGAAGGAATGGGCGGTAGAGGTTGGGGAGGCGGAGGAATGAGCCGCGTGCGCATGATCCCGGCCGACGTTGTGACGGTGCAGCGCGCGGCGTCCGACCCGCAGGTTTCTGCCTGGGTCGGCGCCAATGCCGGCGCCGGCAAGACGCATGTGCTGGCGCAGCGCGTCATCAACCTGCTGCTCGCCGGCACGGATCCGGCGAAGATCCTCTGTATTACTTTCACCAAGGCGGCAGCCGCCAACATGGCGAACCGCGTTTTCGAGACGCTGGCGCGCTGGGTGACGCTCGACGATACGGCGCTTGATCAGGAGATCAGGACGACTGCCGATATCGTCGCGAATGCGGCGATACGCGCGCATGCCCGGCGGCTGTTCGCCGCGACGCTGGAAACGCCGGGTGGACTGAAAGTGCAGACGATCCACGCCTTCTGCACCCGGCTGCTTCATCAGTTTCCGTTCGAGGCGAATGTCGCGGCACGGTTCACCGTGCTCGACGAGGCGACGACGGCGAAGTTGCTGGAGCGGCTGACGCTGGATGTCCTGCTGCAGGCCGCTGCCGCGCCGCAGAGCGCGCTGGGCCGGGCGCTCGAACAGGCCATCATCGCCGCCGCCGATCAGACGCTCAAAGACGTCATCAACGAGGCCATCGGTCAGCGCGAGCGGCTGTCCGCATGGATCAGCCGCGCCGGCGACATCGAGAAAGCGGTTGCGGAATTGTCGTCATCGCTCGGCCTGAAGCCGGACGACAGCGATGCTGCGGCGCGCGAAGCGTTCTTTGCCGAATCGCTAATTCCTGAATCCGACTGGCCCGATCTGATCGCGGTTTTGAAGACCGGCCTGAAGACCGATGCCAAGCATGCAGGTGTGCTGACGAGCCTGCGAGGCCTCGCCGGAGACGCGAAGAGCGACGCTTACCTGCAGATTTTCTGTACCGCCAAGCTCGAGCCGCGCCAAAACCTGCTGACTAAAAAGCTCGGCGAGGCCTACCCGGAATGGCTCGACAGGCTGCAGGCGGAGCAGACGCGTCTCTGTACGCTGATCGCGCGTCGTCGCGCTATCGCCACCCGCGACCGTACCGCCGCGCTGATGATCATCGCCAACGAGGTGATCGAGCGCTATCGCGCGGAGAAGGACCGGCGCGGCCTGCTCGACTATGAAGATCTGATCGACAAGACGCTGGCGCTGTTCGAGAGCGCCTCCGCCTCGTGGGTGCTCTACAAGCTCGATCTCGGCGTCGACCATATGCTGATCGACGAAGCGCAGGATACAAGTCCGCGCCAGTGGGAGATCATCAAGCATATCGGTGCCGAGTTCACCGCCGGTGCCGGCGCGCGCGGCATGGTCAAGCGGACGATCTTCGCAGTCGGCGATGAGAAGCAGTCGATCTTCTCCTTCCAGGGCGCCGCGCCGGACACCTTCGCGACCATGCGAACGCATTTCAAGCGGTTGCATGTCGGCGGACAGACCGAATTCATCGAGCGTGAATTCAAGACCTCGTTCCGCTCCGGCCCGGTGGTGCTTGAAGCCGTCGATGAGGTGTTCAAGCGTCCGCAGGCTTATGACGGCCTTACGGCGGTTGCGGGGGCGACGGTGCATCGTGCGCTGCCGGGTGCGGTGCCGGGAGTTGTCGAATTGTGGGAGCCGGTCGCCCCGGATGCGCGCCGGCTCGACAGTGGCTGGAGCGCGCCCTTCGATACCGTCGCAGCAGACAGTCCGCCGGCGCGGCTGGCGGCGAAGATCGCGGCAACGATCCGCAAGCATTGCCAGGACGGCGGACGCGCCGGCGATGTGCTGATTCTGGTGCGGCGGCGCGGCGTGCTGTTCGAAACCGTCATCCGGGCGCTGAAGGAAGCCGGCATCGCGGTCGCCGGCGCCGATCGGCTGGTGCTGACCGAACATATCGCGGTGATGGACCTGATGGTGCTTGCCGACGCGCTGCTGCTGCCCGACGACGATCTCGCTGTTGCCACCGTGCTCAAGAGCCCGCTGTTCGGCCTGGCCGACGACGATCTGCTGGCGCTTGCCTGGCAGCGACCCGGATCGTTGCTGGCATCGTTGCGCGACAAGGCGAAGGACAATCTCCATTTTGCCGCCGCCGTCGCACGCTTCGACCGGCTGGCGGTGGCCGCGCGGCAGATGCTGCCTTTCACCTTTTATGCACGCGTGCTCGGCGCCGAGGGCGGTCGTCGCAGCATGCTTGCGCGGCTCGGTATCGAAGCGATGGATGCGCTCGACGAGTTTCTCAATCTGGCGCTCGATTACGAGGCCCGCGAGACGCCGTCGTTGCAGGGTTTCGTCGCCTGGCTGCGCGCGGCGCAGACCGACGTGAAACGTGACATGGAAATGGGTCGCGACGAGGTGCGGGTGATGACCGTCCACGGCGCCAAGGGACTGGAAGCGCCGTTTGTCATCCTCGCCGATACGATTGGTCGGCCGCGTGGACCGAAAGACCCGCGGCTGCTCGGGTTGCCGCAGGGCGGCTTCGTCTGGGCAGCCGCGCAGAACAACGACACCGACCTGATGGCGCAGGCGCGTACTGTCGCGCGCGAGGCCGCCGAGAGGGAATACCGACGTCTCCTCTATGTCGCGCTGACGCGCGCCGAGCGGCGGCTGATCGTCTGCGGAGTCGATGGCAAGCAGAATCGGCCGGAAGGCTGTTGGTACGATCTCGTCGCTGCCGCGCTCACGCCGCTGTGCATCGAGGAGCCCGCGGACGACGGCGAGGGAAGGGTCTGGCGCTTCAGCAAGGAAGCGCCTGAAAAGGATACGCCCGGGATACAAGCCGCGCTGCCTGCGGCGCCGAAGCCGGTGCCGCCGGAGTGGTTGTGGCAATCGGCGGTCGCCGAGCCGCCGGCGGTGCGGCTGGTGTCGCCCTCCGACAGCGACGATGACGACGCGCGCGCCCATCGGCAGGCCGATCAGGCGGCCGCGCGCTTTGCCCGCCGGCGCGGGACCGTTATCCATCGCCTGCTGCAATCGCTGCCCGGTCTGCCGGTGGATCGTCGCGAGGCAGCGGCGCACGCTTATCTCGCCCGCGCCGGTCGCGACTGGACCCATGAGTGGACCGATGAGCAGCGCGCGGCAGTGTTGCAGCCCGTGTTGACGATCCTGACCGATGCCCGCTTCGCGCCGTTGTTCGCGCCGGGCAGCCGTGCCGAAGTTCCGATTGTCGGCAATCTGCCGGGCATCCGCGTCAACGGTCAGATCGACCGACTCGCCGTCACTGGTACGCAGGTATTGATTGCCGACTACAAGACCGGCCGGCCACGTCCGGAGCCGGCCGCCTATGTTCGGCAGTTGGCGCTCTATCGTGCGGTTCTGGCGCGGCTTTATCCCCGCCACACGATCCGCGCCGCCCTGATCTGGACCGATGTCCCTGATCTCGCGGAGATATCCGACGCGACGATGGACGCCGCGCTGGTTCGCGCGCTGGCATTCACCGCGGCGTGATCGTTCTGCGTGTCACCCCTGCGCGTGTCGCCTTGACGGTCACTCCCCCCGTTCATAGGTTCGGCCTCCGACGAAGCGGGGGGCGAGTGGCCCCTTTCGAACATAACGAGGTGAGCGATGGCGGTCGGTAAGGTATCGGACGCGACCTTTGAAGCGGACGTGTTGAAGGCGGCCGGCCCGGTCGTGGTGGATTTCTGGGCGGAGTGGTGCGGCCCGTGCAAGATGATCGGCCCGGCGCTCGACGAGATCGCCAGCGATCTCGGCGACAAGGTGAAGATCGTCAAATTGAACGTCGACGAG
>DATMEV010000024.1:0-12441 GCA_035556795.1 Pseudolabrys sp. | reverse complement strand
TCTGGCTCAATTGGCTTTTGCAACCCTGCGATTGCCGTCGCGGTCCTTGCGGTTTGGCCAAATCGCCGCGATATCTTGAGGTTAAGGCGATGTTCTCGATTCAGCGGGTAATAGCGGATCCGGCATTGAAATCAGGGTTTGACCATTGACCGATCTGTCCAGCATGGAAAAGCCGGGTGGCGTGCGGGACACGACGCCGGCGCTCGCGCCGTCGCCGTCCGCGACGGCTGCGTCCGGCCAGCCGGACACCCGGCGCGCCGTCACCGCAGCGGCAAAGCCGGAGAGCAAGTCTGACGGCAAGCCCGACACCACCAGGCCCGATGTCAGGCCCGACACCAAGAAGCCGAAGCTGATGCGTCAGGTCGATCTCGTCGACCGGGTGCGTCGCTATAATCCCAACACCGACGAAGCCCTGCTCAACCGCGCCTATGTCTATGCGATGAAGGCGCATGGCGAGCAGAAGCGCGCCTCCGGCGATCCATATTTCTCGCACCCGCTGCAGGTCGCGGCGATCCTCACCGATCTCAAGCTCGACGATGCGACGATCGCCGCCGCGCTGCTGCACGATACGATCGAGGACACCGAGACGACGCGCGCCGAGATCGACGAATTGTTCGGGCGCGAGATCGGCGTGCTGGTCGAGGGGCTGACCAAGCTGAAGAAGCTCGACCTCGTCACCAAGGAAGCCAAGCAGGCCGAAAACCTGCGCAAGCTGTTGCTGGCGATCACCGCCGACGTGCGCGTGCTGCTGGTGAAGCTCGCCGACCGCCTGCACAATATGCGCACGCTGCAATATATGCGGCCGGAAGCGCGGCTGCGCGTCTCGCAGGAAACCATCGACATCTATGCGCCGCTTGCCGGCCGCATGGGCATGCATGAGATGCGCGAAGAGCTCGAGGACCTGGCGTTCCGCGAGATCAATCCGGACGGCTACGCGGTCGTCAGCGAGCGGCTGGGCGCGCTCGCCGAACGCCAGCATCATCTGATTTCCGAGATCGAGCAGCAGCTCACCCGCAAGCTTGCCGATCGCGGCATCGTCGCCAATGTCAGCGGCCGGCGCAAACGGCCTTATTCGATCTGGCGCAAGATGGAGCGCAAGTCCGTCGGCTTCGAGCAGTTGTCGGATATTTTCGGTTTTCGCGTCATCGTCCAGACGGTCGAGGAGGTCTATGCGGCGCTCGGCGTCGTTCATACGACCTGGCCGGTGGTGCCGACCCGCTTCAAGGATTACATCTCGACGCCGAAGGGCAACGACTACCGCTCGATCCATACGACGGTGATCGGCCCCGGCAAGCAGCGTGTCGAACTGCAGATCCGCACCTTCGCGATGCACCAGATCGCCGAATACGGCATCGCTGCGCACGCGCTCTACAAGGATGGCGCCGGTTCGCCGACCGAAATGCTGACGCGCGAGTCGCGCGCCTATGCGTGGCTGCGGCATACGGTCGAGATGCTGTCGGAGGGCTCCAACCCGGAGGAATTCCTCGAACACACCAAGCTGGAGCTGTTCCAGGACCAGGTGTTCTGTTTCACCCCGAAGGGCGCGCTGATCGCGCTGCCGCGCGGCGCGACGCCGATCGATTTCGCCTACGCGGTGCATACCGACGTCGGCAACGGCGCCATCGGTTGCAAGATCAACGGTCAGATCGCGCCGCTCGTCTCGCAGCTCGGCAACGGCGACGAAGTCGAGATCATCACCTCGACCACGCAGTTGTCGCCGCCGGCTGCCTGGGAATCGCTGGTGGTGACCGGCAAGGCGCGCGCGGCCATCCGCCGGGCGACGCGCGTCGCGGTGCGCAACCAGTATGCCGGCCTCGGCCGCCGCATCGTCGAGCGGCTGTTCCAGCGCGCCAAGCTCGCTTATTCCGACGACAAGCTGTTGACGGCACTGCCGCGGCTGGCGCGTGCCTCGATCGAGGATGTGATGTCGGCGGTCGGCCGCAGCGAGTTGAAAGCCTCCGACGTTGCGCGCGCTATGTATCCCGACTTCAAGGAAGAGATGGCGGCTGCGCGCGCGCAGCGGCGGCGGCTGCGCGACAGCGGCTGGTTCGGTCTCAAGCGGCTGCGTGGCGTCAAGGTGCAGAGCGCCGGCGATCCGGCGATCCCGATCCGCGGCATCAACAGCGATCTGCCGGTGCGTTTCGCGCCGAATGGCGGTGCCGTGCCGGGCGACCGCATCGTCGGCATCCTCAATCCGGGCGAGGGCATCACCATCTATCCGATCCATTCGCCGTCGCTGAGCGAATTCGAGGACGTGCCGGAGCGCTGGCTCGACGTGCGCTGGGACGACGACGGCCCGCCGCAGCGCTTTCCCGCGCAGCTTCTGGTGCAATCCGTCAACGAGCCAGGCTCGCTTGCCGCCATCACCCAGGTGATCGCCGAGAACGACGGCAATATCGACAACGTGAAGATGACGCATCGCACCTCCGACGTCACCGATGTCATCATCGACATGTCGGTCTACGATCTGAAACATCTCACCGCGATCATCGCGCAGTTGCGTGCCAAGAAGGCCGTGGCGAAAGTCGAGCGCATCAATGGATAGGGCTATGTCTGACGGTCTGCCGCGGCTCGGTGTCAATATCGATCATGTCGCGACCGTGCGGAACGCGCGCGGCGGCCGTCACCCCGAGCCGGTGCGTGCGGCGACGCTCGCCATTGCCGCCGGCGCCGACGGCATCACCGCGCATCTACGCGAGGACCGCCGCCATATCCGCGACGACGATATCGCCCGGCTGAAGGCGGAGATCGGCAAGCCGCTCAATCTGGAAATGGCGGCGACGCCGGAGATGCTGGCGATCGCGCTGAAGACGCAGCCCCATGCCGCCTGCATCGTGCCGGAGCGGCGCGAGGAGCGCACCACCGAAGGTGGGCTCGATGCAGCCGGCAAGCGCACGCAGCTTGCGCCGATGATCGGTGAACTGACCGCGGCGGGTATCCGCGTCTCGCTGTTCATTGCCGCCGACCGTCAGCAGATCGAGACGGCCGCGGCGCTTGGCGCGCCGGTGATCGAACTGCATACCGGCGCCTGGTGCGATGCGCTCGCCGACGGCGATCAGGCGCACGCGGATGCCGAATGGCGGCGCATTGTCGATGGCGCGGCGCTGGCGCAGCGGCATGGCCTCGAAGTGCATGCCGGCCACGGACTCACCTTCGCCAGCGCCGAGACGATCGCGGCGCTGCCGCAGATCGCCGAACTGAATATCGGCCATTTCCTGATCGGCGAGGCGATCTTCGAGGGACTGCCGGCGGTCATTCGCACGATGAAGGCCGCCATCGCGCGGGGCAGAGCCGCTGCGATGTCCGGGATGTCGGCCGGCGCGGCGGCCGGAACCGGCGTCGCGGCGACGCGATGATCCTCGGTCTCGGCTCCGACATGACCGACGTGCGGCGGATCGCCAAGGTGATCGAGCGGCACGGCGAACGCTTCCTTGCGCGCATCTTCACCGAGACGGAGCGGGCGCGCGCCGAGCGGCGCAAGAATCGCATCGAGACCTATGCCAAGCGTTTCGCCGCCAAGGAGGCCTGTGCCAAGGCGCTGGGTACCGGCATCCGGCAGGGCGTCTGGTGGCGGGATATGGGAGTGGTCAATCTGCCGTCCGGGCGCCCGACGATGCGGCTGACCGGCGGGGCGCTGCGCCGCCTGCAGGCGATCACGCCACCCGGCCACGAGGCGCGCATCGATCTGACGATCAGCGACGAGGGACCTCTGGCGCAGGCACTGGTCATCATTTCCGCCGAGATCGGCGCCGGGACCGATACGACGACATGAATTCGCCGCGAAAGCGGCCATAAACGGGCCTCCGGAACGGCCGCGATGCGACTCGGCCCGTACCTGGCCTATCCTGAATCCACAGCCGGCGTTCGTTGCGCGCAACCATGGCTCCGGCTACAAGATCGCGGGGCGCGCATGTGCCGGTTTCCAAACATGTGCCGGTTTCCAGACGAGAAAGCGAGATGAGCGTGACATCCGGGAGCAAGCGGAAGGACGGCGGCCTGGCCGAAACCGTCAAGGTTATTTTTCACGCGCTCATCATCGCTCTGGTGATCCGCACCTTCCTGTTCCAGCCGTTCAATATCCCGTCCGGCTCGATGAAGGCGACGCTGCTCGTCGGCGACTATCTCTTCGTCTCCAAATACAGCTACGGCTACAGCCGCTTCTCGCTGCCGCTGTCGCCGCCCTTGTTCTCCGGCCGCATCTTCGGTTCGCAGCCCGAGCGCGGCGACGTTGTGGTGTTCCGTCTGCCTAAGGATACCTCGACCGACTACATCAAGCGGGTGATCGGGCTGCCGGGCGACCGCATTCAGATGATCGAGGGCGTCCTCAACATCAACGGCACGCCGGTGAAGCGCGAGCGCGCCGACGACTATATCGAGACCGACGAGGGACCGCGTCCGGTGCATGTCAGGCGCTGGCGCGAGACACTGCCGAACGGCGTCAGCTATTACACGCTCGATCTGGTCGAGAACGGCTTTGCCGACAACACCCAGGTCTATACGGTGCCGCCCGGCGAATATTTCATGATGGGCGACAACCGGGACAATTCGACCGACAGCCGTTTCTCGCAGGTCGGCTTCGTGCCGTTCGAGAATCTGGTCGGCCGGGCGCAGGTCATCTTCTTCTCGGTCCACGAAGGCGAGCGTGCCTACGAGTTCTGGCGCTGGCCGATCTCGGTGCGCTGGAGCCGGCTGTTCACGATCGTCCGATGAGCCGGAAGGCGAAAGCCCGCACCGATCTCGAAGCCACGATCGGCTACCGGTTCGCCGATGCGGCGGTGCTGGAGCAGGCGCTGACCCATATCTCGGCGGCGAGCGGCGGCAACCGCATCGCCAGCTATCAGCGGCTCGAATTCCTCGGTGATCACGTGCTCGGTCTGGTGATCTCCGACATGCTGTACCGCACCTTTCCCCGGGCGCATGAAGGCGAGCTGTCGCGGCGCCTGGCCGATCTCGTGCGCAAGGAGACCTGCGCCGACATCGCGTTGGCGATGGATCTCGGCGCGGCGATGAAACTCGGCAATTCGGAATCGCAGGCCGGCGGTCGCCGCCGCGTCACCATCCTCGCCGATATGTGCGAGGCGCTGATCGGCGCGGTGTTCGTCGACGGCGGCTATGCCGCGGCCGAGGCGCTGATCGAGCGGTTCTGGAACGAACGGCTGCTGCGGCCGACGAAGCCGTTACGCGACGCCAAGACGACGCTGCAGGAATGGGCGCAGGCGCGTGGCCTGCCGGCGCCGGTCTATCGCGAGGTGGCGCGCACCGGCCCGCATCACAATCCGGAATTCCGCGTCGCCGTGGAACTTCCGGGCAAGCTGTCGGCCGAAGGCGTCGGCAAATCGAAACGTGCGGCTGAGCAGGATGCCGCCTCCGCGATGCTGGCGCGCGAGGGCGTAGGCTCCGAGAAGATCGAGGCGTGAGCCAATGACGGAACAGACACAGACCCGCTGCGGATTCATCGCGCTGATCGGCGCGCCGAACGCCGGCAAATCGACGCTGCTCAACCGGCTGGTCGGCGCCAAGGTGACGATCGTTTCGCACAAGGTGCAAACGACGCGGGCGCTGATCCGCGGCATCGCCATCGAGGACGAGGCGCAATTGATCTTCGTCGATACGCCCGGCATCTTCGCGCCGAAGCGGCGGCTCGACCGCGCCATGGTGACGACCGCCTGGAGCGGCGCGCATGACGCCGATCTTGTCGCGCTGCTGGTCGACGCTCGCAAAGGGCTCGACGAGGAGGTCGAGGCGATCGTGGCGAAGCTCGCCGACGTTGCCCAGCCGAAGGTACTGGTCGTCAACAAGGTGGACGTCGTCGAGAAGGACAAGCTGCTGGCGCTTACCGCGGCGCTCAACGCGCGCGTCGGTTTCGAAGCGACCTTCATGATCTCGGCGCTCAAAGGCGACGGCGTCGACGATCTGCGGCGCTGGTTCACTGCGCGCGTGCCCGCCGGCCCGTTTCTTTATCCGGCGGACCAGATGTCGGACATCCCGCTGCGCCAGCTCGCGGCGGAGATCACCCGCGAGAAGCTGTTCGAGCGGCTGCATCAGGAATTGCCGTACCAGTCCACTGTCGAGACCGAGCAATGGAAGGATGTGCGCGGCGGCGCCGTGCGCATCGAGCAGACGATCTATGTCGCACGCGAGAGCCAGCGCAAGATCGTGCTCGGCAAGGGCGGAGCGACGGTCAAGGCCATCGGCGCGGCGGCGCGCCGCGAGATCGCCGAACTGATCGAGCAGCCGGTGCATCTGTTCCTGTTCGTCAAGGTGCGCGAGGGCTGGGCCGACGATCCCGAGCGCTATCGCGGCATGGGACTGGAATTCCCGACGGACTAGGGAGACTCCCTGGTGAAGTGGATGCCGGTCGGCGTGAGCGCAACGCGTCGAAACCAGAAACCAGCCGTGCCGTCCGGCCGCGAAACGCGCTATTGTCGGGCGCGATGAACGGACTTCCCGATGCAATGGAGCGATGAAGGCATCGTCCTTGGCGCGCGGCGCCACGGCGAGAGCAGCGCCATCCTCGAACTGCTGACGCGCGAACATGGCCGCCACCTCGGTCTGGTGCGCGGCGGTTCCGGTTCGCGGCTCAAGCCGGTGCTGCAGCCGGGCAATACCGTCAGCGTCGTCTGGCGGGCGCGGCTCGAAGACCACCTCGGCCATTATACGGTCGAGGGACTCAATCTGCGCGCCGCGTCGTTCTTCCTGCTGTCGCACGCCATCTACGGGCTGACGCATCTGGCTGCGCTGATGCGGCTTCTGCCCGAGCGCGATCCGCATCCGGGGCTGCACGCGGCGCTCGAGGCGATCCTCGAACGCCTGTGCGACGCGGCGACGGTGGCGCCGCTGGTGGCGCGTTTCGAGTTCGATCTGCTGGCGGAACTCGGCTTCGGCCTCGATCTGTCCGCCTGCGCCTCGACCGGCGCGACGGACGACCTAGTCTATGTCTCGCCCCGCTCCGGCCGGGCGGTGTCGCGGGCCGCGGGGGCGCCGTGGGCGGACCGGCTGCTGCGGTTGCCCGGCTTTCTGGAGGGAGGGGCGCAGCCCGAAGGCGGTGAACTCGCCGACGGCTTTGCGCTGACCGGCTTTTTCCTGATGCGCCACGCCTTCGAGCCGCGCGGCCTCTCGATGCCGGAGGCGCGGGCGCAGTTCATCGCCGCGGTGATGCGGGCCGCCGAAACCGCGCCCGGATACCGCGCGGAACCGGCCGAATCGTAGCCTTATTCGTCGGTTGTCGGGCCGGCCGGGCTGAAGTACCCCCTCCTCATGGGCAAAACACTGATTCCCCCCGATCCGGGCCACGTGCAGGACGTGCCGCTGCGCGAGGCTCTGGAAGAACGCTATCTCGCTTACGCGCTGTCGACGATCATGCACCGCGCGCTGCCGGACGCGCGCGATGGCCTCAAGCCGGTGCACCGGCGGCTGCTGTTCGCGATGCGGCAGTTGCGGCTCGATCCCGGCTCCGGTTTCAAGAAGAGCGCGCGCGTCGTCGGCGACGTCATCGGCAAGTTCCACCCGCACGGCGACGCCTCGGTCTATGACGCGCTGGTGCGGCTGGCGCAGGATTTCGCGCAGCGGTATCCGCTGATCGACGGGCAGGGCAATTTCGGCAATATCGACGGGGATAACGCCGCGGCGATGCGCTACACCGAGGCGCGGTTGACCGAGGTCGCGCGATTGCTGATCGACGGCATCGACGCCGACTCCGTCGATTTCCGCGACAATTACGACGGCAGCGAGGAAGAGCCGGTGGTGCTGCCGGCGGCGTTTCCAAACCTGCTGGCGAACGGCTCGCAGGGCATCGCGGTCGGCATGGCGACGGCGATCCCGCCGCACAACGCCGCCGAACTGTGCGACGCGGCGCTGCATCTGATCGACAACCGCAATGCGCGGCCGAAGACGCTGATGAAATATGTCCCCGGTCCGGACCTGCCGACCGGCGGCATCATCGTCGATCCGCCGGAGGCGATCGCCGAGGCCTATGCGACGGGGCGCGGCTCGTTCCGCGTGCGCGCGCGCTGGCACAGGGAAGAGGGCAGCCGCGGCAGCTACGACATCGTCATCACCGAGATCCCGTGGCTGGTGCAGAAGTCGCGGCTGATCGAGCGCATCGCCGAACTGCTGAACGAAAAGAAGCTGCCGCTCGTCGGCGACGTGCGCGATGAATCGACGGAAGACGTGCGGCTGGTGATCGAGCCGCGCGCCCGCACGGCCGATCCCGAACTGCTGATGGAATCGCTGTTCAAGCTCACCGAGCTGGAAAGCCGCATCGGCCTCAACATGAACGTGCTGGTGAAAGGCCGCATCCCGAAGGTGGTCAGCCTCGCCGAGGCGCTCACCGAATGGCTCGACCATCGCCGCGACGTGTTGCTGCGCCGCTCGAAATACCGGCTCGGCCAGATCGAGCATCGCCTCGACGTGCTTGGCGGCTATCTGATCGCCTATCTCAACCTCGACAAGGTGATCAGGATCATCCGCACCGAGGACGAGCCGAAGCCGGTGCTGATCAAAACCTTCAAGCTCACCGACGTCCAGGCGGACGCCATCCTCAATATGCGGCTGCGCAATCTGCGCAAGCTCGAGGAAATGGAGATCCGCAACGAAGACAAGACGCTGCGCGCCGAGATGAAGGCGGTGAAGGAGCTTCTCGCGTCCGAGCCGGAGCAGTGGAAGACCATCGCCGGCGAAATCCGCGAGGTGAAGGCGAAGTTCGGCCCGAAGACCGCGCTCGGCAAACGCCGCACCAGCTTCGCGCAGGCGCCGGAGCGCGACCTTGCGGCCATCGAGGAAGCGATGACCGTCCGCGAGCCGGTCACCGTCGTGGTCTCCGACAAGGGCTGGATCCGCACGCTGCGCGGTCATGTCGCCGATCTCTCCGGCATCTCGTTCAAGACCGGCGACGAGCTGAAATTCGCCTTCCCGGCGGAGAGCACCTCGAAAATCCTGATGTTCGCGTCGAACGGCCGCTTCTATACGCTCGATGCCGGAAAGCTGCCGGGCGGCCGCGGCCACGGCGAGCCGATCCGCCTCTACGCCGACATGGAGCACGATGCCGAAGTGCTGGCGGCCTTCGTCTATCAGGGCGGCCGTAAATTCCTGGTCGCCAGCCGTCAGGGCAACGGCTTCATCGTTCCCGAGGACGAGTGCCTCGGCACGACGCGCAAGGGCAAGGTGGTGCTCAACCTGAAGGCACCGGACACTGGCGCGGCGATTGCCACGGTCGAAGGCGATACGGTCGCGGTCATCGGCCAGAAGCGCAAGATGCTGATCTTCGGCCTCGACCAGATTCCGGAGATGACCCGCGGCCGTGGCGTGCGGCTGCAGAAATACAACGAAAAGGGATTGTCGGACGTCGTCACCTTCAAGGCGAAGGAAGGGCTCACCTGGTACGACAAGGCCGGGCGCGCGCATCACACGACATTGAAGGAACTTGCAGGCTGGCGCGGCGAGCGCGCGCAGGCCGGGCGCGTCGCGCCCGACGGCTTCCCGCGCAGCAATACGTTCGGCCGCGCGCCGGAAACGAACGGCAAGGAAAACGGCGGCAAATAAAGCAGCGATAAGTGAAGCAATGGCCGCTCGGCCGATAAACCGCCGGGCGCGCCGTGCTCAACTCGCGACGAGCACGAGCGAGGCCTCGGCGTTCTCTTGCACGGCGGTCGCGGTCTCGCCGAAATACAGCGTTTCTCCCGGCCGCCGTCCGACGCCCATGATGATCAGATTGTGCTTGCGCCGCTCCACCTGTTTGAGGATGGCGGCGTCGGGATCGAGATTGCTGAGCACCGCGGTCTTCACCGTCGTGCCGTAGGTCTCGCCCATCGATACGATGCCTTTGAGAATGTCCTCTTCGTTGCGGCGCGTGCGGCTCGAGCGTCGCGTCTTGCCGGCGGTGCGTTGCGCCACGTAAAGCGCGGTGATCGGCGCTTTGGTGGCGCGCGCCACGGTAATCGCCACCTCGGCGGCACGGCGCGAGGGTTCGGTGCCGTTCACCGGCACGAGGATGTCGAGCTTGCCGGCGAGCGGCCGGTCGAGATGGTCGGCGGCGCGAATGTCGACGACTGCGAGCGGGCCGACGAAACCGGCGGCAAGCTGCGACACGTGCCGATGGAAGTCCTCGTCGCGTTCGTCGGCTTTTTCCAGACCGATGATCAGGAAGTCGTAGCCCTTGCGCGCTTCGGCGGCGACGATCTCGGTGGTCGGCGCCCGGTGCACGGTGGTGATGATGTCGACCGGATTGTCGGATTGCTCGGTCGCCTTCTGCCGTCGCTTGGTGGCTTCCGCCGCGCCCTGGACGTTGCGTCCGGTATCGTCGGCATCGGCTTGCGCGCTGGCCTGTGCGCGTGCCTCCGCATCTGCGTCCGCGTTGCTGTCCTTGCTGCTCTTGTCCGTCTTGTCGGGGCGTTGCCCGGTGCTGGCATCGTGGTCTTCCGCCTTGATCTGCATGATCGTCGTCGGCATGCCGTGCGTGCCGGCGATCATGCCGGCGAGGCGGGCGGCGAACTTGCCGTTGGCGCTGTTGTCGACGGCGATCAGCAGGCGCTCGAGGTTCGGCACGAAGCCGGACTTCTCCAGTTCCTCGCGCTCGAGGCGCGCCTTCTCGTCCTTGCGCAACGGCACCCGCGACAGTGCCCAGCGCAGCGACGGCGGCATCGCCAGCGTCGTCAGCACCGCCATGGCGACGATCATCGTGAACAGGTCCTGGGTGAGGGCGCCCATCGACAGGCCGACGGTGGCGATGATGACCTCGGTCGAGCCGCGCGCATTCATGCCGCAGGCGAGCGCGAAGCCCTCGCGTTTCGTCAGTCCGCCGAGTTCGGCGCCGACGAAGGCGCCGCCGAATTTGCCGATGCTGGCGATCAGCACCAGCCCGGCGGTGAGCAGCGCGATATTCGGGTCTTTCAGGATCGTCAGGTCGGCGCTCAGGCCGGCGGTGCCGAAGAAGATCGGCATGAAGAAAGCGGTGATGATGCCGCGCAACTGTTCGTCGATATGTTTCGTCAGGATCGGCGATTCACCGACCAGGATGCCGGCAACGAAGGCGCCGAGCACCGAATGGACGCCGATCAGATGCGTCGTCGTCGCCATCACGCCCATGATCACCAGAATGACGGTGATCACCGCGAATTCGCTGACGAAGGTGTCGTTGGTCCAGCGGATGATGAAGAACACGATGCGTCGGCCGACGGTGAGGCTGAAGCCGAGGAACAGCAGCGTGCCGATGACGCTCTGCGCCAGGCTCATCGGATCGACCGAGCCGTGAATGGCGATGCCGAAAATGATCGAGACGATGATCCAGCCGATGCTGTCGTCGATGATCGCCGAAGCGAGGATCACCTGTCCCACGACGCGGCGCATGAAGTTCATCTCGCGCACCACCATCGCCACGATCTTCACCGAGGCGATCGACAGGGCCGTGCCGAGGAACAGGGAGGTGATCAGCCGCTTCTCGGGGTCCGGCAGCATCGCGTCGGGCAGGAATTCGCCAAGCGTAAAGCCGCAGGCGAACGGCACGACGATGCCGAAAACCGAGGCGAAGACGGCGGCGCGCCCGGTCTGCCGCACCAGTTTCAGATCGGTCTCCATGCCGGTCAGCAACAGCAGCAGCAGCACGCCGAACTGCGACAGCGCGTCGAGCATCGCCTTCTGCTCTTTCGCCGCCGGGAACAAAGCATGCTGCAGGTCGGGAGCCAGCGCGCCGAGCACCGAGGGGCCGAGCAGCAGCCCGGCGATCAACTGCCCCATGACCGCTGGCTGGCCGAGCCGGATCATGGCCTCGCCGAGCAGACGGCCGACGATCAGCAGAGCCATGATCTGCAGGATCAGGATGGTCTCGGAGGGAGCAGGGCTGGCGCCGCCCGTGGCGGCCCACGGGGCCGGCCCGGGCAGAAGTCCGGCAAACAGCACGCCCGCGAGCACAGCCCCGGCAAATGGCAGTGTGCGGCAAAACAGGAAACGGAATGCGGAAGGCAGAGACCGGATCATGCGTGGCGTATCGGATTTTGCCAAACTGGAACCGTCCCCCGTTCTCGTAGCGCCTTCGCGTCGCGGCGCCTTGCTCCAGTAACGCTTTGCCTCGTGCGGCGTTGCCTGCGCCCAGTAGTCACCTGCCGGAATCATAGCCGGGGCTGCGGCAAATAACCCGGCGAAAGGCGGAAAGTTCCCGAAGTGCTGCAATTGCAAACTATTCGCAATAACGATAAGGTCCGACCGTTTTTGAGATGGACCAGATTCTGCATGAATGCCGGCCTGCCACCGCAACTTGACGATGCCCCGGGCTGGCGCCGCGTGCGCGGCCGCCCGGCGCTCGACGACGTTTTCGGAACCATCGCCGTTCGTACGGGCGGAACCTTCTGGCAGAAGCTCGTCTCGTTCCTGGGACCGGGCTATCTCGTCGCGGTCGGCTATATGGACCCCGGCAACTGGGCCACCGCGCTCGCCGGCGGATCGCAGTTC
>DATMEV010000023.1:0-12037 GCA_035556795.1 Pseudolabrys sp. | reverse complement strand
TCCTCGATCGGCTGCGTCAGCGCCGGGTCGGTGGTGTTGTTGCACACCACCAGGCACTCGAAATTCGGATAATCCAGCCGGGCGACGGAATCGAGTGTCTGCCGCAGCATCTCCGGCGGTTCGTTGTGAGCCGGAATCTGGATCGACACTTTCGGCGCCTGGATCTCCGGCACCAGCGGCGGCGCGCCGGCGATCAGCCGCAGCGGCTTGCGACCGAAGGCGACGGCGGAAATCTCCTCGATCCGGGTGAGCATGATCGCCACCAGGGGGATCAACAGTACGACACCGAGGCCGAGAGCGAAGACCGCGCCGGGGACGAGATAATGCTGCGTCCAGAAGGCGAACACCGTGGCGAACCAGTAGCCGGCAACATTGGCCGCACCGACCATCAGCGTCGCCTGTGCCGCAGTCACGCCGCTCATCGCCAGCACCGGGATCGACAGCAGGAAACCGAGCAGCAGCGCGATGCCGGCGATCTTCCAGTGATCGGTATCGGAGAGCGGACCGGCCCAGGCGAATTTCGCATGGCGCGAGGCGTCGTACATGCCCCAATACGGGCCGACGCTGCCTTCGTTGGTCTTCCAGGGCTGGTCGATGGCTTCGACGATATTGTAGTCGATGCCATAGGCATCCGCCTTCGACGCGAAGGTGCGCAGCACCTCGGCCTGTTCGAGGCGGCCCGGATTGGCATTCTTGAAGTTGTAGCCGGCGCTCGGCCAGCCGAACTCGGCGATGACGATCCGCTTGCCGGGATAGAGCCGGCGCAGCGTGTCGTACCCGCCGATGGCGGCGTCGACGGCGGCGCGCTCGGAGACACCTTCCCAGTAGGGCAGGATGTGAACGGCGATATAGTCGACCGCGGACACCAGTTCCGGGTGATCGCGCCAGACGCTCCAGATTTCGCCGGTCGTCACCGGCACCGACACGGCGCGCTTGACGCGCTGGATCGTCTGGATGAGCTCGTCGACCTTGAGGTCGTCGCGGTAGATCGTTTCGTTGCCGACGACGACGCTGGAAATGTTGCTGTTGCGGCGCGCCAGTTCGATGACCGATTTGATCTCGCGCTCGTTGCGCGCCTTGTCCTTGTCGAGCCAGGCGCCGGCCGTGACGCGCAGCCCGAATTCATTGGCGATCGGCGGCACCAGTTCGACGCCGCCGGTCGCCGAATAGGTGCGGATCGCGCGCGTCATCGGCGCGAGCACCTTCAGGTCGGCGCGGATTTGTCCCGCCGCCGCGCGTGTCGTGTCGGGATGATGATCGCCAGCGAACGGCGCATAGGACACGCTCGCGAGCTGACCGGTGACATTAGGAGCGGGGATGACGGTCTGCGTGAGAAACCAGAATCCGGCGTGAACGCACGCAACAAACGCGACCACGGCAGCGACGGAGCGCATGCTTCTACTCGGTGGGGCAGGAGCAACCACGGCTTCGAACCCGTCCCCTCGGTTCGTGCGAGGCTTTTTGCGGCAACGCAGCATATTCCGCTATTCGGCAAATGTTCAAGTAGGAACCACTCGTGGCGAATTCAGGGCGCAGCCGGCGACGGCATGCAAAATTCCAAACGGTAACGACAGTCCTGACAGGTAACGTTGCTAGCGGGTTGTCGTTCCCTCGCCCGGTTGGGCTGGGACCTGCGCGGCGGCGGCCGGCGGGTTGGGCAACTCCGGATTCAACCAGCAGCCATGCACCCGGCTGTTGAGCGTATCGGGAGCCTTGGGGTCGATCGGGCCCTGTTTGACGACGCAACGGAAGGCCATCTGGACATGCTCGCCGGGGCAGCCGAAGCGGTCGTAAAGATCGAAATGCCGGAATGCCGTATCGAGATCGTCACGCCAGAGCAGGCTGACCACACGCCGGCCGAGCCAGACGCATTCGGCATTGGCGGCCGGGCCCTTGAGCAGCCGGCCTGCCTCGGCAATCTCGTCGATCCGTTTCTGCTGGTCCTTGGCGGCGGCCTCCTTGGCCGCGTCGGTGGCTTTCTGGTCGGCGGGCTTGTCGGCGGATTGCGCCAGCGCTGCCGAAACCGGCATCGCCGCCAGCAGCGCCGCAGTCAGGATCACACGCGAAACAGATCGAAGAGTGGTCTGGATGTTCGACATTTTTGTTCTGGCTGGATTGTTGGTCGGCATGGCTTTCCCCTGCGTCTGCCACTGCCGCCGGATGATGTCGGCATTACGTCGAAACGCCGGTGATTTGTCCAGCGCGACAACACGGCTTGATTAAGACAACGGCATTGCGGCAACGCAGGGGCAGGAGCCTCGGTGTGTGGCGAGTCCGTGTCCGAATCTTGCGTCGAGTCTTTATCCGGTTTTGCCCGTCTTGCGTCGGTTCTTGTCGGGCGCTCCCACGGCCTTTTCCGGGGGCCTCTTGGCAGTCGCGACGCGAGACGATAAGTCGGGACGCACATTTCCGAGGCCCTCGCGGACCGCATGCGTCTGTCTCCCGGCATTCTCGCCACTGGTTGTTTCGCCGTCGCGGCTGCGGTGGTCGTCGCGTTCTGGGCGATGCTCGGCGCTCCGGTCTCCATGCCGGTGGCACCGCTTGCGGCCGGCGACAAGCTTGCCTGCGTATCCTACGCGCCATTCCGCAACGCGCAGAGCCCGCTCGAAGGGCCGATCGTCATCGAACGCTCGCAGATCGAGGACGATCTGACGCGGCTCGCCAAAATCACCAATTGCGTGCGTACCTATTCGGTCGATTTCGGTCTCGACCAGGTGCCGGAGGTCGCGCAGCGGCACGGCCTGAAGGTCATCCAGGGACTGTGGCTCTCGAGCCATGCCGACCGCAACCGCTACCAGATCGAGACCACGGTGGCGCTGGCCAACCGATTCCCCGGCGTCATCGAGGCGGTGGTGGTCGGCAACGAGGTGCTGCTGCGTGGCGAGATGTCGGGCGACGATGTCGCCGCGACGATCCGCGCCGTGAAGGCGCGGGTGCCGATGCCGGTGACCTATGCCGACGTCTGGGAATTCTGGCTGCGCTTTCCGAAGCTCTACGACGCCGTCGACTTCGTCACCATCCATGTGTTGCCCTACTGGGAGGACATTCCGATCCCGGCCGCGCAGGCGGCGGCCCATGTCGATGCCATCCACCGCAAGGTGGCGACCGCCTATCCCGGCAAGGATATCCTGATCGGCGAGGTCGGCTGGCCGAGCGCCGGACGGATGCGGGCGGGCGCCGAACCGTCGCCGTCCAGTCAGGCGCTGGTCGTCCAGGAGGTACTGGCGCTGGCCAAACGGGAAAACTACCGCGTCAATATCATCGAGGCCTTCGATCAACCGTGGAAGCGCCGCCTCGAAGGCACCGTCGGGGGCTTCTGGGGACTGCTCGACAACGACAGTCGCATGCCCAAATTCGCCTGGGGGAAGCCGGTCTCGGATCATCCGCACTGGCCATTGCAGGCGATCGTCGGCGTCATCCTGGCAGCGGCGGTGTTCGCCGCGGCGCTGCGGGCACGCTTGCCGGACGCCTCACCGCGCGGCATCGACTGGCTGGCGGTGACGGTCATCGCGATCGTCGGGGGCGTGCTGTCCGGGTGGGCGATGGCGGACGCTACCTATGAAAGCCTCGGCGTCGGCGGCTGGCTGCGCTCGGTGGTATTATGCATCGTCGCCGTCGCGTCACCGCTGCTTGCCGCCGCCGGTCTCGTCTCGCGGCGACCGATCCCGACTTTCGCCTCGATCCTCGCCGATACCGGCCGGATGCAGCCGGTCGTCCGGCTGACCTACGGCATCACGCTCATTGCGCTGGCGGTACTTGCCGTTCAGGTGGCGCTCGGGCTGGTTTTCGATCCGCGCTACAAGGACTTTCCCTTCGCAGCGCTGACCGCTGGAACGGTGCCGTTCTTTATCCACGGCCTGTTCGGCCATAGCCGGGGTCCCGGCGGGCGTGGTCTGGCCGAATGCGTCGTTGCCGCGGCGCTGGCGCTGTCGGTCGTCTACATCGTGCCGAATGAAGGTCTCGCCAACTGGCAGTCGCTGTGGCTGTGCGGGGCGCTGGTGGCGCTTGCGTTCACGCTGGTTCGGGTTCGCGGCGCGCCAGACTGAGGATCAGCAGCGCCGCGGCAAGCGCCGACAGTTCGGCATTGTAGAGCACGATGCCGAAGCCGGCGGCGGCGATACCGACGGCCAGCAGCACGTTCGACGGCCGCAGCAGATTGAGCAGCGCCACCGCGAGCGCCATCCAGCCGAACACGGTGTGCCCGAACAGCATGATGACGAAAGCCCGCGTCACGCACAGCCAGGTGTCGGCGCCTGCCTGACAGGCGAGGCCGACCGAGGATTGCTCGACCGTCAGGTAGCGCAGGTAGAGCGCATAGCCGACGCTGCAAAACCCGATCACCAGCAGGACATTGAGCGCACGGGCACTGGGACAGAACAGTTTCATTGCCACATTATAGCGTTTTCGAGCGACGTGGATATCGGTTCGCGTGACGCGTGCCGAAGGGTCGAGCGCAGGCAATGCGGCCATTCGGTCGATCAGTTGAGCGGCAACTTGTGGCCGTCGAAGGCGAAAGGACGGCAGGTGCCGCGCCCGGCCACGAAGGTCTTGCAGAGCGCCGCTGCGGCACCGGCATCTGCGAAGGGGCCCGCCATCAGACGCAGTTGCGGCGCGCCGCCTTTGCCGGTCGGCCGCAGCACCACGGCGGGCTGCAGGTGGTCGAGCTGTGGCGCATGTTCGGCCTTGGTGGCCGCCCATAGGGCCCGCAGCGCGTCGATGGTGCCGGCGCCGCCGAGATCGATGCCATAGGCGAGCCGCGCCGGCGGGCGTGTCTCATGCGCCGGGGCGCCGGCTGGCTCCAGCCTCGCGAGGCTTGCGGCTTGAGAGGGCCTCGCGGCGTGGGTCCGGCCGGTCTCGTCCGGCACCACATGGGCCACGGCTGGATTCAAATGTGGCGGAATACCCACCGACGTGGCGGCGATGACCGTCGGATGCATGACCAGCGGCACCGGCAAGGCCCCACCGCCGCCATCGGCGGCCGCTGGCGCCACTGGCACCATGGACGCTGGTGCAGGACGCGGTAGCGGCGTGAGTTCGCGCAATGCCTTGCGTGGGGGAGCCGCAGCTTCCGGGAGCTCGACGAGCTTTAGCGGTTCGCTCTCGCGCCGATCAGCAGCATCTGCGGCAGGATCGTCGTCGACACCATCGGTGGCGCGCGCGGCGGCGATACGCTGCGCGGTCTGTCGCACCGAGCCGGTGACGTCATCGAGATTGTTTTCCAGCGTCGCCACGCGGGTGACGAGCTTTTCCCGGTCGGTTTTCAGCGCCTCGATCTGTACGGCGAGGCGGCCGATTTCCACCATCGGATCGGCGGCAGTTGGCCCGACTTGCCGCGCAACTTGCGTCGTCGCCGCGGCCGGCGCTTTCGCTGGTCCGTTGAGGCTGGCGAAAACCTGCTGAATGCGCTCCACGCCGCGGTCGGTGCGGGCGACCGTGACCGCCATGCCGAGCGCCAGCGCCATGCTGAAGCCCCAGCCTCCCAGACGCAACAGCGTCCCAAGGCTCGGCCGCGTAGCGGCGGTTATCGGCGGCGGTGCGACCCGGTCTCGGCCCTCGACGCCGAGCGAGGGAACGCGCAGGGACTTGTCCAACTGCTGGAGATTGGGCGTCTTCGTCGGCGTCTTGGTGGGCGTTCTGGCCATCGTCTTGGATATCGGCTCGATCGTGTTGCGTGGCCGGGCAGGGTTCCCGGGAAAGCTAGCAGATTCGCGCCGACGAGACCGGCCGGGCTTTTGCCGGCGATCCGGCTCGGCTATGAGCGTCGCATGAATTCATCGCATCCCGAATCTGTCTCTTCACGCTCCTGCCTCGCCATCGTTCTCGCAGCCGGCGAGGGAACGCGCATGCGCTCGGCGACACCGAAGGTCCTGCACCAGATCGGCGGACGCTCGCTGCTCGCCCATGCGCTCGCCTCCGTCGCCGCGGCCGGCGGCAGCAAAGTCGCCGTGGTGATCGCGCCGGAGCGCGAGACAGTGGCAGCGGAAGCGCGGCGGATCGCTCCCGATGTGCAGGTTTTCGAACAGGCCGAACGGCGCGGCACCGCCCATGCAGTACTGATGGCGCGTGCGGCCATCGCAGAGGGCGCCGACGATATCCTGGTCGTTTTCGGCGATACGCCGCTGCTGCGGCCGCAGGTGCTGCGGGCGATGCGCGAGCCGTTGGCTGCCGGCGCCGCGATTTCGGTGCTTGGCTTCCGCCCCGCAGACCCGACCGGTTATGGCCGGCTGGTGGTCGAGGACAGCACGCTGGTCGCCATCCGCGAGGATCAGGACGCCAGCCTCGAAGAGCGCAGGATTACGCTGTGCAACGGCGGCCTGATGGCCTTCGCCGGGCGCACCGCGCTGGCCATTCTCGACCGCATCACCGACGCCAATCGCAAAAGGGAATTCTATCTCACCGACGCCGTCGCCATCGCCCGCGACATGGGGCTTTCCGCTGCGGTCGTCGAAGCCGAGGAGGACGACGTGCGCGGCATCAATACCAAGACGCAGCTTGCGGAAGCCGAAGCGGTGCTGCAGCAGCGGCTGCGCAAGGCGGCAATGGATGCCGGCGTGACGCTGGTGGCGCCGGAGACGGTATTTCTGTCGGCCGATACGCGTTTCGGCACCGACGTCATCGTCGAGCCCTATGTCGTGTTCGGACCGGGCGTCACCGTCGAAGACGGCGCGGTGATCCATTCGTTCTCGCATCTGGCCGGCGCGCGGATCGGCAAAAGCGTTTCGGTCGGTCCTTTCGCCCGGCTGCGTCCCGGTGCCGATTTGGGCGACGGCGCGCGGATCGGCAATTTCGTCGAAGTGAAAGCCGCCAGCTTCGGCGCCGGCGCCAAGGCCAATCATCTTGCCTATATCGGCGATGCCAGCGTCGGCGAGGGCGCCAATGTCGGCGCCGGCACCATCACCTGCAATTACGACGGCGTCGGCAAGCATCGCACCGAGATCGGCAGCCGCGCCTTCATCGGCTCGAATTCGGCGCTGGTCGCTCCGGTGTCGATCGGCGAAGGCGCCTATGTCGGTTCCGGCTCGGTGATCACCAAAAACGTGCCCGCCGACGCGCTGGCGATCGGCCGGGGGCAACAGGTGGTTAAGGATGGCGGTGCGGCGCGATTGCGCAATCTCCACCAATTGAAGAAAAAGCCCTAAATTCGGTCGGCCCGCAGCGACCGAGGATGCGCTGGCGACGCATGTCACACGGTGCAATGGCTTGTGATTTCCATGCAGACGTCTGCATCGGCTATAGGCTGGTAGCGCGATGCGGCCTCGCGCTTCCTGAAGAATATATGTGAAAACAGAAACCTGACATCATTTCTTCTAGTTTTGTCAGAAGCAGGCAGACGCCAGAGAGACCATCGCTGTCGCCGGCGTCCGGTCAGGAGTTAACTCGAATATGTGCGGGATTGTCGGCATTCTCGGCCGCGAGCCGGTGGCTGAGCAACTTGTCGAGGCGCTCAGACGCCTTGAATATCGTGGTTACGATTCCGCCGGCATCGCCACGCTGGAGAACGGCGGCACGCTGACGCGCCGCCGCGCCGAAGGCAAACTGAAGGCGCTGGAGGGACGGCTGGAGCGCGAGCCGCTGGTCGGCAGCGTCGGCATCGGCCACACCCGCTGGGCCACGCACGGCAAGCCGACCGAGAACAACGCCCACCCGCACGCGACCGACAAGGTGGCCGTCGTTCACAACGGCATCATCGAGAATTTCCGCGAACTGCGCGAGGCGCTGACGGCAGCCGGCGCGGTTTTCGGCAGCGACACCGACACCGAGGTTGTCGTGCATCTGGTGACGCAGGAGATGCAGCGCGGCAAGTCGCCCGTCGAAGCCGTCGCGGCGACGCTCGGGCAATTGCGCGGCGCCTTCGCGCTCGCCTTCCTGTTCGCCGGCGAGACCGACCTGATGGTCGGCGCTCGGCGCGGCTCGCCGCTGGCCATCGGCTATGGCGAAGGCCGGATGTATCTCGGCTCCGACGCTATCGCGCTGGCGCCGTTCACCGACCGGATCAGCTATCTCGACGATGGCGACTGGGCGGTACTGACACATGAAGGCGTAACGGTGCGCAACGCCACCGGTGCCATCGTCGAGCGGCCGGTCATCAAGACCCAGGCTTCGGCGCAACTCATCGACAAGGGCAACCACAAGCACTTCATGGCGAAGGAGATCCACGAGCAGCCGGAGGTGGTGGGCCACACGCTTGCCCATTACATCGACATGACGAACGAGGAAATCGTCCTGCCGGGCGAGATGCCGTTCGATTTCCGCGACCTCAAGCGGGTGTCGCTCGCTGCCTGCGGCACCGCCTATTATGCCGGGCTGGTCGGCAAATACTGGTTCGAGCGCTTTGCGCGTATCCCGGTGGAGATCGACGTCGCGTCGGAGTTCCGCTACCGCGACGTGCCGCTCGATCCCGGCAATCTGGCGATCGTCGTGTCGCAGTCCGGCGAAACCGCCGATACGCTCGCCTCGCTGCGTTACGCGAAGGAGCAGAGGCAGCACGTTCTCTCGGTGGTCAATGTGCCGACCTCGACCATCGCCCGCGAGAGCGACGTCGTGATGCCGACGCTCGCCGGACCGGAGATCGGCGTCGCCTCCACGAAAGCCTTTACCTGCCAGCTTGCGGTGCTCGCCTGTCTTGCGATCGCTGCCGGGCGCGCCCGCGGCACGTTGTCTCGCGACGACGAACGGGCGCTGGTGCGCGCGCTGATCGAGACGCCGCGTCACATTTCGGCGGCGCTGTCGCTCGAACCGCAGATCGAGCAGGTGGCGCAGAGCCTGTCGAAATGCAAGGACGCGCTCTATCTCGGGCGCGGCACCAGCTATCCGATTGCGCTGGAAGGCGCGCTGAAGCTGAAGGAAATCTCCTACATCCACGCCGAGGGCTATGCCGCGGGCGAACTCAAGCATGGGCCGATCGCGTTGATCGACGAGACCGTTCCGGTCGTCGTCATTGCGCCCTACGATCAGGCGTTCGAGAAGACCAATCTGCACGACATGGTGGAACTGTCGCGGCGTGCCTATCGCCCGGCGGCGGTCTTCGAAAAGACCGTCTCCAACATGCAGGAAGTCGCGGCGCGCGGCGGGCGGATCATCCTCATTTCCGACCCCAAAGGCGTCGCGGAGGCGGCGACGGAGTCGCTGGTGACGCTGACCATGCCGGAAATGCCGCTGTCGGTAACGCCGCTGGTCTATGCCATCCCGATCCAGCTCATGGCCTATCATACGGCTGCGGTCATGGGCACCGACGTCGATCAGCCGCGCAACCTCGCGAAATCCGTCACGGTGGAATAAGCTGCCGGCATGGATCAGATGCTCCCTCCCGAACCCGACGACGGCAAGGCCGTGCCGCATGCCGGCGTCGCCGGCCGCCTGCGCAATTATTTCCTGACCGGCCTGATCGTCGCCGGTCCGATCTTTGTTACCGCCTATCTGGCGTGGTGGTTCATCAACTGGGTCGATGCGCTGGTGCGGCCGTTCATGCCGCCGGCGCTGCAACTTGAAACCTACGTACCGGTCCATATTCCCGGCACCGGCCTGATCATCGCCGTCATCGCGCTGACGCTGCTCGGGTTCCTCACCGCCAACCTGGTCGGCCGCAAGCTGGTGGAATTCGGCGAGGGGATCGTCACCCGCATGCCGATCGTGCGGCCGGTCTATCGGACGATGAAACAGATTTTCGAGACGTTGTTCTCGAAATCCGGTTCGAGTTTCCGGCAGGTGGCGCTGGTGGAGTTCCCGGCGCCGGGCCTGTGGTCGCTGGTGTTCCTGTCGCAGCCACCGAGCGCGGATGTTGTCGCCGGGTTGCCGGAGGGCGAGCATGTCTCGGCATTTCTCGCCTGCTCGCCCAACCCGACGACCGGCTTCTATTTCTACATTCCGCGCTCCAAGCTGATCCTGATCGATCTGCCGGTGGAGACTGCCATGACGCTGCTGATGTCGGCCGGCATGGCCGGCGGGTCGTCCGCAGGAGATCAGGCAAAACTCGCCGCGCTGGCGGCACAGGCTCGTGCCGCGCAAGCTGCTGCTACTGCTGAAAAGGCCGATTTAGCTCTATAAGGGCCGCCCTTAACCCTCAGATGCACGACTTATTGCACTCTCGCCCAAGTTGAAGGAGATTTTCAGCAAGGGGGGGAGAAAACATGCAGATTGGGCTTCGAGGGCTACCTTTGGCAGGATTGCTTCTGTGCAGTTGCGCGTCGAGTTCTTCCGATATCACACCGCAATACATATCGCCGCTACAATACCAGAATTACTCATGTGTTCAGTTGGCAGAAGAAGCGAGATCCGTTTCGTCGAGAGCCGCGCAGGTCTCTGGGGTGCAAGACGGTAAACGTACCAATGATGCCGTAGCGACGACTGTCGGTGTTGTAATTTTCTGGCCGGCGCTTCTGATGATGAAAGGCGACGGGGCTACAGCAGGAGAACTGGCTCGACTGAAGGGTGAATTGGAAGCGGTTGAGCGAATGTCGATTCAGAAAAAATGCGGAATCGAGTTCAGAAAAGAAACGCTTCAGACAAACTGATCGGTAGTGCTTTAGCATTTTCCGGTTGCCGAGAATCAGAAAGTCATCCTGCGCGCAGCAGCTTGATCGCTTCGTCCTTCTCGAACAGATAGAGCAAGTGACGCAGCGCATGTCCGCGTGGCGTCGCCAGTGCCGGGTCTCGCTCCATGATCAGCGCCGCGTCGTCGCGGGCAGCACTAAGCAGCGATCCGTGAACCTGTAGCTGTGCGACGCGGAAACCCGGAACGCCGCTCTGCCGCGTGCCGAGCAGATCGCCTTCGCCGCGCAGCCGCAGGTCTTCCTCGGCGATGCGGAAACCATCCTCGCTGTCGCGCAGGATCGCCAGCCGCGCCTTCGCCGTCTCGCCGAGCGGTCCGCGATAGAGCAGCAGGCAGATCGAGCGCCCCGAGCCGCGCCCGACGCGGCCGCGCAACTGGTGAAGTTGCGACAGGCCGAACCGTTCGGCGTGTTCGATCACCATGACGGTCGCCTCCGGCACGTCGACGCCGACCTCGATCACCGTGGTCGCGACCAGCACCTGCGTCTGCCCGGCGGCGAAGCGCGCCATCGCCGCATCCTTGTCGGTAGCTTTCATCTTGCCGTGGACGAGATCGACGGCGGCACCGAAGCGGACCTTGAGCGTTTCGTAGCGCGCCTGCGCTGCGGCGAGGTCGCTGTTCTCGGATTCCTCGACCAGCGGGCAAACCCAGTAACAGCGCCGGCCGTCGCGGATCGCGCGGCCGACTGCGTCCTCGACCTCCGCCAGCCGCTCGAGGTCGATGGTGCGCGTATCGACCGGCTGACGGCCGGCCGGCTTTTCACGCAGTTCCGACACGTCCATGTCTCCGAAGAAGGTCAGCACCAGCGTGCGCGGGATCGGCGTTGCGGTCAGCACCAGCACGTCGACGGCCTCGCCCTTCTGCGTCAGCGCCAGCCGCTGGTGCACGCCGAAGCGGTGCTGTTCGTCGACCACCGCCAGCGCCAGATCGTGAAATGCGACGTCCTCCTGGAACAGCGCATGGGTGCCGACCAGCAGATCGATGTCGCCGAGCGTCAGACGGTCGAGGATGGCCTTGCGCTCGCCGCCGCGCTCGCGGCCGGTCAGGATGGCGACGCGGATGCTGGCGCTTTCTGCCAGCGGCGCGATGGTTTTCAGATGCTGGCGGGCGAGGATTTCCGTCGGCGCCATGATCGCGGCCTGCCGGCCGGCCTCGATGACGCTCGCCGCGGCGACCAGCGCCACCACCGTCTTGCCGGAGCCGACGTCGCCCTGCAGCAGCCGCAACATGCGCTGCGGCAGCGCCAGATCGTTGACGATGTCGTCGACCGCCTTCTGCTGCGAATGGGTCAGCGCATAAGGCAGCGCCTTGAGAACCCGGGCGCGCAGCAGGCCTTCGCTGGCGGTGCCGCGGCCGGCCTGGCGGCGCATGTGCGTGCGCACCAGCGCCAGCGCGAGCTGGCCGGCCAGCAACTCGTCATAGGCGAGGCGAGTCCAGGCGAGACTGGTCGGATCGATATCGTGCGGCGCGACCGGCCGGTGCAGTTGG
>DATMEV010000022.1:0-10661 GCA_035556795.1 Pseudolabrys sp. | reverse complement strand
CGACCTCGACGGCAGGCTGGTCAACTGCTTCATGAAGTGCGAGGCGGATCACTCCGCGAAGCTGCGCGGCCGCCGCCAGATCATGCTCGACGATTCCGACGTGCATCACCATCGCCACTCCAAGGCCGCGGTGGGCGGCGTCGCCGCCGCGGCGATCGGCGATCCGGCGGTGTTCGTCTCCGTCGACGCCATGCACCAGGGACCCCACGGCGGCGGACCCGTCATCGCAATCATAAACGCAGGTGAATAACATCCGGATGTGAACAATTCGGGCTGGACGTTGCCTCGCACGCCGAGGCGACGTTCCGGCTGAGGGAGGCATGGCATGGATTTTCAGTGGGATATTTTCGTTGAAGCGATCCCTGCGCTCCTCGGTGGCGCCTGGTTGACCATACAACTCACCGTCGTTTCCGTGGTGATCGGCCTCACATTGGGCCTGTTCGTTGCTCTCGGCCGGGTGTCTGCCAACCCCGTCACCAGCAAGCTTGCCGTGACGTTTACTACTGCGATGCGTGGCATCCCGCTGCTCGTGACGCTGATGTTTCTCTATTACGGATTACCGTCCGTCGGGGTTCAGCTTTCCGCATTCGCTGTCGCCGTCATCGCGCTGGCGGTCACCAATGCGGCGTATGTGGCGGAGATTATCCGCGCCGGCATCCAGTCGATTGACCGCGGGCAAATGCGCGCCGCCCGCTCGCTGGGTATGTCCTATGGGCTGGCGATGCGCCGGATCATCCTTCCGCAGGTGGTGCGCCGTGTGTTGCCGCCGATCACCAATGAATCGATCACACTGTTGAAGAACACGGCGCTGGTCTCGACCATCGCGTTGAGCGAACTTCTGCGATCCGGTCTCGAGATCATGACCTGGAAAGCGAACACTTTCAGCCCATTCGCCGGAGTTGCGCTCATTTATCTGATGATGACGATGCCGATGATCTGGTTCGTCTCGCGTCTCGAAAAGCGGTTTGCCATCCCGTGAACCAGCAAGCCCCTCGTAAGCCCCTGACCGTTACCAACGGGATCGTTGCAACGCTCGATACGTCGGCGCGGGTACTGATGCGCGAGAACATCGGAATCGACGATGGGCGGATCGTCTCCGTCGGCGGCGGCAATGTCAGCGGGGATCCGCTGGATGCGGCGGGTGGCATTGTTATGCCGGGCCTGCTGAACTCGCATTGTCATTCCCCGGAAACATTGGCCCGCGGCGTGGTCGACCGCATTGTTTATGAGGACTGGATCGGCGCCATCTGGCCTCCACTCGACCGGCTGACCCCGGAGCAAATTCGCATTGCGGTGCTGCTCGGCTGTGCCGAGATGCTGCATTCGGGAACGACGGCGGTCGTCGATCATTTTCGACAGACGCCGATGCGGCTCGACGCAGTGGAGGCAGCGGTGGCAGCCTATCGCGAGGCCGGCATGCGTTGCGCGGTCGCGATTATGGTCCGCGACCGGTCTGTACCGAAGTGGGTCACGGACACGGGTGAAAATATTGCCGAACTCTGTCGTGCCGCGGTCGGCACATGGCACGATCCGGAGAGCCTCATCTCCATCATGCTGGCGCCGTCGGCGCCGCATCGCTGTACGGACGAGCTTCTCCTGCAGGTCGGACAGATTGCCGCAGACCATCATCTGTTCATGCAGATGCATGTCGACGAAAATCAGTCGCAGCGTCACGAGGCAAACGGAATCTACGGTCATTCGAGCATCAGGCATCTCGATTCGATCGGCCTGCTCGGTTCGCGCCTGAGCCTGGCTCATTGCGTCTGGGTTGACGACGTGGATCTCAGTCTGCTTGCAGGTCACGATGTAACGGTGGTGCACAACCCTGTGAGCAATCTGCGGCTGGGCAGCGGTGTTGCGCCGATCCCCGAGATGCTGCAGCAGGGGATTGCCGTAACGCTCGGCGCCGACGGCGCCGCAAGCAATGACAGCCAGAGCATGCTCGAAGTGATGAAGCTGGCGAGCCTGCTGCCCGGAACGTCAGGCGTAACCCAGCGTCCGACAGCGCTCGATATCCTTGCCATGACGGCCGGCAGGGCCGCTGCGCGATTTGGCATGACAGATGTCGGTGTGATCGCTCCCGGCGAGAAAGCCGACCTCGTCGTGTTTGAAGGAAACGATCCGCGCTTCCATCCGCTCAACGATGTGCACCAGCAGATCGTTTTTGCGGGCGCCGGGATCCAGGCGCGCCATGTGGTCATCGACGGCCGGGTGGTGGTGCGCGACGGAAAAATTCAGACGTTCGACGAAGAAGCGCTTCTCCGCGAAGCGGATGACTTTCGTGCCTTCCAACAGAAAAAATACATGTGAGGGAGTATGACAACGACGCAGCGAAGGAGAGGACTCGGATTCGTTGCGGCGCTTTTGGGGAGCGCTGTTTTCTTTGGTCTCTTGATCGAATCTGCGAACGCCGACGCGCTTGAACGGATCAAGAAAGCGGGGGAGGTCAGGATCGCAAATTCCGGCGTTTATCCCCCGTTCGAATTCAAGGAAGGCGCCACCCTGGTCGGGTTCGATATCGATCTGTCGAATCTCGTCGCGCGTGAGCTGGGCGCGAAGCCCAATATTTCAGTGGTGGATTTCAAGGGTCTGATCCCTGCGTTGAAAAGCGGAAAAGTGGACCTGCTCATTTCCGCCGTGACGCATACGCCGGCGCGCGCCGAACAGGTGGCATTCTCTGATTCTTACTACGATACGGCGGTCGCGATCGCTGTCCGTGAAGACAAGATCAGCCTCAAGGCTAAGGATCAGTTGGCGGGCCTGACGTTGGGCGCCGAGTTGGGGACAACCGGCGAGCGCGAAGCTCGCAGCGTCAATGGCGTCAAAGAGGTCAAAACATACGACACGCTGATGCTGGCCTTGCGTGATCTTGAGATTGGCCGGATCGATGCGATCATCAGCAATCTCCCGCCGCTGCAATATCTCATACACAAAAACTTCAAGCGTGTTCGGGTGACCGGGACCTATGACGCGGGGTGGGTCGGAATCAATGTGAGCCAGAACGAGAAGGCCCTGCTTGCGGAGATCAATCGCATTCTTGCGAAGCTGAAGGGCAATGGTGAACTCGATGCGCTCAAGGTGAAGTGGTTCGGTGAGGCGGGGAAGTGAACATGTCACATCTCATTCGCGTATCCGGCCTGCACAAGTCATATGGTCAAGTCCACGTCCTGAAAGGCATCGACATGACGGTCGAGGCGGGGGAAGTGGTCTGCGTCATCGGCCCGAGCGGTTCTGGAAAAAGCACGCTGTTGAATTGTCTGAATTTTCTTGAGCCCTATGGCCCGGGCGAGGTCTGGGTCGACGGCATGCTGATCGGATACGAGAAGAAGTCGGACGGCACCATGGTCCGGGTCGCCGATCATAAGCTCAATGCGACGCGCACGTCGATCGGCATTGTCTTTCAGCAGTTCAACTTATTTCCGCATCTCAGCGTCATCGAGAACATCATCGAGGCGCCCGTTCGGGTGCGCAAGATTGCGCCACAGCAGGCGCGCGACAAGGCGCGGGAGCTCCTGGCCAAGGTGGGGCTTGGCGACAAGGCCAATGCCTATCCATCGCAGCTTTCAGGTGGCCAGCAGCAGCGGGTTGCCATCGCCAGGGCGCTGGCGATGGAGCCGAAGGTCATGCTGTTCGACGAAGTGACTTCGGCTCTCGACCCGGAACTGGTTGGTGAGGTGCTTGGCGTGATGAAAGGTCTGGCCCGTGACGGGATGACCATGTTCGTCGTCACCCATGAAATGGCCTTCGCACGAGAAGTGGCGGATCGCGTTGTGTTTATGGCCGATGGCGAGATCGTCGAGCAGGGGCCTCCCTCGGAAGTTTTCGAGAATCCACATAGCGAGCGGCTGCGCAATTTTCTCGGCCGGTTTCGTAGGTGATGAAATGACAGAGCAGGCTCCTGTTGATCTTATCGTCAAGAATGCGCGCGCCTGGGGCAAGGACAAGCCGCAGGATTTTGCCTTCACGGGCGGCCGCTATGTCGACGCCGGCAAGGCCGGAGCGACCAATGGCGCACGCGTGATCGATGCCAGGGGCAGGATGGCGATCCCCGGTTTTGTCGAGCCGCATATTCATCTCGACAAGGCGCTCATCAATGAGGATGTCCGGGTTAATGTATCTGGAACGCTGGCCGAGGCCATCGAGATCATCTGGGAGCGTAAGAAGCGCTACACAGTCGAGGATATCGTCGAAAGGGCAGGACGCGTCATTCGCTCCGCGGCAGCAAATGGCGTGACCCGCATGCGCTCGCATGTGGACGTCGATAACATTGGCGGATTGCGCCCATTGGAAGGTGTGCTGGAAGCGCGGAGACGTTATGCCGGCCTGATCGATATCGAGATCGTTGCATTCCCGCAAGAAGGAATCCTGAAGAACCCGGGAACCGAAAAGCTGCTGCATCAGGCCATGGAGATGGGCGCGGATGTCGTCGGCGGCATGCCGTTCAACGAGGCGTCTCCGGCCGACAGCCGCGAGCATATCCGGATCGCCTTCGATATTGCCCAGAAGCACGACGCGGATGTCGATATGCATGTCGACGAAACGGACAATCCTCAGGCGCGGACCCTGGAGATGTTTGCGCAGGCAGCGATCGAGCGGGGCTGGCACGGCCGCATCACCGCTGGTCATACCTGTGCGCTTGCTGCCTATCCGGACGACTATGCTGCCCGCGTGATCGGGCTGGTCAAGGAGGCGGGCATGAACATGATCATGAATCCGGCTACCAACCTCATGCTGCAGGGGCGCCACGACAAGCAGCCGATCAGACGCGGCATCACGCGTGTGAAGGAGCTGCTGGCGGCCGGCGTGAATGTGTCCTTCGGTCAGGACTGCGTGAAAGACACGTTCTATCCGTTCGGCCGGGCAGATCCTCTCGAAGTCACGCTGATCGCCGCGCATGCCGCACATCTGAGTCAGCCGGAGGAAATCGAGGAAGCGTTTGCCATGCCGACGCGCAATGCCGCCAAACTCGTGCGCCTCGACGGCTATGGCATGACGCCGGGCTGTCGTGGCGATCTCGTCATTCTCGATGCTGTTTCCGCTGCCGATGCGATCACGCAGCAGGCTGACAGGGTTTGCGTCATTAAAAATGGGCGTGTCGTCGCGGAAACGGTGACCGATCGCCGGTTGCATTGGCAGGCGGGCTGAGCGTTCGCTCAACGAAAACAAGCGCGTCTGACACAATGATATAGGGAAGGAGCTTTCCATGCGACGGATACTGTCTTGGCTTATCAGGTCCAGCCGACCGGCTGCGTTGTTGGCCGGCATATTTGCCCTCGCCGTAGGCAGCATCTTTGTTCGGCCGGCGTCGGCCCAGGATACCCTCGACAAGATCAAGAAAGCGGGGGTGATGGTGGTTGGAACCTCCGCCGCCTATGCCCCCTTTGAATATCGCGAAGCCGGGAAACTTGTCGGATTCGATGTCGATATGGGCGAGGAAATTGCCCGCCGTATGGGTGTCAAAATCCAGTGGGTGGAAATCGACTTCAAGGGGATTGTGGCGGGCCTGCGGTCGAAACGTGTCGACCTGCTGATTACGGCTTTGACCAAGACGCCGGAGCGCGCGGAGCAAATCGAATTCTCGATGCCGTACTACAATGCCGGTGTCGGTGCGGCGAAGAAGACTGGGCAGCCGATTTCCAGGCCGGCGGATCTCGATGGTAAGATCGTCGGTGTCCAGATCGGGACGTCCGGTGAGCGCTTCGTGCGCGGCCAGCTCAAGGGTGTGAAGGAAGTTAAAAGCTACGACACCATCCTTCTGGCGCTCAAGGATCTTGAGATCGGCCGTGTCGAGGCCGTCGTCAATCCGTTGCCATCGATTAAATACAATATGAAGGGTCTTAAAGGGATCGAGGTGACTGGAATCTGGGTCGATAGTGACGTCGGCATCAACACGCGGAAGGAAGATGCGGCTCTGATGGCAGAGCTCAACAAGCATCTGGCCGACCTGAAAAAGGAAGGTTTCCTCGACGCGCTTGATAGGAAATGGTTCTAGGCGATACGCCACTTTCTGAAAAATCAACAACAGAAAAGATGTGGAGCTTGATCAGTGTCTCATATTGATGGATTGCGCGTCGTCGGCTACTTCGACTGTCCTGGTGGTGGCCAGATCGTTGTCAACAAGAACACCGCTTATGTTGGCCACATCAAGCCGCCAAATGGAACGTCGATTGTTGACGTTAGCGATCCATCGAAGCCGCGTCTCGTTGCTGAGGTCAAAACGCCGGAAGGCGCCTTGTCGCACAAGGTCCGGGTCGAGAATGACGTGATGTTGGTCAACCGGGAGGTGTTCCCGATCGGCCGCAAGGACCCGGACTTCCGAGGTGGCCTCGAAGCATTCGATGTGTCCAATCCTGCGAAACCACATCATATCGCGACGTGGCAGACGCGCGGAATGCACCGCTTCACTTTCGATGGACGCTATGTCTATGGATCACCGGAAGTAGACGGATATCTCGGCAACATCGTCCAGATCATTGACTTTGCCAAGCCGGATAAGCCGGAAGAGGTCGGCCGGTGGTGGATGCCGGGTCAATGGGCTGCGGGTGGCGAGACGCCGACCTGGCAAGGGACGGACCATCGCTGCCATCATCCGATGCGCGTCGGCAATCGCCTCTACACCAGCTACTGGCACGGCGGCTTCGTCATTCTCGATATCGACGATATGACCAGGCCGAAATTCGTATCGGGTCTCGATTGGAGTCCGCCGTTCCCGTGGCCGACGCACACGGCGTTGCCCGTGCCTTTCCTGCTGCGTGGCCGCAGGGTCATGCTGGTCGCGGATGAGGATGTCGTCAGGCTGGCTGGACCTACGTCGCCGTCGTTTCTCTGGCTGGTCGATATCACCGACGAAACCCGCCCGGTTCCATTCGCGAGTTTCCAGGTCGAGGATGAGGATGGCCTGCCGAAGCAGGACTACACCGGCCTCCATCAATTCTGTGAAGATATCCGCAGTACCGAGATTCCGATCGCGTGGTTCGCGCGAGGCTTGCGGATCGTCGATATCGCCAATCCACATGCGCCAAAGCAGGTTGCTTCGTTCATGCCGCCAGTGCCGGAAGGTGCAACCCGAGTGCAGAGCAACGACGTCTGCTACGATTCGCGCGGTTTGATCTACCTGATCGATCGTACGCGCGGTTTCTATATCCTGGAGCGGATTTGACGAGGGCCTTGCCGGACTGGGCGAGTCAAAAGCGCGCGACCCGAGTGCATCCATTCTCTCGCGGATGTTGCGGTAACGGTTGAAGCAATGACGTGGCCGGCGCTTCCGTCACAGGAATGGACTCCATGTTCCAGATGGCGGATTGCCCGGCTCCGTCAGGCTTTGGCTGCCGGCTGCAGCAGCCAGTTGATCAGGGTTTTCTTGCGGCGGGAGAGGGCCTGTCGGGAGTGATAGGCGCTGATCGTCATTGTCGCAGCATTGCCGATCGGGCGCTGTTCGATCAGGCCCAGCTTGATGGCGTCGTCGGCAGAGCCTGTCGGAATGATCGCGATGCCGGTCCCGGTCTGAACCATCATCTTGATGGTTTCGACGTTGTCGACGATTGCGCGGATGCGAGGTTGGATACCTTGATCGGTGAACATCTTATGGACGATCTGTCCGTAGCCGATCGACAGTTCGTTCATGATGATTGGCTCGTGAGCGAGCATGGCAATGTCGATGTTGTTGCTCTCTTCGGCCAGCGGATGCGCTTTGGGCAGGATGAGCGCGAGCTCCAGGGTGAGCAGAGGTGTTCCCACCAGTCCGGTTGGAACCCGATCCTGGCCGATGTCGACGACCAGTCCGAGGTCGACCTTGTCTTCGCATAGCGCGTCAAAAACGAGCCGGGTCGGCGTGGTTCGGATCTCAAGATGGAGATTTGACGGGAAGGGGGATCGCGGAAACAGCCGAGGGACCAGCGCGGGAGCCAGGCCGGACCCCATGCCGAGGATAAGGGATTCGACGTCTGCGCCGCTGAGGCGACGGGCGATATCGCCGAGCTTCATCAGATCGGAAAAGACGTGCTCGGCTTCGTAGAGAAACATCCGGCCACGTTCGGTTTGTTCGATGCCCCGGCTGGTGCGGCGGAACAGGTCGAACCCGATGCGAGCCTCGAGCAGCTTGATCTGTTCGGATACGGCGGACTGGGTGATGTTGAGCTGGTTGGCGGCCTTGGTGAAGCTGCGTTCGCTGGCGACGGCAAGTGCGTAGCGGATCTGTCTGATTTCCGTCCAAAGCTCGATCTGTGAGGCCATTTCTCGTCCGTTTGAGTATGAAATGAAAGATGGCTATCGGGCGACCCGATAATCGCATCATCAATTGTTGTTGGACAGGGTCGACCGGCTGGGAAAAGCTTTGCTTCGAGAATTGGAGTGCCGAAGTATCATGGTGAATGTCTCACGCAGCTCCGCCGTCGAATTGGTTGCCCGTATCAAGCAGGGGGAAATCTCTCCTGTCGAGGTGCTCGATGCGCATCTGGAGACTATTGCCGCCCAGAATCCAAAATTTAATGCGATTGTCACGCTGGCGGAAGACAAAGCGCGTTTGGCCGCAAAGGCTGCCGAGGCGGCCATTTCGAATGGCGATGCGCTAGGTCCTCTGCACGGGCTGCCGGTGGTCATCAAGGATGTCACGCTCACCGCGGGCATGCGGACAACCTATGGTTCGCCGCTCTATAAAGATTTCGTTCCAGTTGAGGATGCAGCGGTAGTCGCGCGCCTGCGCAAAGCGGGAGCAATCATTCTAGGAAAGACCAACACGCCTGAATTTGCCACCGGGGCAAACACGGTCAACGCACTGTTTGGTGCAACGCGCAATCCGTGGAATCCGGAGTTGAGTCCTGCTGGCTCTTCAGGCGGCTCCGCGGTGGCGGTCGCCAGCGGAATGGTGCCGCTGGCGCACGGCACTGATTTCGGGTGTTCGGTGCGCATCCCCGCTTCGTTCTGCGGCATTGTCGGCGTTCGCACCACCGGCGGGCTCATTCCGAATGAAGGAATGCGTTTGCCGTGGGATACCGGCCAGGTGCATGGGCCGCTGGCGCGATCAGCAGAAGATGCTGCCCTGATGCTCGACGGCATGACCGGCCTTGACCCGTTCTGGCCGACGTCGGTGATGCCGCCGTGGGAGAGTGCGCTCGCTGCAGTGGAGAAAACCGACAATGCCGAGGGCATGCGTGTTGCTTATGTCTCGGATATCTCCGGCCTTGGCGTTGATCGGGATGTCGACGATCTCTGTCGTGCGGCGGCGCAGCGTCTGGAAGATGACGGTGCGATCGTTGAGGATATCGCGTTTGATGTCTCCGAAGGGATCGACGCCTATAAGGTTTTGCGCGGGCAATGGATGGTGGGGCAGCAGCTTGAGCGGTTGTCGATGTTGCCGGATTTCGGCCCCAACCTTGCCGGCAATATTCGTGACGGCTTGAAGCTGACGGCCGAAAGTATCGCCCGAGCGGAAGCGGTTCGGGAGAGCGTTTGGAGAAAATTTCGAAGTCTTCTCTCACGCTACGATTTTCTGCTGACGCCGACCGCGCCCGTGACACCCTATCCTGTCGAGAAGAATTTTCCCGATCTGATTGGTGGCAAGCGCCTGGAGAATTATATCGATTGGGTGGCGTCCAACTTCCTGGTGACGCTGGTTGGTTTTCCAGCCGGTTCTGTTCCTTGCGGAAAGACGAGCGCGGAATTGCCGGTCGGATTGCAGATTATTGGTCCCCGGTTTTCCGAGCCGCGTATTCTGGGCTTGTCAAAGCTCGTGCAACGCCGCGCGCCCATCGGCTGGCCGACATTTGCCAGATAGCAGCAAGGGAACACGATGAGACCTTTGCAGCAGTGCTGTGCCGATCACGATGTGACAGAAGCCGGTGACTGGAAAGCTATCGCGCAGAGCGCAGATGGCGTCATGTTGTCCGAACTGAGGTTCTGAACGCGGGTGTGACGCTGCCTCTGTTGCTGCGCGATCGGCCGCGCCTGATAGAGGGACTGTGTTTGCAGTTTTGCGGGCTGAGCGGGCTCCGCCCGTGATCGCAGACGCTCCCCCGGATAGCCTTCTGGGCCGTTTCTGCATGGCGCTCGATGCAGCGGATTATCCGGCAGTCGTTGAATGCTTTACACCGCAGGGGACCTGGATCAGGCTCGGCAAACCGCTGGGCGGCCGTGTCACGATTCTGAAGGAGCTGACCGACAACCGGTCGAAGACGGTGAAGACTATTCACCTCGTCTCCAATGTTTGCATCGACGAACAGTCGGATGACCGCGGTGCTGGCCGTTTCTATCTCGTCGCCTATCGACGGGATACGAGCGATCCTCCGCCTTATCCGGTGCCGCTGCCGACGGTGATTGGCATCTGCCATATGACCGTTGTTCGGGGACGGAGGGCTGGCTGTTCGAGTCGCTGGAGATTGGGCCGTTTCTGTTCGCTAACTGAGCGCCGGTTTGATCGGCGCGCGCAGGCGTTTTGTCGGACGCTAAAGTGTCGCGCCGCGTCCTTCGCTCAGGCTGGATTGAATCGTGCTCCGGCCGGCTTGCTCGATCTTTATGTGGTCGCGTTGTTTGCGGCGGATCGGCTCCCGCTTCGCTGGGATATGCCCTGATTTTCGCGTCCGGCAATTCGCCGCATCAGATCGAGCAGAAAGCCGGCTGCCGGCGCCAGCGGCGAATCCGAACGCGTCACGGAAATGATGGCAGCA
>DATMEV010000021.1:0-14751 GCA_035556795.1 Pseudolabrys sp. | reverse complement strand
CTTGCCGTCCTTCATCTGCCACTGGCCGGCGACGAGCGGCGTCTTGCTGACGTTCTTCACCGGCTGGCCGCTCCAATGCACCGGCCCGACGATCGAATTGTAGTTGGTGGCCGCAATCGCATCGCGGATCGACGCGGGATCATCGAGCGCCTTGGCGCGCTTGATGACGTCGATCGCCACCTCGAACAGGGCATGTTTGAAGCCGATTGGCTGTGTCCACGGCTTGCTGGTCGCGGCGGTATAGGCGTCGGTCAACTGTTTGGGTGTCTGGCCGGTGAGGCCGGACTTGAAGGGGTGGGTCGGCGTCCACCAGATCTCGCTGGTCAGGCCTTCGCCGCGCGGGCCGAGCGCTGCCACCGCGGAGGGGAACAACAGCGCCTTGGCAACGGTGACAATCTTCGGCTTGAAGCCCTGCTGCGCCGCCTGCGACCAGAAAGTGGCGAAATCCGGCGGAATGAACACGCCGCTGACGATCTCGACATTCGCCGCCTTGAACGCGGAAATCTGCGCAGTGAAGTCGTTCGACAGCGGCTGGTAGAGGCCGGGATTGACGAGCTTGTAGCCGGCCTTGGCCAGCGCCGGCGGGAATCCCATCACCGGATCGTTGAAGGCGTTGCCGTCGGCATCGTTGGAGAACATGCCGCCGACGACCTTGTTGGTCGGCATGGAATCCCACAACGCGGTGAAGGCGGCGAGCAGGTCTTCGGCGCCCCAGAAAAAGTGGTAGGTCCAGTTGAAGCCCTTCTTCGGGTCGCCTTTGCGGCCGAAGAAATAGGCCTGCCACGGACAGTCGGTGGTGACGCAGGGCACCTCGTTCACCTCCGCCTGGTCGGCGACCGGATTGGTGGTGTCCGGCGTCGAGGCGGCGACGATCAGATCGACCTTGTCGCGCAGGATCAGTTCGGAGGCGACTTCGGACGCGCGCGCGGTGTTCGACTGGCTGTCCTTGGAGATGACCTCCACCTTGTAGGTCTTGCCGCCGTTCTGGATGCCGTTAGCGAGAACCTTCTGAATCTGCTCCAGCACGAACGGATCCGCTTCGCCGAAGGCGGCGAGCGGTCCGGTGCGCGGCGCCACATGGCCGATGCGGATGGTGCGTCCCTGTGCGATGGCGGGCGCGGCGATCAGCGCCGGCGCGGCGAGCGCGCTGGCTCCGGTCGCCAGGACCGTGCGGCGGGTGATGGGTCTGCTCGTCATGTCGTTCTCCTTGTCCGCGTCCCTCGGTGGCATGTCCGGTTATGTCATCTCGGGTTATTGCATGCCTGGTTATGTTCTGTCCGGCTATGGATTTCTGCCTGTCTGCTGTCCGGGCCTGCTGTCCGGTTGATCCTGCGTCCGCGCCGCTTTGAGATGCTGCAGCACGGTCTGCCGTAGCGCCGTCTGCTGCTCCGGCGTCCAGGTGCGGAATCCTTCGCCGCTCTTGAAGCCGAGCTTGCCGTCCGCCACGAGTTTTTCAAGATATGGCGATGCCGCAGGCCGGCTGTCGATTGCCGGCAGCACGGTGTTATGGATGGCGAGGGTGAGGTCGGTGCCCACCATATCGGCGTTCTCGAGCGGGCCGAGCACCGCCAGCCGCCGGCCGAATGCCGCCTTGACCACGGCGTCGACTGTTTCGGCGTCGCAGATGCCGTTCTCCACCAGCGAAATCGCCTCGCGCCACAGCGCATGCTGCAGCCGGTTGCCGATGAATCCCGGTACGTCCTTCTTGACGTGGGCGGGCGTCTTGCCGGCACCGCGATGCAGATCCATCGTCCACGAGACGACGTCGGAGCGTGTCCACTGTGTCTCGATCACCTCGACCAGCGGCACCAGAAAAGGCGGATTCCAGAAATGCGTACCGAGCGCGCGCTCGCGCTGCTTCAGCCCCTGCATGATCGCGGTAATCGGGATCACCGAAGTGTTGCTGGCGAGAATCGTGTCGGGACGGACGTATTTTTCAATCTCGGCGAACAATGTCTGTTTGAGTTCGAGATTTTCCAGCACCGCCTCGACGACGTAGTCGGCATCCTTCACCGCTTCGGCGAGGTGGGCAACGGCGATGATGCGATCGGCGGCGCGCTCGTCGTCGCCGAGGTCGCGCAGATTGGCGCGGATGCGATCCTTGGCACTGTCGAGCGTCACCTGAAATGAGTCGGTGATCGTGACGGCGTGTCCGGCAAGGGCGAAGACCTGGGCGATGCCGTGCCCCATCAAACCGGCGCCGATCACCGCGATACGGGCCTTATCCGGCGCAATCATCGCTCGTCACCCCGCGGTATAGCCGCCGTCGGCATAGAGAACGTGCCCGGTGTAGAAGTCCGATGCCCGGGAGGCGAGGAACAACAAGGGTCCGGCGAGATCGGACGGTTCGCCGAGGCGGCCCTTCGGCACGCGGGCGAGGAAACCCTTGCGCACCTCGCGCGCCCGCTCCGTGTCTTCGTACATCCAGGCGGTGAGCGCCGAGCGGAAAACGGTCGGCGCGATCGCGTTGACGGTGACGCCGGTGTCGCCCCATTCGCAGCCGAGCGCCTTGGTGATGCCGTCAATGGCGGATTTCGACGCGCAATAGGCGGTATAGCCGGCCGGATGGCCGAGCAGCCCGCGCGCCGACGACATCAGCACAACCTTGCCGCCGTCTCCTTGCTTGAGCATCTGCCGACCGGCGGCGCGCGCCATCAGCCAGGACTGGGTGACGTTGGCGTCCATCACGTCGAGGAAGCGCTCCGGCGCCATGTCGACGATCTTCGCCACATCGTTCTTGCCGGAGCCGACGACGAGGATATCGACGCGGTCGAAAGCCTTGACCACTGTAGCAACGATCTTGTCGCAATTCTCTTCGGACGAGGGACGCAGCGCTACCGTCTCGACCTTGCCGCCGCCGAGCGCCCTGCATTCGTCTGCGACCTGCTTCAGCGCATCGGCGTTTCCGGCCGCCAGCACGACATTGGCGCCGGCGCCGGCCAGAATCTTCGCCGCCAGCGCACCGAAAGCGCCGGAGGCACCGGTGACGATCGCGCTCCTGCCCCTGATGTCGAACAGCGACAGCGGATTTTTCAGGAAATCTTCGGACATCGGCGCCTCCTTGTAGTTGGATTCCGTCTCCTCGGACGTCATTGCCGGATATTGTCTGACGAAACGGGCGTCAGCGCTGCGATATCCCGGCAATCGATCTTCTTCGCAACCGGATGGATGCGGAGCCGTTCATCCTTCGAGGCCTGCGCGCCAGTCGGCTCCAGTCGGCTGGCGTATTTGTATCGGTGCGCAGGCGCTTCAGGATGTCGGGTCGTCATTTCGGCGGCGCCGATACAGCGACCAGCATCGTCACCACATCGTTGCCGCGATTGACGATCTCACGTTCCTCGTTCGCGGGAATGAAGCAGGAATCGTTCGCCTTCAGCACCGTTTCCTGACCACCGGCGATCACCGTCAGTTCGCCGGACAGGATCGTGTAGACCTTCTCCGTGGGGGAGGCGTCAGGTCCGGCGCCGCCGCCCGGCAGGAAGTGGGACAGGCCGACGACGAATTTGCTCGCACCGTCCTCCGGTCCGATCAGCCGCAGCGACGAATATTGGCGGTGATTGGGCGCCTCGTAGGTCTTGGCTTCGCTGAATCGTTTCACCTTCATGGTGTCTACCTCTGCTCGATCTTCATCCCTGCTTGAACTTGGTCCCGCGCTCGATGCGGTAGCTGCCCTTCGGGTCGGCGATGGCGACGAGACGGATGATGCAGCCGTCGCCGCGGTCCCAGTTCCACGGGAAGAACGCGAAGGTGCAGCGCCGGCCGGTGACCTTGTCGAGATCGCCACCGATATTCTCGATGCCGAGAATGCCGTTCTTGAACAGGATGCGATGCACGGGCTCCCATTCGGGGAAATCGTCTTTCCAGTCGCGGCCGCCCGACCATTCGCGATATTCGTGCTCCAGATGCGGATGCAGCGGGCCGTTGCGCTGCGGACCGATGGCGGTGGCGAGCGGATGGTCGTTGGCCTGGGTGTCGTGGCCGACGACCTTCACCTTTTTCTCTACGAACCATTCGCCTGCCGACTTCACGAAGCCCGGCGCGCGGCAGAAATAATCCTCGCTGTCTTCGTATTTGTGGTGCCAGCCGGTGTTGACGATGACCACGTCGCGCGGCCGCACGATCTTGCCGGCGGCCTTTTCCAGATCGTCGTAAGTGATGGGCTCCCACTGCTTCTTCGGCAGCGAGATAACGATGCCGGAACCGAAGAAGTGCGGCAGCGGCACTTCGTCGATGAACGGTGTGCCTTCCACGACGTGCGCCGGTGCGTCGATATGGGTCGTGTTGTGCATCGAGGTGGTGATGCGTTGCGACAGCACGCCGGACTTCGCCATATAGTGGATACGCTCGATCTTGACGTCTTCGAAATACGGCCAGTTCGGCGACTGATAACCGAAGCGATGCGAGAGGTTGTAGAACTCCAGCCCCATGTCGTTCTTGAGGTTTTCCTCGAACATCACGCCGCGAATGCGTTTCGCCATGCGCTGCCTCCCTTTGCTGCTGTCGTGAGAATGAGATCCATGGTCCGTATGGTGAATGCGTAATCAGGCGGCCTTGGCGTCCATCTGTGTTTGCAGTGCGCGCTTGGCGGCGAGCAGGCGTTCGACGATCATGCCTTGCCGGTTCTGGAATCGCGGCGTCGGCACCGGAACCGAAATGGCGATCGAATTGCCGAGCGGGTCGTGCAGCGCGACGCCTGCGGCGCAGATGCCAAGCGTATGCTCTTCGCGGTCGAACGCGATGCCGGTCTTGCGAACGGTGGCGAGATCGGCGAGCAGCGGCGTCAGTTCGGTCATCGTATGCGGCGTACGCGCCTCGTAATGCGTGCCGATCAGCGCAGCGACCTGATCGTCGGAGAGCGTGCCGAGATAGGCCTTGCCGTTGGCGGTGCAGTATAGCGGGAACGTCTCGCCAACCGCGGATTCGGTGCGCAGGCGCTGCGAACCGACCACCTGATCGATGAAGATCAGTTGATCCTTCTTTACCGTGGCAAGATCGACCGTTTCCTGCAGCTCCTGTGACAGGCGCAGCAGGAACGGCCGCGCCATCTGCACGAAATCGCTGCGCACCGACGCCGCGAGTCGCAGGATCGCCGGTCCCAGCCGCACCCGGCCGTTGGGCGAGGCGGCGATCAGCAATTTTTCCGACTCCAGCGCGGCGACGATGCGCTGCACCGTCGAACGGGCGAGGCCGACGCGCTGCGCGATCTGACTGAGGCTGAGGCCGTGCGCCTCATCCTCCAGCGAGCGCAGGATTCCGGCGGCGCGGGCGATCACTTGCACCTGGCTTTTTTCGCTCACCCGGTTGTCGCCCTGGCGCGACGGTCGGTTCATGGTGCGCGTTCCGTTGCTGTTCTGCCTGAATTGTGGGACACAATAACCCGAAGAATGATACAGTAAAGAAAAACAGATTCTGCGCTGCAACATGCGCGTGCAGGAGCGTGCGCAAAGGAAGCCAAGGGAAGCCAAGGAGAGGGACGGAATGGTTCGTAAGATTGCGCTGGAAGAGCATTTTCTGTGCCCGTCGACGACGGGCTACTGGCTGCCGACGATGTCGGAGGTGCCGCCGGCATTCGTCCGGAAACTGTCGGCGGCGTTGGCCGATTTCGGCGACGGCCGGCTCGAAGTCATGGACAGGGGCGGGATCGAGCGCTGCGTGCTGGCTGTGTCCGGGCCTGGCGTGCAAGCGGAGCGTGATGCCGCAACGGCGGTGCGCAACGCCAGCGCTTCGAACGATTTCCTTGCGACCCAGATCCAGAAGCGCCCGGACCGTTATTCCGGCTTCGCGCATCTGGCCATGCAGGACGCCAGGGCGGCCGCCGACGAACTGGAGCGCTGCATGCGCGACCTGAAGTTCTGCGGCGCAATGATCAACGGCCAGACGCACGGCGTCTATCTCGACGATCCCTCGCTCTATCCGTTCTGGGAGCGCGCGGAAGCGCTCGGAGCGGTGGTCTATTTGCATCCGGCCGATCCGGAAGCGGTCTATCCAGCGCTTGCCAGCTATAAGTCGCTGCAGCGCGCGACCTGGGGCTGGGGCGTCGAGACCGGCTCGCATGCGCTCCGGCTGGTGTTCGGCGGATTGTTCGATCGCTTCCCAAAAGCGAAATTCGCGCTCGGCCACACCGGCGAAACACTGCCTTATCTGCTATGGCGGTTCGACAGCCGCGCGAAGCTCTATAACGTCAAGCTCAAGCGCGAGCCGTCGCAATATATCAAGGACAATATCTGGGTGACGATCTCCGGCATGTATTCGCCGGAGCCGCTTGTCTGTGCGCTGGCGGCTCTGGGCCGCGACCGGGTGATGTTCTCCGCCGACTATCCGTTCGAGGACTGCGGCGAGGCTTGCGCGTTCATGGACACGGTGGCGGTCGACGAAGGTGTGCGCGCCGACGTTGCCTACAACAATGCCGCACGACTGCTGGGGCTGCCCGGCTAGAGCCGAGCCCGCAGAGCGGACGCCGGTTTTCGGGAGAGTCATGCTCGGTACGAAAGAACGAGCATGACCTTGAAAAAGCGAAAGTCGGCTTTTGGCCGTATGCTTTTGCCGGGGCCGGTTGCATGTGCGCCGCTGCACGTCGCAAGGGATCATGCGCGGCGCGTCGGCAGACAGGCGGCCGACGCGCACCGCATGAGTGCGGCTCAGGGCTCGATCGCCACCTGCAGGCCGTTGCCGGTCTCGACCCGCACATAGCGCGCGCCGGTCGGCCGGTTGCGGCCGCTGGTGACGGTGACGATTTCATCGAGCGGCATCGCCCTTACATCTTCCGCCGGCCGCGACAGATACAGTTCCGCATGCCAGAGGCCTTCCGACTCGAAGCCGGTGGGGTCGACGCCGCGCTGCGTCAGCGTCTGCAACGTGCTTTCGAATTCATCCTCGTCGCGGAAGCGACGCTGCACGAATGTCGCGCTGGTCAGTTTCTCGGTGACGAGGCCATAGGAGCCCATCACCTTCTCGAAGCGGTCATAGGGGAACATACGCAGCACGAAGGAAACCACCCACGGCGTCTGCGGCATCGCATCGAGAAGCTGACTGTAAGTCTTCTCCGAAACATAGCCGACGCATCCGGTGGAGAGGATGATATCCGTCTTGCCGACGATCTTCGCCTGCGCCGGCGTGATGATGTTGTTCTCCAGATCGGCGACGATGCCATCATGCAGCAGACCGACGGTCTTTGCGTAGGTGACTGCGGGCTCGGATATGTCGAGGCCGATGAAGTCGGCGACGCCGGTCTCGGGCCAGGCGGAGAAATAATTTCTGTCCATCCGCATCAGTTCATCGGGGCTGAGCGCCGCGATTTCATGGCACGCGTAGCGGCGGCGCAGAGTATCGAAGTTCAGCGGAAAGCGATGAACGGCGGCATTGATGCCGTAGGAGCAGCCGACGTCGAGCACACGAGGCTTGCGTTGGCGCTGCTGGGCGTAGGCGGTGAGAATTTGCCGACTGACCGGCTCGGCGATATCTGGAATCATGTAGTCGAGCGCGCCGAGGATGGAGAAATACGCGCGCGGATCCGGCATCGTATAAATGTTGTCGAAATTGGCTTTCGACGCGTTGATCTCGGAAAAATTATCGATCAATAGCCCGACCTCCGTGTGGGGATGTGTGAAGCCTCATTGTTATGGTGAGTGCAGAAACCTAGACGGGTTGGTACGGTGATACAACCCGTGATGCTGCCTCGATGCGATGCGGTATCGCATAGATAGGATCGAATAGTCTGCTTTTAAACCGTTGCCGGGCGAACGATCCGCGCAGGTTCCGTCATGCCGTTGATCGGTTGGGGCGGGTGGGCAGAGTGCTCAGCGGCGCTCGCTGACGAGCCTGGCGATCGCGGCGCGCAATTCCGGCAGGCCGTTGTCGGTTTCCGAAGATGTCGACAACACCTCTGGATAGGCGGCGGGACGCCTGAGGACAGCGGCTTCGATGTCCTTAATGCGTGCCGCAAGCTCCTGCGGCTTGATCGCATCGGTCTTGGTCAGCACGATCTGATGACTGACCGCGGCTGCGCCGAGCGTATCGAAAACCGCATCGTCGGTCGTTTTCAGTCCGTGCCGGGCATCGATCAGCACATAGACGCGCGCCAGATTGCGCCGTCCGCGCAGATAGTCGTGAATCAATGTCGTCCAGGCAGCGATCTTGCCCTTCGGCGCGGCGGCAAAGCCGTAGCCCGGCATGTCGACGATCGTCAGCGGATTGCCGGCGGAAAAGAAGATCAGTTCCTGCGTGCGCCCCGGCGTACTGGAGGTGCGGGCCAGCGCCTTGCGGCCGGTTAGCGCATTGATGAGACTCGACTTGCCGACGTTGGAGCGGCCGGCGAACGCGATCTCGATACCGTGCGGCTTCGGCAGGGACTCCGTCGAGGAGGCAGCGCTGACGAAATCCCACTGGTCGGTGAAGATCCGCCGACCGGCATCGATTTCGTTGCGGGTGAAGTTGGTCATCGTGCTCCCCGCTCCGTCATCCTGAGGTATGGCCCCAAGGGGGCTGTCTTGAAGGACGAAGCGGCCGTGAATCGTGACACAAGGCCCGCCACCCTTCGATGCTTGCCACAGCCGCGGTCTGCATCTCAGGGGGCGAAGTGACAGTGCGCCGCGCTTAACTTTGCGTCTTCTTCTTTCCGAACATCGACTTGATGTTGTCGAACAATTCGATTTTGACGCCGTTGCGCTTCATGATGATGCTCTGCTGAAGAACCGAGAGCAGGTTGTTCCACGCCCAGTAGATCACCAATCCGGCCGAGAACGATGCCAACATGAAGGTGAAGATCAGCGGCATCCAGTCGAAGATCATCTTTTGCGTCGGATCCGGCGGCGCCGGGTTGAGCTTCATCTGCGCCCACATGGTGATGCCCATCACGATCGGCCAGGCGCCGAGCATCAGGAAGTGGCCGATCACCGGCACCGTCGAGGGGTCCCACGGAATGAGGCCGAACAGATTGAAGATCGTCGTCGGATCGGGCGCCGAGAGGTCCTTGATCCAGCCGAAGAACGGCGCGTGCCGCATTTCGATGGTGACGAACAGCACCTTGTAGAGCGCGAAGAACACCGGAATCTGCACGACGATCGGCAGACAGCCGGCGATCGGATTGATCTTCTCCCGCTTGTAGAGCTCCATCAACTCCTGCTGCTGCTTCACCTTGTCGTCCGGATAGCGCTCGCGCAGCGCCATCATCTGCGGCTGCACGGCCTTCATCTTCGCCATCGAGGCGTAGGACTTGTTGGCGAGCGGGAAGAAGGCGAGCTTTACCAGCACGGTAACGATCAGGATGGCGATGCCGAAATTACCCACCAGCCGGTAGATGTAATCCATCAGGAAGAACATCGGCTTGGTGACGAAATAGAACCAGCCCCAGTCGATCATCAGGTCGAACCGGTTGATCTGCTGTTCCTGTTCGTAGCGGTTGATGACGCTGACTTCCTTGGCGCCGGCGAACAGCCGGGTGCTGATGGCATGGGTGGCGCCGGGCGCGATGGTCTGCGCATCCTGCAGGTAGTCGGTCTGGTAGGTCTTCAGCGTGCCGATGGTGCCAGCGGAAAAGCGTGCCTTGATATGCGCATCGGAGGCCGGGGCGAGCGTCGCCGCCCAGTATTTGTCGGTGATGCCGAGCCAGGCATTGGTGACGTCGAACTGCTCGCTCTTCTTGTCGTCGATCGTCTTGTAGCTGACTTCCTGCAGGCCCTTGTCGCCGAGCACGCCGATCAGGCCTTCGTGCAGGATGTAGTAGCCCTCGATATGCGGCGTGCCGTGGCGCGAGATCAGGGCGTAGGGATAGAGCGAAACCGCCGACGATCCCTTGTTCGCCACCTCGTCCTTGACGGTGAACAGGTATTTGTCGTCGACGGTGATGGTGCGGCGGAATTCGAGGCCTTCGCCGTTGTCCCAGGTGAGGGTCACCGGCCTGGTGTCAGTGAGCGGACCGGAGCCCTGCTGCGTCCATACGGTTTCCGGGTTAGGCAGCTTCGGCGTGCCGGCAGCGGGGACCCAGCCGAACTCCGCATAGAAGGGATGCGGACTGCCGGAGGGCGACAGCAGCACGATCGCCGGCGAATGCGGGTCGACTGTCTCGCGAAAGCGGACGAGCGAGATATCGTCGATCCGGCCGCCCTTGAGCGCGATCGAGCCGCCGAGGCTCGGCGTTTCAATGGCGATGCGCGGCGAGGAGGCAAGTGCGGCGGCGCGCGTCGTCGGCTGCACGGTCGGCGTCGCCGGGGCGCTGCCGGGCACCGCGGGCGGGGCGCCGGGCGTTCCCGGCTGCGCGGTCTGTGCCGGGGTGGCGGGCTGACCCGGCTGCGCAGTGCGCTCGCTCTGCTGCTGCGCCTGTTCCAGGCGCTGCTTCTCCATCTGCGGGATGCCGAAGAAATACTGCCATCCGATCAGCACGAGGGCCGACAGCACGACGGCGAGAATGGTGTTCTTATGGTCGGTCATTGAGTGCTCGTCCGTTCACCGTTGGCTGCGTTGTCGCCCCGCAGGCAGGCGCCGCGTCGCGGCACCGGTGGTCTGATGCAGGCGCTGCAGTGCGCCCTCGAAGTCCTCGACGATGCGCGCGAACGGCAGAGATAGCGCGGCACGTCGGCCGATCAGCACATAATCGTGACCGGCGCGCAGCCGATCTGGTCCGGCCAGCCGGACGACCTCGCGCAGTCGACGCCGGATCCGGTTGCGCTCGACCGCATTGCCGATTTTCTTCGTCACCGTGAATCCGACGCGGCTGCTGCCGTCTGGCGCCCGTTCACGTGCCTGTAGAACAAAGGCCGGGGCAGGAACCTTTCGTCCCGCCGCTGCGGCCAGAAAATCCGCCCGCTGCCTCAGTCGTTCCATGGAGACATGGGCGATCCCGCGCCGCCTCAGGCGCTGAGACGCTTGCGGCCGCGGGCCCGACGGCGGGCAATGACGGTGCGGCCGCCCTTGGTGGCCATGCGGGCGCGGTAACCGTGACGGCGCTTGCGCACCAGCTTGCTGGGTTGATAGGTCCGCTTCACGAGAGAAAACTCCGCTGGAAGGCGTGGGAAGGCCGGATTTGCCTGAATTTGCAGGGCTTATAAGGGAGAGCAGTGGCCCTCGTCAATGCGGCCGGCCACCTTTGCCAACCTCTCAAACGCGCCGGAGCCCCCCGAAAGAGGCGGTTTGACGCGGCTTTAGGTGCGGCGCATCCTAACCCATATAGATTCCGTGATATGTCGGCCGGATTGGTGGGATGAACGAGGCAAAGGCAGCTCCCGGAACACAAGCAGAACGGTCGGTGCGAACGCCGTATTTTGCGGACGGGGCACTGGGGCGGCGGTTCTATCCCGGTCTGTCCGGCAAGCTGCTGGCGCTCACCCTGCTGTTCGTCACCGTGGTCGAAATCCTGATTTTCGTCCCGGCGATCGCCAATTTCCGCCTCAACTGGCTCAACGACCGGCTGGCTGCGGCCCATACCGCTGCGCTGGTGCTCGATGCGGCACCGAGCGGCATGGTGCCCGAGCCGCTCGCCCGCCAGATCCTCGACAGCATCGGCGCCAAGGCCGTCGCCATGAAAATGGGCGACCAGCGCCGCCTGTTGGCGATCGCCGACGTACCGCCGGCGATCCGGCACGATGTCGATATGCGTTCGGTGTCGAAAACCATGGCGGTGGTCGATGCGCTGACGACAATGTTTGCCTACAGCCCGAACGACCATATTCGCGTCGTCGGCGATGCGCCGATGGGCGGGCAGTTCCTGGAAATCGTGCTGCCGGAAACGCCACTGCGCAATGCGATGATTCGCTTTTCGCGCAACGTGCTGCTGATCTCGCTTGTCATTTCGTTGATCACCGCGGCGCTGGTCTACTTCGCCCTCAACATGATGTTCGTGCGGCCGATGCGGCGGATCACTGCCAATATGGTCGCCTTCCATCAGGATCCCGAAAATCCGGCGCGGATCATCGTCCCGTCGAACCGGCGCGACGAGATCGCTACCGCAGAGACCGAACTCGCGGCGATGCAGCGCGATCTCGCCTCGATGCTGCATCAGAAGAACCGGCTGGCGGCGCTCGGCCTCGCCGTGTCCAAGATCAACCACGATCTGCGCAACCTGCTGGCTTCGGCGCAGCTGTTTTCCGATCAGTTGTCGACCTCGGCCGACCCGAAGGTGCAGCGCTTTGCCCCGAAGCTGATGCGCGCCATCGAACGCGCCATCGACTTCTGTCAGGCAACCCTGTCCTATGGTGCGGTCAATGAACCGGCCCCCGATCGCCGGATGGTCCCCTTGGAGCCGGTGGTCGAGGAGACCCGCGACGCGCTCGGTCTTACCGACGACGGTCCGATCCGCTGGATCGTCTCGGTGGAGCGCGGGCTGATGATCGACGCCGATCCGGAGCACCTGTTCCGCGTGCTGCTTAATCTGGCGCGCAATGCCCGCCAGGCGATCGAGAGCACGGAGGCCGATCCCGGGTATGGCCAGATCCGCGTCACCGGCCGGCGCGTCGGCGCGGTGGTCGAGATGGAGGTATCCGACACCGGGCCCGGTTTCTCTGAGAAGGCGCGGGCGCATCTGTTCGAGGCGTTCCAGGGCTCGACGCGCTCCGGGGGCTCAGGTCTCGGCCTTGCTATCGTCGCCGAACTGGTGCGCGCGCATGGCGGCGACGTGCGCCTCGTTGACGGCACCATCGGTGCGACGTTCCATATCGCCATACCCGATCGCGCGGTCGATCTCGACGCCCGCCGTAGCGCCTGAGCCGGCATGAGGGGATGCCGCTCCGCGATGCGATGTCTCCGGTCACGATGACATTGACGCGATCCCGCGGCATCGCGTAGCCGGACCCGGAGTCAAAACTTGAATGGACGATACGGATATGGATGACACCGGCATGCGCGGCGCCTCCCGCAGCACCTTGCTCGCCGTCGAGGATACGGAGTTTCTGTTGCGCGACGAGATGCGTGCCATCCGTTTCGCGCTTGAATACAGCAAGGCCGAGTTGGCGTTACGGGACTGGGGCATCCGTTCGACGATTATCGTCTTCGGCAGCGCGCGCATACCCTCGCCGGAGCAGGCTGCCGCAGCCGTTGAGGCCGCACAGACGGATGACGAGCGGAAATTGGCCGAGCAGTGGCAGCAGCGATCAGAACTCTACAGGACTGCGCGCGAATTCGGCCGTATCGCGTCGCAGCGTGGCGGCGCCTTTGCGCCGAGGAATCGGTGGCGCGACAATGTCATTGCCACCGGCGGAGGCCCGGGGATCATGGAGGCAGCCAATCGCGGCGCCGCCGATGTCGGCGCGCCCAGCGTCGGCTTCAACATCACGCTGCCGCATGAGCAGGTGCCCAATCTCTATGTCACGCCGGAGCTCAGCTTCCGCTTTCATTACTTCGCTATGCGAAAGATGCATCTGGCGATGCGCGCCAATGCGCTGGCGATCTTCCCGGGCGGTTTCGGGACCATGGACGAATTGTTCGAAGTGCTGACATTACAGCAAACCGGGAAGGCGCCGCCGGCTCCGATCGTGCTGTTCGGCGAAGCCTACTGGCGCAGGATCGTCAATTTCGAGGCTCTCGTCGACGAGGGCATGATCTCGCCCGCCGACCTTCATCTGGTCGAATTCGCTGAAACAGCGGAAGAGGGCTGGGCGTCGCTTATCCGTCGCGGTCTGCGCATAGACGGCGACGGCGCCGCTGGTCGGCCGTCGGCTTGAGCAAACAGGAGCCCGAGGAGGCCTTCCGTTCAGCAGTAATCGTGCGTCGGGATCATACTCCGGTGCCATCGCCATCAACCTTGCGGAAAGCGAGGAGGGTCCGAGACGGCGATTGTCGATAGCTGCTATGATCGGCGTCGCCGCAAACGCTCCGGTCCGGAGCCCGTTGAGGTTCGGAGCTCATGTGAGGGAGGTGCCTGTGTCACTTGCCTACAGACCGGCGCGAGCGGAGGATCTGGCGGAAGCCGATGCACTGGCAGTTGCCAGTATCAACGAACTGACCGTGCGGCATGGCTTCGGTCCTATGGCGGCTGCAAGTCCTCCCAGCTTCCAGTTGTTTTCGCTCGAGGACGATCCTGGCGGCCTGTGGGTCGCGGAGGATGACCACAACATTGTCGGCTTTGCCTGGAGCTGGGTGTGCGGCAATGTCTGGTTCCTCGCCCAGCTTTTCGTCGATCCCGCCCAGCAGGGCCGTGGCATCGGCAACGAATTGCTAGAGCGAACGATGGAGCACGCGCGAAAATCGAAAGCATCCCACAAGGTGCTTATTACCTTCGCTTTCAACCGTGTTTCGCAGGGCCTCTATATGCAACACGGCCTGTTTCCCAGGATGCCGATCTATTTCTTTCGGGCGGCGCGCGAGCGGGTGCTGGCGGCGCTGCCGGAGCCGGCGCTGCGCAGCATCGCGATCGACGGCAGCGCTGCGACCATGAGCAGGCTTGCCGAGATCGACTGTCGCGCCATCGGCGTCTCGCGAGAGAAACATCACCGTTATTTGCTCGACGATCCGGCGACGACAGGGGTCCTGTTCTGCGTCGGCAGCGATTGCGTCGGCTACAGCTATATCGGAGCCAACGGGCATGTCGGGCCCCTCGCTGTCATGCGGGCCGACATTCTTCGCGATGCATTTGCCGCCGCGTTGCGGCTGGCGGCAGATCGCTCCCCCGAGAACATATCGGCATTTCTGCCGGGCACATGTGATAGCGCGCTAAGCCTTGCCGTCGGCCACGGCATGCGGATCACGTTCCCGATGCTGTTGATGGCATCGCCGGGCTATGGCGACTGGACGCAATATCTGCCGCGAAATCCCGGCTTCATGTGA
>DATMEV010000020.1:0-26053 GCA_035556795.1 Pseudolabrys sp. | reverse complement strand
CTGACGCAGAGGTTATGCAACGTTCAGCAAAACACGCCCCGCCGCGCCACTGCGCACCATGTCGAGCGCTTCGTTGATCCGGTCCAGCGGGAATTCGTGCGTGATGATCCCGTCGAACGACAACCGGCCCGCTCGGGTGAGGTTGATCAGTCGCGGAATGTCGATATGCGGCCGGGCATCACCGCCATGCGAGCCGGTCAGTACCTTGTTGAAATGGATCGGCAGCGTATAGATCGAGACCTTCTCGCTCGGGACGCCGACCAGCACACAGGTGCCGTCCGGATGAGTGAGGTCGTAGGCCTGTTCGATGACCGTCTTCACGCCGGTTGTTTCGATGACCTTGTCAGGCCCCTTGTCGCCGACGATCGCGCGGATTGCTGCCGGAATATCCTTGATCTCGCCCGCATTCAGGCAGTGGGTTGCGCCGCGCGCTTTCGCCATGTCGAGTTTGCTCTGCACCAGATCGATCGCAATGATCGGATGCGCGCCGGCAAGATGGGCGAACTGCACCACATTGAGGCCGACGCCGCCGACTCCGAAGACGACAGCGGATTCGCCGATCTTCACGTCCGCGTCATTGTTGATGACGCCAGCCGCTGTCGTCACTGCGCAGCCCAGCAGCGGCGCCACCTTGAGGTCGTAATCGGCAGGGATTTTCGTCATCCGGTTTTCGGAAACGACAGCGTATTCGTTGAATGTCGTGACCCATCCGGCATTGAGTTTCTCGCCGCGCCATTTGTAAGACGGCGGCGTGCATTGGATGCCGAGACTGGGGCGCCAGTGCAACACGACCGTATCGCCGGCCGCGACATTGGTGACGCCGAGGCCGGTTTCGATGACGGTTGCCGAGGCTTCATGGCCGAGCAGATGCGGTAGAAACTTGTCAGGACCCTTCGCGGCGGCAATCTCGTTGAGCTGGGCGCCGCAGATTGTCGTGTAAAGAACCTTGACGAGAACCTGCCCGACGTTCAGCGCCTCGGGCAGTTCGATCTCATCGATGATCAGCGGCTCGCGAGATTTCGCAAGAATCGCCGCCTTGGACTTTCTGATCTTCATTTGTTTTCGCTCGTCCACGAGGTGCCTGCTTATTCGAAATAGATGAACTCGTAGTCGCCGGTGTAGCCAAAATGGTTGTAGAGCCAGATCCATTCCGACGTATGCAGGATCGACTCGGCCGTCAGCGCCCAGCACTCGAGATTGAACTGCTCGAGCTCGTTCCGGTAGCCCTCGACCATGATGTACTTGTTCTTGCCGACACGCTCGATTTCCTGAACGGCGGTCTGCAATTCGTGGATGCGCAGGTTGTGCAGCGTGCCCAGCGAGATGACGAGGTCGAAGTGATCGTCGCCATAGGGATAACGATCCTGCGCCCGATAGCGGTACAAGTGCGGCTTGATGTTGTCGCGCGCTTCCGAGAGGCCATGCTTGGAGATATCGAAGCCGGTCACCTGCAGATCCGGGAGTATCTTCTTCATTTCGTAAAGCAGGAACGCCTTGCCGCAGCCGACGTCGAGGACCTTGGACCCGTTCTTCAGACCATAGATGTCGATCAGCGCTTGTGCGACAGGGGCCCAGCGTCCTTCGATGAACTTGTAGCCGCCATAGCCATAGCGTCTGTCGCCATCCCAATAGTCGAATTCGTATTCCTTGGCCTTCATCATGCAGTGGACCTTGTCATCCACCATCCGCGCGAGATAGTCCCGCTTGGTTGCCTTATGCAGAGGGGTGACAATCTCCAGAAGACGGCCCATTTCCGAAAGTCCTTTTGCTGCAGTGAAAACGAGGATCTGACGCGATCCGCGCACCCTAGAGGTTGCTCATGATCTATCGAACAGCGGCTTCTGTTTCCAGTGTTTCCAGCTAACGAAAGTCGATAATTTCCCACCGGTTTTCATGGTCCAGGCACTAATTCCTGCACTCCTTGATAAGGGTGTTTCGTGACCGGAGCGGCGGTGATCGCATCCTCGGGGCATGGTTTTCTCGCGAAACGGGAGGCTCTCGCGAGGCGGTACCGCCAGATTTCCATGCCCTCGGGAAAACTGTCGATTTTGGCCGGTGAGGGCGCTCCGGGGGGCTGTTCTCGTTTTCGGACGGCTAGCCTTCCGTCATTCTTTGGTACAGCGAGACAATCTGTTCGCCGATCAGCGGCGTAGCGAACCGCTGTTCTGCCAGTTTGCGGGCATTGGCGCCGTAGTGCGCGCGCAGCGCCGGGTTGTCGGCGAGACGGGCGACGGCGTCGGCTAATGCCTGCGGGTCGTCCGTCGGCACCAGCAATCCCGTTTCGCCCGCAATGGCGACTTCTCGGCAGCCGGGGACATCGGTCGCCACCATCGGCCGGCCGCAGGCGGCGGCTTCCAGCAGTGTCTTCGGCAGGCCCTCGCGCCGCGAGGGGAGCGCCGCGATATGCGATTGTCGCCACAAGGTGGCGATGTCGCTGACATGACCAAGCCAGACGATGCCGGGCTCCTGAGCCCAGCCCTTTACTTCGGCTTCATCGACGGACGTCGGATTGGCCGGGTCGGGCGTTCCGGCGATCAGCAGCCGGACAGGATAGCCACGCTGTCGTAACAGGCGGTGCGCGGCGACGAGCGGCCTGATTCCCTTGTCGTCGAGCAGTCTGCCGGCAAACCCCACGGTGATCTCACCGTCCGGTTCGGGCATCGGAATGAGGCGATCGGTGTCGACGCCGGATCCGGCAATGGTGGCGATGCGTCGTGGGGCGATGCCGACACGTTCCATCGCCTGTCGGTCGTCGCCATTCTGTACCAGGACGCAAGCGCCGCGCCGGTTGAACAGCACGCGCAGCAGTGCGCCGATTGCAGGGCGGAGCCACCGAGCCTTTGCGGTACCCGAGGTGAAAGTGAAGCCAAGCCCGGTCATGGCGTAGACTGCCGGTTGGCGCCGGCCAAGTGCGGCAACCCCGCCATAGACGGAGGGCTGCAACGAGATGCAGTGGACAATGTCTGGCTGAAGCATCCGCAGCAGCCTTCGCAGCGCCGCAATCGTCCGTAGCGCCGCAAACGGCGAAAGCTTGCCCCGCTGGAACGGGACGGCATGAAGCTGGAACCCTTCGGCAGCGATCAGGCCTGCTCCGTCCGCTACGCCGGTCGCAACATGAACCTCGAAGCCGGCTGCCCGGGCGGCGCGTGCCATTGGCAGCCGGTGAGACAGAAAGTACCAGTCAGCCGAGACGATATAGAGCAGATGTCGTGTCCGCTGTGCCGTGGGTTGGCCAAGTGTCTGTGGGGGGGATCGTTCGGACATCCGGCGCCTGTTTACTGGGTTTGGTCGCCCCCGTCACCAACGGCCCGCGCCAATGTGCTGAAATTCACCCGCGCAGCGACAAATTCCCTGCACCTGCTTGATAGACTGGCGTCCGGCAAAGTAAACGGTGCCTGCGGAGGTCTTTTCCCTTGGCTACCCATGATCGTCGAATCGCCGTGCTTGGCCTTGGCTATGTTGGATTGCCGGTCGCGATCGCGTTCGCGCGCGCCGGCATTCCTGTCATCGGCTTCGATATTGCCCAGGAACGGATCGACGAATTGCGCTCCGGCGTCGACCGGACACGCGAGGTCGAGCCGCATGAGCTCAAGCTGCCAGCGCTGACGTTCAGCAGCAGGCCGGAAGACCTGGCCGGAGCGGACTTCCACATCGTCACGGTGCCCACGCCGATCGATGCGGCGCGGCGGCCCGATCTGAGTGCAATGCTGGCCGCCTCACGTACCGTGGCTTCAGTGCTCAAGGTGGGCGATATCGTTGTTTATGAATCGACGGTCTATCCCGGCGCGGTCGAGGAAGACTGCGTTCCCGTGCTCGAGGCCGGTTCCGGGCTCAAATGCGGTGTGGATTTTTTTGTCGGCTATTCGCCGGAGCGGATCAATCCAGGGGACAAGCAGCATCGTTTCGAGACCATCACCAAGGTGGTGTCGGGCCAGGATGCACGCACGCTCGATATCGTCGCCGCTGTATACGGATCAGTGGTCAAGGCCGGCGTCCATCGCGCGCCTTCGATCAGGGTCGCGGAAGCGGCGAAGGTGATCGAGAACACGCAGCGCGATCTCAACATCGCCTTTATGAACGAGCTGTCGGCGATTTTGCAGGCGCTCGAGATCGACACCGGGGATGTTCTGGCCGCGGCAAAGACAAAATGGAATTTCCTGCCGTTCGAGCCGGGACTCGTCGGCGGCCACTGCATCGGCGTCGATCCCTATTACCTGACCTATCGCGCGGAAAAGGCGGGCTATCATCCGGAAGTCATTCTCTCCGGTCGTCGTATCAATGACAGCGTCGGTGCTCGGATCGCGCAGGAATGCGTGCGCCGCCTGACCCGGCGAGGACAGGGGGCGAGCACTGTCACCATCCTCGGCGTTGCGTTCAAGGAGAACGTGCCGGACACGCGCAATTCCAAGGTTGCAGACATCTGGCGCGAGCTTTGCTCGTTTGGCTACGAGGTCCAGGTTCATGACCCGATCGCCGACAAGCGCGACGCCGAACACGAATACGGCATTACGCTGACGGACATGGACAAGCTGAAGCCGGCGGATGCCGTCATTCTTGCGGTCGCGCATGCGGATTATTTGTCGCAGGGCTGGCCGCTGATCCAGCGGCTGCTCAAGCCCGATTCCGGTATCGTGCTGGACGTCAAGTCAAAGCTGAATCGACAGGATAAACCCGATCATATCGAGTTGTGGCGACTCTAGCATGGCTGACAACATTCTCGTGACCGGCGCGGCCGGTTTCATTGGCTTCCACGTCGTGCGGCGGCTGATCGCTGCCGGGCATCGCGTCGTCGGTGTCGACAATCTGACGCCTTACTATGACGTTTCATTGAAAGAGGCGCGGCTTGCGGAATTGTCGGAGCTGAACGGATTCTCTTTCGTCCGCCTTGATCTCGCCGACCGTGCAGCCACGGCGGAATTATTCGCGCAGCACCGGTTCCCTTGCATCATCCATCTTGCGGCGCAAGCGGGAGTCAGACATTCGCTGGTTGATCCGCACGCTTATGTCGATGCCAACCTGCAGGGTTTTGCAAACGTGCTGGAAGGTTGCCGGCATCATGGTTGCCGGCATCTGATCTATGCGTCGTCGTCGTCGGTTTATGGTGCCAACAGCAAACTGCCGTTCTCGGTGCGCCAGAACGTCGATCACCCATTGAGTCTCTATGCTGCCTCGAAGAAGGCGAACGAATTGATGGCGCATTCCTACAGCCATCTGTTTGCGCTGCCGACGACGGGTCTGCGATTCTTCACGGTCTACGGTCCGTGGGGCCGCCCTGATATGGCGATGTGGCTGTTCGCGCGCGCCATCGTCGACGGGACGCCGCTCAAACTGTTCAATCACGGCAGGATGCAGCGCGATTTCACCTATGTCGACGATGTGGTCGAGTCGATCACGCGACTGGTCGATCACGCTCCATCAGGCAATCCGGACTGGTCGGGCGAGGCGCCCGATCCCGGTTCGAGCCGAGCGCCGTGGCGGGTCTACAATATCGGCAATAACAATCCCGTTGACGTGCCGAAGGTTGTGGCGCTGATCGAGAAGGAATTGGGCCGGCAGGCGAAGATCGAGATGTTGCCGATGCAGCCAGGCGACGTGCCGGCGACCTATGCCGATATCGACGACCTGATGCGCGATATCGGCTTTCGGCCGGATACGACGATTGAAGAGGGCGTTCACCGGTTCATTGCCTGGTTCCGCGACTATCATTCGCTTTGACTTGGCAGCGCCGCAGCGCCGCGCATGTCGGCGCCGCTGGTGATCCATACAAGGCCGCCGAGGCATCCGATGATGAAAAGTTCGGCGCCGTAGAGCACCGATACTGCAAGCCCGTCCCCCTCCGGTAGGCCGGCATAGACGAAGGCGGCAACCATCGCCCCTTCGCGCACGCCCCATCCGGCGATCGAGATCGGCACCGCGGATACCAGCGTCACCGGCGGGATCAGCAGCAACGCGTCACTGAGGCTGAACTGCGCGCCAATGGCCTGTGCGCCGCACCATGTGACGACGACGGTCAGCAAATGGATTGTCAGCGATAGACCTGCGACCGCTGCGCCCGGACGGCGCGAGGCGGCTACCCGGCGCAGCGCCTCCGCGATGTCCACGATGTGCCGCGTCACCGACCAGCGGTGCAGGCGGTCTCTTGCCACCTGTGCGATGGTGATTGCAGCGGCTGGGCCGATAACGCCGGCGACGCCGATCACCGCGATCGCGCCCCGGCCGATTGGATCGCCGATCAGCGCCAGTGACCATGGCAGGCAGACGAATACGAGTGCCGCGAGCCAGATGAGGCCGGAGGCGCGGTCAACGAAGGCGGCATAGACCGCGGCCTTCCAGTGGCCGGCCGCGCGCGCCAGCAGTACCGTGCGCACGACATCTCCGCCCACCGTCGAGGGCAGCGTCTGGTTGAAAAATGCGCCGATCATCGTCAAGCGGAATGCGGGACGAAACGACATCTCTGCCCCGCAAAACTGCGCGATCCGTCGCCAGCGCTCCGTCGCCAGCGTCACCTGGACAAGGAGCAAGGCGAGCGCGGCCGCAATCCAGCCGGGCTCGATCTGCCTCAGGCGGGCGAGAAGTTCGTCGACGCTGACGAGCCGCAGCGCGAGATAGAGCAGCAGCGCGGATATGGCTGCCTTTGCACAAAAGCCCAGAAAGGCGCGCATCGTCGGAATGCTCGGTGCCGGTGGGGAAGTCTCCCTCATAGCCCGGAAAGGCCGAAGTGAGAATAGAAGTGAGGATGTCCGGCTGCGTCCGCAGGATGGATCATCGACTTCTGGGCCACTGACTTCTTGACCATTGACTTGCGTGCGCTGTTTCCGCGAGGCTCATTCCTTTGAAAAGCACAGTTTTTGGCGGGAGAATGAAAGATGTCCGGTGCGAAGCCCGATGTGTTGCTGGTCGGACACAGGAAGCCAACGATCGTCGATGGGCTCGCGGGGCAAGTCAACCTGCATGTCCTCAACGATGCGCCGGACCGCGACGCCCTTCTGCGCTCGCTCGCCGACAAGGCGCAGGCGGTTGCGGTGACCTATATGGCCAACAAGATCGATGCCGCCTTCATGCAGGCCCTGCCGAAGCTCGAAATCGTCTCGTCCTTCGGGGTCGGTTACGATCACATCGACGCCAGGTGGGCAGGCGAGCACGGTATCGTCGTCACCAATACTCCCGAGGTGCTTAACGAGGAGGTGGCCGATACCGCGGTCGGCCTGCTGATCAGTACGATCCGCGAATTCCCGCAGGCGGAGCGCTATCTGCGCGCCGGGAAGTGGCCGGAGAAAGCCTTCCGACTGAGCAAGGCGACGCTGCGCGATCGCACTATCGGCATGGTCGGGATGGGTCGCATCGGCCGTGCCATCGCCCACCGGCTGGAGGCGTTCGGCGCACCGGTCGTCTATCACAGCCGCCGGCCGGCCGACGGTGTCTCCTATCGCTACTATCCGGACCTGATCGAGATGGCGCGCGATGTCGACGTGCTGATGCTGATCGTCCCCGGTGGCGCCGGAACCCACAACATGGTCGGCAAGGCGGTTCTTGAGGCGCTCGGGCCGGATGGCATCGTCATCAACGTGGCGCGGGGATCGGTGATCGACGAGCCGGCGCTGATTGATGCGCTCAGGCGCGGTACCATCCTCTCCGCCGGCCTCGACGTCTTTCCCAACGAGCCGCATGTCAATCCGGACCTGCTGATGCTCGATAACGTCGTATTGCTTCCGCACATCGCCTCCGGTTCGGAATATACGCGCCGGGCGATGGACCAGCTTGTAGTGGACAACATCCTGGCCTGGGCGGCCGGCAAGGCGCCGTTGACGCCGGTGGCGGAAACCCCGTGGCCGCCGCAGCGCCGGTCGTGAGGTGCGGAACAGGAGGCCCGAATTATCAACAGGCTGTTCTTGTAACGCTTTGAATCAAAACGTGTTCGCTGAGGCCTGCCGGGCCGGTCGCCACCGGGGGAGCGCCATGATAGGCAAACTCCCATTCGTCAGGGGTGTGTTTTCAACATGAATCGGCAGGCAGAGGACACGGCGGCGCGGCCGCTGCGCGTTGGCACCGTTGGCGTCGGCGTGATGGGCAGCAATCATGCGCGGGTCTTCTCCGGATTGCCCGGCATCGAACTGGTCGGGGTCGCCGATCCGGATCGCAAGCAGACCGACTTCGTCGCCGGGGCTCTCGGCTGCAAGGCGGTGGCGACGGTCGAAGAGCTGATCGCGCTCGGAGTCGAAGCCGTCACCATCGCCGCGCCGACGCATCTGCACCGCGATATTGCATTGTCCTGCATCGCACACGGCGTTCATGTGCTGGTCGAGAAACCGATCGCCTCGACGGTGCTTGAAGGGCGCGAGATCATCGAGGCCGCACGCAAGGCCGGCGTGACACTGATGGTCGGCCATGTCGAGCGTTTCAATCCGGCGGTGGAAGCCATCAAGCAGGCGATCGCCGGCGAGGATATCCTGTCGATCGGCATCACGCGCGTTGGGCCGTTCCCGCCGCGCATGTCGAACGTCGGTGTGGTGATCGATCTTGCAGTCCATGATATCGACCTGATCCGCTGGTTCACCGATTCCGATATCGTCGAGGTGCAGCCGCAATTGTCGAGCGCGGTAGCCGAGCGCGAGGATATTGCGCTGCTGCAGTTCCGCACCGCGTCGGGGGTGCTCGCGCATATCAACACCAACTGGCTGACGCCGTTCAAGGCGCGCAGCGTCACCGTTGCGACCCGCGGCAAATATGTCTCGGGCGATCTGCTCACCCGCCAGGTGACGGAGTGCTTCGGCTTCCAACCCGACGGCAGCTATTCGATGCGGCATCTCTCGGTCGGCTATACCGAGCCATTGCGAGCCGAATTGCAGGCCTTCGCCGATGCGGTCCGACTTGGCAAGCGGCCGGCAGTGACCGGCGAGGAAGGCGTCGCCAGCCTGGAGATCGCCATCAGTTGTCTGAATGGTCGTACCGATGCGCAGATCGCGAAGCCGTCGCGTTCGCTTCGGATCGCCGGCTGAATTTTCGATCCTGGATTTGTCATGAACCGACCCGAACGCCCCGTACCGGCCCCGATTCCGTTCATCGACGTGATGGCGCAGCGCCGGCGCCTGCGTAGCGAGATCGACGTCGCAGTCGCCAAGGTTCTCGACCATGGTCAGTTCGTCATGGGTCCGGAGGTCCGTGCGCTCGAAGCCGATCTTGCCGCGTATTGCGGTGCGCGGCATGTGATCTCCTGCGCCAGCGGCACCGATGCGCTGCTGTTGCCGCTGATGGCGAAGGAAATCGGGCCGGGCGATGCAGTCATCTGTCCGTCCTTCACGTTCTGCGCGACGGCGGAGGTCGGCGCGCTGCTCGGCGCGACACCGGTCTTCGTCGATATCGAGGAAGATACGTTCAACATCAACCCGGCGCATATCGCTGGCGCCGCAGCGACGGCGCGGAAGCTTGGCCTCAAGCCGAAGGCTGTTATTCCGGTTGATCTGTTCGGCCTTGCTGCAGATCAGGGCGCCGTCGCGGATGCTGCAGCGGCGGAAGGGCTGTTCGTTCTCGACGACGCAGCGCAGGGTTTCGGTGCGACCTTTAAAGGACGCAGGCTGGGCACCTTCGGACACGCGACGGCGACGAGCTTCTTTCCGGCGAAGCCGCTCGGCTGTTTCGGCGACGGCGGCGCGATCTTGACCGACGACGACGCGCTTGCGGATATCATCCGCAGCCTGCGCATTCACGGGCAAGGCAGCGACAAATATGACAATGTGCGGATCGGTGTGACCGGTCGGCTCGACACTATCCAGGCGGCGATCCTGATCGAGAAGCTGAAAATCTTCGACGATGAAATCGTGGCGCGCAATCGGGTGGCAATGCGCTACAACGATTTGCTGCGGGATGTGGTGACGGTGCCGGAGGTGCCGCAGGACCTTACGTCAGTCTGGGCGCAATACACCATACGCTTGCCGCAGGGACGGCGTGAGGGCGTTGCGGCGGCGCTGAAGGCGCAGAATATCCCGACGGCGATATACTATCCGATCCCGCTGCACAGGCAGCAGGCTTACAAGCATTTCCCGGTCGGCGAGGGGGGATGCCCGATCAGCGATCGGGTCGCTGGAGAAGTGCTCAGCCTGCCGATGCATGCCTATCTCGATGCATCGACGCAGGATCGGATCGTCGACGCCGTGCGGAATGCGCTGGCCGTCTGAGAGCCGTCGTTCGCTTCGATTCCTCGACTGCGTCGAAACGTCAGCGCGATGCATCTTGGTATCGACGCGATGTGGCCCGGAAAGTAGCTCAGCGCGTTTCGCGGAATCGCACCCGGTTGCTCCAGCGGAAACAGCTGCTACGGGGTGTCGCTCGACGTTCAGCTTCGATGATAGATATCTTCGAGGCGCACGATGTCGTCCTCGCCGAGATAGCTGCCGGTCTGCACTTCGATCAGCTCCAGCGGGATCTTGCCGCTGTTGGCGAGGCGGTGAACCGCACCGATCGGAATGTAGATCGACTCGTTCTCGTGCACGGCACGTGTCTCGCTGTCGATCGTGACGTCGGCGGTACCGCGTACCACGACCCAGTGTTCGGCACGGTGGTGATGCTTCTGCAGTGATAGTGTTCCACCCGGCGCCACCACGATGCGCTTCACCTGAAATCGTTCGCCGGCGTCGATGGACTCGTAATAGCCCCATGGACGATGGGTGCGCCGGTGGTCGGTCGCTTCTGGCCGCTTGGCGGTCTTCAGCCTGGCTACCAGTTCTTTGACGTCCTGGGCGCGCGATTGCGGCATCACCAGCACCGCGTCGGCGGTCGATACGACAATCAGATCCTCGACGCCCAGAAGCGTGGTCAATTGGCCGTCGGCATGCACCACGCAATTGCGGGAATCGACGGTCAATGCATCACCTTGCAGTGCATTGCCGGAGGCATCGCGCGGCGCGATATCGAGGATGGCATCCCAGCTACCAATGTCCGACCAGCGAAACCGGCCCTCGACCACGGCGGCGCGGTCGGTCTTCTCCATCACCGCATAGTCGATCGATGTTTGCGGGGCGCGGGCGAAGGCGTCGTGCGCCAGCCGCAGGAAGCCAAGATCGTCCGCGGCGTCACGCGCGGCCTCCTCGACGGCTGCGGCCATTTCCGGTTGCAGACGCGCCAGTTCGGAGAGCAGCACGTCGGCGCGGAAGAGGAAATTGCCGGAATTCCAGAGGTAGCCTTCGCTGACATAGCGTGCCGCGGTCGGCATGTCCGGCTTCTCGACGAATTGCCGCACCTTGTACGTGCCGGGGGCGCTCAGCGGATCGCCGGGCAGGATGTAGCCGTAGCTGGTTTTCGGCTCCGTCGGCTTGATGCCGAAGGTGACGATATGGCCCGCCTGCGCCGCGTCGCGTCCGGCACGGCAAGCATCGCGGAATTCGTCCACATCGAAAATGATGTGATCGGCCGCGAGCGCCAGCACCACCGCATCCGGATGCCGATCGCGGGCGATGGCGGTTGCGGCGGCGATAGCCGGTCCCGAATCGCGGCGCATCGGCTCGATGACGACGGTCGCGGAAACGCCGATGTCCTCCGCCTGGCGGCGAGCAAAGAAATGAAAGTTCGGACCGGTGATGACGATCGGCTCGGCAAACAGGCTCGTGTCTGCGATCCTTTGCAGGGTTTGCTGATAGGTCGACAGTGAGCCGACCAACGGCAGGAATTGCTTGGGCAGGGCGTCCCGCGACACCGGCCAAAGCCGCGTTCCGGCGCCGCCGGCAAGAAGAACGGGAACGATCAGGGAACTCATTGGATCAGAGTGTGGTCTTGCGGGCGGGCAAAAATAGGGCGCTTGACGTGATGACCGGACACCTGTGTACAGAACCGGTGTCGCCAGTATCACGAGGTCACGGTTTAAGCCAATTTGGGGCCTGAAGCTATCGCCTCGTCCCGCCAACGGTTTTTGGCGCTCCGCCAGCCACTGCCCAGAGCATGATCAAGCGCATTCTCACTGTCGGCGGTTTTACCCTGCTGTCGCGGGTGACGGGGTTTGCACGCGACATCCTGCTGGCGGCCATCCTCGGCGCCGGTCCGATTGCCGATGCCTTTTTCGTGGCGCTGCGGCTTCCCAACCATTTTCGTGCCATCTTCGCGGAGGGCGCTTTCAATGCGGCCTTCGTGCCGGCCTATGCGCATATCCGTGAACAGGGTGGCGCGGCACGGGCGGCCGCATTCGCGGACCGGATCTTCACGCTCCTGCTCGGCAGCCAGATAGTGCTGCTAGCGGTGGCATTGCTGTTCACTCCTCAGGTAGTGGCGCTGCTGGCGCCCGGTTTCAACGACGATCCCGGCCGCTTCGCGCTAGCGGTCGAACTGACGCGCATCACGTTTCCCTATCTGCTGCTGATCACCCTGGTGACGCTCTATGGCGGCATCCTCAATTCGCTGCATCGTTTCGCGTCGGCGGCGGCGGCGCCGATCCTGCTCAATCTGTCGATGATCGTGGCGCTAGCCCTTGCCTGGCTGTTTCCCGATGCTGGCCATGCTGCGGCCTGGGGCGTGCTCGTGGCCGGTGTGCTGGAGGTGCTGCTGCTGGCCGCCGATGCCAGGCGCAGCGGCGTCCTGCCGGCGCTACGCTGGCCGCAACTCGATGCCGACGTGCGGCGGTTTTTCCGTGCTCTTGGCCCCGCGACCATCGGCTCTGCCGGTGTCCAGCTTGCGCTATTTGCCGATACCGTCATCGCTACGTTTCTTGCCACCGGTGCGCTGTCGGCGCTCTATTACGCCGACCGGATCAACCAACTGCCGATCGGCGTCATTGGCATTGCCATCGGCACGGTGATCCTGCCGGACATGGCGCGGCGGATTGCGGCCGGCGACGAAGCCGGTGCTGCGAATGCGCAAAACCGCGCTATCGAGTTCGCGCTGCTGCTCGCAATTCCCTGCGTCGTGGCCTTCCTGCTGGTGCCAGGCCTGATCATGCGGGCTCTGTTTGCGCGCGGCGCTTTCACCACGGCCGATGCCGCGGCCGCGGGAGCGACGCTTGCCGCCTATGCGCTTGGCCTGATCCCGTTCGTGGTGATCCGTAGCGCTGTCGCGACGTTTTTTGCGCGCGGCGACACGCTGACGCCAGTCAAGGCGTCACTGACGGCTGCGGCAGTCAACATCGGTTTCAAGGTTCTGCTGATGGGGACGCTGGCACAGGTCGGCCTGGCGCTGGCGACGTCGATCGGCGCATGGATCAATCTCCTGCTGGTGGTCTGGTTTGCCGCGCGCGCCGGGTTGATGCAGTTCGACCGCCGGCTCAGACAGTCGCTATGGAAGCTCCCGGCGGCCGGCGTCATTCTGGCCGCTGTGGTGGAATTCGCTGCAGCGCCGGTCATGGCACTGTGCGAACGCTGGCCGTCGGTGCGCGACGAGGCCGCCTTGGCGATTCTTGGTGGATCCGCTCTGCTGATCTACTCTGTCGTCGTGGTGCTGCTGCTCGGACGCCGTTGGTTTGGCTCCTTTCGGAACCGTCCGCAGGAGGCAGCAAAACGGCTTGTCGCCTCCGAACAGGGTTAGCACCGTGTAAATTGGCCCGATTCGGGCTGATTTGAGCAGATTTGGGTCGATCCGGACCGGGAGCTGCGCTGGTTTTGAACGGATGGACCGCCCGGGCTTTTGCCTCGGGCGGCGAACCAGATTATACGTTTCCGCAACGCAATATCTTGCATCGCAGGTTATTTATGCCGAGCCGATTGTCTGCCCGGATTCTCTCCGTCTCGCTCTTAGCTGGTCTGGTGGCAGCGTGCGGCCAGCAACAGGCTCCCCCGACCCCGCCGCCGCCGGCGGTGACCGTCGCCAAGCCGCAGCAGCAGGAAGTGGTGGATTTCGACGAATATGTCGGCCGCTTTCTGGCGATCGACTCCGTCGAGGTGCGTGCCCGTGTCTCCGGCTACCTCGACAAGGTGCATTTCCAGGACGGGCAGATGGTGAAGGAGGGAGAATCCCTGTTCAGCGTCGACCCGCGCCCGTTCCAGAATACGGTTGCGCAGGCACGCTCGAACCTGGCGCAGGCGCGCGCCAACCTGGCTTTTGCCGAAGCCGACCTTGCCCGTGGCCAGCAACTGGTACGCGACAAGACGATCACCGAGCAGGCCTTCGATCAGCGCACGCAGGCGTTCAAGGCCGCGCAGGCAACCGTCGCGGCCAACGACGCCGCGGTGAAGCAGGCCGAGCTCGACCTTGCTTTCACCGAGCTCAAGGCGCCGATCTCCGGCCGCATCGGCGACCGGCGCGTCTCGCCCGGCAACTTGGTGACCGGCGGTGCTGCGGGCGGCACGACGCTGCTGGCGACGATCGTCTCTACCGATCCCATCCGCTTCGAGTTCACCATCGATGAGGCGTCCTATCTGCGCTATCAGCGCATTCTCAGCCGCAGCGGCGATCCCGCATCACGCGGCAAGGGATTGCCGATCAAGCTCAAGCTGATCGACGAGAAGAGCTTCGATCACAGTGGCAAGATCGACTTCGTCGACAACGTCATCGATCGTTCCAGCGGCACGATCCGCGGCCGCGCTCTGGTCGATAATCCGAACGGCTTGTTTACCCCCGGCATGTTCGCCCGGATTCAGGTGCCGGGATCCGAGCCGTATCAGGGGCTTCTTGTGCCCGACGTCGCGATCGGCAGCGAACAGGCGCGCAAGTTCGTCTATGTCGTCGGCGCGGATGGCACCGTTGCGCAGAAATATGTCACCCTCGGGCAACTCGTCGGCGGCAAGCTACGGGTCGTGAAGGAAGGGCTATCGCCTGACGATCGTGTCATCGTCAACGGCATGGCGCGCGCGCGGCCCGGTATTAAGGTCACTCCGCAGGAAGCGGGCGCGCAACCGCAGCAGGGCGCTGCGCCGCCGGCCGGTGGTGCGTCGGCGCAGCAGAAATGAGCGCTGCCCCATGAAGATTTCACACTTTTTCATCGATCGCCCGATCTTCGCTTCGGTCGTTTCGATCGTCATCGTCATTCTTGGCGGTGTCGCCTTCACACGCCTTCCGGTCGCGCAATATCCCGAGATCGCACCGCCGATCATCAACATTTCCGGGCAATATCCGGGCGCCAGCGCGGAAGTGCTGGCCGAGACGGTGGTCGCGCCGATTGAACAGCAGGTCAACGGCGTCGAGGGAATGCTCTATATTTCCTCCAACTCGACGTCCGACGGCCGCTTCTCGATCTCGGTGACTTTCGATATCGGCGTCAACCTCGATATCGCGCAGGTGCAGGTCCAGAACCGCGTGGCGACCGCAACCCCGCGCCTGCCGCAGCAGGTCCAGCAGATCGGTGTGCTGGTGGCGAAGAGTTCGCCTGACATCCTGATGCTGGTGAACCTGTATTCGCCGGACAAGTCACGTGACGCGCTGTTCATGTCGAACTACGCCAATATCCAGATCAAGGACGTGCTGACGCGCGTCGACGGCGTGGGTTCTATCACCATCTTCGGCGCACGCGATTACGCGATGCAGATTTGGCTTGATCCCGATCGCCTGCAATCGCTCAATCTGACGGCGCAGGACGTGACGGCAGCGTTGCAGGGACAGAACATCCAGGTGGCGTCCGGTGTGCTGAATCAACCGCCGGTGCCGCAACAGCTCGCTTTCCAGGTGGCGGTCCGTACGCTCGGCCGCCTCAGCGATCCGGCTGAATTTGCCAATATTATCGTCAAGCAGACAGCCGATGCCGTTGTGCGGCTGAAGGACGTCGCCCGCGTCGAGCTGACCGGGCAGGACTATTCGTCGATCTCTTATCTCAACCGCGACCAGTCGGTGGCCATTGCGGTGTTCCAGCGTCCGGGATCGAACGCGCTGACGACCGGCGACAATGTCCGCGCCACTATGACGGAGATCGGCAAATCCTTCCCGCCGGGGATGGAATATACCAGCGTCTACGATCCAACCTTGTTCATCCGGCAATCGGTGAACGCGGTGATCGACACGATCTTCGAAGCGGTAGTGCTCGTCGTCCTCGTCGTTATCCTGTTCCTGCAGACCTGGCGGGCGGCAGTCATCCCCATTCTGGCGATCCCGATTTCGCTCGTCGGAACCTTCTTCCTCATGAGCCTGTTCGGCTTTACGCTGAACAACCTCTCGCTGTTCGGATTGGTTCTGGCGATCGGCATCGTGGTCGACGACGCGATCGTCGTCGTCGAGAATGTCGAACGCAATATCGCCGAGGGTCTGAGTCCGCACGATGCAGCCTATAAAAGTATGGATGAGGTCGGCACGGCGCTGATCGCCATCGCGCTGGTGCTTACCGCAGTGTTCGTACCATCGGCATTCATCACCGGCATTTCGGGACAGTTCTATCGTCAGTTCGCGCTGACGATTGCCGGCGCGACGATCATTTCGCTGGTCGTGTCGCTGACGTTGTCGCCGGCGATGTGTGCCTTGCTGCTCAAGCCGCATGATCCGACGCATCGCGCGCGCTGGTGGGAGCGGCCGATCCACGGCTTCTTCCGTGGTTTCAATATCGGCTTTGACTGGTTCGGAAAGCGCTATGCCTGGGTCGCGGCAAAAGCCGTACGCTTCGCCGGGATCATGCTGATCCTTTATGCCGCCATCCTCGGTCTTGGCCTGTTCCAGTTCAGCAAGACGCCGCAGGGTTTTATTCCGCAGCAGGATCGCAACTTCCTGATCGTCGCGTCGCAACTGCCGCCCGGTGCGTCGTTGTCGCGTACCGACGAGGTGATGAAGCGGGCCGGGGAACTGGTTCTTGCCACGCCCGGTGTTGCCGACATCATCAATATCGTTGGCTTCTCCGGCGCGACCTTCACCAACGCGCCGAATGCCGGCGCGATGTTCGTGGTGCTGGAGTCGTTTGAAGAACGGCTGAAGGATCCGCAGAAGAATGTCGCTGCGATCCAGGGGGCCTTGTTCGGCAAGCTGGCTTCAATCCAGGATGCGTTCATGATCGTCGTGCAGCCGCCGTCTGTGCAGGGCATCGGTAATGCGGGCGGCTTCCGGATGATGATCGAGGATCGCGGTGGCGCCGGCCCGCATGCCTTGCAGGGCGCGGTCTATGCGATGATGGGGCGCGCGGCCCAGACGCCGGGCCTGTCGCAGGTATTCTCGTTGTTTGAGACGCAGACGCCGCAGCTCTATCTCGATATCGACCGGACGAAGGCGCAACTCCTCGGCATCAGTCTGCCGGACGTGTTCAACGCGCTGCAGACCTTTATCGGATCGTCCTATGTCAACGACTTCAACCTGTTTGGCCGCACCTTCCGTGTGCAGGCGCAGGCGGATGCCGACTATCGGCTGACGGCGAAGGATGTCCTCAATCTGCGGGTTCGCAACAAGGACGGGCAGACGGTACCGCTCGGCTCGTTCACGACAGTGAGCGACATATCCGGGCCGTTCCGCGTGCCACGCTACAACATCTACAACGCTGCGGAGCTCGATGGCTCGGCGGCGCCCGGCTATTCCCAGGGGCAGGCGATCCAGCTGATGGAGAAACTCGCGGCCGAGACGCTGCCGCCCGGTTTCGCCTATGAATGGACCGGCATCGCCTATCAGCAGATCAAGGCTGGCAATACGGCGATCTTCGCCTTTGGGCTCGGCGTGCTGTTCGTGTTCCTTGTCTTGGCAGCGCAGTTCGAAAGCCTGACGCTGCCCTTATCGGTCATCATGATCGTGCCGATGTGTCTCGTCGCGGCGATTCTCGGCGTGCTGATCCGCGGGATGGATAACAACATCCTAACGCAGGTCGGCTTCATCGTGCTGATCGGCCTGGCGGCGAAGAATGCGATCCTGATCGTCGAGTTTGCCAAGCAGCTCGAGGATCAGGGCGAGGAGCGCCATCGTGCGGCCGAACATGCTGCGCAGTTGCGGTTGCGGCCGATCTTGATGACATCGCTGGCCTTCGTGCTCGGTGTCACCCCACTGGTCTGGGCGACAGGTGCTGGCGCCGAATTGCGGCAGGCACTCGGTACCGCGGTCTTTTCGGGCATGATCGGCGTCACGGTCTTCGGCCTGATCTTCACGCCGGCTTACTACATCGTCGCGCGCTGGCTGGCGGATCTTGGCGAGCGCCGTCGCAAGAGGCGTCCGCCGGAGGAAAATGCTGCGGCGCTGTGACGCAGAAGCGACAGGTCGCGAGGCCGGCTACTGCGGCTGGCTTAGCGATCGGCGGCGACGACCAGTTGTCGAGCGCGGGCTGCTGCGGTCAGTTCACTGAAATGTGCTGATCGTCGGCGGCCCTGTCGCAGTTATTTCGTTTTTCATTGGAATAGTTCGGGCTATCGGTTGTTTCTGCAATCGTTATTGTCAGAAGGAATCCTCATGATTGGACGAATCGTTCTTTCGCTCGCTATTGCGGTGACCGCTGGGACCATCGCGATGGCGAATCCGGATGCCATTGCGGCACGCAAGGCCCTCATGAAAGGGGTTGGCGCCGAGACCGGCGTCGGCGCCAAGATGATCCGGGGAGAACTGCCGTTCGACCTGGAACGCGCGAAAAAGATTTTTGCCACCTATGCCGACGCTGCCGGCAAGATGCCGGGTCTTTTCCCGGATGACAGCAAGACCGGTGGCGAGACGTCGGCAGCTCCGAAAATCTGGCAGGACATGGCCGGCTTCAAGGACCACTTCGCCAAGTTCGGTGCGGATGCCAAGGCCGCGGGCTCGTCGGTGAGCGATCTCGATAGCTTCAAGACGTCGTTCGGCGCGGTGACGCGTGGCTGCGGCGGTTGCCACGAATCCTATCGCATCAAGAAGAGCTGAGTTGCCCGGGAGCGGGCGCGCTTTGGTTGCGGGCACTTGTCCGGAACGAAAGGCGTCCCTTCCGCTTTTGCGTCTTGGTTTTCGATGCATAGGATCATGCCGTCGCTCTCTTGAGGCGGCGGTGCGGTCCCGGATCGGGGAGGCGGAATGCTGCGCAAGCTCCTGTTGTCGATTGTCGTCGTCGGCTTGGCGGTGATCGGCCTCATCTGGTTCCTGACCGCTCCGGCGACGGTGCCTGCGAGTGCGCTTGGCGTGCGGACTGCCGATCTGGAGAACGGCAAGACGATGTTCGCCATCGGCGGCTGCGCGTCCTGCCATGCTACGCCGAAGCAGGACGATCGCACGCATCTGGGCGGTGGGCTGGCGCTGAAATCACCTTTTGGGATTTTCTACGCGCCGAATGTCTCGATGGACAAAGCCGACGGCATCGGCAACTGGAGCGAGGCAGAATTCGTCACGGCGATGATGAAGGGCACGTCGCCTGACGGATCGCACTACTATCCGGCATTCCCTTATACGTCGTTCCAGCATATGCGGGTCGATGACGTGCGCGATTTGTTCGCCTATATGAAGACCTTGCCGGCAGTGCCCGGCAGGGCGCGGGACCATGATCTGCCGTTTCCTTTCAATCTGCGTTTTACGCTCGGCATCTGGAAATTGCTGTATCTCGATGGCGAGCCGTTCCGGCCCGATCCGGCACAGTCAGCGGCCTGGAATCGCGGCGCCTATCTCGTCAATGCACCGGGGCATTGCGGCGAGTGCCACTCGCCGCGCAATGCGCTTGGTGCAGTGATTGCTTCGGAGCGGTTTGCCGGTGGTCCGGCTCCGGATGGGCAGGGCGGCGTACCGAACATTACGCAGGCGAAGCTGAAACAATGGAGCGAGACGGATTTCGTCGAACTGCTGAGCAGCGGTATGACGCCGGACGCGGATTTCATTGGCGGTTCAATGACCGACGTCGTGCGCAACACGTCGCAGCTCTCGGCGGCCGATCGGGCGGCGATGGCGCATTATCTCAAGTCGTTGCCGCCGATCGCAAGACAGCCGTCGAAGTAAGCCAGGGCCGCGGAGACGGCGTTCAGGCGGTAAACGCCTTGAAGGTGATGATCGTGCGGGTGTCCTGAATCCCCGGGATTGTCTGCACCTTTTCGTTGACGAAATGGCCGATATCGGTCGCCTGATCGACGTAGAACTTGACCAGCAGGTCGAAGTTACCCGCCGTCGAATAGATTTCCGATGCAATCTCGGATTCCGCCAGGGCGTTCGCCACCTGGTAGGACTTGCCGAGCTGGCATTTGATCTGGACGAAAAACGGGATCATGCGTGAACCTCCGCGCGCTCAAGGAATTCGGCGCGCCGCCGTCGGCAATGCAGCAAAATCATCCTCCTCGTGCAAGAGGCGCAACGGGGGAAAAGCGAAGCCCGGGCCAAGCCGGCGTCGAACCCAGAGCTGAAACTAGAGCCGAAACAGCGAGGCGGGTACTGCCGACGCGCCTGCAGCGATACATCGCCCGCAATCCGGCCAGCCCAGCTTGCGTCCGGCGGCGGGTAGGGCTAGGGAAGGCATAGCGATCTCATGGGGTGCCTGCGGTTCTCGTCCGCGGGCTGAGAGGCGAAAGCCAACTCATTGAACCTGATCCGGGTCATGCCGGCGGAGGGAGAGATGCAAACACTGCCTGGTGATTTGCCTGCCATTGCGGCCGATATCGTGGAGCGCCTGCGCCAGCGCGCTCCGCGCGTGCATTGCGTGACCAATTCCGTCGCGCAGAACTTCACCGCCAACATGCTGCTGGCGGTCGGCGCGGTGCCGTCGATGACCACTTCGCCGGACGAGATCGCGGCCTTCGTGCGCGGCGCCGATGCGCTGCTGGTCAATCTCGGGACTTTCGATGCCGAGCGACGCGCGGCGGTGGGTGCCGCCCTGTCGGTCGTCGAACCGCGGGCGTGGGTGTTCGATCCGGTATTCGTCGACCGCTCGGCCGACCGCGCGGCCTTTGCGCAATCGCTACTGGTCTCGCGCCCGGCCGTCGTGCGGCTCAACAGCGCCGAACTGGCCGCGCTCTCGGCGGGCGACGATCCGCGGGCGGCCGCGGCGCGGTGGGGGACCACGGTCGCGCTGTCGGGTGCGACCGACGTGGTGACGGATGGTGCCTCGTCGCTGTCGCTCGCCAACGGCCACGCCTGGATGGCGCGGGTGACGGCGATGGGATGCGCCGGCTCGGCGCTGGTTGCCGCCTGCCTCGCCGTCGAGGCGGACCCGGTGCGGGCCGCCGCTGCGGCCCTGTTGATGCTTGGCATCGCCGGCGAACGGGCAGCCGACGAGAGCCGCGGTCCCGGCACCTTCGCGACGGCGATCATCGACGCGATCCATCTGCTCGATGGCGCCACGGTCCTGCGATCTGCAAAGGTTGGAGCATGAAGCCTGATTTGCGACTCTACGCACTCGTCGATCCCGAACACACCGGCGCTCATGACCTCGTCGATCTGACACGCGCCGTGGCGCGCGGCGGTGCGACGTTGGTGCAGTTGCGCGACAAGGCGGGATCGACGCGGCAGATGGTCGAGCGCGCCCGCGCGCTGGTGACCGCGCTGGAAGGCAGCGGGGCGCCGCTGATCGTCAACGACCGTGTCGATGTGGCGCTGGCGGCGGGTGCCGGCGGCGTGCATGTCGGGCAGGACGATATGGCGGTTGCCGATGCGCGGCGGCTGCTCGGGCGCGACGCGATCATCGGATTGAGTATCAAGACCGACGAGCAGGCTCGTCATGCGCCGCTCGACCTCCTCGATTACGTGGCCATCGGGGGCGTCTTCGCCACCGTATCGAAGGACAATCCGGATCCGCCAGTCGGCATCGAGGGATTGCGGCGCATCGCCGGGATCATCCGCGCGCGTATGCCGGGTTTTCCGGTCTGTGCGATTGCCGGCATCGACGAGGGAAATGCAGCCGGCATCGTTGCTGCCGGCGTCGACGGTGTCGCGGTGATCTCGGCGCTGTCGCGCGACAGTGAGCCGTCGCAAGCGGCTGCGCGGCTGCGTGGCGTTATCGACGGCGCGCTCCAGCAGCGAGGGACGTCATGACGCCGATAGCAGTCACGATCGCCGGCTCCGATTCCTCGGGCGGCGCCGGCATCCAGGCGGATCTCAAGACCTTCTCTGCGCTCGGCGTCTACGGCGCCTCGGTGATCGCAGCGCTGACCGCGCAGAATACCCGCGGCGTCACCGGCATCCACGATGTGCCGGCAGATTTCATTGCCGCGCAGATCGATGCGGTCTTCTCCGATCTTGCCGTCGGCGCAGTGAAGATCGGCATGCTGTCGCAACCGCGGGCGATCGACGCCGTTGCTGCCGGCCTCGACCGGTACAGGGCGCGGAACGTCGTTCTTGATCCGGTGATGGTTGCCGGCTCCGGCGACCGGCTGCTGGTGCCGGAAGCGGTCGACCGGCTGCGCCGCGAATTACTGCCGCGCGCTTGTCTGATCACGCCGAACCTGCCGGAAGCGGCGGCATTGCTCGATGCCGCGCCGGCGCGCAACGAGACCGAAATGGAGATGCAGGCGCGCCGCCTGCTCGATATCGGCGCGAACGCCGTGTTGATGAAAGGCGGCCATGGCGAGGGAGTCGAGAGCGTCGACGTGCTGGTTACGCCATCCTCTCTCACGCGGCTTGCCGCAACCCGGATCGACACGCGACACACGCACGGCACAGGCTGCACGTTGTCGTCGGCGATCGCCGCCGGTCTGGCGAAAGGTCGCGACCTGCCCACCGCGGTGCGCGATGCCAAGACCTATATCACCGCTGCCATCGCTGCCGCCGAGACGCTGACGATCGGCAAGGGGCTCGGCCCGGTACATCATTTTCATCACTGGTGGGCCACGGAGGAAGATCAATGACCACACGCCGGACGTTGTTGCAGGGCGGCGCACTCGCTGCCTCGCTGGTCGCTGCGCCTGCCATCGCGCGGGCAGCGACGACAAAATGGCGGATGGTGACGTCATGGCCGCGCCGTCTGCCGGGGCCGGGCATGTCGGCTGAGCGCGTGGCTGAGCGCATCCGCACGCTTTCCGGCGGCCGCCTCGACATTTCCGTCAACGCTGCCGGCGAAGTGGTCCCGGCCTTCGAGGTACTCGACGCGGTCGGCGGCGGTGTCGCCCAGATCGGCCATACCGCGGCGTTCTATTGGCAGGGCAAGATGCCGGCAGCGCCGTTCTTTACTACCGTGCCTTTCGGACTGACGCCGGGCGAGCATGTCGCCTGGATCGATGCCGGCGGCGGGCAAGCGCTGTGGGACGAGATGTATGCGCCATTCGGTGTCAAACCGTTTATGGGCGGCAACACCGGCGTCTGCATGGGCGGCTGGTTTCGCCGTGAGATCAAATCGCTTGCCGATGTGCGCGGGCTGAAGGTTCGTTCGCTCGGCCTCGGCGGCGAGATTTATCGCCGGCTCGGCGGCACGCCGCAGACGACACCACCGGCCGAAATCCTCATCGGGTTGCAGTCGGGCGTCATCGACGGCGCGGAATTCGTCGGCCCCGGTTCCGACATCGCTCTTGGTCTCTATCGCGTGGCGCCGTTCTATTACTATCCCGGTTTCAACAAGCCGAACGGCACGGGCGAGTGCATTGTCTCGTTGAAGGCCTGGAACGCGCTCGATAGCGAATTGAAGGCGATCGTTGCGCACGCCTGCGCGGCGGAAGCCAATTTTGCACTCGCCGAGATGGAGCGGCTGAACGCCGAGGCACTGGTTGCACTCACCAAACAGCATAACGTTCAGTTGCGTCCGTTTCCGCAGGACATGGTCGCAGCCGCCCGCAAGCAGGCACGCGATGTGCTCGCCGAACTTGGCGGGCGTGACGCTCTTGCCCGCCGCATCCACGATTCCTATGTGGAGTTCCGTGACCGGACGGCACAATGGTCGCAGGTGTCGCTGGAGGCGGTGCTCGCCAGCCGTATTGCGTAAACCGGCGGATAGGGTTAACCCGACCTTAAAACCTGCCGTGTGAACTGTCGCGGCTCGCAGCACGCCAAGATGCATGCGGGCGGCGACGGCATCTGGAATGACATCAGGCCGACGATGACGAAAACGATCCTTGGACGATCCGTATTGGCGCTGTCTCTCGTTGCCGTGGCGTCCGTTGTCGTGGTCGGCCAAGCCTCGGCGGCGGACCTGCCGGGCTCGCCCCGTGCGCCGGCTTATGTCGATGTACCGTTGTTTGACTGGACCAGCTTCTATATCGGCCTGAGTGCCGGTTATGGTGCGGGCAAGTCGAACTGGGACCAGCCGCCGGCCGGCGTCAGTCCTGGTGGTTTCGTCGGTGGTGCCCAGGTGGGCTTCAACTATCAGACCCGTTCGTTCGTCCTCGGCCTCGAAGGCGACTACGGCTATTCGGCGATGCGCGGCGATGCCGCTTGCGCGGGTAGCGTCTGTAACAGCAAGAACAACTGGCTGGCGACGGCGCGCGGCCGCATCGGCTACGCCTTCGACCGCTTCATGCCCTATCTTACCGGTGGCGTCGCCTTCGGCGATGTGAAGGCGGAATATGCGCCGTTCGGCAGTGCCAGCAGCACCCGTACCGGCTATGTGCTCGGCGGCGGCCTCGAATATGCCTTCCGCGAGGCGTGGAGCATGCGCGCCGAATATCTCTATGTCGATCTTGGCCGTTTCGACGCCGGCGCAGCGACGCTGCCGAGTTCCATCGGCTTCAATACCAACATCCTGCGCGCCGGCATCAACTACCGCTTCTGAACGGAAGGTCGCCCTCGCAGCAAGCGCCCCGGTTCTGGCCGGGGCGCTTGCATTTGCGAGGGCGGATGCATGCTCACTTGAACGGCACGATTTTCTGCTTCTGCTCGCCGAGACCCTCAATGCCGAGCGTGACGACATCGCCGGCCTTGAGGAATTTCGGCGTCGGCTTGATGCCGAGGCCGACGCCCGGCGGCGTACCGGTGACAATCACGTCGCCCGGCGACAGCACCATGAACTGCGAGCAGTACCAGACGAGATGTGCGCAATCGAAAATCATCGTGCGGGTGTTGCCGCGTTGGCGCTTCTCGCCGTTGACATCGAGCCACATATCGAGGCTTTGCGGGTTCTTGATCTCATCGCGGGTGACGAGCCACGGACCGCACGGCGCGAAGGTTTCGCAGCCCTTGCCCTTGCCCCACTGGCCGCCGGATCGGTCGATCTGGAAGGCGCGCTCCGACACGTCGTTATGCACGAAATAACCGGCGACAAAGCCCAGCGCCTTGTCCTTAGAGGGGATATTGCGGGCGCGTTTGCCGATGACGATGCCGAGCTCGACCTCGTAGTCGAGCTTGGTCGACTCCTTCGGGACCATCGTATTGTCGTTCGGGCCGCAGACGCTGCCGGTATGCTTGAAGAAGATGATCGGCTCCTTCGGGATCGGCATGCCGGCTTCCTCGGCATGGTCGCGATAATTGAGACCGATGGCGACGATGTTGCGGATGTCGCCGAGGCATGGGCCGAGACGCGGCTTGCCGGGTACCGGCTTGAGCCGCTTGAGATTGGCCTTCTTGATCTTCGCCAGGCCACCCGACGTCAGCATCTCGCCGTCGATATCCTTCACGATGCGCGACAGGTCGCGGATCTTGCCGTCGGCATCGATGATGCCGGGCTTCTCCTTGCCAGCGGCGCCGTAACGCACGAGCTTCATAGCGTCTCCTTGTGTCTTTGAACGTATCAGGTGGGAATAAGCGGCGGGATCATGCGCGGAGCGACGGCAAAGAACAAGAACGGCGACGATAGTAGGGGCGTTATCCGCTATCCTCGGCGGTGTTACCGGCTACCGTTCTCTTGCAACAAGCTGCCGTCATGGATTTCCGCCTCTGGCGTCGGGGCCGTCGTCACCGCCCGCAGGCGAGAGGAGACGGGGCATCGGAAAGCGCAGGAGTCTCGATTTCGTGCCCGTATGCTCTTGCGAACGTGCGGGGGGCATTCGGCGATCTGCCACGGCGCTCTTCCCCGCTGCAGGGTGCTTTTTCCTTTCGGGCTTCCAGCATTCTTTGCTTTCGGCGCTCGTCCCGGCTTGGATGGTGACCCTGCCAGGTTCAGGGCTGTGAAATCTTACAATTTTAATTCAAGAGCCATGGATATTTTTTATTATATAAAACAATAGCTTATATGGAAATAACGAAGCGTTCCGCCCGTAACCACCGGCACGCGCTGGGCGAGAAGTTAGCCCGCATAGCCAGCCAGCCGCACGCCGGCCAGTATGTGATCATGCCGATTGATAAGGCGTTCCACAGCGAGGGGCACTTTGCCATTCGGACAGGTAACCTCGCCGAGGGCAGGATCGTTGCCAAGATCAGTGGACAAGATCACCGGGCTCGAGAGCCGGATAATCAC
>DATMEV010000019.1:0-2351 GCA_035556795.1 Pseudolabrys sp. | reverse complement strand
GCATCACTCCGGGGTCGCCGAGGTCGCCCCGCAGGATTATCGGCTGATGATCCACGGTCTGGTCGAGCGTCCGATGATCTTCACGCTCGACGACCTCAAACGCTTCCCGCGCGTCAACCGCATCTACTTCCTCGAATGCGCCGCAAATTCCGGCATGGAGTGGCGCGGCGCGCAACTCAATGGCTGCCAGTACACCCACGGCATGGTGCATTGCGTGGAATATACCGGCGTGCCGCTGAAGGTGCTGCTGGCGGAATCCGGCATCAAGCCCGCCGCGAAGTGGGTGCTGGCTGAAGGTGCCGACGCCGCGGCGATGACGCGCTCGATCCCGCTGTCGAAAATCCTCGACGACTGCCTCGTCGCGTACCGCATGAACGGCGAGATGCTGCGGCCGGAGAACGGCTATCCGGCGCGGCTCGTCGTGCCCGGTTGGGAAGGCAATATGTGGGTGAAATGGCTGCGCCGGCTGAAAGTCGGCGACGAGCCGTGGGAGACCCGCGAGGAGACGTCGAAATACACCGACCTGATGGCGGACGGAAAGGCGCGCCGGCACACCTTCGTAATGGATGCGAAGTCGGTCATCACGTCGCCGTCGCCGCAGGTGCCGCTCAAGGGCAAGGGCTTCACCGTGATCTCCGGTCTCGCCTGGTCAGGTCGCGGCAAGGTCAAGCGGGTCGATGTTTCGCTCGACGGCGGCAAGAACTGGCGCGAGGCGAAGATCGACGGCCTGGTGCTCGATAAAGCCTGCGTGCGCTTCTACGCCGAGGTCGACTGGACTGGCGAGCCGATGCTGTTGCAATCGCGCGCCATCGACGAGACCGGCTATGTGCAGCCGACGAAACAAGCGCTGCGCAAGGTACGCGGCTTCAATTCGATCTATCACAATAACGGCATCCAGACCTATTCGGTCAGGCAGGACGGCGAGGTCGAGAATGTCGAAGTCTCGTAATCTCGCATGCACTGTGGCGGCTATCGTCTTGACTGCCGTCGCTTCGTCTGGCGTGAAGGCGCAAACCGTCAAGACAAGCGAGGCGGTTGCCGGCGCGAAGCGGCTCGATATCGGGCGCGTCGCCACCGTCCAGGAAATCGCTGGCTGGGATATCGACGTCCGCCCGGACGGCGAGGGCGCACCGCCCGGCCACGGTTCGGTGAAAGACGGCGAGGAGGTCTATATGGCCAAATGCGCCGCCTGCCACGGGGAGTTCGGTGAAAGCGCCGGCCGCTGGCCGCAGCTTGCCGGCGGCGCCGGCTCGCTCGGCAGCAGCGATCCGGTCAAGACGGTGGGTTCGTATTTCGGCAGTGCCTCGACGGTGCTTGATTATGTCCGCCGCGCCATGCCGTTCGGCGATGCGCAGTCGCTGACCAATGACGAGCTCTATGCCGTCGTTGCCTATGTGTTCAACCTCAACGATCTCGTCGACGACAAATTCGTCCTGTCGAAGGAGACCTTGGCGAAGGTGAAGATGCCCAATGCCACCGGTTTCTTCGAGGACGACCGCGAGACGGCCGAGAAGTCGTTCTGGGCGGCAACGCCGTGCATGAGCGGCTGCAAGGCGCATGTCGAGATCACTGGCCGGGCACGGATCATCGACGTGACGCCGGACGACAAAAAGGTCAGCAAGGTCGAATAGCGGCCCGTGCTGCTGGTGCCGCTAACGCTGTCCGACGAAGTCACTTTCACCGGATCATTGCCGGGCATGACGAAGGGGGAACCTTCGCTATAAATGATTGCGCTCTGCTGCGTGCCATTCATGCGGATTATGCATCCACGATCTGCCCGCGGCTCTTTTGCATCGTTCCTTCGTTTCCCCTAAGACAAGATCAACAAACAGAGCGGGAGGAACGATGTCGAAACTCAGACTGTCCGTCGCGGTCGGACCCTATGATCGCACCCGTGCGCTGATCGACGGCGCGGTGCAGATCGACGGCGTCGATCCGGTGTGCATGACGCTGTCGCCCGAGGAAATCTTCTTCCGCGCGTTCCGTAATCAGGAATTCGACATCTGCGAATTGTCGCTGTCGAGCTCGACGGTGAAGACTGCTCAGAGCGACTTCCCCTATGTCGGCGTTCCCGCTTTCGTCTCCCGCGCTTTCCGCCACACCTCGATCTATGTGCGCACCGATCGGGTGAAGAAGCCCGAAGATCTGAAGGGCCGGAAGATCGGCCTGCCGGAATATCAGCTCACCGCCAATGTCTGGGCACGCGCGCTGCTGCAAGACGATTTCGGCGTCAAACCATCCGATGTCACCTGGGTGCGTGGCGGCATCGAGGATGCCGACCGGCCGGAGAAGATTTCGGTCAAGCTGCCGCCCGATGTGCGGCTCGAAGCGGCGCCTGCGGGCAAGAGCAT
>DATMEV010000018.1:0-46216 GCA_035556795.1 Pseudolabrys sp. | reverse complement strand
CGGGCGCGAAGGCGTCGAGGCGGCCGGTCACCCGGTCGTCGAAGCGCGCGCCGACCGCGATGATCAGGTCGGCGCGGTTCATCGCCATGTTCGATTCGTACGTGCCGTGCATCCCGAGCATCCCGAGCCACTTCGGATCGTCGGCGGGAAAGGCGCCGAGCCCCATCAGCGTCGAGGTGATCGGCGCGCCGGTCAGCGACACGAGCTGGCGCAGCGCCGCGCTCGCGCCGGGCCCTGCGTTGATCACGCCGCCGCCGGTGTAGAAGACCGGGCGCTCGGCCGCGGCGATCAGGTCGATCGCCGTCGAAATCGCGTCGGCGTCGGGCTCGACCTGGGGGCGATAGCTTTTGTGGGCGATCTTTTCGGGCACGGCATAATCGCCGGTCGCGACCTGCACATTCTTCGGAATGTCGATCACCACCGGGCCGGGGCGGCCGTGGGTCGCGATGTGAAACGCCTCGTGCAGGATCGGGCCGAGCCGGTCGGGATCCATCACCAGATAATTATGCTTGGTGCAGTGGCGGGTGATGCCGACGGTGTCGCATTCCTGAAAGGCGTCATTGCCGATCAGATGCGTCGGCACCTGGCCGGTGATGACGACCAGCGGGATGGAATCGCACAGCGCATCGGTCAGCCCGGTGACGGCATTGGTCGCGCCGGGCCCCGACGTCACCAGCACGCAGCCGACCTTGCCGGTCGAGCGCGCATAGCCTTCCGCCGCATGCACCGCGCCCTGCTCGTGGCGAACGAGAATATGCTGGACCTTGTCCTGCTGGAAAATCGCGTCGTAGATCGGCAGCACCGCACCGCCCGGATAACCGAACAGATGCTCGACCCCCTGGTCGGCAAGCGCTGTGATGACCATTTCGGCGCCGGTCATTTCCCGTGACATGACTGTCTTTCCTTCCTGCCCGTCGTGTTCCGCAAATTCAGCGTTTCGCCAATAAAAAATGGCCCGCGCGGGCCATGGTCGGACACTCCCTCCGGCCGGTCGTTCACGACCGCCGCGGAAGCATCCGAAATCCTACGAGGATAACAAAATTACGAAACACGACTGTCTCCAGAACGATCGTTGCGCGGCAACATAGGAGTGCTCCGGGGACCCGTCAAGCCGAAAATCCGCTTTCCTGCCAGCGGGAAACCGCAACCCACGCTGGTTCCGTGCTGGTTCCATGCTGATGTCGTGGCGGTTCCATGCTGTTGCAAGCCGGCGTCGCGCCGGTCCCGCGTCCCCCGCCGGAACCGCCCCCCGGCACTGTTTCACCCTCGTTCACCCCGTGCTCGCCACCCTTGTCTGCTCCCTCCGCCCTGTCCGACCCTTCCGGGCGCCTCTTGCCGGAACCGAAGGTTAAAACCATTTCATCTGGCGGACATGCGGCGACAAGGCGCCGCAGGCGAATGTTGCGCTGCAATCCGCGAGTATTCCGATGTCCAGACCGGTCTCGCTGTCCGTCAGACGCCGACTGAGATTTGTCCTCCTGACCGTGCTGCTGGCCGCCGCGGTCGGGCTGACGTGGCATTTGCTGCGCCGGGGCAGCACCGTGGCGCAGGCCGCCGGCCCGATGCCGGTCGCCGAGGTCAGCGTCGCCACCGTTCACAAGGCAACGCTGCCGATCTTCGCCAGCGGTCTCGGCACCGTGCAGGCATCGCAGACCATCTCCATCCATGCGCAGGTCGATGGCAAACTCGACAGCGTCGCCTTCGTCGAAGGCGAGCACGTCCAGAAAGACCAGGTGCTGGCGAGGATCGACCCGCGCCTGTTCAAGGCGGCGCTCGATCAGGCGATCGCCAAGAAGGCGCAGGACCAGGCGACCCTGATCGCCGCACGGAAGGACCTCGTCCGGTTCAAGGACCTGGCGCAGAAGAGCTTCGAGTCGCAACAGAACGTCGACCAGCAGCAGGCCAAGGTCGATCAGGGCATCGCCCAGATCGCCGCCGACGACGCGAACATCGAGAGCGCGCAGACGCAGTTCGACTATACGACGATCCGCGCGCCTGCAGCCGGCCGCATCGGCGTGCGACAGGTCGATCCCGGCAATATCGTTCACGCAGCCGACCAGACGCCGATCGCCATCCTCACCCAGACGCAGCCGACCGCGGTGCTGTTTACGCTGCCGGCGCAGTATCTCGACGCGGTGCGCGAGGCACAGGCGCGCGGCCCGGTCGAGGTGCTCGCTTATGACCGCGACAACCGCCGCCTGCTGGCGAAAGGCACGCTGCTGCTGATCGACAATCTGATCGACCAGAGCACCGCGACGATCCGGCTCAAGGCGATGTTCGCCAACGACAATGACGCTCTGTGGCCGGGCGAATTCGTCAATGCCCGTATCCTCACTGACACACGTCGGGACGCAATCGCCATTCCCAACGACGCCATCCAGCGTGGGCCCGACGGCGTGTTCGCCTGGGTGGTCACCGCCGACAACCACGCCATCGACCGGCCGATCGTGCTCGGCCCGCCTTCCGGCGATCAGACGATCGTCGAGTCGGGTCTGGCGGACGGCGAGCGGGTGGTCACCGACGGCTTCTTCAAGCTGCAGCGCAACGGCCCGGTGTCGATCAAGCCGCCGCCGCCGAAAGAGGCGCGCCAATGAACATCTCCGAGCCTTTTATCCGCCGCCCGGTCGCGACCACGCTGCTGATGGCGGCGATCGCCTTTGTCGGCATCGCCGCCTTCCCGTTCCTGCCGATCGCGCCGTTGCCGCAGGTCGATTTCCCGACGATCCAGGTCACCGCCACCTGGCAGGGCGCCAGCGCCGACACCATGGCCTCCTCGGTGGCGGCGCCGCTCGAACGCCAGTTCGCGCAGATCCCCGGCATCACGCAGCTCACTTCGACGAGCGCGCTCGGCGCGACGACGATCGTCATCCAGTTCGATCTCAACCGCAATATCGATGCCGCCGGACAGGACGTACAGGCGGCGATCACCGCGGCGAGCAAGACATTGCCGCAAACAATGACCGCGCCGCCGACCTACAAGAAGGTCAATCCGGCGGATTCGCCGGTGCTGCTGCTGGCGCTGCACTCCGACACGCTGCGGCTGCCGCAGGTTGACGACTATGCCGACCAGTTCCTCGCCCAGCAGATTTCGCAGGTCGGCGGCGTCGCCCAGGTGCTGATCTTCGGCGACCGCACCCCGTCGATCCGGGTGCAGGTCGATCCGGCCAAACTTGCCGCCAGCGGCCTGACGCTGGAAACCATCCGCAGCGCGCTGGTCGCGGCGACGACCAATGTCGCCAAGGGTACGATCAACACGCCGAAGGTTTCGTTCACCATCGCCACCAACGACCAGGTGACCACCGCCGACGCCTTCAACGACGTGATCCTCGCCTATCGCAACGGCGCGCCGATCCGCGTGCGCGACGTCGGCCAGGCCGTGAACGCGGCGGTGGACCGCACCGTCGCCGCCTACCAGAACAACCAGCCGGGCATCATCGTCGCGGTGTTCAAGCAGCCCGGCGCCAACGTCATCGACACCGTCGACCAGATCAAGGCGCAACTGCCGCAGCTCACCTCGCGCATCCCGCCGGCGATCAAGGTCGACACGCTGCTCGACCGCACCACCACGATCCGCGCCTCGGTCGCCGACGTCGAGTTCACGCTGGCACTCACTATCGGTCTGGTGATCATGGTGATCCTGCTGTTCCTGCGCAGCTTCTGGGCAACCCTGATCCCGAGCGTCACCGTGCCGCTGGCGCTCGCCGGCTCCTGCGGGGCGATGTATCTGCTCGGCTTCAGCCTCGACAATCTGTCGCTGATGGGCCTCACCATCGCCGTCGGCTTCGTCGTCGATGACGCCATCGTCGTGGTCGAGAATATCTATCGCCATGTCGAGAACGGCGAGACGCCGATGCAGGCGGCGATCAGTGGCGCGCGTGAAATCGGTTTCACCGTCATCTCGATCAGCGCCTCGCTGATCGCCGTGTTCATTCCGCTGCTGCTGATGGGCGGCATCATCGGCCGTCTGTTCCGCGAATTCGCGCTCACCGTCACCGCAGCGATCGTCGTGTCGGCCTTCGTATCGCTGACGCTGGCGCCGATGATGTGTTCGCGCTTCATGCGTCACGACACCGGCGAGCACGGCCGCGTCTACCGGACGATCGAAGCGGCGTTCAACGCCATGCAGGAGTTCTACCGACGCACGCTTGCGGTGGTGCTGCGGCATCAGGCGATCACGCTCGGCATATTCTTCGCCACCATGGCGCTGACCGGCGTGCTCGCGGTTCTGATCCCGAAAGGCTTCTTTCCGATCCAGGACACCGGCATGATCTCGGCCTTCGCCGAGGCGGCGCAGGACACCTCGCCCGACCGGATGATGGCGCTGCTGCAGGAACTCGGCAAAGTGGTGACGGCGGACCCCGCGGTGGCGAGCTTCGCCTCTTTCACCGGTTCGACCGGCGGCGCCAACACCGCCAATACCGGGCGCGGCTTCATCGTCCTCAAGCCGCGCGACGAGCGCGACCTCACCGCCTCGCAGGTGATCGACCGGCTGCGGCCGAAGCTGGCGAAGATTCAGGGCGCCAACCTCTATCTGCAACCGACGCAGGACATCACGGTCGGCGGACGTATCGCCCGCGCCAGTTTTCAATACACGTTGCAGGATTCCAACATCGACGAACTGACCGAATGGTCGAACAAGATGCTGGCAAAGATGCGCACACTACCGCAGGTCACCGATGTCGGCAGCGACCTGCTGGCCAATGCGCCGCAGCTCAAGGTGACGATCAACCGCGATCAGGCGTCGCGCTTCGGCATCACCGCGCAGATGATCGACGACACGCTCAACGACGCCTTCGGCCAGCGGCAGATTACCCAGTATTACACGCCGTTGAAGACCTATTTCGTTATCCTCGAAATCCTCCCCGGCCTGCAGCAGAACATCGAAACGCTCCACCGGCTGTATGTGCGCTCGCCGCTGACCGGCGGCACCGTACCGCTGTCGTCGCTGGTCGATATCGACCAGACGCAGGTCGGCCCGCTGTCGATCTCGCATCAGGGCCAGTTTCCGGCGGTGACGCTGTCGTTCAACCTGCCGGCCGGCGTGGCGCTCGGCCAGGCGGTGAACGCGATCGACAATGCCGCACGCGAGATCGGCATGCCGGCGAGCGTGATCGGCTCGTTCCAGGGCAACGCGCAGGCGTTCCAGAGTTCGCTTTCGAGCGAGCCGCTGCTGATCGGCGCGGCGCTGATCGTCGTCTATCTGATCCTCGGCATGCTCTATGAGAGCTTTATCCTGCCGCTGACCATTCTCTCGACGCTGCCCTCCGCCGGCGTCGGCGCGCTGCTGGCGCTGATGGCCGGCGGCATGGATCTGTCGGTGATCGGCATCATCGGCATCATCCTGCTGATCGGCATCGTCAAGAAGAACGGCATCATGCTGGTCGACTTCGCCATCAGCGCCGAGCGCGAGCGCGGGCTGGCGCCGGTCGATGCGGTGCGGGAAGCCTGCCTGCTGCGCTTCCGCCCGATCCTGATGACCACGGCGGCGGCAATGCTGGCCGGGCTGCCACTGGCGCTCGGCCACGGCACCGGTTCGGAACTGCGCCAGCCGCTCGGCTATGCGATGGTCGGCGGGCTCGCCGTCAGCCAGGCGCTGACGCTCTACACGACGCCGGTCGTCTATCTCTACCTCGATCGCTTCCAGACCTGGCTGCGCGGCGAACGCCCTGCGCCGGACATCAAGGCCGACGACGAGCGGCGCGCGATGGCGGCAGAATGATCACCGAACAAGTTGCGCCTCGATCACCGCCATCGCCTCCTCCGGCGACGCCCACGGCCAGTCTGGCAACTGGTTGCGGAACCAGGTGTGCTGCCGCTTGGCATAGCGACGGGTATCGGCCTTGCCGCCGGCGGCCGCTTCCTCCAACGCAATCTCGCCGCGCAGATGCCGGATCAGCCACGGCACGCCGTGCGCCTTCATGGCCGGCAGCAGCGGATCGAGGCCACGCGTCGCCAGCGCCGCCACTTCGTCGAGCGCGCCCGACGCCAGCATCGTGTCGAAGCGCCGCTCGATGCGGTCGGCGAGCGCCGCGCGCTCGCAGGTCAGGAACAGCTTCGCCGCACGCTCGACATCGACCAGCGCCGGCATGCCGTCGCGGTGCCAGTCGGTGATGGTGCGGCCGGTCGCCGTCAGCACTTCCAGCGCACGGGTGATACGCGAGCGGTCGCGCAGCATGATGCGTGCCGCCGCCGCGGTATCGCGTCGCGCCAGTTCCGCATGCAGCGCCTCGACGCCCTCGGCATCGAGCCGCGCCCGCATCGCCGTGCGGATCGCCATCGGCACCGGCGGGATATCGGTCAGGCCCTTGATCAGCGCGCTGAAATAAAGCCCGGTGCCGCCGACGACGATCGCCATGCGACCCTCCGCCTGCGCCGTCTGCAGCACCGCCGCGGCGTCGCGGCACCAGCGGCCAACCGAATAATTCTCGCCGGCATCGACGTGGCCGTAGAGCCGGTGCGGCGCTTCGCTCTCCTCCGCGACGCTCGGCCGCGCGGTGATGATACGCAGGTCGCCATAAACCTGCATCGAATCGGCATTGACGACGATGCCGTCATGCCGCTGCGCCAAAGCGAGCGCCAGCGCGGACTTGCCGCTGGCGGTCGGCCCTGCGATAAGCACGACCCTGCTCATATCGCTCACATCGGCCTCGTTCGATCGGGCCTCGTCCGATCGCGCAAGGCGGGATCAATCCGCATGACTCTGGTTGCCACTCTCATCGCCGCCGACGGCGCCCTCGATACAGACCGCGTGGAGCGCGCGCGCGCCCTGCTGCCCGGCGCCAGCGCCGCACAATGGCTCGCGCCCGCCACCGCCGCCGACATTCCCTTTAGCGCGGAAGGCGCCGCCGGCGAAAGCGATGCGCACCGCGACCTCGCCGACCGCCTCCGCGACATGCTCGCCGCCACCGACATCGTCGTGCAGCCGGTGGCCGATCGCCGCAAGCGGCTGTTCCTCGCCGACATGGATTCGACCATGATTCAGCAGGAATGCATCGACGAGCTCGCCGACTTCGTCGGGGTCAAGGAGCACGTCGCCGGCATCACCGAACGGGCGATGCGCGGCGAGATCGCCTTCGAGCCAGCGCTGCGCGAGCGCGTCGCGCTGCTCAAGGGCCTGCCCGGCACCATCGCCGAGGACGTCATCCGCGACCGCATCCGCCTGACCGGCGGCGCCCGCACGCTGATCGCTACCATGCGCAAGCACGGCACCTATACCTGCCTGGTCACCGGCGGCTTTACGATTTTCTCGGATCGGCTGGCACCGGCGATCGGCTTCGACGAAGCCCGCGCCAACCGTCTGTTGCTCGACACCGAAGGCAAGCTCGCCGGCACCGTGGCGGAGCCGATCTTCGGCAAGAGCGGCAAGCTCGCGACCCTGATCGAACTGCGCGAGCGGCTCGCGCTCGGTTCCAGCGACACGCTGGCGACCGGCGACGGCGCCAACGACATGGAGATGATCGGCGAGGCCGGCCTCGGCGTCGCCTTCCACGCCAAGCCGAAAGTGGCAGCCGCCGCGCCGGCCCGCATCGACCACGGCGACCTCACCGCGCTGCTCTATGTGCAGGGGTATCGGAAAGAGGAATTCGTCCCGGGATAAGGTCCGACGCCGGCTCCGCCGTCAGCCGTTCACGCATGTTTCGGGCGCGCCATGCAGCGCGGCATGGCGATCCAGCACCGAAAAGGCGAGGCGATGGATGCGCGGGTTACATCCGCGCATGACACCGCACAGAGCCTATTGCAGTTCGAGCGCCACGAACTGCGTATCGCCGTCGGGATTGGCGACGAGCAGGACGACGACCTTCTTGCCGTCCTTTTTCAGCCTGTCGAGGCGGTTCTGGAAATCGCCCGGGCTGGTCACCGGCTGCTGCTGCAGTTCGACGACGACATAGCCCTCCGCCAGACGCTTGTCGGCGGCCGGCGAATTGGCGTCGACGCCGGTGATCACGATGCCCTTGATGCCGTCCTTGATCTTGTAGCGCTTGCGCAGCGTGTCGGACATGCCGGCCAGATCGAGGCCGAGCGCCTTCTGCGTCGCCGTCTTCTCCGCCGGCTCGTCTTTCTTCGGCGTCAGCGAGGCCTGCATCTGTTTCTCGCCGTCTTCGAGGCGGCCGAGCTTCACCATCTTCTTTTCTTCCGCGCCCTTGCGGATGACGACGACCTCGACGTCCTTGCCGACCGGCGTATCGGCGACGATGCGCGGCAGGTCGCGCATCTCCTTGATGTCCTGGCCGTCGAACCGGACGACGACGTCGCCCGCCTCGATGCCGGCGGGCTTCGCCGGTCCCCGGTCATCGACGCCGGCGATCAGCGCGCCGCGCGCCGGCTTGATGTTCAGGCTGTCGGCGATGTCGTCGGTCACCTGCTGGATGCGCACGCCGAGCCAGCCGCGCCGCGTCTCGCCGTACTTCTGCAACTGGTCGATGACCGCGATGGCGATCTTCGAAGGCACAGCAAAGCCGATGCCGATCGAGCCGCCGGACGGCGAGATAATCGCCGTATTGACGCCGATCACCTCGCCCGCGAGGTTGAACAGCGGACCGCCGGAATTGCCGCGATTGATGGCGGCATCGGTCTGGATGTAGTTGTCGTAAGGCCCGGAATTGATGTCGCGGTTGCGCGCCGAGACGATGCCGGCGGTGACGGTGCCGCCAAGGCTGAAGGGATTGCCGATGGCGATCACCCATTCGCCGAGCCGCACCTTGTCGCTGTCGCCGAACTTCACGGCGATGAGCGGCTTCGTCGGCTTCACCCGCAGCACCGCGAGATCGGTCTTCTTGTCGCGGCCGACAACCTCCGCCTTCAGTCGCGTGCCGTCGTTGAGGATGACGGTCACCTCGTCGGCGTCGGAAATGACGTGATTATTGGTGACGACGACGCCGGCGGAATCGATGATGAAGCCGGAGCCGAGCGAGTTGACCCGGCGCGGCGAGCGCTCCGGCGCATTCGGCCCACTGCGACCGTTCTCCTCGTTCTGTCCCTGGCGATTGTTGGGACCGGGCGCGCCCGGCCCGCCACGGCGGTTCTTGAAGAACTCGTCGAAGAATTCCTCAAACGGCGAACCGGGGGGCATCTGCGGCCCCGCGCCGCCGCGCAGGTCGACCGACTGCGAGGTGGAGATGTTGACCACCGCGTCGATCACCTGTTCGGCCGTATCGGCGATGTTTTCCGGGCCGCGGGCGCTTGCCGGCGAGGCCAGCAGCACGGCGCCGACCAGCGCCGGCAGCGCACGGCGGGCAGCCGCCGCAACGAACGGGGAAAATCCAACGGAGCCGCGCATCGGCTTTGGCCTCCTCAAAGGCATGGTTGCGAGACGGATCTCGTCTGTCGAGCGGACACTGCCATATCGGTTTGTCGTTTCAAGCGGTTCCACGCGGCGGCGCGGACAACTTGACGTTATTGCCCGGGGATACGGTCGCCGGATCGGTGGCCTGCCTCGTCAGGCCGCGCCGCCGGTCACCCCCGCATCAGCCAGACCAGCAGCAGGCCGGCGATGGCGCAGGCGATCCCGACCTTCCGCAGCACCGGCTCCGCCGTCTCGATGACACACATCATCGCCCGCTTCGAGGAGGCGGGAAACGCCGCGAACATCACCCCCTCGATGACGAAGACCAGACCGAGCGCGACAAGGAAATCGGTCATGGGCGCTCGCTCTGGCCGGAGATCAGCGGGTTGCCGGTTGTTGTGCAGGAGCCGGCGGCGCGGCAGGACCGTTGCCCGCCGCGGGCTGTCCCGTCGGGTTGTTGAAGAACCGGAAGAAGCTCGAATCCGGCTTCAGCACCAGACGGGTATCGTTGGCCCGCAACCCGGCCTCGTAGGCCTGCATCGACCGGTAGAACGAGAAGAAATCCGGGTCCTGGTTGAAGGCATCGGCGAAGATACGGTTACGTTCGGAATCGCCCTCACCGCGGATGCGCTCGGCGTTCGACTGCGCGTCGGCGACAATCACGGTGACGTCGCGGTCGGCGCGCGAGCGGATCTCCTGGGCGCGCTGTGCGCCCTGGGCACGGAACTCCGCCGCCTCGCGCTGGCGCTCGGTCTGCATCCGTTGGTAGACCGCCTGGCTGTTCTGCTCGGGCAGGTCGGCGCGGCGGATGCGCACGTCGACGACGCTGATGCCGTAGTTCTCGGCCTCCTTGTCGACGGATTCGCGGATACGCGCCATCAGATCGGCACGCTGGTCGCGGACGACGTGCGTGAACGTCACCTCGCCGAGAACGCGTCGCAGCGCCGAGTTCAGAAGAATGGCGAGCTGCGAATTGGCGCCGCTGATCGACCCGACGGTCTGATAGAAGCGCAGCGGATCCTTGATGCGATAACGCGCGAAGGCATCGACCACCAGCCGCTTCTGGTCGGAGGCGATGACTTCCTGCGCCGGCGCCTCGAGATCGAGGATGCGCTTGTCGATGGCGATGACGTTGTCGATGAACGGCACCTTGAAATTCAGGCCCGGCTCGCTGATGACGCGGATCGGCTGACCGAGCCGGACCACCAGCGCCTGCTGGGTCTGATAAACGGAGAATAGCGAACTGTAGCCGACGATGGCGGCTGCGAACAGCAGGACGACGGCGACTCCGCCGGTGACGCCGAGCTTCATTGCCGTCCTCCCTGACGCTGCGTCTGCGGCTGCGCTGGCGACTGTTGCGGCGCTGGCGGCGATTTCGTCAATTCACTGAGCGGCAGATAGGGCACCACGCCGGACGAGCCGGCCCCGGTGTCGAGAATGATCTTGTCGGTGCCGCCGAGCACGCGCTCCATGGTTTCCAGATACATACGCTCGCGTGTCACGTTCGGCGCCTTCTTGTACTGCTCGTAGATCGACAGGAAGCGCGACGTCTGGCCGGTCGCCTCGGCAACTGTCTGCTGCTTGTAGGCTTCCGCCGACTGGGTGATCTGCGCGGCGCGGCCTCTCGCCTCCGGCACCACGCGGTTGGCGTAGGTCTGCGCCTCGTTCTGCGCGCGTTCGAGGTCGGCGCGCGCCGCCTGCACGTCGCGGAACGCATCGATCACCTGCGAGGGCGGATCGACCTTCTGCAACTGCACCTGCTGCACGACGATGCCGGCGCCGTAATGGTCGAGGGTCTTCTGCATCAGGTCCTGGACGGCGAGTTCGATCGTCTGCCGGGCGCCGGTGAGGATCGGCTGAATGTCGGAGCGGCCGATCACCTCGCGCATCGCGCTTTCGGCAACCGCCTTCACCGTACCTTCCGGGTTCTGGATGTTGAAGAGATATTCGCCGACGCCGGTCGGCTTCACTTTCCACAGCACCGAGAAATCGACGTCGACGATGTTCTCGTCGCCGGTGAGCATCAGGCTTTCTTCCGGCACGTCGCGCACGGCCGAGCCGCGGCGCGCGTCGTCGATGGTGCGCATGCCGATATCGATCTTGTTTACGCGCAGCGCCTTCGGCGTCAGCACCGTCTCGATCGGATAGGGCAGATGGTAATTGAGGCCCGGCTGGACTTCGCGGACTTCCTTGCCGAACCGCAGGACGACGCCGAGTTCGTCCGGCTCGACGCGGAAGAAACCGGAAACGCCCCACAGCACGACGGCGCCGAGCAGGATCACCGCGAGGCCCTTGCCGCCGAGATTGCCGCCCGGCATGGCGCGCCGGAGCTGCTCCTGGCCACGCCGCAGGATTTCTTCAAGGTCGGGGGGCGTTGCGCCGCCTCCACCGCCAGAAGGCTGCGGTCCTGATCCCCAAGGCCCCTTTGGGCCCGAGCCCCACGGACCGCCTCCCTGATTGCTCCACGGCATCGATACGTCTCCGGCGCCCGCTCAGAACCGGGCTGTTGGCTGGGTTATAGGGGAGCGGACCAAGTGTGACAACGCAGGCGCCTGCAACGATTCGCCACAATCATCGGATGCCGCTCAACGCCGCCGGTAGATGGCGGTGGCGAAGGCGGCGCTGTCGCGCTCGCCCCGGGGATGCTCGATCCAGGATGTCTGCTGCCATATCGCCGGATCGATCGGCGGAAAGAATACGTCGCCATCCGGCGCCGCATGCACGTGGGTGATTTCAAGCCGGCCGGCCAGCGGCATGGTGGCCGCGAAGATATGGCTGCCGCCGATTACCATGATCTCGCCGATGCCGCGCCGGCGGGCATCCTCGCGGGCGGCAAGCAGCGCCGCTTCGAGGCTCGTCGCCAGCACCGTGCCCGGCGCACGCAGGCCAAGATCGCGGGTGACGACGATATTGGTGCGTTCGGGCAGCGGCTTGCCGATCGATTCATAGGTCTTGCGACCCATGACCACCGGCTTGTGGATGGTCACGCCACGAAAATGCTTGAGGTCGGACGGCAGCCGCCAGGGCAACTGGTTATCGCAGCCGATGACGTTGTTCTCGCCGATGGCGGCGACGAGCACGATCTGCGGTGTCGCGGACGGACTGCCGTTCATACCGCCACGGCCGCCTTGATATGCGGATGCGCGTCGTAGCCTTCGAGGGTGAAATCCTCGTAGCGGAACCCGAACAGGTCGGTCACCCCCGGATTGAGCCGCATCATCGGCAGGGGCCGCGGCGTGCGCGACAACTGCAGGTGCGCCTGTTCCAGGTGGTTGAGGTAGAGATGCGCGTCGCCGAACGTATGGATGAACGCGCCCGGCCGCAGACCAGTCACCTGCGCCACCATCATCGTCAGCAGCGCATAGGAGGCGATGTTGAACGGCACGCCGAGAAACACGTCGGCGGAGCGCTGGTAGAGCTGGCACGACAGCCGCCCTTCGGCGACATAGAACTGGAACAGGCAATGGCACGGCGGCAGCGCCATGGCATCGACCTGCGCCGGGTTCCAGGCGGTGACGATCAGCCGGCGCGAGTCCGGATTGCGGCGGATCATCGCCACGACATTGCCGATCTGGTCGATGGCGCTGCCATCCGGCGCCGGCCACGAGCGCCATTGCCGGCCATAGACCGGGCCGAGATCGCCGCGCTCGTCGGCCCATTCGTCCCAGATGCGCACGCCGTTGTCGTTGAGATATTTGATGTTGGTGTCGCCGGCGAGGAACCACAACAATTCGTGGATGATCGACTTCAGGTGCAGCTTCTTGGTCGTCACCATCGGAAACCCGTCGGCGAGATCGAAGCGCATCTGATGGCCGAAGATCGAACGGGTGCCGGTGCCGGTGCGGTCGCGCTTCTCGACCCCTTCGGCAAGGACACGTTCCATCAATTCCTGGTACTGGCGCATCGAAGCTGTCCAACAAGCGAGTCGCGGCAGGCTAGAGCTTTTTCGCTTCCGATGGAAATCGGAAGCAAGAATCCGGATTTTTCCTGCGGCTGCTCTCTTCGCGCGATCCGGAATCCACTTCGCGCGAACACGCCATAACGCGCATCCGCGCATGCGGCGGTGGCCGGCCTCGTCAGCATATCGGGAATAAAAAGAGCGGCCGCAAGAGGCTTTGAAATCCTCCCGCGGCCGCTCCGAACGTCAGGCGATCGTCGCCTTACTCCTCGACGAACACCTCGTCGCGGCGCTTGCGGATCGCCGGCAGCACCGCCAGCACCAGCAGGATTAGCGACAGCACCAGCAGGCTCGCCGACAGCGGCCGCGTCAGGAACACCGAGGCGTCGCCGCGCGCGATCAGCATCGCCCGCCGCAGGTTCTCCTCCATCAGCGGACCGAGCACCATGCCGAGCAGCATCGGCGCCGGCTCGAAGTCGTGCTTGATCAGCCAGTAGCCGACGACACCGAACAGGGCCGTCATCGCGACGTCGAACGGCGAATTGTTCAACGAGTAGATGCCGACCAGGCAGAAGATGATGATCATCGGGAACAGCAGGCGATAAGGCACGCGCAACAGACGCACCCACAGGCCGACCATCGGCAGGTTGATGACGACCAGCATCAGGTTGCCGATCCACATCGAGGCGATCATGCCCCAGAACAGCTCCGGCTGCTTGGTCATCACCTGCGGACCCGGCACGATGCCATGAATGGTCATCGCACCGACCATCAGCGCCATCACCGCGTTCGGCGGGATGCCGAGGGTGAGCAGCGGGATGAACGAGGTCTGCGAAGCGGCGTTGTTGGCGCTCTCCGGCGCCGCGACGCCTTCGATCAAACCCGTGCCGAACTTCTCGGGCGTCTTCGACACCTTCTTTTCGAGCGTGTAGGCAGCGAAGGCCGCGATGATCGTACCGCCGCCCGGCAGGATGCCGAGGATGGAGCCGAGGATCGTACCGCGGGCGATGGCACCGGAGGACGCCTTGAGATCGGCGGCCGTCGGCATCAGGCCCGTGACCTTGCTCTGTACGATGTCGCGGCTGCCGGGATTGTCGAGATTGCGGAGAATCTCGCCGAAGCCGAACACGCCCATCGCCACCTGCACGAAGCCGATGCCGTCCGACATTTCAGGAATGTCGAATGCCATGCGCGACACGCCGGTCTCGAGGTCGGAACCGACCATCGACAACAGCAGGCCGACAAGGATGATGGCAAGCGCCTTGAGCACGGAGCCCGAGGCCAGCACCACGGCGAAGATCAGGCCGAGCACCATCAGCGAGAAATATTCGGCGGGACCGAACATCAGCGCGATCGAGGTGAGCGGCACGCCGAGCGCGGCAACGAGGACTGTCGAGAAGCAGCCGGCGATGAACGAACCGATCGCGGCGATGGCCAGCGCCGGGCCGGCGCGGCCCTGCTTGGCCATCTGGTGACCGTCGAGCGTCGTCACCACCGACGAGGACTCGCCGGGAATGTTGACGAGGATCGATGTCGTCGATCCGCCGTACTGCGCGCCGTAATAGATGCCGGCGAGCATGATCAGCGCGCCGACCGGCGGCAGGCCGAAGGTGATCGGCAGCAGCATGGCGATGGTGGCGAGCGAGCCGATGCCCGGCAGCACGCCGATCAATGTACCGACCAGAGCACCGATCAGGCACAGCATGATGTTGTAGGGCTGCGCGGCAACGCCGAAGCCCATCGACAGGTTTGCGATCAAATCGTGCATGGGATCAGTACCAGAACTTCGGCCAGAGCATGAACGGCAAGGCCAGCGCATAAGGGAAAAGCAAAGAGCAGAACAGCGTCAGCACTGCTCCCCAGATGACTGTCTCACGCCACCTGGCTTCCGGCGTCGCCAGCGCCGACACCAGCACGGTGACGAAGGTCGCAAACACCAGGCCCATCGGCCGGATGGTCTCGGCAAAGATGATGACCGAGAGCACCAGGAAGATCGGCCCGCGGACCATCTGTCGTCGCTCGGGATTGCGCAGGCCGAAATAGGCCAGCACCAGTCCGAGCACGATCATGCCGATGGCGAGCGCCTGCCACACCATGCCGACCGAGAAGTGATAGACGAAATAGGCCAGCGACCAGAGCGCCGGGGCGCTCAGATCGTAGCGTTCGAGCGGCGGTGCCTCGGTCAGCAGTCCGCTGATCGCCACCGCACCGCCGAGCACCGCCAGCAGGCCGGCGAACAGCCGCGGCGCAGTCGCCGGACCGAAAGCGAAACCGCGCATGCCCTGCAGATCCGCCGTCGCCAGCAAGGCGATGATGGCAAGACCGACAAGCGCGACGCCGCCATAGAAATCCTGTTCGTTGCGGATGACGACCCTGCGCATCATCACCGCAGCTCCGAGCACGCCGAGCAGCACCGCGATCACGCGCGGCTCAAGCCCCGGCCCGAAAAACTGGAAACCCTTGTTATAGATCGACGCGGCGATCGTAATAACGGCGAATGCGACGATGATGCCGCCGGCAAAGCCGGCATGTTCTTGCGAACGAACCACTGCCGCGTTCGGGGAGGAATTGACCCCCTCGGACATTAGTGCCCCTCCCAAATTGTTCCGCAGCCCCCTCGCCAGAATATGCCGATCAGCGCGCGGATGCCAACTGAACTCCACTTGCGCAGGCGGGTGCCCGCGCGGGGTACTGCCTTAGTTCGATATGGCGGTCGCTGATAGCCCTTCGCAAAAAAAAATCCACAACAGTGGGCCGCGTGCATCCGTCGCTTTTGCGCTGCAGCATTACACAGTTTTTTTTCGTCTGGCCGAAAACGGCCGTCATCGCCCCGATGTCATCGCGAAAGCAACGGATCGCTGGCCCGCCATTCGGGTCTGTATCGCGCTGCGGAATGCGCCACTTTGAAGCGGTTGCGCCCGTCAAGCGGGACAAGTCCGGCGGGTGAAAGCGCACGGTTCACAAAAAATACACGGCCACTTCGTCTCGCCCATTGCGCCGGTGGCCTTTTTTCCAGGGGCGCTGTTGCCTATATTCGTTCCTGCCGGAGCGATCCGGCTATGGCAATAAACGTGCGTCGGAATAAACCTATCGGACCCGGGGGCAGTACCCGGCGCCTCCACCCAAGCCCGGCATCGCTTGCGCGATAGCGGCTCTATCAGCGGCCGCAGACCGGCCGGGCTTCGGCGGGGGCGAAACAGGATCGACGAGGGCGTAAAGGTCGTGCTTTTGCTCGGGATGGTACCGTCGTTATCGGGCCAAACTCATAGTTGCCAACGACAACTATGCTCCGGTTGCTCAGGCCGCTTAAGCGGTCTGAAAAATACCGAACCAAAGTCCTGACGGGTTAAGCTCCGGCAGGCGGGGTCCGGAGGCACCTGGCAACAGAAGCCTCCACTTCATCTTCGATTATCGACAGGAATGCGATTGGTCAGTGCACACGCCGGTCAATGCGATCGCGATCAACGTGATCCCGAGGCGGCCTCATACGCGGCGATCCGGATCGGAAACGGCGATCAGGTGTGGGCGGTTGCAGCAGCGGGTGGCTTTCGCCACGCCGCACGGTAATTTGGCGCAATCGAGTCTTCCAACGACAGGGCAGCGCCCGCATGGCCTCCGACCAAATCCGCTACGATCTCCTGACCCAGCAGGCGCTGCGCGCAATGGTGCGCGATCTGCTTGCCGACGTCGCCAAGAAGGGGCTGCCGGGCGAACATCATTTCTTCATTTCGTTCGACACGAATGCCGAAGGCGTGAAGCTGTCGCAGCGCATGCACGCGCAATATCCCGACGAGATGACCATCGTGCTGCAGCACCAGTTCTGGGACCTTGCGGTGTTCGACGACCGCTTCGAGGTCGGGCTGTCGTTCAACGGCATTCCAGAACGGCTCAGCATTCCGCTGACGGCGATCAAGGGTTTCTTCGATCCGTCGGTGCAGTTCGGGTTGCAGTTCGAGGTCGTCGGCGAGGATAACGCCGACAATGCTGCGACCACCGCCGCACTGCCGGTCGATGCCGCGCCGGATGCGGTATCGAGGCAGGAGCCTTCCGCCGAGGTCAGCCCGCTGAAGCCCGCCCGCGCCAAGACCGACAGCAAGCCCGCCCCGGCAGACAACGCCGCGGTCTCCGCGTCGGGCGACAAGCCCGAACCGGATCCCGACAAGCCGAGCGGCGGCGGCGAAGTGGTGCGGCTCGACCGCTTCCGCAAGAAGTGAGACGATCCTCCGGCAGCGCCGATACGCCGGAGGAGATTTATCATGGCCACCCGCAAGCATCGCAGCCCGACACCCAGCAGCAACGGCGGCGGTAACAGCAGCAGCGACACCCGCAGCGAGAGCGACGCATTCGGGCCGCTCGATATCGCGGCCGACCGTCACTGGGGCGCGCAGACGGAACGCTCGCGCCGCAATTTCCGTATCGGCAGCGAACTGATGCCGCTGCCGGTCATCCATGCGCTGGGCATCGTCAAATGGGCGGCGGCTGACGTCAACCGCGCGCTCGGCGCGCTCGACGCACGGCGCGCCGAGGCGATCATCGCCGTCGCCAAAGACGTCGCCGACGGCAAGCTCGACGAACATTTTCCGCTGCGCGTCTGGCAGACCGGCTCCGGCACGCAGACCAACATGAACGCCAACGAGGTGATCGCCAACCGCGCCAATCTGCGGCTCGGCGGCGAACTTGGCGCCAAATCGCCGGTGCATCCGAACGACCACGTCAATATGGGTCAGTCGTCGAACGACAGCTTCCCCACTGCGATGCATATCGCCGCCGCGCGCCAGATCGCCGACCGGCTGCTGCCGGCGCTGGCGCATCTGCATGCCGAACTGACGAAGAAGGCGGTGGACTTCAACCGCATCGTCAAGATCGGCCGCACCCACACGATGGATGCGACGCCGCTGACGCTGGGGCAGGAATTTTCCGGCTACGCCGCGCAGGTGCGCGCCGCCGAAGTGCGCATCCGGCTCGGCCTGAAGGAGCTTTATCCGCTGGCGCAAGGCGGCACCGCGGTCGGCACCGGCCTCAACACGAAAAAAGGTTTCGCCAAGGCCTTCGCTGCCAAGGTCGCGGAGATCACCCGCCTGCCCTTCGTCAGCGCGCCGAACAAATTCGAGGTCATGGCCGGCCACGACGCCTATGTCTTCGTGCACGGCGCGCTTTCGGCCGCGGCGACGGCGCTGTTCAAGATCGCCAACGATCTGCGCTTCCTCGGCTCCGGCCCGCGTTCCGGATTGGGCGAGTTGATCCTGCCGGCCAACGAACTGGGCTCGTCGATCATGCCGGGCAAAACCAACCCGACGCAGAGCGAGGCGCTGACCATGGTCTGCTGCCAGGTGTTCGGCAATCAGACTGCCATCCAGACCGCCGGCAGCCAGGGACATTTCGAGCTCAACGTCTACAAGCCGGTGATGGCGCATTGCATGCTGCAATCGATCGAGTTGCTCGCCGACGCCAGCCGTTCCTTCACCGACAACTGTGTCGTCGGCATCAAGGCTGACGAAGCGCGGATCAAGGAGCTGATGGAGCGCTCGCTGATGCTGGTCACCGCGCTGTCGCCGAAAATCGGTTACGAGAAGGCGGCGCAGGTGGCGAAAGCGGCGCATGCCCGCGGCACGACGCTGCGCGAAGAGGCGACGCGCCTCGGTTTCGTCACCGAGGCCGAATTCGACCGGCTGGTGCGGCCCGAGAAGATGACCGCCCCGCAATAGCGCGCGGCGCCCCTTGGCAATCCCGGTTGCCGGCCGCGACAATCCGCGCCGGCAAGGCCGGGCTGCGACGCGACCCGTTCACCCAACCGTGTATTGAAACACCGGGCCAAACATCCGAATAACAATGTCCAATGGCATGAAGGTCCGGATGTCAAACGTCATCAATCTCCGCACCGCCCGCAAACGCGCCAAACGCCAGCAAGACGACAACGACGCGCAGGCCCGACGCGTTGCGTTCGGACAGCCGAAGGCCGAACGCGAGCGGCTGCGCGCCGCCGAGACGCTGTCCCGGCGCGCGCTCGATCAGCATCGTCTCGACAACGGAGAGGACCAATGAAACCCTCTTCCGAGAAGTCCGCGTTGATAAAGCCCGCTCCGATGAAATCTTCCGTGGTGAAACGCTCGATCGTGATCGCCGGTCACAAGACCAGCATCAGCCTCGAGGATGCCTTCTGGAAGGGACTGAAGGAGATCGCCGCCGGCCGCAACCAGACGCTCTCCGACATGGTCGCCGCCATCGACCGCGATCGGCAGGATGGCAATCTGTCGTCGGCGATCCGCCTGTTCGTCCTCGACCACTACCGCAACCGGCACACGGCCCCGGCTGCCGACGGCGCGGCGACGGTGCCGGCCCCCTCGCCCGTGGCCTGATCGAACGTACCCCCGTACCAGCAATCATCGTTTTCCGTAAGCCTGACGTCAGTATTACGTCAGCTTCCTGTAAGAATAGAGCCGGTCTGGCGTAAGATCTGGCCACGCAACAGTGCTCCTGCGACGTTTTGCAGCAAGTAATGTTTGCACTGCAACATAGGCAATAGCCAGCCCCGCCGAGGTAACATCCAACCAATACTGGCTGCCTGCGTCGACGACCGCGGCAACGACCGAATCGCTCCGGACCGAATCAGCTTGAGGTTTTGGCCGACCGGGCCCGACCGTCTTCTTCGGGAAGCCGCGGCAGCCGCTGCGGCATCAGTTCTGCGGCGCGATCTGCAGCGGTGTCGCCGGAACGGTCCGGCCAGACCGGCTGGCATCAGGTTGCGGCCGCGCCGGGGACGTCGTCGACTGCGTGGTGATGCGCGGCGCCGGCGGGATCGTCTGCGGCGCCGGCAGCGGCGGCGCGAGAGCAGCGCCCTCCGGGCCGGAAGGGACAAGCCCCGGAATCGTGCCCGGCGGCATCGGCACCGGCGGCACGATCGCCGCCGGTTCGGCCAGCGACTGCGGCGGCGGTGCCGGTTGCGGCTGAACCTGCGATGCCCGCCGTTCGCGTTCGCGCTCCTGAGCCCGCTCCTGCTCGATGGCTTCGAGCTTTTTTGCCTGCTGATCGACCGCCCGCAATGTCAGCCAACCGGTCAGCGCGGTCACGTCGATGCTGCGCCCCGGTGCCGCCAGCGGCCCGCGCAGCGACATGAAAACGTCCGGCTTGCCGCCGGCCTCGGCCTGCGCCCCGGAGAGCACCAGCCGCGCCTCGAGCGCGCCCTGGGTCAGGTCGAGATTGCCGGACAGCGACAGCGACGCCCCCTCCGGCGCCACCGATACGTCCTGCAGGCGCACCTGCCCGCCGATCACCCGCAGCCCGGCTTTCGCATGCCGCACCGTCAGGCTGCCGCGATCGAGCGCCTTGCGCATGAAATCCGCGACGCGGATGCCGTCGACCGGCAGCCCCTGGTCGGCGGCGCGTGTCACCGCCGCGAAGGCCTGCGGATCGAGCGAGGCGAACTGCGCACCGTCGAGCGACAGTTTTCCGCTGCCATCGAGCGAACCGATCAGCGCGCTCGGGCTGAGCCCGGCGCCCTCCACCGCCGCCTCGAGGTCGAGACGGCCGGTGATGGGCGGGCGCACCGCCGCCGGCTGCAGGATCGTGGCATCGACACCTTGCAGCGAAACCTGCGCCTTCGCCCGTACGCCCTCGCCGCTCCGGTCCAGCGACAACCGCCCGGTGAAGCGGCCGCCGCCGACGTCGCCGGCAACATCCTCGAATGTCGCGCCGTCGCCGGCGAGCGCCAGCCTGCCGCGCAGATTGCGCAGCATCAGCGCCGGCGTCAGCGTCGCGCGCTGGCTGCGGAACAGGATGCTGCCCTGATAGCCGGCACCGACCCCGCGCGCGAACGGCTCGACCGGCCACACCCATGCGGGCGCCCGGCCATCGGCGGCCACGGCGGCACGCGGCGGCGCCTTCGCGGCCGGCATGCCGACGACCCCCGCCAGCACCGCCGGCACGTCGAGCGCGTCGGCATCGACGGCACCCTCCACGCTCCACGGCTGCCCCTCCGGCGCGCGGCCGATGGCGAGGCGGCCGCGCAGATTGGCGCCGGCGAGCGACCCGTCGGCGTCGGTCAGTGCGATCCGGTCCTTGTCGATCGTCAGCCGTCCGCCGAACGACAGCGGCAGGCTGTGCCCGCGCGACGACAGCGGCCGCAGATCGGCGCGGCGCACCATCATCCGCAGCCGGGCGCTCACCGTATCGTCCTGCATCGCCGCGGTGCCGCCGGCCTCGGCATCGAGGCCCGAAGCGGCCAGTTGTCCTTTCACCTGCAACTCGCCGCCGACCGGCCCGCCGAGACTGACGGTGAACCGGCCCGGTCCATCGCCGACCGCCGCCACCCGGTCGAGCGCGAGCAGCCGGACCAGAGCCGCGCCATCGTCGGTATCGAGCGTGCCGTCGAGCCGCAGCGTCATCTTGATGAGCGCCGCCGGATCGAGAGCGGCGAGGTCGCCGCCGGTTTCGCCGCGTACATCCCCGTTCACGGCGACGCGCACCGCGCCGACGGTGCCGTCGAGCGTCAGCTTGCCGACCCCCTTGTCGGGAGCGGCGGCCTCGACCGACATGACCCCGTGCAGTTTCGCCGGGCCGCCAAAGCGCGCCGCCAGCGGCGCCGCCGCCGGCACATAATGGCCGAGCAGCGCCATGGCGCCGGACAGATCGCGTGCATCGACATCGACGGTGAGATCGCCGCGCGGCGGCGACACGGCCAGCTTGCCGCCGACCTTGACCGCCGCACCGTTCAGGTCGCCGACCGACAGGCGTTCGATATCGAAGCCGGAGGCGTCGCTGCGCAGCCGCGCATTCAGATCGCGCACGGCGATGCCGCCGACGGTGGCGCGGCCGAGTTGCGCGGTGAGCGCAATCTCCTGCGGCCGTTCCAGCGCCGTGCCGGCGAGCGCCACACCGAGGAAATTCTGCAGGCCGTCGACATCGAGGTCGGAGGCGCGCAAGTCGGCATCGAGCCGCGCCGGGCGCGCGTCTTGCGCGAACCGGTAGGACAGCCGTCCCTCGAGCGTTTCGCGGCCGACGGATGCCTTCAGCCGCTCGACCGCGACCATGCCGCCGCCGAGCGTGACGTCGCCGCGCGCCTGCAGCGGCCGCACCGGGCCGGCGGCAAGATCGGCGCGACCGTCGAGCCAGCCGACCAGCGCCCGCAGATTGGCGGATTCGACATCGAGCGCACCCTTGAAGGCCGCCCCTGCCGCCGCGCCCGCGCCACTGGCCGGCTCGGCGGTCAGCCGCCCGGCAAGCCGCACCCGGCTCGAACCGGGCGCACGGAATTCAACGCCGCTGAGACGCCAGCCGTCCTTGTCGGCGGCAAGATCGCCGCGCACATCGAGCATCGAGCCGCCGCCGAGCGTGACGGAATCGATGCCGATACCCAGTCGCAGCGGCAATGGCGGCGCTCCGCCCGCTGCCTGCGCCAGCGTGCGCAGCACCGTCGCCGCCGGCGGCTTGTCATCGCCGGCCGCCAGCGCCCGGTCGAGATCGAGCTGCCGCGCCGAGAGCACGCCCTCGATGCGCGGCTGCGCGCCGAACTTCACGTCGGCGGTGCCGGCAAGCTTCACGCCCTGATCGTCCGGGCCGTAGTGAAACTCGATCCCCTCGACCAGCACCGAGGCCGGCGTTGCTTTCAGCCTGGCGCTGGCCCGCCACGGCTGCGGCGCCGACGCCGATGTCGAGGCCGTCTGCCTGGCGCCGGGTTTTGCCGCCGACTTCGCGGCCTGAGCGCCCGCCGGTTGCGCCGACCGGCTCAGACTGGTGCTGCCGTCGAAATGCGGCACGCCCTGCACCAGCGCCATCTCGCCATCGATCTCGATGCTCAGCGGCCGGTCGACCGGATCGACGTTGAGACGGACGCGCTGCCGGCCTTCCTCGGTCAGCCGTCCGACATTCACGCGATACGGATACAGCGCGCCGTCGAGCATCGCCGCGCCTTCGCCGCGCAACGGGCCGGCGAGCGAACGGGCGTCGCCGTTGAACCAGATCTTCTCGAAGGTGAAGCGCGCGCCGCTGGCGGCATCGGCAACGACGATGCGCCCATCCTCGACATGCAGCCGCTCGATGCTCACCGCCGCCGGGTCGAAGCCGCCGGGCAGGGCCGGCAGTTGCAGCCGGCCCTTGTCGTCGAGCGTCAGATCGAGCTGCGGCCCGACCAGATGCGCTTCGGTCGCGCGCCACTCGCCGCGCATCAGCGAACCGAGCGACAATTCGACATCGAGCACTTTGGCCGGCACGCCACCGACGGTGACGCCGGCGAGCCGCGCCTTCGGCGCCGGCAGCAGCCGCACGTCGATATCGCCGCGCACGCGCACCGGCACGCCGGTGAGCCGGCTAGCCTCGCGCTCGACCAGCGGACGAACGTCGTTCCAGTCGATGACGAACGGCGCGACCAGCGCCCCGACCAGCGCCAGGATGGCAACAACCGCGATTGTCAGCAGCGTGTTCTGCACCGCACGTCCTGCGCAACCCGAAGGTCGCGAACTTCTACTACCGCGTGCCCCGCCTTCGATATTCCGCGGGTTACCGGCAATTCTATGTTCCAGTCCGAGACTATAGCGTCATCATCCCGGGACGCGACTCCGGCGAACGCCGCTGCACGAAAACCGGCGATCTCAATCCAGAGCGATCATCTTGCCGGGATTCATCAGGTTCTGCGGGTCGAGCGCGCGCTTGATCGCGGCCATGGCGGCGAGCGCCGGGGCGCCGTGCTCGGCCGGCAGATATTTCTTCTTGCCCTCGCCGACGCCGTGCTCACCGGTGCAGGTGCCTTCCATCGCCAGCGCCAGTTCGACCAGCCGGCCGGAGAAGTCGCGCGCCCGCGCCACCTCGCCGGCATCGTCCATATCCACCAGCAGGCTCATATGGAAATTGCCGTCGCCGACATGGCCGGCGACCGGCGCCAGCAGATTGCGCGCGGCGGCCTCGCGCTGCGCCGCGCCGACGCATTCGGCGAGCCGCGAGATCGGCACGCAGACATCGGTGGCGAAGCATTGCGAACCGGGGCGCAGATTCTTCGCCGCCCAATAGACGTCATGGCGCGCCTGCCACAGCCGGTTGCGCTCTTCCGCTTTCGTCGCCCATTCGAACGGCCCGCCGCCAAGCTCCGCGGCGATCTCGCCGAAGCGTTCCGACTGCTCGGCGACGCCCGCCTCGCTGCCGTGGAATTCGACGAACAGCATCGGCACTTCCGGCAGGGTCAGTTTCGAATAGAGATTGCAGGCACGCACCTGCTGCGGATCGAGCAGTTCGATGCGCGCCACCGGAATACCGGACTGCACGGTGAGGATCGTCGCATTGCAGGCCGCCTCGACCGACGGGAACGGGCAGATGCCGCCGGAGATCGCCTCGGGAATGCCGGAGAGCCGAAGCGTCAGTTCGGTGATGATGCCGAGCGTGCCTTCCGAGCCGATCAGGAGCCGCGTCAGATCGTAGCCCGAGGACGATTTCTTGGCGCGGCGCGCGGTGGTGACGATCTCGCCGTTCGGCATCACCGCCTTCAGCGACAGCACATTGTCCTTCATCGTGCCGTAGCGCACCGCATTGGTGCCCGACGCCCGCGTCGAGGCCATGCCGCCGAGCGAGGCATCGGCGCCCGGATCGATCGGGAAGAACAGGCCCTGATCGCGCAAATATTCGTTGAGCTGCTTGCGGGTGATGCCCGGCTCGATGACGCAATCGAGATCCTCGGCATGCACGGCGATCACCCGATTCATGTCGCGCATGGCAACGGTGATGCCGCCATAGGGTGCGTTGACATGGCCTTCGAGCGAGGTGCCGGTGCCGTAGGGAATGACCGGCACATCATGTTCGGCGCAGATGCGCACGATCTGCTGCACGTCCGCCGTCGTTTGCGGAAACACCACCGCATCCGGCGGTTCGTTCGGGATCCAGGTCAGCGTATTGCCGTGCTGCTCGCGCACCGCCCGCGAGGTCGCCACGCGGTTGCCAAAGGCTGCGGTGAGCGCCGCCACCGCCTTCGCCACGGACTGTGCATCGCGGATACGGGTGGCGGCGTGCGACATCGGCATATCCTCGGGCTGGTCCCCACGGAATATCGTGCGCCGGACGGTGGTCCCTGCGGCGCTGCCGGTCAAGATGCGCATTCACGCAAGCTTTCCGCACCGGCATTCCGCACAAGCATGATGTCGCGGCGACGGGCTCGTGGCGTGACAAGCCCCGCGCCGCAGGCGACAATGCCGGCATGCTCGACTGTGACGCCCCGAAAACCTATGCCGCGCCATTCATCTCCTCGATGATGACCGTGGAGCCGCAATGGATCGACTTCAACGGCCATCTCAACATGGCCTATTATAATGTGCTGTTCGACCGCGGCGCCGACGAGGCCTTCGCCGCGCTCGGCATCGGCCCGAATTATCTCAAGAACCGCCAGCTCTCGAGCATGACTGCCGAGGTGCATGTGCGCTATCTGCGCGAGATCCACGAAGGCGCGCCGGTGCGCGTCACCTGCCAGTTGCTCGGCGCCGACGCCAAGCGCGTGCACTTCTTTCAGGAAATGCGGCACGCCGACGAGGGCTGGCTGTCGGCCACTTCCGAGGTCATGCTGCTGCATGTCGACATGACGGCACGCAAGGTGGCGCCGTTTCCCGACGACATCGCCGCCAACATCGCCCGCATGCTGGAAGCCCATGCGTCGCTGCCGCGCCCCGCCGCCGCGGGGCGGCGGATCACCATGCCGGGCGCATAGCCCGGCGCATTCCAAAAGGCGGGCGCATAGCCCGGCGCACGGTTAAGCCGGACATCTAGCCGGCGCACCACAAAGCCGGGCGCACAGCCGGTCACGATCCGCTGGAACGGCTATCCGAGCGTGCGCGGCCCTAGCGCTCCTCGATCGCGTCGACGCGATCCGGATAAAACGCCAGATGATCCTTGATGCTCGCCACCGCCGCGTAGGGCGCCTCGTAACTCCACACCGCATTGACCGAGCGCGAACCGCCGAGCGGAATGCTGTAATAGGCGCACTCGCCCTTGTACGGACAGTAGGTGGCGTGGTCGGTACGCTCCAGCAGCGCCATATCGACGTCGGCGCGCGGGATGTAATTCACCGGCGGATAGGACGCCTCGCGCAACGACAGGGCCTTGCGGGTATCCGCGATCACACGCCCGGCCAGCGTGACGACGACGCGCGCCGGGTTGGGTGCAATGGTGATCGGGTGGTCCGGCCCCGGCACCTTCATTGCTCGATCCATGTTCATTGCTCGATCCATGGCAAACCTCGGTTTTTCGACCCATCCTACGCCGAAAACGCCGATCGGGGCGCGGAATCCGGGCATAATCCGCTGCTTCATAGCCCGGCCCCTCCAAATCGGCGGGCGGCGATGCCATCTTTGCCTTGAAAGATTCGTGTTTTCGGCCCAAGGGGCCGCTGCCGGCCCCGCCGCCGGCCTTCCGGAATATCGATGGCCGATCCGTTCAAAACCTCGCCTGCCTCTCCCGCCGCGCCGCCTCCCGCCCCCGGCGGCATCGCGGCCCGCGCGCGCGCCGCAGCACGCGGCGGCTTCGCCTATCTCGACACGCTCAATCCCGAGCAGCGCGAGGCGGTGGAGACGCTCGACGGCGCGGTGCTGGTGCTGGCCGGCGCCGGCACCGGCAAGACGCGGGTGCTGACGACGCGCATCGCCCACATCCTCAATCTCGGCCGCGCCTATCCCTCGCAGATCCTCGCCGTCACCTTCACCAACAAGGCGGCGCGGGAAATGAAGGAGCGCGTCGCGCAGATGGTCGGCCAGGTGGTCGAGGGCATGCCGTGGCTCGGCACCTTCCACGCCATCGGCGTCAAGATGCTGCGCCGCCACGCCGAACTGGTCGGACTGAAACCGAACTTCACCATCCTCGACACCGACGACCAGATCCGGCTGATGAAGCAACTGCTCGCGGTGGAGAACATCGACGAGAAGCGCTGGCCGGCGCGGGTGCTGGCAACGCTGATCGACGGCTGGAAGAACCGCGGCCTGACGCCGGAGCAGGTGCCCGCCGGGGAAGCTGCGGCTTTCGCCAACGGCCGCGGCAAGAAGCTCTACACGGTCTATCAGGAGCGCCTGAAAACGCTCAACGCCGCCGACTTCGGCGACCTGCTGCTCGAATGCATCCGCCTGTTCCGCGATAACCCGGAAATCCTGCGGCAGTATCAGGAGCGCTTCAAGTTCATCCTGGTCGACGAATATCAGGACACCAACGTCGCGCAATATCTGTGGCTGCGGCTGCTGGGACAGAACAGCACGTCGAAGGATCCGCGCCCCGTCCTGCGCGACGCATCGCAGAACGCGGCGGAGGACACGGACGCGCCGCAGCAGGACGCGGTCCCCGCTGCCGTCTCGCGAGGGCTGCGCAATATCTGCTGCGTCGGCGACGACGACCAGTCGATCTATGGCTGGCGCGGCGCCGAGGTCGACAACATCCTGCGCTTCGAGCACGACTTCCCCGGCGCGAAAGTCATCCGCCTCGAACGCAACTACCGCTCCACCGGCCACATCCTCGCCGTCGCGGCGCAGCTCATCGCCCACAACGAGGACCGCCTCGGCAAGACGCTGCACACCGAAGACGAGATGGGCGAGAAGGTCGCCGTCACCGGCGCCTGGGATTCCGAGGAGGAGGCCCGCTCCATCGGCGACGAGATCGAGACGCTGCAGCGCGATGGCCACAACCTCGACGAGATCGCCATCCTGGTGCGCGCCTCGTTCCAGATGCGCGAATTCGAAGACCGCTTCGTCACGCTCGGCCTGCCCTACCGGGTGATCGGCGGCCCGCGCTTCTACGAGCGGCAGGAAATCCGCGACGCGCTCGCCTATCTGCGCGTCATCGCCTCGCCGGCCGACGATCTCGCCTTCGAGCGCATCGTCAATGTGCCGAAGCGCGGCATCGGCGACGCCTCGGTGCAGGTGCTGCACGACTATGCCCGCCGCCGCCGCGTGCCGCTCACCGAAGCGGCGCGCGCGGTGGTCGAAACCGACGACCTGAAGCCGAAGGCGCGCGCCTCGCTGCGCACCTTCATGGACGATCTGGCGCGCTGGAGCGAACGCAACACGACGCTGCCGCACACCGAGCTGGCCGAGATCGTGCTCGATGAATCCGGCTATACGGAGATGTGGCAGAAGGACCGCAGCGCCGACGCCGCCGGGCGGCTGGAAAACCTGAAGGAGCTGGTGCGCTCGATGCAGGAGTTCGAGAACCTGCAGGGATTTCTCGAACACATCTCGCTGGTGATGGACACCGACCGCGGCGAAGGCCAGGAGAGCGTCAATCTGATGACGCTGCACTCGGCCAAGGGCCTGGAATTCGACACCGTGTTCCTGCCCGGCTGGGAGGAAGGTCTGTTCCCGCACCAGCGCGCGCTCGACGAACAGGGCAAGGCCGGACTGGAAGAAGAACGCCGCCTCGCCCATGTCGGCATCACCCGCGCGCGACGCCGCGCCCGCATCTATTTCGCCACCAACCGGCGCATCCACGGCCTGTGGCAGACCACCGTGCCGTCGCGTTTTCTCGACGAACTGCCGGAAGACCATGTCGAGGTGAAGGAAGCGGAAGGCGGCTTCGGTTTCGGCGGTCGCGGCGGCTACGGCGCATCGCGTTTCGACGAAGCCAGCGCCTTCGGCTCCAGCTATGCGACGCCGGGCTGGCAGCGCGCGCAGCAGAATCGCGGCCGCATCGGTTTCGACGAAACCGGCCAGCAGCGCTATGCGCAGAACGACTATGCGAAGCGCGGCTACGGCGCCGTCGACGTCGAAGGCTTCGCCGGCCCGGCCGGTTCGCCGCGTTCAGGCGGCGGCGCGCGCGTCGGCAAGCAGACCGGCAGGCGTCCGCTGGTGATCGAGGGCGAACTGATCGCCAAGTCCACGGGCGCGTCGGCCTTCAAGGTCGGCGACCGGGTATTTCATCAGAAATTCGGCAACGGCAATGTCATCGCGCTCGACGGCAACAAGCTCACCATCGATTTCGACCATGCCGGGCAGAAACGTGTTGTCGACAGTTTCGTCGAGCGGGTCTAGAGCCCGTTCGAGCGAAGCGGATACCGGTTCGCGTGAAGAAAACGCGTCAAAACAACAAACCAGGGCTTTGCTTTTGATTCCATCAAAAGCAAAAATGCTCTAGCGCTCCGACACCACGCCGTCGCTACGCTACGGCAACTCCGAGACGATCTTCCTGAACTCCTCGTGCGGCCAGATGCGCGCGGTGCGGCTGCGCACATTGCCCTGCGCGCCGAGCGCCAGCGCGAACTTGGCGATGTTCTCGCCGTCCGGCGCATCGACGAAGACGACGAGATCGCTGTCTCCCGTCGTCAGATAGAGATGCCTGATCTCCGCTCCGCACTTCCTGGCAAGCTCGCGGGCCGCCTCCGCACGCTTCGGCGAATCCTTGATCGAGCGGATGCCTTGATCGGTATAATTGAGCGACAACATGAACGATGGCATGGAAGCCTCCCGTTACGCTAACGCCGGGCGCTGCCGCATGAGCAGCCTGTCATTCTTTACATTGCTTCAGCATGTCGAATGTCGACGCGTGGAGATCGGCTGCGCCGGACAAAGCTGCGGCGCTGGTCACATCTGTCCACCGGCAGCATCGTCGCCGCCCGCACCGCGCCCGGCTCTGTCGGCGCGCTTTGTGAAAGGCAGCGTTCGCCAAATCTAGCAAAGTTCGGCAAGCGCCGGAAGCGGGCCGACCATCGCCCCGCCGCCGTTTCCATCGCCGGCGACATAAAATCGCGTTTATGCGGACGCCGCCGGGCCGCTTCGCATCGCGCCAATACCGCTACTTCAGCAACAGCAACTTTGCCTGCTCGATGGTGGCGCGGGCGTAATCCGCCAGCAACTCGTCCGATGCGCTGGAGATGGGATGGCCGATGACGGCGAACCTGTAGTCCGGCTGCCCCAGCACCTTGCACATCAGCGCCGCCGCGCTGGTGAAGCGTTCGGTCATCACGCCGACGGCGGGGACGCCCTGTTTCTCGACTGCGATGGAATCGTGCAGACTGCACGATGAGCAGCTTCCTCAATCGCCGATGCCGGTCACCGCCGCGTGCCACTGCCGCGCCTCAGCGATGATCTCCTGCTCGGCCGGCGCGCTGTAGTTCTGCTTCTGCCGCCAGACGACATCGGCCACGCCGAACTCGCTGCGCAGCATCCGGTCGAGATGGGTGAAGAAACCACGCGTCCCTTCCTTGCCGTTGGTGATGATGCCGACGGTCTTGCCGCGCAGCATGGCGAGCCGCGGCGCGAGCGTGAAGCCCGCGGTTCTGCCTTCATGCGTCGGATCGAACACCCGCAATGTCATTTTCCGGCACTCCGTTTCCACCGTTGCAACGTCGTCAGCACTTCGTCATCGGCTCTTCGTCATCAGCCCTTCGGCGGTTCGCAATCGACGCAGACTCCGAGCGGCACCGTCACCGCCTTGGTCTTCGAGCCCATCCATGGCGGGATGACAGCACCGAAACCGCCGGCCGGCCCGCCGGCGGCGATCACCAGCAGATGGTCCGGCGATTCCAGCGCCGTGTGCACCTTCTCCGGCCGGTCGCGCACGATCGCCGCCTTGCCGACATCGGCCCATTCCTTGCGCGTGATGCGCGCGCGCTCGAACAGAAATTCGGCAATGTCGCGCTTCGACCAGCCGGCGTTCTGGATATGCTCGCGCAACTGCTTGGGAACGACGATGGCATAGTTGCCGCCATAGATCGAATAATGCCGCTGGTTGGCGCGCATTTCCGCCGCGAAGGTTTCGAGGATCTCCTTCGGGTCGGTGGTCTATTCGTTCATGATCTGGCGCGGCGCCAGCGCCGCCATCACCGTCACCGCCGAAGTGCCGTCGTTCGGCACGCCGCGAAACACCGACAGCGGCTCCCAGACGGTGTCCTCCTCGTCCTCGGCGAGGCAGTAGGAGAACTTGCCCGGATGACCAAGCGTCGAGCGATCGATGCCGCCGGGCCGCACATCCATCAGATTGATCAGCGACAGTCTGATCGCCCTGCCGATGACGGAGGTCGCGCGGTCGCTGTTGCCGAGCGCGTTGAAGGTCGAGGCCGCGCCGATCTCGAGGCGAACGGGCCCGTTGATGACGACCAGAACGGCGCAGCCGCCGGTCGACGACGAAATGCCATGCAGCAGGAATTCGTCCTTCAGCATGCCCTGCCACGCGGCGACGACGATCGGAAAATGCATCGGCAGGCAGCCGGCCATCACCGCATTGATCGCCAGCTTCTCGGCGGTGATCGGCTGCGCGCGCACCGGCTCGATGCCAACAAGCTGATCGCCCGGCATCATCGCCCAGTCGAGACACGCCGCCACCGCTGCCTCCGTCGGCGGCACCACCGGCAAGCCATCGGTCCAGCCGTTGGAATGGAAGAACTCCTGCGCGGCGAAGACGTCATCGACGAGATAGCTCTTCGCGGCTAGCATCGATTTGATTGCCGTCTGCATCGTCCACCGTGGGTTCCGTGGCCTCTGCAAACGATACACATCGGGCCACCGCGATCAACGCCGCAGCACAACGCCGAAAACCGGTACAAGGAAAGCAGTGCAAGAGAGAGCCAGCATCGGCACAGACGCGCCGGGAACAGGTTAGATCAAACGCGTGCCCATGCGTTGTTGCCGCGGCCAGAAACCGGCAAAATCAGCCGCGTCCATCGTCCCCGTTGCGGCCGGTTGTCACCCGGCGCGCCCGTTTCGAGACAATGAGCCGGCGCACCGCTTCGTTCCATCATGCCGCCGGCAGCGATCGCCGCCGAGCCCTATTCCGGCGGCGGCAGCCGGAACAGTTTGAGGCCCCCGTCGCGCAGCCGCGCGGTTTCCCGCTCGCCGTTCTGTGCGAGATCGAGCATGCGTTCGGCCAGATAGGCGCGCGCGAAATCGAGTTCCGCCGCCGAGTAACGCCGATCCTTGATCACCTCCGACCAGACGGCGTCGAAGGCATCGCCGACCGACTTGCTGAGATCGGCATCGAAGACGATGCGCGCGGCGGCGCTCTTGTTGTCCGCGCCGCTCTTGTCCGCACGCTTTCGTCGAGCGGCCGCATCGCTGACGACAGACGACGATGAATGCGCAACGGTGCGCGCACTGTTGCGCGCGAGGGGACGTGATGTGATTGCAAACGACACGACTGTTCCGGATGATTCGGTTTCGGGGCGCTACGGCCGCTCGACTAGCGCGGCTCCGTGACAATTTTATTGAGTTTTTGTGAGCGCACGGCAGCGCATGCGTTTTCAGCGCGGCGTCCGCCGCAGCATGACGAAGACGGCGACGATCGCCAGCACGATCAGCGTCAGCGACGGGTAGTAGCCCCAGTCCGAACTGTAAGGCCAGGTCGGCAGCGCGCCGAGCACCAGCAAAATGGCGACGATCAGCAGAATGGTGCGCATGCGCCCCCCGGAAGATTGCGGCCCGGATAACGCAACAGGCGGCCGCCGGTTCCGTTTGGGACCGGAAGAAAAGCCTCCAATCGGGCACGCCCTTTCATTTTGCCGTTTCGTTCCTACATAAAGGCATGTTCCGAACATCAGTCGAATTCCGCAAACAGGCCGACATCGCCAGGGACCGCGCCCGCGCAGCGAAATCGTTGCGTACCGCTGCGATCGAACGCCAGCGTCAACGCGCTCTGACCGACCTCGCGGATAACGAAGACTGGCTCAACGGCACCGCTCAAGATGTGATCCGGCAATCGCCCGACGGCGACTGCGCGGCATCGGGCAGACGTTGAGTTACGGATCGGGCTGCGTCGCCGCCGTCCCGCATTGCGGCCGCTTTTCCACGACCTGTTTATCCATGACCTGTTTATCGGAGGACCTCATTCCATGGCCAAAGCCTCGATTTCAGCCGTCGCCGCGCGTCGCCAGCAGCAATCCCAGGAGTTCGCGCAAGCGCGCCGGGAATACGAAAACAATCTGATCGCGACCCGCGCCAGAACCGAAAAACTGCGCGCGCTGCGGCTCGCCCGCGAAGCCGAGGAGGCGGCGAAAGCCGAGGCGGAGAAGACGGCGACAACGCTGTCGGCATCGCGCCCGCGCCGCGTCCGCGGCTGACGCGCAGCGCCCGCCCCTCGAGACAGCGATTGCCATTGCGCAGCAACGGGCGCACCATGGCCTGATCGCCGATCGCAACAACATCGCAACCCCGATGACGGCAACGATGCCGGGCAAACTTCCGTTGAGCATCGCCGTCGCGGCGGCGATCCTGTCCATGGCCGCGCCGGCGGCGGCGCTCGATCTCAACGGCTTCCGCGCCGCACATGGGCGCGCGCCGCTGCAGGCCCGGACGACGCTGATGGCGGCCGCCGCCTCGCATGCGCGCGACATGGCGCGGCGCGAGCATCTCGACCACGCCGGTTTCCGCGAGCGGCTCGGCGCCATCGCATCGATGGCGGCCGAGAACGTTTCCTATGGCTGCAACGATCAGGCCTGCGCCATCCGGCAATGGAGCCGCTCGAAGGGCCATCGCGCCAACATGCTGCTGCGCGGGGTCACCGGCTACGGCATCGCCTCGGCGGTGTCCGCGTCCGGCCGGCGCTACTGGGTGCTGACGCTCGGCAATTGAGCGCGATCCCAACAACGGCTGACGCGCTCGTGATCGCGTGCCGAAGATGCGGCGCTTGCGCCGCGATACGGGAACCATGACACTGCTGTCGTCTTGTCAATCTGGCGAGCGGCCGCAGACGACCGCGTACCCGTATTGCGTATCGCGTCAGGATTCCTCCGATGAAACCGTTTGCCCTTGCCGCGCCGCTGGCCGCCCTGATCGTCGGAGCCGCCGCGTTCGCCACGCCTGCCGCCGCCGCGATCCTCGTCACCGTCGACAAGACCACGCAGCGGATGACCGTCGAGATGAACGGGCAGGAACTCTACAACTGGCCGGTCTCCACCGGAAAACCCGGCTACGATACGCCGTCGGGCAGCTTCCGCGCCTTCCGCATGGAGGAAGACCACTATTCCAAGGAATGGGATGACGCGCCGATGCCGCATTCCATCTTCTTCACGCAGAAGGGCCACGCCATCCACGGCACCTTCGACGCCAAGCGTCTCGGCCACGCGGTGTCGCACGGCTGCGTGCGTCTCTCCACCGACCATGCGCGGCGGCTGTTCGCCCTGGTCAAGCAGGACGGCGTGCTCAACACCCGGGTCGTACTCACCGGCGATACGCCGGCAAGCAGCGCACCGGTCGCCTCGTCGCGGCGGGCGCCGCCGCGGGTCGCCGTACGCCAGCCGGGCTTCGACGACGACAGCGATCCATCCTGGTGGCAGGAAGAACAGGACCGCCAGGCGCGCGCATCCGCACGCGCGCGCGAGCGGCGCTACCGCGCGCCGGCCTATCGCGGCAATGACGATTATTATGTCGACGCAGGGCGCGATTACCGCTACGGCGAGGAGATTGCGCCGCGCCGCTATGAATACCCCGACGCGCCCGGCCGCCTGTATGGCCAGCCGCGCGGCTCCTGGGGCTGGCGCTGAGCCGGCGCGACGAGACGGGATTGCCGACAGGATCCGCCGCCATCATCACAGCCGCAGTCCCCGCCCTCGCCTCCACCAGCCTCGCCCGCGTCGTCACCGATCAGGCGACTGCGGAACGCATCGCCACGCTGCTACACGAAACGCTGCCGCCGGAGGACACCGCCGCGTCCGCCTTCGAGGACGAGACCGGGCGCTGGTGCGCCGAGATTCACTTCAGCAGCCCGCCCGACGAAGCCGCGGTGCGGGCGCTGGTCGCCGCCGCCGGCGGCGATGCGGCGGCTGCCGCGCTGGTCTTCGAGCAGGTACGGCCCAAGGACTGGGTGCAGGCCAGCCTCGCCGGGCTAACGCCGGTCGATGCCGGACGTTTCCGCGTCCACGGCAGCCACGACCGCGGCTCGGTTCCCGGAAACCGCATCGGCCTTGAGATCGAGGCCGCCCTCGCCTTCGGGACGGGGCATCATGGCACGACCCGCGGCTGCCTGCTGGCGCTCGACGGGCTGGTCAAGCGCGGCAAATACCGCCGGATACTCGATGTCGGCACCGGCACCGGGGTGCTGGCGATCGCGGCGGCGCGCGCCTGGTACGTGCCGGCGCTCGCCACGGATATCGACCCGCTGGCGGTCGCCGCGACGCGCGGCAATGCCTGGCTCAACCGCGCCGGGCCGAAGATCGAGGCCATCTGCGCCGCCGGCCTCTCGGCGCGGCGGATCCGCGAGCGCGCGCCCTATGATCTGATCTTCGCCAATATCCTGCTCGGCCCGCTGGTGCGCATGGCCACGCCGATGGCGCGGCTCGCCGCGCCGGGTGCGCGGATCGTCCTGTCCGGCCTGCTGCCGACGCACGCCCATGCAGCGCTTGCCGCCTATCGCGCACAGGGACTGACGCTGGAGAAGCGGCTTCCGCTCGACGGCTGGATGACGCTGGTGATGGCCAAACCGGGCCGCGAGGCGGCGCCGGCCGCAAATGACAGCGCCCCGGCCACCGGGTGGCCGAGGCGCGGGATCGTCAACTGACGACGACGGCGGGTGTCAGCGGCCGCGGCTAGCGGCCGAATGGCAGCGCGTCCTCGTTGCGGTGAATGAGCTTGTCGCCCGTCGCTTCCAGATCACGCGGCAGAAGGTGGCGATGCAGCGCAACCTGCCGATCGGCGCGCTTCTGTTGCGCAGCGACGATCCACTTGTAGAAGCGCGTCAAGAAACTTGTGAAAACCATGGTGTGCCTCCTTCAATCGCAAACATCGTGGCACTCCCGGCATTTCCCCAGAGCGGCCTCGTGCGAACCGTTCGAGGCCTATGTATGTTGCATTGCAGAATTATCCAGTCGCGGCGCCGCATGCGACCTGCGGCACTTTTGCATAAGCGGTTAAAATGCATTAACCACGCATAAAATTGCGCCGTGAATCCTTGCTGGAACGATCCGTTACACGGGCAGCGACTTGTCAGGACAGATTCGGTCGCGGGCCGGCGCATCAGGCATCTGCGCACGGACATGCGACATCATGTGCTCAGCCAAAGCGCCCAGCGCACGCGTCAGCAAATTTGTTTCTTCTGATTCGGATGCGACTTTTGCGCCGCTGTCCGCGGGCGCAACGTCCGCATCCATCTGCCCGGACCGCGCGGCAGCGCAGTGAACGGCAGGATCACGGTCGGCGACCGCGCGATCAGGAGAGGAAGGATCAGCAAGACGGTCAATCATGGCTCGTCCTCCCGGGTTACCGGCCTCGCTTCCGGCTGGTCTTCATTCCAGGCGCCTCTCTTCAATGCGCCTCTCTCCAAGACATCTCTTCTCGAAACGCTTTTTCAAGACACCTCTTCGCGAGCCCCTCCGCACCCCTCGGCGCAGGAGCCGCATCGCAGGAGATGCATGACAAGATATGGGCATGCCGATCGGTTTCCGCAGAACTTGCATGACCTGGATGCCGGTGGCGCATAGGAGCCTGCGACAAGTTTGCCGCTACCGGTGGCAGTCCTTATGGTGCCGCGATGTTCGAAGCCCTGTTCCAGACATTCGACGACACCGGCGACCGTGCCGCCGTCGCTTCCCGCGTTGCCGCGCTGCGCAACGAATTACAGCGACGCGGCCTCGACGGTTTCATCGTGCCGCGCGCCGACCGGCACCAGAATGAATATGTCCCGCCCTCGGAGGAACGGCTCGCCTGGCTCACCGGTTTCACCGGTTCCGCCGGTCTTGCGGCGGTGCTCACGACACGCGCGGCACTGTTCGTTGACGGCCGCTATCAGGTCCAGGCACCGGAGCAGACCGACACGGCCGTCTTCTCCATCGAACATCTGACCGAGAGCCCGCCGGCGAAATGGCTCGCCGCGAATCTGCCCGCCGGCGCGCGCCTCGGCTACGATCCCTGGTTGCACACGACCGATGCCATCGAGGCGCTGGGCCGGGCCTGCGCCGAAGCCGGGGCAACGCTGACGCCGACCGACACCAATCCCATCGATGCACTCTGGCACGATCGGCCGTCGCAGCCGCGAAGCCGCATCGCGCTGCACGATGCGCGCTATGCCGGCGAAACCGCGGCGCACAAGCTCGCGCGCATCCGCGCCGAACTCGAGCGTCAGCATGCCGGTGCGCTGGTGGTTTCCGATCCGCACAATATCGCCTGGGCATTCAACATCCGTGCCGCCGACGTCGCGCACACGCCGCTGCCGCTTGCCTTCGCACTGCTCCCGGCCACCGGCCGTCCGACGCTTTATCTCGCCACCGACCGTTTCGACCCGGCGACCCGCGCCGCGATCGAAGATGTCGCCGATCTGCGCGCGCCGGACGCCTTCATCCGCGACCTCGCCGGACTGGCAAACCAGCGCGTGCTCGTCGACCGGGCCACCGGCGCCGACGCGCTCACGCGCCTGCTGGGCGACAGCGGCGCGACGGTGACGCAGGCTGCCGATCCGATCACGCTGCTGAAGGCGGTGAAGAACGAGGCGGAGATCGCCGGCATGCGCGCCGCGCACCGGCGCGACGGTGCTGCGCTCACCCGCTTCCTGGCCTGGTTCGACCGCGAAGCACCCGCCGGCAGACTGACCGAAATCGACGCCGTCGCCGCGCTGGAAAGTTTCCGCCGCGACACCGGCCTGCTCAAGGACGTGTCGTTCCCGACGATCGCCGGCGCCGGAGCGAACGGCGCCATCGTGCACTATCGCGTCACCCGGCGTACCGATCGTCGCGTTGCGCCGGGCGACATGTTCCTGATCGATTCCGGCGCGCAATACGAAGACGGGACCACCGACGTGACCCGCACCGTCATCGTCGGTGCGCCGAGCGCCGAGATGCGCGACCGCTTCACCCGCGTGCTGCGCGGCCACATCACCATCGCCCGCGCGGTGTTTCCGCAAGGCACCACCGGCGCGCAACTCGACACGCTGGCCCGGCTGCCGTTGTGGCAGGCCGGGCTCGATTTCGACCACGGCACCGGCCACGGCGTCGGCAGCTATCTGTCGGTGCATGAGGGACCGGCGCGGATCTCCAAGCTCGGCCGCGTGCCGCTCCAGCGCGGGATGATCCTGTCCAACGAGCCCGGCTACTACAAGGCCGGCGCCTATGGCATCCGCATCGAGAACCTGGTGCTGGTCACCGCCGGCCCTTCGCCGGACGGCGCGGAGAAAACGCTCGACGCCTTCGAGACGCTGACGCTGGCGCCCATCGACCGGCGGCTGATCGATGCGGCGGCGCTGAGCGAGACGGAGCGAAACTGGGTCGATGCCTACCATGCCCGCGTCCGCGACACGCTCGCCACGCTGCTCGATGCCGACACGCGGACATGGCTCGATGCCGCGACGCAACCGCTGAACGCCGCATGAGCGAAACCTCCATGTCCGTGCGGTCGCAATGGCCGCTGCTGCTGCTGCTCGTCGCCCTCACCTCGATGGGGCCGGTGGCGCTCAACATTCTGGTGCCGGGCGTCCCGAACCTCGTCGCCAAATTCGAGACCGATGCCGGGACGGTGCAGCTCACCGTCTCGCTGTTCCTGCTCAGCCTGGCGGCCGGCCAATTGCTGCTAGGTCCGCTCTCCGACCGTTTTGGCCGTCGTCCGGTGGTGCTCGCCGGCGTGGCGCTCGCTACGCTGGCGAGCTTCGGCGCGATGGCCGCCGATACGATCGGCCTGCTGGTGGCCGCGCGCGTGGTTCAGGCCGCCGGCGCCGCAACCGGCGTCGTCATCGGCCGCGCCATCATCCGCGATCTTTACGACCGCGACCGCGCGGCGGCGATGCTCGGCCTCGTCACCACCGCGATGGTCGTCGCGCCGATGGTCGCGCCGCTGATCGGCGGGATTCTCGACACCGCCTTCGGCTGGGAAGCGATCTTTCTGTTCGTCGCGCTGTTCAGCCTCGCCATCCTGGTATGGGCCGTGCTCGCGCTGCCGGAAACGCGGCCGGCGCCGGCGCCCGGCGCATCGGCAACGCAGCCGCAGAAGGAATGGCTGGCGCTCGTCCGCAGCCGGACATTCCACGCCTATGTGTTGATCACCGCCTTCGGTGGCGCCCCGTTCTTCATCTTCATCGGCGGCGCCCCCTATGTCGTGATCGACCTGATGGGTTCGACCTCCGCCGTCTACGGCTTCTGGTTCACGATCACCTCGTTCGGCTATATGAGCGGGAATTTCCTGGTGTCCCGGTTCTCCAGCCGCTACGGCGTGCGGGCGATGACCGGCTGGGGTCTCTGGGTTCAGTTCGCCGGCGCCCTCCTGTTCATCGCGACGCTCTCCATCTGGGAGCACAACGTCACGATGTTCTTCCTGCCGCAGATCATGATGTCCTTCGGCAACGGCCTGATGCTGCCGAATGCCATTGCCGGCGCGATCAGCGCGCATCCGCAAGCCGCTGGCGCGGCGTCCGGCATCACCGGCTTCGTCCAGATGACGATCGGCGCCATCGGCGCGCAGGCGATCTCGCACGCGCTGGCCGGCAGCACGACCGCTTTGCCCGTGCCGATCGCGATGATGACGGTGCTCGTCATCTCGCTGCTCGCCTATTTCAGCCTGCCCCGCGACTCGTAAGACCGCAGACCTCCGGCGGCGCGTTATCGACCGACAAGCTTGAACCAGCCGTCCTCGTCGATCACGGCGACGCCGTGCTTCTGCGCGTCCTTGAGCTTCGATCCGGCGCCGGGGCCGGCGACCACCAGATCGGTTTTCTTCGACACCGAGCCCGACACCTTGGCGCCGAGCCGCTCCGCCATCGCCTTGGCCTCGTCGCGCGTCATCTTCTCCAGCGAGCCGGTGAACACGACGGTCTTGCCGGCGACCGGCGAATCGCCGGCCGGCCGCTCCGCATCGGCGATCTCGCGCATCTGTTCGACCAGCCGCTCGACGATGCCGAGATTGTGGCTCTCGCCGAAATAGGCGGCGAGCGCGTCGATCACCGTCTCGCCGATCTGGTCGAGCGCATCCATCTCGGCGCGCGCCTCGGCGTCGCCGGCGGCAACCTTCATGCAGGCGTCGTGAAACGCCGCCCACGAGCCGTAGCCGCGCGCCAGCGCCTGCGCCGTGGTCTCGCCGACATGCCGCACGCCGAGCGCATAGATGAAGCGTTCCAGCGCGATGGTGCGCCGCGCCTCGATCGCCGCGAACAGATTGCGCACCGACACCTCGCCGAAGCCCTCGACCGTCTCCAGCTTCAGCGTGTCGTTGCGCGCGGCCAGCGTGAAGATCTCCGCCGGCTCCCTGACCCAGCCCTGCTCGAAGAAGAACTGGATCTGCTTCTCGCCCAACCCCTCGATGTCGAAGGCGCGGCGCGACACGAAGTGCCGCAGATGCTCGGTGCGCTGATGCGGGCAGGCGAACTCGCCGGTGCAGCGCATGCGCACGCCCTCGCCGCCGCCGGAAACGGTTTCGCGCACCACCTCCGTCTTCAGCGGACACGGGCAGATCCTCGGAAACCTGTAGGGCTTCGGCCCGCGCGGCCGGTCGGTCACGACGCCGAGCACCTGCGGGATCACGTCGCCGGCGCGCTGGATGGTGACGGTATCGCCGACGCGCACGCCGAGGCGCTCGATCTCGTCCGGATTGTGCAGCGTCGCGTTCTGCACGACGACGCCGCCGACGGTCACCGGTTCGAGCTTGGCGACCGGCGTCAGCACGCCGGTGCGGCCGACCTGAATCTCGATGTCGCGCACCAGCGTCGTCGCCTTCTCGGCGGCGAATTTGTGCGCGATCGCCCAGCGCGGCGTGCGCGAGACGAAGCCGAGCCGCTCCTGCAGATCGAGCCGGTCGATCTTGTAGACGACGCCGTCGATATCGTAGTCGAGCAAGGCGCGCTGCTCGCCGATCTTCTTCTGATAGGTCAGCAGATCGTCGACCGATTGGCACACCGTCGTCAGCGCGTTGACAATGAAGCCGCGCGCCGCCAGCCACTCCATCATCGCCGATTGCGTCGTCTGCGGCACCTCGCTCATCTCGCCCCAGGCATAGGCGAAGAAATGCAGCGGCCGCGAGGCGGTGACCGCGGGGTCCTTCTGCCGCAACGAACCGGCCGCGGAGTTGCGCGGATTGGCGAACACCTGGCCGCCGGCCGCTTCCTGCCGCGCGTTCAGCGCCAGGAAGTCGGCCTTCTTCATGTAGACCTCGCCGCGCACTTCGCACACGGCGGGCGGGCTGCGGCCTTTCAGTTTCTCCGGGACATCCCTGATGGTGCGGATATTGGCGGTGACGTCCTCGCCGATCGTGCCGTCGCCGCGCGTTGCCGCGCGCACCAGCACGCCGTCCTCGTAGCGCAGCGACATCGACAGCCCGTCGATCTTCGGCTCCGCCGTGACCGCGAGCGCCTCGTCCTCGGCAAGCCGCAGAAACCGCCGCACCCGCTCGACGAAATCGCGCACGTCGTCGTCGCTGAACGCATTGTCGAGCGACAGCATCGGCACCGCATGGCGGACCTTGGCGAACCGCCCGGACGGCGCGGCGCCGACCTTCAGCGACAGGCTGTCCTGCGTGCGCAGTTCCGGAAATCTGTCTTCGATCGCGTTGTAGCGCTGGCGCAGCGCGTCGTAGTCCGCGTCGCTCACCGTCGGCGCATCGTCCTGATAATAGCGCTTGTCGTGCCCGGCGATCTCGCCTTGCAGGCGCGCGTGCTCGCGCTTTGCCTGCCGGAGCGTCATCTCCGAAACGGCGAGCGACTGGTCGTAACGAGGCATCGGCGCAGACTTACCCGGTTGCCGATTTCAGCAGCCGCTCGGCGGCGGCGCGCGCCTCGGCCGTGATCTCGGCGCCGGCGAGCATGCGGGCGATCTCCTCGCGGCGATGGTCTTCCGCCACTTCGGTGACGCGCGTCGCCACGCGCTTGCCCTTGTCGGTCGCGTCCTTGCTGATGACGTAGTGGCGGGTGGCGCGCGCGGCGACCTGAGGCGCATGCGTCACCGCCAGCACCTGCACGCCGCGCCCGAGCCGGTCGAGCCGCATGCCGATCGCATCGGCGACGGCGCCGCCGACGCCGGTGTCGATTTCGTCGAAGACCAGCGTCGGCGCCGAGCCGCGATCCGCCAGCACGACTTTCAACGCCAGCAGAAACCGGGCCAGTTCGCCTCCCGAGGCCACCTTCATCAGCGGGCCGGGGCGCGTGCCGGGGTTGGTCTGCACCCAGAACTCGACCTTGTCGATGCCATGCGGACCGGCGGCCTCCGCCTCGCTGACCATCTCGGTGGCGAAGCGGGCGCGCTCCAGCTTCAGCGGCTTGAGTTCGCCGTTCACCGCCTTGTCGAGCGCCGCGGCCGCCTTCTGCCGCGCCTTCGACAGCCCGGCCGCGGCGGCAAAATAAGCCGCGTCGGCTTGCGCCGCCGCCGCTTCCAGCGTCTTGAGACGTCCCTCGCCGGCATCGATCAGTTCGAGGTCGTGGGCGTATTTGGCCGCCAGCGCCGCGAGATCGTCCACCGGAGTGTTGTATTTGCGGCCTGCCGCGCGCAGCGCGAACAGCCGCTCCTCGATCTGTTCCAGTTCCTGCGGATCGAAGTCTGCCGCGCGCAAGGCCTGTTCGAGATGCGCGCGCGCCTCCTCGATGGAATTGAGCGCGGCGTCGAGCGCCTTGACCGCCGGCTCGACCAGATGCGGCGACTGCGCGCCGCGCCGTTCCAGCCGCCGCACCGCCGACGATAGAGCGGGGACGACCGATTCGTTGCCGCCGACCACCTCGTGCGCGTCGCGCAGATCGCCGGCGATCTTCTCCGACTGCATCATCACCGTGCGGCGTTCGGCGAGCGCGGTCTCCTCGCCCTGCTCCGGCGCCAGCTTGTTCAACTCGCCGACCGCGTGGCGCAGCCAGTCGCCCTCGCGCTGGGCGCGCTCGACATCGGCGCGATGCGTCTCGACAGCCTCGCGCGCGGTGCGCCGCGCCTGCCACAGCGCCGCGACGTCGGCGGCCTTGTCGTCGAGGCCGCCATAGGCATCGAGCAGGCGGCGATGCTGGGAGACATCGACCAGCGCGCGGTCATCGTGCTGGCCGTGGATCTCCACCAGCACCTGGCCGAGTTGCTTGAGGATCTGCACGCTCACCGGCTGATCGTTGACGAAGGCGCGCGTGCGCCCGTCGGCGAACTGCACCCGTCTGACGATCAACTCGTCCTCGGCCACGATATCGTTAGCTTTCAGGATCGCGCCGGCCGGATGCTTGCGCGACAATTCAAACACCGCGATCACCTGGCCCTGCTCGGCACCCTGCCGCACCAGCGATGCGTCGCCGCGCGCGCCCAGCGCCAGCGCGAACGAATCGAGCAGGATCGACTTGCCGGCGCCGGTCTCGCCGGTGAGCACCGCCAGACCGGCAGCGAAATCGATATCGAGTCGATCGATCAGAACAATGTCGCGGATCGAAAGCCGGGCAAGCATGCGGGTATTCTTTTTCCAAGCCGGTCCCAAGCCGGTCCCGAGCCGGCCCGGCATCGGCCGGGCCTCAATGGCGGCCGCCATCATCAAAGACGCAATCGCCGCGCGCAACTTATCCGCACGGCGTTGCCCAGCAAAATTACCGTGGCGGGATTCCACAACAACGGCGTCGGACGGCGCGGAACCGGCAGGCGGGTTCCGCCGCCTCCGGGTTTCCGATTCGATGCGCTTCCCGCAAGCGGCCCGGCGTCCGTCGACCTCGGGTCAGGCCCGAGGGCATGCTTCGCTCTTCGCCGGAAAACGCTCTAGCCGAGTCCGATCTTCTTGAAAGCCCGGCTGATCCACGACCCTTCGTGCTCGTGCGGCTCGCTGCCGCCGGATTTCACCAGCGAATAGGCCCGCTTGTACCACGGACTGTCGGGGAAGTTGTGGCCAAGCACCGCCGCCGCCGTCTGCGCCTCCGGAACGATGCCGATCGCCATATAGGCTTCGGTCAGGCGCATCAGCGCCTCTTCGACATGGCGGGTCGTCTGATACTGGGTGACGACCATTTTGAATCGGTTGATGGCGCCGGTGTAATCTTTCTTCTCGAGATAGTAGCGGCCGATCGACATTTCCTTGCCGGCAAGCTGGTCGCGCGCCACCTGTATCTTCTTCTTGGCGCTCGCGGCGTATTCGCTGGTCGGATATTTGCGGATCACCTCGTCGAGCGCCTGCATCGCCTTGTCGGTGCGCTCCTGATCACGGGTGACGTCGGGAATCTGGTCGAAATAGGCGGCGCCGATCAGATACTGCGCGTAGGCGGCGTCTGAGCTGCCGGGATGCAGCGACACATAACGCTTCGCGGTATTGATGCACTCGTCGTAATTGCTGGCCTCGTAATGAGCATAGGCCTGCATGATCAGCGACTTGCGCGCCCATTCCGAATACGGGTGCTGGCGGTCGACTTCCTCGAACTTCTTGACCGCTTCCTTGGGGTCGCGCTTCTGGTTCAGCAGATAGAGCCCTTCGTTGTAGAGCTTGTCCGCCGGCTCGTCGGGCAGGACGTCGTCCTTCTTGCCGAACCAGTCGTTGAACGTGCTGCAGGCCGGCACGCTGACCGCGATCAGCCCCAGCACCAGGGCCCGGGCCAGGATGGCGCGGCCGCTCGCACGTCTGCTGCGCGTTTTCGGTCGCGAATCAGCCTGGAGTTTCGTCTGCATACCAGCTCGCAAATCTGTCGCCGTGGTGGGTCCGTCCGACATGGTGGATACGCTCGATAGGCTCCGCTCGTGTCCGCTGCGCGTCGGCGCGCGCCCTGGCGTCGCCGCCGATACGCTCCGACCCGCGCAGGTCGTATCGAAAAAACCCGTCCCGGCCAAGTGGGGCCGGAGAACGGGATCGCACAGGGCATCGAAGATCGACAGGCGATGAAATATCCCGTCCGATCGTCACATCCCTGCCGAGGCGTGTATCCAGCCGCCGAATCCCTCGAAAATCCTTCAGCCGAAAGCGATTAACCGGTCAATTCGGCCGGCAATATGGCGGGGCCGGACCACGGCGACAGCAGACGATGCGCCCCGGGCGAAAACCGAACCGTACGGATGCCTGAGGGTTTCACGAGCGTCGCTGGCGATACCGACAGGAACGAAAAAGCTGAAGGCTTTCAATTCAGCGCGTTTTCTGCACGCGAACCGGCGGCCGCCTGGCTCGCAGATACGCTAGGTCAGGTCCGGGCCATAGGCCGGCGCGGCAAGGCCGCCGACCATCGCCGTTCCGGCCGCACCGGCGGCGAGATCGGGCAGGATGCGCGGCCGGCGCGCCGGCTGCGGATCCGTCAGCCGCCAGGCCGTCGGATCGGACAGCAGTGCCGACAATACCGCGTGATTGAGCTTGTGGCCGCCACGCACCGTCCGGTAAGCGCCAAGCAGCGGCGCGCCGGCAAGAGCCAGGTCGCCAACCGCATCGAGCGCCTTGTGGCGGACGAATTCGTCGGCAAAGCGCACGCCGTCGAGATTCATCACGCGATTGTCGCTGATCACCAGCGTATTCTCGAAGGAGGCGCCGAGCGCATAGCCGGCCCGCCACAGCTTGGCGACGTCGCGCATGAAGCCGAAGGTCCGCGCCCGCGCGATGTCGCGGCGGAAACTCTCCGGCGTGATATCGGCAGCGAAACGCTGGCAGCCGATCAACGGCTCGTCGAAGGAAATCTCGGATTCCACCCGGAAGCCGCGCGCATAGGGACGCAGTTCGCCGAAGGCGCCGTTGCGGCCTTCGACGCGGACGGGCTTCAGCACCTCGATATAGCGGCGCGGCGCTTCGTATTCGCGGATGCCGGCGCGGTCGATCGCATCGACGAACGGCGCGGCGCTGCCGTCCATGATCGGCGCTTCCGGCCCGTCGATCTCGACCACCGCATTGTCAATGCCGACGCCGCGCAGCGCGGCGAGGACGTGTTCGGCGGTGGAGCACAGCGGCCCCTTGGCGTCGCCGAGAACGGTGGCGAAATCGGTCGCGGTCACGGCGCGGACGTCGGCGACGACCTCGCGATCCGGCATGCCCTTGATGCCGGTGCGCAGGAACACGATACCGCTGCTGACGGGGGCCGGATGCAGTGTCAGGGTTGCCGCCAGGCCGGAATGGACGCCAACGCCGGACAAGGACACGGAGTTGAGCAGCGTCGTCTGCTTCGCGCGTTTCATCAAAATCGGTTCGCACCCATTCCGGAGAAAGAAGCCTCTCTCCGCGCCCCCCAATCGGCGGCTACACATCTTCGCAGCGGCATCTGCTTCGCAGCGGCATCTGCCTGACGGCGGGAGC
>DATMEV010000017.1:0-97632 GCA_035556795.1 Pseudolabrys sp. | reverse complement strand
GGCGAATTCCCCGAACTGCAGGGGCTGATGGGTAAATACTACGCGCTGGCGCAGGGCGAGGATGCGAGCGTCGCCGCCGCGAGCGAGGAGCATTACAAGCCGGTCGGCCCGGGCGACCGCGTGCCGTCCGATCCGGTGTCGGTCGCCGTGGCGCTCGCCGACAAGCTCGATACGCTGGTCGGCTTCTGGGCGATCGACGAGAAGCCGACCGGATCGAAGGACCCCTATGCGCTGCGAAGAGCGGCGCTGGGGGTGATCCGCCTTGTATTGGATAATGAGCTTCGTATTGGCTTTGTTAGGATACTCAGCAAATCGATTGCGATTTTGCTTGAAGGCAATCGGATAAAAGCGGTTGAGAACCCGATTGCGATCGCTCCATTATTGCTTGCTTTCTTCGCCGACCGCCTCAAGGTTCAACTCCGCGAACAGGGCGCGCGGCACGATCTCGTTGATGCAGTGTTTGCGCTTGGCGCGCGGAGTGCCGAAGGCACGACAGGTCAGGACAATGTTCAAGACGATCTGTTGCTGATCGTCCGCCGTGTCGAGGCGCTCGGTGCGTTTCTCGATACCGACGACGGCAAGAACCTGCTCGCCGGCGTCAAGCGCGCCTCCAACATCCTGCGCATCGAGGAGAAGAAGGACGGCAAGGCTTACGCCGGCGCGCCGGATGCGGCGCTGCTGCAACAGCCGGAGGAGCAGACGCTCGCCGCTGCCATCGCCACGGCGAAGGCGGATGCTTCCGCCGCCGTCGCGAAGGAAGATTTCGCCGCCGCGATGTCGGCGATGGCGAAGCTGCGCGGCCCGGTCGATGCGTTCTTCGACAAGGTCACCGTGAACGCCGACGACAAGGCGCTGCGTGAGAACCGCCTCAGGCTGTTGAACGAAATCCGCGAGGCCACGCACGCGGTGGCGGATTTCTCGCGCATCGAAGGCTAGTTCATATCGGCATTATGGGATGAGCCTCGCCCTTCGCGGCGTCCGGCTGCGCCTGACTTACCGGGGCGAGGCAGGGGCCGTTTGACGCGGCCCGGGAACCAAACCGCCACGCCGGTCATTCATCCGGCGCATGATGGATTTCGCCGATATCGAGGATATCGCGCTGCGGCTCATCGTGGCGCTCGCCGCCGGCGCTGCGCTCGGCTTCAATCGCGAACTCAATGACAAACCGCTCGGCGTGCGCACGCTTGCCATCGTCTCGCTCGGCTCGGCGCTGGCGGTGATGTCGGTCGGCGGCGCTGAAAACATCGATGCGGCAAGCCGTGTCATTCAGGGCCTCCTGACCGGTATCGGTTTTCTCGGCGCCGGCGTCATCATCCGTCCGCGCGGCGAAGGCGATGTTCAGGGCCTGACCACCGCCGCCTGCACCTGGACGACCGCAGCGATCGGCGCCTTGTGCGGCGTCGGCGCGTGGACAGTGATTCTGATCGGCATCTTTCTCATTCTTGTGGTGCTGGTCGGTGGCGGCTGGATCAAGAAACGCTGGCCGACGCTGGTCGGCGACTGAGTCGCGCCAGACCGACAATCCGCCCGGCGATTCGCTCGACCCGCGAAATATCCAGCGGGTGGCGGAACCCGATCCGCCACCGTGGGTTGCCAAGGCCGAGGTTCTGCCGCCGCTCGCGGCGTCGCAAAGGAGGCTTTTCCGTGGTCATTTCCATCGCGCATCTGACGCCGATCGTCTCGATTATTGCAGGCATTCTGATCCTGATCGTGCCGCGTCTGTTGAACATCGTGGTGGCGCTGTATCTGATCTTCGTCGGCGTGATGGGGCTTGGAATATTCCGATAGGCCGTTGTGTGGGGTTGCCTGGGCGGTCGGACCGTGGTTTTAACTGACCGTCCCCACACGTTTTTCGACTTGTGAGTCATGGCCAAACAATCCAAGCGTCCGGTCGCGAAAGCGAAATCTTCCGCTATTTCCAAGCGCGCGCCGAAGGCCCCGGCCGGCGTCGCCCGCAAAGCAGCAGCTAAGCCCGCCGCCCGCAAGGCGTCAGGCAAGGTGTCCGCCAGCAAGGCGTCTACCAGGACATTCGGCAAGGCAGGCAAGACGGTTGCCAAGACGGTTGCCAAATCGGCCACCAAGTCGGCCGGCCGCTCCGCGTCGAAGACGACGAGCAGAGCAGTCGGCAAAGCGGTCGCCGGCAAAACACTGAAGGCGAATGGGAAGGCCGCGTCGCGCGGCGCCTCCGACGGGCAGAAGGGCAAGTGGGTCTATGGCTTCGGCGGCGGCAAGGCGGAAGGCCGCGCCGGCATGAAGAACCTGCTCGGCGGCAAGGGAGCCAACCTCGCGGAGATGGCCAATCTCGGGCTGCCGGTGCCGCCCGGCTTCACCATCACCACCGAGGTCTGCACCTACTTCTACGACCACGGCAAGACCTATCCGAAGGAACTGCGCGCGCAGGTCGAGAAGGCACTGGCGCAGGTCGGAAAGATCACCGGCAAGCTGTTCGGCGACAGCGCCAATCCGCTGCTCGTCTCCGTGCGCTCCGGCGCGCGCGCTTCGATGCCGGGCATGATGGACACGGTGCTCAATCTCGGTCTCAACGATAACACCGTCGAGGCACTGGCCGCGAAGTCCGGCGACAAGCGTTTCGCCTATGACAGCTATCGCCGCTTCATCACCATGTATTCCGACGTGGTGCTCGGCATCGGCCATGACCGCTTCGAGGAAATCCTCGACCTGCACAAGGAGAAGCAGGGCTACACGCTCGACACCGAACTGACGGCGGACGACTGGGCGGAATTGATCGGCCGTTACAAGACCTGCGTGCAGCAGGAACTCGGCAAGCCGTTCCCGCAGGATCCGCACGAGCAGCTCTGGGGTGCAATCGGCGCGGTGTTCGGTTCGTGGATGAACCAGCGCGCCATCACCTATCGCAGGCTGCATGACATTCCCGCGTCGTGGGGCACGGCGGTGAACGTGCAGGCGATGGTGTTCGGCAATATGGGCGACACCTCGGCGACCGGTGTCGCCTTCACCCGCAATCCTTCGACCGGCGAGAAAAAGCTCTACGGCGAATTCCTGATCAATGCGCAGGGCGAGGACGTCGTCGCCGGCATCCGCACCCCGCAGGAGATCAGCGAGGACGCGCGCCGCGAATCCGGTTCCGACAAGCCGTCGATGGAGGCGGCGCTGCCGCAGGCCTATGCCGAGCTGACGAAGATCTACAACAAGCTCGAGCGACACTATCGCGACATGCAGGATCTCGAATTCACCGTCGAGCAGGGCAAGTTGTGGATGCTGCAGACCCGCTCGGGCAAGCGTACCGCCAAGGCGGCGCTGCGCATCGCGGTGGAACTGGCGAACGAGAAGCTGATCAGCAAGGAAGAGGCGATCACCCGCATCGATCCGGCCTCGCTCGATCAGTTGCTGCATCCGACCATCGACCCGAAGGCGGAACGTCGCGTCATCGCCACCGGCCTGCCGGCGTCGCCCGGTGCCGCCGGCGGCGAGATCGTGTTCTCGCCGGATGAGGCGGCGCTGCAGAAGGCCGATGGCCACAAGGTCATCCTGGTGCGCGCCGAGACGAGCCCGGAGGACATCCACGGCATGCATGCCGCCGAAGGCATCCTGACGACGCGCGGCGGCATGACCTCGCACGCCGCCGTAGTGGCGCGCGGCATGGGCAAGCCCTGTGTTTCCGGCGCCGGCTCCATCCGTATCGACTACGCCGCCGGCACGATGACGGTCGGCGGGCAGGTGTTCCGCAAAGGTGACTACATCACCGTCGACGGCACGACCGGCGAAGTCATCGCCGGCCGCGTGCCGATGATCGAGCCGGAGCTCTCCGGCGAGTTCGCGACGCTGATCGGCTGGGCCGACAAGGTGCGCAAGCTCGGCGTGCGCTCGAACGCCGATACGCCGGCGGATGCCCGCGCCTCGATCCGCTTCGGCGCCGAAGGCATCGGCCTGTGCCGCACCGAGCACATGTTCTTCGACGATGCGCGCATCCAGGCGGTGCGCGAGATGATCCTGTCGGACGACGAGACGCAGCGTCGCGCGGCGCTGGCCAAGCTGCTGCCGTTTCAGCGTGCCGACTTCGCCGAACTGTTCGAGATCATGGAAGGGCGGCCGGTGACCATCCGCCTGCTCGATCCGCCGCTGCACGAATTCCTGCCGCACACCGACAAGGAGCTGCATGCGGTCGCCGCCGCGATGGGCGCCGATCCGCAGAAGCTCGCCGACCGCGCGCTGTCGCTGTCGGAATTCAATCCGATGCTCGGCTTCCGTGGCTGCCGTCTCGCCATCGCCTATCCGGAAATCGCCGAGATGCAGGCGCGGGCGATCTTCGAGGCTGCCGTGCAGGCGGCGAAGAAGACCGGCAAGCCGGTGGCGCCGGAAGTGATGGTGCCGCTGATTGCCACCAAGGCGGAGTTCGACGTGGTGAAGGAGCGGATCGACGCGATCGCCGATGCGGTGCGCCGGGAAACCGGCGCCAAGCTCAATTACCAGGTCGGCACGATGATCGAGCTGCCGCGCGCAGCGCTGAAGGCCGATGAGATCGCGGAAGCGGCGGAGTTCTTCTCTTTCGGTACCAACGATCTGACGCAGACCGCCTTCGGCATTTCGCGCGACGATGCGGCGAGCTTCCTCGGCATCTATACGGCGCGCGGCATCATTCCGAGCGATCCGTTCATCTCGATCGATCGCGACGGCGTCGGCGAACTGGTGAAGATCGGCGTCGAACGCGGCCGCAAGACCCGCAAGTCGCTGAAGGTCGGCATCTGCGGCGAACACGGCGGCGATCCGGCGTCGGTGGTGTTCTGCCACATGGCCGGTCTCGACTATGTGTCGTGCTCGCCGTTCCGCGTGCCGATCGCGCGGCTTGCCGCCGCGCAGGCAGCGCTCGGCAAGGATCCCGCGAGCCTCGCCTGACCGGGCGAGTCGCGTTCTGCCATCGTGTGTCGTCAGGCCGTGCCGTTATCGGCGCGGCCTGATGCATTTTCGGAACATTCTGCGTTCTGACGAGAATACTTGCATCTCGTCTTCGCCGGGCCCAATCCGGTGATCAGTCTTTTCAGGAAGATGGATGCCCGGAACAGGTCCGGCCTGACGAAGGCTGATCCCGCGGTTCCGTTCAGACCGCGACCTTGGTCATGAAGTGATCGACGCTGCTGCGCAGTTGCGAGACGACGGTCTCGACCGATTGCGACGCGCCGAGCACGGTTTCCGCCGAACTGCGGGTCTCGGTGGTGGCCCCCGCGACCTCGCCGAGCACGGTGACGACCATACCGGTGCTCTTCGCCGCACCATTGACATTGTGCGAGATTTCGCCGGTCGCGGCGCTCTGCTGCTCGACCGCAGCGGAGACCGAAGACGCATATTGATTGATTTCCTGCATCTTCTTGGCAATGCGGCGGATCGCATCGACGGCGCTCGACGTCGAAGTCTGAACGCCTGAAATATGGCTGGTGATGTCCTCCGTCGCCTTGGCCGTCTGGATGGCGAGCGACTTCACCTCGGCCGCAACCACGGCAAATCCCTTGCCGGCCTCGCCGGCGCGGGCAGCCTCGATCGTGGCATTGAGCGCCAGCAGATTGGTCTGTTCGGCGATGGCGCGGATCAGCTTCACCACTTCGCCGATCTTCTGCGCGCCTTCCGCCAGTCCGCCGATCTCGGCATCGGTCGCATCGGCCTCGACGGTGGCGAGGCGCACCACGTCGGAGGTGTGGACGAGCTGCCGGCTGATCTCGGCAATCGAGTTCGACAGTTCGTCGGACGCGGCCGCGGCGCTGTCGACATTGGCCGAGGCTTCGTCGAAAGCCTGCACCGCATTGGCGGCGCGCTCGGACGTCTGCTGCGAGGCGCTGAACAGCGTCGCAGCGGTGAGCCGCATCGTCGTGGCGTTTTCCGTCAGGATCGAAACCAGGTTTTCCACCTGCGGGCGGAATTCGGCGATGGCATGATCAAGCGTTTCGCGTCGCTGTTGCTGATCGCGGCTTGCCGCGCGTTCGATTTCGATGTTGTGAAACTCGGTGACGTCGTCATGGGTTGCGATCCAGCCGTCGTCGGTAGGTTGCTCGTTGACGGAGATGGTGCGGTTGTTGACGTTCAGGACATGGACGGAGGCGCCGCCCAGTTTGTTGCGGGCGAGGATGCCGTTGACGTATTCATCGGCGTCGCCGGAGAAATGCCCTTTCTCTATGCGATGTTTGACGATATCGCGCAGCATGGCGCCCGGCTTCACCACTTCGGGCGACATGCCATACATCTCGACGTAGCGACGGTTGCACAGACGAAGCTGGCCTTTGCTGGTCCATAGACACAGCCCTTGCGACATCGAATCGAGCGCCTGAATCAGGACCAGATTCCGCCGATGCCAGCGTATCGAGAACAGGATGATGGCTGCTGAAATGGCTAGCGCCACTGGCGCTCCGTAATGGACCAGTGCGGAAATGGCCGTCTCAAACATCCAGGAGGCTCCCCTTGATCGGGATTATGATCATATCGGAGACGCTTTATCGATTGGTTAATCCCGCCTGAACGAGCGTGGCATCGAGGGTGGCCTCATGTTAGCCTTTCGGCATAGTGCAAGGGGGGTGTCGCGAAAGGGGGCAGGATGGTGGACGATGACAAGCTGACGGCAGACCAGCAGATCATCACGGAGGAAGGGCTCAGGAAGGCAGAAGAATACGTCCAGCAGGAAGAGGGCGCCGCCAATCGGCTCTCCGGCTGGGCCGGGACGATCGTCACCGCCATTGCGGTGGCGATGACGCTGTTCCATCTCTATGCGGCTTACGAGATCGTTCCGACGCAGCCGCTGCGCTACATCCACGTTGCCTTCGTCCTGACGCTGAGTTTTTTGCTGTTCCCGCTGGCGGTGAGATTTCGCAACCGCATCCAGTGGTTTGACGTCATCCCGGCGCTGCTCGGCATTGCCGCCATGGCCTATGCGCTGTGGGGTGGCGACGATTTCACCGACCGCGCCGCGGTGCCGGATCGGTGGGACGTGGTGTTCGGCGTTATCCTGATCGTATTGGTTCTGGAGGCGGCGCGCCGCACCACCGGGCCGATCATGCCGGTGGTGTCGATCCTGTTCATCGCCTATGCGATGCTCGGTCCATATCTGCCGCCGCCATGGACGCATCGCGGCTTCGATATCGCGCGGCTGGTCGGCCACCTCTACATCACGCTGGAAGGCATTTTCGGCGTCGCCGTCGATGTCTCGGCGACGCTGATCATCATGTTCACCATCTACGGCGCTGTGCTGCTGTATTCCGGCGCCGGCAAGTTCTTCATCGACTTCTCTCTGGCGGTGATGGGCGGCCGCCCGTCGAGCGCCGGGCGGGCAGTGGTCGCCTCGTCGTTTCTGCTCGGTGGCCCGTCCGGGTCCGGTGTCGCGACGACGGTGATGATCGGCACCGTCGCTTATCCGATGCTGGCGAAGGCCGGCTTCGAGAAGAATGCTGCCGGCGGTCTTTTGGCGGCCGGCGGCCTTGGCGCCATCATCTCGCCGCCCGTGCTTGGCGCGGCAGCGTTCCTGATCGCCGAGTTCCTGAAGATCAGCTATCTCGACGTCATCTGGATGGCGACCATCCCGACGCTGCTTTATTACGCGTCGCTGTTGTTCATGGTCGAACTCGACGCATTCCGCTTCGGCGCCCGCAATGTGGTGCTCAAATCGGAGATGCCGCTGTGGGAGATGACGCGGCGATACGGCTTCCACTTCGTGTCGCTCGTTGCCGTCGTCTTCTTCATGGTGATCGGCTTCTCGCCGATGCTGTCGGTGTTCTATTCGACGCTGCTGGCCTTCGCCCTGAGTTTCCTCAACCGCGACACCGCGCTGATGCCGAGAAAGCTGGTCAAGGCGCTGTCGGAAGGCTCGATCAGCGCACTGAGCGCGGCAACGACTTGCGCCGCCGCCGGCATCATCGTCGGCGTCGTCACGCTCACCGGGCTCGGCCTGAAGTTCTCGTCGATCGTCATCAGCTATGCCGGCGGCAGCCTGTTGCTGACGGCGATCTATACCGGGTTGATCGTCTGGATCATCGGCCTCGCCGTGCCGGTGACGGCCTCCTACATCATCTGCGCGGTGATCGCGGCGCCGGCGCTGATCAAGCTCGGCGTGCCGGATTACGCCGCGCATATGTTCATCTTCTATTATGCGGTGCTCTCGGAGGTGTCGCCGCCGACGGCGTTGTCGCCGTTTGCCGCGGCCGCGATCACCGGCGGCGACCCTTACAAGACGACGATGATGGCGTGGAAATACACGATCCCCGCCTTCCTGGTGCCGTTCGTCTTCGTCCTCGATCCGCAGGGCATCGGCCTGCTGATGCGCATCCCCAAGGACGGATCGATCTACAGCATCATCTGGATCACCGCCGTCACCGGCGCCGGACTTGCTGCGCTCGCGGCGGGGGCACAGGGCTGGGGGGTGCGGCGCACGACTTCGCCGGAGCGCTTCCTGTTCCTGTTCGGCGGTTTGTTGCTGGTCTTCCCGAGCCTGCTGGAGGCGCTGGCGGAGACGCTTACGGGCCTCGACATCCCCTATCCGGCGCCGCTCGGTCTGGCTCTCTGTGCGGCTTTGCTGCTATGGCAATGGAAAACGCCCGTCCGCGAGGCGCGGCAGATAATCAATTAAATCATCAAGGAGGAAACAGGTGATGCGAAGATTGAAACATGCGGCCGCCGGTCTCGTTGCCGGGCTCGCGGCCATCGCGTTGTCATTCGGCATGTCGTCCGGCGTGGCGCAGGCGCAGCAACGGACGATTGCCATCGGCACCGGCGGCACCGGCGGCGTCTACTATCCGATCGGCGGCGGCCTGGCGAACCTGTTGTCGAAGAACCTGCCCGGCGTGCAGGCGACGGCCGAGGTCACCGGCGGTTCGGTCGACAATCTCAAGCTTATCGGCTCGGGGCAGAGCGAGATTGGTTTCTCGATGGCCGATGCTGCGCTCGATGCGTTCAAGGGACAGGACAAGTTCAAGAGCGGCAAGGTCGATGTCCGTACCCTGATGGTGCTCTATCCGAACGTCATGCATGTCGTGACGGTCGACGGCACCGGCATCAATTCGGTCGCCGATCTGAAAGGCAAACGGGTGTCCACCGGCTCAGGCGGCAGCGCCACCGAGGTGATGGCGTTCCGCGTGATCGAGGCCGCCGGTCTCGACAAGGACAAGGACATGAAGCGCGAGCGGCTCGGCGTTGCCGAGTCGGTCAATGCGATCAAGGACCGCAAGATCGACGCGTTCTTCTGGGTTGGCGGCTTGCCGACGTCGGCGGTGACCGATCTCGGCGCGACGCCGGGCGTCAAACTGAAATTGATCGACCATTCCGATCTGGTCGCCAAGATGAATGCCAAATACGGCAATCTCTATTCCGAGAATACGATCAAGGCCGGCGTCTATCCGGGCCAGGACAAACCCAACAAGGCGACCGCCGTCTGGAACATCCTCGTCACCAGCGACAAGATGTCGGACAAGGAAGCCTATGACATCGTCAAGTTGATGGTGGACAAGAAAGCCGACCTCGTCGCCGTGCACAAGGAAGCCAACAGTTTCTCGATCGAGAACCAGGTGAAGGCCAATTCTCCGGTCCCGTGGCATCCGGGCGCGGTCAAGTTCTTCACCGAGAAGGGCGTCAAGATGTAGGCGTGGCCTCGCGATGCGTCCGGCGGCAAAGCGTTGGCCGTCGGGCGCATCGGCCCGCTCGCTATCGTGCGGCCATGTGCGCGGCCGCGCGGTTAACCGCTTCGCAAGGTTAATCATGCCATAACGAAACCGCTCGTTTTGTCACCATGTCGGTGACGGCTGCGGTTTTGTGGTGGCGTTGCGTTGACTGGCGTTCGCGCGCGAAATTCTGTCCGGCGTCGGCGGCGCACGATCGGCACGCCGCTGTTGGTCGCGGCCGCCGTCTATCTTCTGCTGCCGAGCCAGGTCGACCGCGCCGATATCGCCTCGCTCATCGCCTCGCAGCCGGGCGTTGCGGCGCGCGCGCAGCGGCACATCATCGCCTCGCCCTTCGGGACGATTCATGCCGCGACCTTCAGCTTTCCGCGCCCGGTCGGCACGACGATGCCACGTCCGCTGGCGGCCGAACTGGTGGCGCTGAATTCCGGCAATCCGCTCGGCGATCCGGTGGGGCCGGCACCGCTGTCGTTCCCGCGCATCGACCGGTCCGGCAAGGGCGACGTGCTGGTGCCGCGGCCGCGACCGGAACTGGGGGAGGACGAGCCGGAGCCGGGCCTGCTGGCCGCGCCGTTCCCAGATTACGAGTTCACCAAACCGGAAACCGCCGACACCGTCGATCTGCCCTATCAGGATCTGCCGCCGCCCGATCTCGGCGCGGCGGCGCGGGCTGAAAGCGGGACACCCGGCGGCGCTGCCAGCATGCTATTCGGCATCGATCCGGCAGCCTCGGTGCAGTCGATCGTTCCGTGGTCGCCGGGCGAGGAGCCGGTGATCGTCACCGCAAGCGGCGATCCCGACATCAAGCTCTCGGCGCTCGAACCTCAAAGCGCCACCCCGGGCGACCCCGACAAGGGCGGCGTCAGCATCGCAGTGAAGGGCGAGGTGACCGGCGCCGGCCGCCGGCCGAAGTCGCCGGCCGAGCGGCTCAATCTGCTGCCGGATTCCAAACAGCGGGCGCGGGCAGAGCGTTGCCTCGCCAATGCGGTCTATTTCGAATCGCGCGGTGAAGCCGTGCGTGGCCAGATGGCGGTGGCGCAGGTGGTGATGAACCGCGTCTTCTCCGGCTATTATCCGAACGACGTCTGCGGCGTCGTCTATCAGAATGCGCGCCGGCATCTCGCGTGCCAGTTCACCTTTGCCTGCGACGGCATTCCGGATGTCGTCACCGAGCCGGAGGCATGGGAGATCGCCAAGAAGATCGCCCGCGACACGCTCGACGGTAAATTGTGGATGCCGGAGGTGGCGCGCTCGACGCATTATCACGCCTATTGGGTGCGCCCGAGCTGGGTGCGCGAAATGCGGCGCATCCTCAAGATCGGCGTGCACACCTTCTACCGGCCGCGCCTGTGGGGCGACGGCGCCGACATGCCGGCGTGGGGCAATGCCGCGATCACCGCCGAAGAGGCAGCCCGGCTCGAGGCCAAGCGCAAGAGCTAGCACGGGAAAAGCCGGGCCGCGCAGGGTCCGCCCGGCCGGTTCCTCACATGCGCCGGGTGGATGGCATCCATCACCAATATTGGTTATCGCTTTGCGGCGGGAGGGCCTATATCGGGCGTCCGCATCATCGGATTGATGAACCGCCATGACATCGCCGACCGCCTCGCCGACCGCTACCATGACTTCCGGTTGGCGCACGCCTGCCGCCATCATCATCTGCGGATGCCTGATCGCGATGATCAGCTTCGGGCCGCGTTCCGCGCTCGGCCTGTTCCTGACGCCGATTTCGCAGGCAAACGGCTGGGGCCGCGAGGTCTTCGCGCTGGCGCTGGCGGTGCAGAACCTGCTGTGGGGCATGGGTCAGCCTTTTGCCGGCGCACTCGCCGACAAATACGGCACCAATTACGTGCTGTCGGCGGGAACCGTGCTCTATGCGCTCGGCATCGGCCTGATGGGCTATTCGAACACGCCCGGCATGTTCGACCTCACCGCCGGCCTGCTGATCGGCTTCGGCCTGTCGGCATGTTCCTTCAACATCGTGCTTGGCGGCTTCGCCAAACTGCTGCCGGAGAAGTCGCGTCCGCTCGCTTTCGGTCTCGGTACGGCCGCCGGCTCGTTTGGCCAGTTCCTGTTCTCGCCACTGGCGGTCGGACTGATGGACTACGGCGGCATGCAGTTCGCGCTGCTGACCTTCGCCGGCCTCTTGCTCGTGATCATGCCGCTGTCGATGGCGCTGGCGACGCCGCGCAAGGTAGCCGATGTCGCGGAAGCGCCGACGCAGTCGGTACGCCAGGCGCTGCGGGAAGCCTTCGCGCACCGCTCCTATGTCTTCCTGGTGCTCGGTTTCTTCACCTGCGGCTTCCAGCTCGCCTTCGTCACCGTGCATCTGCCCGCCTATCTGATCGACCGCGGCCTGTCGGTCGAGATCGGCGGCTGGACGCTGGCGGTGATCGGCCTGTTCAACATCATTGGCTCGATCCTGGCCGGGCTGCTGATCGGCCATATGCCGCGGCGCTATCTGCTCTCGGCGATCTACGCTCTGCGCGCGATGTCGATCATCGTCTTCATCCTCGCGCCGACATCGACCATCAACACATTGATCTTTGGCGCGGTCACCGGCCTGTTGTGGCTGTCGACGGTACCGCCGACCTCGGCGCTGGTGGCGCTGATGTTCGGTACCCGCTGGATGACGATGCTGTTTGGTTTCGCCTTCTTCAGCCATCAGGTCGGCGGCTTCCTCGGCGTGCTGCTCGGCGGCATCGCCTTCGAGCGCACCGGCTCCTACGATGTGGTCTGGTGGCTGTCGGTGCTGTTTGGAGTGCTGTCAGCGCTGATCAACCTGCCGATCGTCGAGAAGCCGGTGGCGCGCCCGGCAACCGCGGCGGCCTGAACAGCCTATCGTCTGGCTTGATCTGCTGGCCTTGATCTGCCGAAGTTGCTGTCGCTAGGGTTTGATACAACTGCATCGATCAGACCTGTCGCTCGTCTTTTGAGCATGATCTTTTCCGGATACCGGTCCCCGCTTCTCGGGATCATGCACCAGACCGACGACGGCAACCCGGAGGCGCCCATGACGACATTCAAGGCGATCGTTGTCGAAAAGGCAGAGGACGGCGCCAAACCGTCGACCAATGCGCGATTGACCGATTTCGACGACGCCGGCCTGATGGATGGCGACGTCACGGTGCGCATCGCTTACTCGACGATCAACTACAAGGACGCTCTGGCGGTGACCGGCCGGGCACCGGTGGTGCGCCGCTTCCCGATGATCGCCGGCATCGACTTCGCCGGAACGGTGGAGGCATCCACCCATCCGGGCTGGAAGCCGGGCGATACTGTCATCCTCAATGGCTGGGGGCTCGGCGAGACGCATCTGGGCGCCTATGCGCAGAAGGCGCGGGTCAAGGGCGACTGGCTGGTACGGCTGCCGGCCTCGATGACGCCGCGCGATGCGATGGCGGTCGGCACCGCCGGCTATACGGCGATGCTGTGCGTGCTGGCGCTCGAGCGCCACGGCATCACGCCGGAGCAGGGGCCGGTGGTGGTCACCGGCGCGGCCGGCGGTGTCGGTTCCGTCGCCGTCGCCATCCTTGCCCGGCTCGGCTATGCGGTGACCGCCGTTACCGGCCGGCCGCAGGAAGCCGATTATCTCAAGGGGCTCGGCGCCGCGGAGATCCTCGACCGCAAGGACCTCGCCGGACCGCCGAAGCCGCTGGCAAAGGAGCGCTGGGCGGCTGGTGTCGATGCCGTGGGCTCGACGACGCTCGCCAATGTTCTGTCGATGATCCGCTACGGCGGCGCGGTTGCCGCTTGTGGACTGGCCGGCGGCATGGATCTGCCGACCAGCGTCGCGCCCTTCATTTTGCGGGGGGTGTGTCTTTTGGGCATCGATTCGGTGATGGCGCCGCTGGCTCTGCGGCAGCAGGCGTGGAAACGTCTGGAAACCGACCTGGATCGCCGGAAACTGGCCGCGATCACCACGGAAATCCCGTTTTCGCAGGTTCTGGAGACCGCGCCGCGCCTTCTCGACGGCGGGGTGCGCGGTCGAATCGTGGTCAAGATCGGGTAAACACGTTCAGGATTTATCGACGATCTTGTCGCATAGTGCTTACACTGGATTCGGCAAGGATTGTCCGAGCGTCGCCCGGATGTGGAATCTGAGACGCTTCCCGCGATCAAAGGTCGGAATTCGTGTCGATCGGATGGTTTCAGTGGGGTTGGTGATGGTGCGTGGTTTCGTGGCGGCGGGCGTTCTGCTGTGCTCGGTTCCGGCATTTGCAGGCGAGATGAGCGCCGAGCAGGCCCAGCGCTTCGTGATCGGGAAATATTTTACCTATAACTGCTTCGAGGGTACGCGAGGCGGCGGGCGGGTGCATGCTGACGGTTCGGTGGTTGGCACCATCCAGATCCGTGGCGACGGTCCGGTGCGTCATGCACGCATGCCGCCGGGCACGTTGCAGGTGCGCGGCGAGCGGGTCTGCGCTTCCGTGCGTGGTCTGCCGATCGAGCCCTGCTTCAACCTCGAGCAGATCAACGACACCAGTTTTCGCGGCGCCATTTCCGGTCTCGGCTTCGCCTATTGCGAATTCACCCGTCGCGGCAGCGGCAAGGTGAATGTCGCCAGCGGCGGCAAGCGGCCGGTATCGCTCTCGGCCTCGGCGCAGGACGACTGACACAAACCTGCTTCCGCAGATATGTCGCCGACGATGCCCGGATTTGATCCGGGCATTTGTTTTTCCAGCGAACGGATACCGGTTCGCGTGACGAGAAAACGTCCGGCAGGACGGCTCCGCCGATCCCTTGCCGGCTGTGTTTCCCCTCATGTTCCGATGTCGAGGTGGAACGGCTCGCCCTCATAGGCGCCGCTGCCGCGACCGATAGCGCGGACGGCCTCGATCATCCGGCCATTGCGTGCCAGCGCCTGATCGGCGAGCGCAACGATGCGTGCATTCGGCTGCGCGATCGGCGAGGCGCTCCGAATTGCTTGCGCGATCTGCATCTCATCGCGCGCCGGATTGACGAGGCAGGCAGCGGTGAAGGCGGCGGCAGTCGAACGGCTGATGCCGGCATAGCAATGGAATACGATCGGCGTGCGGCGATCCCAACGTCCGACGAATTCCACCAGCGCGTTGATATGATCGGCAAGCGGCGCCGCATAGCCCTCGACCGGCTCGACGATGTCGTCGATGCGCAGCACCAGATGGTTGGCACGTGCGATAGTCGGCGGCGGCGGTACGACGATGTCACGCAGCAGCGTCACCACATGGCGCGCGCCGGTCAGGGCGACCGTATCGTTGAGGCGGGCAAGGGAACAGATATGGATCATGCCTTGACCTGTTCGCGCGTGCGCCGGTTTGTTCTTGTGAACCAGCCGCATCCTAAAGGGGCGTGCGTCACATATAGGTTATAGCGTTTCCGGGCGAAGTGGGTCGCGTTCGGGGCGCGTGACGAAACCCTTCGAACCGAAACGAAAAACGGCTGCGACAGCGTCGACCCGGATGATTGTGGAACAGCGTCATGCTGGTCCGCTCGGAGAGCAGCCGGCCGATGATCTGCTTTCCCGACGCTGCGGACCCATAGAGAAAGATCAGATAGACGGGGTGGCAGCTTCCATCTGGTGCCGTCAGCTTTCTGTTTGTCCGGTCGGCTCCGGTTCACGGCTTCGCGGCCTGGGATTTCGTTTATGCTTCCGTCAGCAACAAAACCTTGGAAAACCGTTCGCGATAGCGCTTCTGCGCGGTCGAAGCCGACCATGGCGTCAGGTAATCGCGCTCCAGCGTCGGCGACAGCGTTGGTGGCCGGCCGAAGAAGCGCAACGCCTCGCGCGGCGCAAAGCCGGCAAGTCGCGTTGCCTCGAGGAATGCTGCGCCCTGGTCGGCGCGCTTGATGATCTTGTCCAGGCTTTCCGGCAGTCGCGCCGGCAGTCCGAAGCGCAGATGGATGGCGGTCAGCAGGCGCCGCTCCACTGTCTTGTAGCTGCCGCCGATCACCGCCTTGAACGGCGAGATCATGTCGCCGATGACGTATTCCGGCGCGTCGTGCAGCAGCAAGGCGAGCTGCGCGCGCCGGTCGAGGCCGGGCCAGGCGCGCTGTGCAATGGCCTCCACCAGCAGCGAATGCTGCGCTACCGAAAAGATATGCATGCCCTCGGTCTGGCCGTTCCAGCGGGCGACGCGGGCGAGGCCGTGCGCGATGTCTTCCAGCTCGATGTCGAGCGGCGAGGGGTCGAGCAGATCGAGCCGCCGGCCTGACAGCATGCGCTGCCAGGCGCGCAACGGTGCTGGCTGCCGCTTGGCCGCCGCCGGGCGGGAGGTGGATGTCTTGCTCATCGGCGCCGCTGGAACGCCTTTGCCGCTTTCGCGCCGAGCGTTTCGCAGGTGGCGTGCCGGTGGCAGCCGACGACATGATCATTAACCATGCCGACCGCCTGCATGAAGGCATAGACGATGGTCGGGCCGACGAATTTGAAACCTCGCCCCGCCAGATCCTTGGAGATGGCGCGCGACAGCGGCGTTTCCGCCGGTATCTGCGACTTGCTGCGGAAGCGGTTTACCTTCGGCGTGCCGTCGACATAGTCCCATAGCAGCGCGGCGAAGCCCGGGCCCTTGTCCATGATCTCCAGATAAATCCGGGCCGAGGTAATGGCGCCTTCGATCTTGGCGCGGTTGCGGACGATGCCGGCGTCCTGCATCAGCGTCGCGACCTTTTTCTCGGAGAAGCGCGCGATCTTTTCCGGCTCGAAGCCGGCGAAGGCTTTACGGAAATTGTCGCGCTTGCGCAGGATGGTGATCCACGACAGCCCGGCCTGGAAACCGTCGAGCATCAGCTTTTCGTAGAGCGCGCGGTCGTCGTATTCGGCGACGCCCCATTCGGCATCGTGATAGGCGACATAGAGAGGATCGGTACCCGGCCAGGCGCAGCGGGCTTTGCCATCCGCGTGCGCATCGCCGCTCATGTCGTTTGCTCCGGCTCGCCGGGGAAGCGGAAGCGCGCCCAGTCCGGCTTGCGCAACGTCAGTTCGATGCCGCCGGCGACGAGCGGCAGGTTTTTCTCCATCGCATCGCCGACGCGGTCGAGCCGCAGCAGGGCAAGCCCGCGACCCGCTGCCGTCGAGCCGATGGTGCCGACGGTCTTCTCACCGGCGGTCACCGGCAGCCCGCTCATCGGTGCCGCATCGGCATAGGCTACCGGTACGATGCGCGAGCGCGCGGTCGAGCGATGCTGCATGCGGGAGACCACTTCCTGGCCGACGAAACAGCCCTTGGTGAAATCGACCCCGCCGAGCTGGTCCATGTCCGTCTCGTGCGGATAAGCGCTGCCATAGATAAAGTCTTCGCCGCCGCGTGGAATGCCGAGCGCGATGCGGTGCCGTTCATAGGCGTCGACGTCGGAAAGCGTCGCGCCGAGATCGGCCGCCGCGGCGGCGGCTGAGGCCGGCGGCAGGATCATCCGCATGCCGAGCGCCGGCAGTCGCGGGTCCGGATAGCAGAGGGCCTCGTCGGTGTTTTTCCGGGTGTTCGGTGTCCCACCGTCGGATGTGGCGCTGGGCCATGCCGCCATCACCGCCAGCCGGTCCGACATGTCCTCGATCGCAACCTTGGCGCGCAGCCGGTAGAAGACGAGGCGCTTGGCGAGGTCCGCCGCCAGCGCGCGCGGGCAATCCAGGAAGAAGCCGCCGCCGTCCTCCGGCGGAGCTTCAACGACGATGAAATCGAACAGGATCTTGCCTTGCGGGGTCAGCAGTGCGGCAAAACGCGCATCGCCCGGCTGCAGCGTGTCGATGTCCGAGGTCACCAGACGGTCGAGGAGCGCCCGCGTTTCGTCGCCGGTCAGCTTGACCACACCACGGTCGGGGAGAATAGCGGCTTGCATCATCATTCCATTCGGTTTTCTTTTGCCAGAAATCGCGGGAAAACGTAAGCGGTTTGGGCTGCTTTCGACGCCGGATCGTCTCGTTGCGTTGCGGCGCTCGATCCATCGGCGGCGCATCTGTCGACCGTCGTGGACCATGTGCGTGTACTGCGCCGTGGCAGTCTTTTCCGGGACGGCCGACGCGTCGATAGGTCGGCCGATGGCGATTTTCCCGGTTTGGTGCTGTGCAAAACCGGTGCCGTAGTTTATGAGCGATAAACAGCAACTCTGACGGTTTCTTCCCTGCAGCCCCGGGACCATGACGGGTGACGATGGCGGGGACCATGGCTGGGGGCCATGATTGACACTCTGATCTCGCTGCGTCTGCTGGTTGTATCCGGTTCAGCTGCGGACAAGGACCTGTGGCGTCAGGGCGTCACGATGGCCACGGTGCCGATCGAGCTTTTCGAATCGGCGGATGCGGCTGACGCCGGCCAGCGGCTGCGGAACGATGCCATCGACATCGTTCTCGTCGATGCCGCTCTGCAGGACGCCGGCGAAGCCGTTGCAGCAGCGCGCGCGGTGCAGCCGCCGCCGCTCGTCCTCTCGGTCGTGCCGGCCGGCGACAGGGCCTGCGAGGGCCTCGATATCAGCGGCGGCACGGTCGAGTGTCCTGCGGGCGCCGAACGCGCGCGCATGCTGCTCAACCGTTGCATCCGTGTGCGTGTCCCGACGCGGGTGATGATCGTCGACGATTCGGGCGTGATGCGCACGATCGTCCGCAAGATCCTCGATGCCAGTCAGTTCCGGCTGGATATTTCGGAAGCCAGGGAAGGGACCGACGCGCTCGCCAAGATCCGGAGCGGCATGGTCGACATGGTGTTCCTCGACTACAATATGCCCGGCCTCAACGGCCTCGAAACGCTGTCGGAGATCAAGCGCGAGACGCCATCGGTGGCGGTGGTGATGATCAGTTCGTCGCCTGATCCGGTAGTGGTCGCGCGTGCGGGCGATATCGGCGCTGCCGGCTTTCTCAAGAAGCCGTTCTTCCCGAAGGATGTCGACGAGGTGCTCGAACGGCACTATGCCCTGCGCGCGCCGTTCTGAAGCGTTTTGCTTTTGATCGAATCAAAGGCAAAGCGTCCGGGTCGTTGTTTTGACGCGTTTTCTTCACGCGGAACGGTCCCGCTCCGCTCGAAAACGCTATAGGGCAGGCGGCTTTACGATCCGGAATGGCGGAGCCCGGCGGCTACTGGCGGGCGCGCTCGATGGTGAATTCGCCGTTGCGGATGCGTTGGCTCAGCCCCTCGGCGAACTGCGCGGCGGCGTCCTCGCCATAGGTGGAGACGAATTCGAGGAAGGCGGTGAACAGGCTCGCCTGGGCCAGGCAATCACCGTCGATGCCGTCGAGCTTGGCCTCGGCCCATGCCTCCTGGAGATATCCGAGTGCGGCCCGCTTCTGGTCGAAATCCGACACATGCGGTTCTTCAAAGTCGGTCAGCGTCACTGAAATTGCTTCCGTTGATCGATTGCGCCCGTAGTCCCGGAGCGACGTTATCATGGCCGTGGCGGACACCTATCCGCACCTTAGTAAAAGGTTAATTCCCACAGGCAGTGCGGCGATAAGGCCGCCTCCCGGGATGTCCGGCCGGCACCGCGGCGCTTTCGATTCTATCGGGGGCGAAAAACACTAGTTGGCGTAACGGGCGGTAATCTCGCGGGCGATCTTGGAGCCCTCGTCGAGGTAGCGCCGGATGGCGAATTCGGCCGCCGGGGTGCAGGTCCGGTAGGTCTGCTGGAAACCGCGATAGCCGCGGTTGAAACTGTCGACGATGCGGGCGCGTCGGGGTCCGCTGGGCGCTTCGGCGTCGACCAGCGCCTGCATCTCGTTGCGCCATTTCTGCCCTTCATTGCTGCCGCACAGGGCACGCAGATAGTGCAGCGCGCCCATGATCTCCGAGAGCCGGGCGAGGTCGTTGTCGAAGGGGGCGGCAGCCTGCGCATGGGCAAGCCCCGGCGGCGTGGCGAGCAGTAGCAGCAGCGCCGCTGCCGCCGGACGGATCATCGGAGGCAATGAAAAGGGAGATAATGACCGGCGCGGCAATGACATGCCGGCAGATATGCGCTGGCCGCCGATGCTCTGCAAGTCGTCCGGCAAGTCGTCGGGCAAGCCGTCCGGCCAGTCGCTTGGCCTGCGGCTTGGCGACCCGGTTGCCGGTCCGCTCAGGGCGGCTCGCCGCCGATCAGTGCCAGTGCCGCGGCGGCGATTTCGGCGAGGCCCTCGGTGGTCGTGAAGCCGGCGAGTTCCGGCAGGCGCACCCATCGGCCGTCGTCGAGTTCCTCGTTCGGGGCGAATTCGCCCGACACCCAGCGCGCGGCGAATGACAGGATGACGAAATGCCGTTCGACGCGCCCGCCGGCGTCTCGGGCGATCCACTCGCGATGGCCGGCCAGTTCCTGCGGGGCGATGACCAGGCTGGTCTCCTCGTGGATCTCGCGGGCCACCGCCTCGGCGAGCGTTTCGCCTGCTTCGACCACGCCGCCGGGAAAGGTGTAGATGCCATGCGCGGGTCGCCGCGCCCGCCGCACGATCAGCAATCTGTCCGCGCGCACCACCGCGGCAGAGACCGCAAGGAACGGCCGGTCGGGATAGAGGCGGGGGTCGCTCACCGGCGCGTCAGGATGGTGTCGGCCGCGGCCTGTGGGGCGGCGGCACTTGCGGCGCTGTTGGCGGCCTCGCCGTTGATCACGGCGCCGGCGCGCGCGATCAGCGGCTTCAGCGCACCTGCGACGCTGTGGACGAGCGCCTGCGCTTCCTCCGGCGCCATCTGCGCGCGCATCGCGACGCAGGTCGCCTGCAGCACCGCCGACATCATGTCGGACAGGCTCTCGAGATCGTGGCGAGCCCCGGGATCCGCGGCATCATAAGCGGCAAGCGTGATGTGGCGGTCCTTGAAGTGCGAGGCGGCGAAATGCTCCCGATAGGATTTTGGCTGCCAAGCCAGAAGCTCCGCGAGACAGGCAGGATCGCTCGTGCACTGGTCGAGCAGCATCACCGCTTCGTTGAAATGGTTGAGGTAGTCGGTCGCCAGCCAAGTCACCGGATTGATGTTGGCAGCCGACAGCGAGGTCGGGGCCAGGGGCTCCGGTGCGGCCAAAGGCTCCCGCGCGGCCAAGGGCGCCGGTTCGGCTGGATCGGACTTCGGAGCGCTCATGGAACGGCTTTCGTGTGACGATGTGCCGGGACATCCGGCGCCTGCGAGTGTCCCGGGTCGTGGTAAACAGGCTCTTAACCCTGCGTACTGGACAGGGACGCGCTCGAAGAGCGCGCCGCACACCATGTCGAGAATTCGCAAAGGCAGCGCAAGAAGTCTGCCGCTGCTTCTGCTCCCGCCGGGCGGCGCAGAGAAGATCGCGGCCGATCCCTATGCGAAAACCGGGATGGAGGCTTGTCGGAACGCGGGCTGCCGCTGTTCCGAGAAGGCGTCGATGGAGGTCCCGGCGAGATTAGCGGCGGTCACCTGCTCGCGCCCATCAACTCCTAATTTTCGCGTGCCCAGATCGTTGCAGCCAGGAGATTGTCCGAGTGCTTCACGGCCCGGCTGGTCGTCAATCGAGCCGATATAGCTGCTTTGCTGTATCATGCAGGATCGCAGCGCGTGATTTGACGTCAAGCCCGGCCACTGCATCGCGGATTGCTGTCACGATAGATGCGTAGTCCGTCCAGATTTTCTCGACAGGGAAGTTCGAGCCCCACATGCAGCGATCGGCTCCGAACAGTTCGACCGTCGCACCAACGATATCGGCGATGTGTTGTGGGTCGTTTCGACGAATGAATGTGCCAAGGCCGGAGAACTTCGTGTAGACGTTCGGCTGTGCAGCGAGCTTCTTCATGCCTTCGCGCCAGGCGACGCGTCCCGGCGCGCTGAGATCCTCGAGCATGCCCGCATGCTGCAGGACAAATTTCATCGATGGGAAGGCCGCCGCCAATGCCGCGCCGTCCGCCATCTGCGACGCAAATAGCTGTAACTCGAAATGCCAGCCGTATTCGGCAAGATGCGCGAGGTTCTTGCGGAACACGGCAGTGTTCATCATGTCCGGTCGCGGCGCAAAGCGATAGAGCTCGTTTTCGTGCCAGTGAAGTTGCTGCCGCGCGCCGCGCATGAGCGGAAAGCGCGACTGCGCCTTCATCACCTCGGGCGCATTCTCCGCTTGCATGTCAACAAAGCTGACGATGGCATGCGGCCATCCGGCGCGATCCGCCTCGGCCTGAACCCACTCAACCTCCTCCACCGCGCGCGCCGGCGACCAATTCGTCTGGACATAAACCGACTTCGTCACGCCGGTGCCGGCAAGGTCGGCCTTGAACTCCTCGACCGGATAGTCGCGCTTGATGGAATCATATGCGCCGAAGATGCGCGGGACGGTCGGCCCTTGCAGCCACGGCTGATCCGCCTGCCGCCAGATGTGATGATGCGCGTCAACGATTTGCTCTGGCATGCCTCGGATTCCTTACAGGAGAACAAGCGCGATCTGCGGGAAGAAAATGATCAGGATGACCACCGCCAGCAGAGCGAACACGAACGGGAATGAACCGGCAACCACTTCTTTCATCGTTGTACCGGAAATGCCCGCTATGACGAACAGGTTCAATCCGATCGGCGGCGTGATCGCGGCGATCTCGATATTCAGCGTCAGAATGATCGCAAAATGAATCGGATCGATCCCCAGTGACTTCACCGACGGCAGCAGCAAAGGCGTGACGACAGTCAGCAACGTAAAGCCGTCGAGGAAGCAACCGAGAACAAGCAGTACCGCCGTGACCAGAAAAAGGAAACCGAACGGCGACAGCTCCTGCGCTTTGATGGCCGCCACGATCGCATCCGGTATACCGGCAAGCGTCGCCACCATGCCGACAAAGAGTGCGCCGGAGAGAATGAACAATATCGCGCCGGTCGACCGCGCGCTTTCGACAAACACCGCAGGAAGGTCCCGCAGCCCGATCGTGCGATAGAAGAAAATGCCGACGATCAGGCCATAGACCACGGAAGCGGCGGCCGCTTCGGTCGGCGTCAGCAAGCCAAGATAGATGGTGCCCAGCACGATGCCTGGCATCATCAGCGCCGGACCGGCGAGCACCAGCGCCCGGCCGATGCGGCGGAAGGAAAACACCCACGTCTGTTCGCCGTAGCCGTTTCGCCGTGCAATGACGAACGCAACCAGCCCGATGGCGGACGCGGCAACGATCCCCGGTACAACGCCGGCCAGGAACAGGTCCTTGACCGATTCCTGAGCCATTTCCGCGTAGATCACGAATGTGACACTCGGCGGAATCAGGATACCCAGCGTGCCGCCGGCGGCCATCAGCCCGGCGGTAAACGAGCGCGGATAACCCATGCTGCCCATGGTCGGGATAATGACGCGGCCGAGCGCCGCGGCCGATGCCACCGAAGAGCCGGTCATCGAACCGAAGATCGCCGACGTGCCGCTGGCACCCAGCGCGGCTCCCCCGGAGATGCCGCCGACGATGCTCTGCATCAGCTGGAACAGGTACTGCGCGAATCCGGACCGCAACATGATGTTGCCGGCCAGGATGAAGAACGGAATCGCCAGCAGCACGAAACTGTCCAGGCCGGAATAGATCGATTGCGCGATCTGGGTCGGCGATGTGACTTGAAAAACGAATACCGCAAACAGCCCGACAAGCCAGAGTGCGAATCCGACATGGACGCCGATGGCCAGCAGAACCAGCAGCAATACGATCAGTGCGACGGTCACGCTCAGGCCTCTACGCTGGCAACAGGTTTATCGGGGCGGATGCCGACGAGCCGGAGGATCAATCGAAAGCTCATCAGGGCGAAGCCGATCGGCACTATCGACTGCGCGACCCAGACGGGAAATGGCAGATTGGAATGCGCGAAGGAGATGCCGAACAGCGCTGATTCATGGACGTAGAGATAGCCGAGCCAGGTTGCCGCCAGACAGAAAAGCAGGTTCAAAACGTCGACAAGACGCTCGAGATGCGAACGTGTTGCCTCAGACAGCAGGTCGACGAACAGCTCGATCCGCACATTGGCGCCGTCACGTGTCAGGCCGACCGCTGCGACATAGGTCATGACGATCAGCAGAACGCGCGACAATTCGTCAGTCCAGAGATTGGACATGCCGAACAGCGAGCGCAGCAGGATTTCATAGGTCACGATGAACAGCACCGCGGCAAGAACGAATGCCGCGATGCCGTCTTCGATTCTGGCAAGAATGGTACTGAGGCGACGCAGTGCGCTCATTTGGAGTACTTCTGGACTTCCTCGATCAGTTCCTTGCCGATCTGTCCTTCAAACTGCTTCCAGATCGGCCTGGTGGCTTCCATCCACTCCTTGCGCTCGTCATCGGTCTGGACGTGAACGTTGACGCCCGCAGCGCGCATGGCGGTGATTGCCTTCTGCGATTCCGCTTCGGCGCGGGCGCGATGCGCCTTGGTTACGTCGATGGCCGTCTGCTGGATGATTTTACGCAGTTCCGGGTCAATCTTGTTCCACCACGCGGCATTCACCATCCATGGATAGAAAGCGATGTAATACGTCGCGTAGGTGACGTTCCTGATGCTCTCGTTCCACTTGTAGATCATGAAATTGTCGGTCGGGACATTCAGGCCGTCGATGACGCCTTGCTGGATGGCCGGCGACAGTTCGACGAAGTTCAGCGAAACGGGTGTTGCCCCGAGCGACTGCAGCATCGCGAGATTGACGCGACCAAGACCACGCATCTTCAGGCCCTTGAAATCGGTCGGCTTGCGGATCGCGGTGTTGCGCGTGCCGGGGACGAGATAGTCGAATGGCAGAACGCCGATGATCTTCGCGCCCTTTTGCTCGACTTCGGCATAGGCCTTCTCGAAGAAGCCGCCGTCAACAGCGCGGTAAAATGCTTCCTTGGTCGGAAACGCGTAGGGAAGCTCCGACACGGCCAGACGCGGCGACAGCGCGCTGTAGTAGGCCGAGATCAGCGTGGTCATCTCCGCATCGCCACGCAGCAATGCCTGCAACAGATCGAGCCCTTTGTAGAGACTGCCGCTCGGGTAGAGTTTCACCTCGACGCGGCCATTGGTGCGCTCTTCCACCAGTTTCTTGAACTCCTGGTTGGCGAGGCCCGGGGTGATCTCCAGCGAGTATTCTATCGGAAACCGGATCGTCACTTCCGCGGCGACGACCGGTGTTACGGCCACCGTCATGGCAAGGGTAAATGACCCCAATAATGCTCTTAGCATTTTCCGATCTCCGATTGTTGCAAGCGAGTTGGGTGAAGATTATCTGGCGTATCCGCGCACGCGATCCATCAGGTCCTTGCCGACCTGCGCTTCGTATTCGGTCCAGACAGGCTCTGATGCCGCAGTCCAGGCGGACCGCTCCGCTTCCGTCTGCACGTGAACATCCACACCCTGGTTTCGGAGCGTGTCCATTGCTTTTGCGGTTGCGGTTTCCATGCGAACGCGATGCTTCTGCGCCACTTCCGTAGCCGTCTCCTGGATGGTCTTGCGGAGCGACGGATCAAGCTTGTTCCACCAGGCGGCATTCACCGTCCAGGGATAGAACGACATGTAAGCGGGCGCGAACGTGATGTGCTTGACCGACTCGTGCCACTTGTAGGCGAGCATGATGTCGATCGGCGCGTTCAGCCCGTCGATCACGCCCTGTTGCAGGGCAGGCGAGATTTCCACGAGATTAAGCGACACCGGGGTCGCGCCGAGCTTCGATAACATTGCTGCATTGATCTTCCCGAGGCCGCGCATCTTCAAGCCGGCGATGTCCTTCGGCATGCGCAATGCGTTGTTGCGCGTCGCGATCCCGAAATGGTCGTAGGGAAGGATTCCGATTACCTTCCCGCCTTTCTTCTCTACTTCGTTGTAAGCGCCATCGATGAAGCCCGGATCGTCCACGGCCCGATAGAAAGCCTGCCGCGTGGGGAAGGCATAGGGGAGTTCGAAGATCGCGAGCTTCGGGGACAGCGCGACCCAATATGCCGCGGTCAATGTCGACATCTCGGCATCGCCGCGCAGCAGTGCCTGAACGAGATCAAGCCCTTTGTAGAGACTGCCGCTCGGGAAGAATCTCACCTCGACACGGCCGCCCGTGCGCTCCTCGACCAGTTTCTTGAATTCCTGATTGGCGACACCCGGCGCAATCTCAAGCGAATATTCAACCGGGAAGCGGATTGTTACTTCGGCAGCCGATATCGGGGGTGACCAGGTCAGAGCCAACAAGAGGCCGAACGCGCCCAGTGCCTTGAACATATTTCCTCCAGGACGATGTGCGGATTGCATTCGCTCATCCCGGCTCCCAAAGCGTGCCAGAGAGTCGGCAGCAAGCGGACTACAATGGCGGAGACGAGCGCTGCTCCCTGTTCTTTCAGGGAGTATTGTAATAGTTTCGCAGGAAGTCAATATTTTCGAAAGTTGTTCCAGATGACGAGCCGAAGCCAACAAGCGTGGCAAACCCTGCGTGCCGCAATCCTCACGGGGGCGCTCTCGCCGGGCGAACAACTGCGCTTCGAGCAGCTTCAACAGATGTGCGGAATGAGCGTTTCGCCAGTGCGAGAAGCTCTGGCGCGCCTCGTCGCCGCGGGATTGGTCGAGGGGGAGCACAATCGCGGCTATCGCGTGACGCTGATGACGCTGGCAGAGCTTGACGATCTCGTGCAGATGCGGATCCAGCTCGAAGGCTGGGCTCTTGAACGTTCCATCACCCAAGGCGACGAGAACTGGGAGGCAGAGGCGATCGCCAGCCTGCACCGGCTCGAACGACTGCCACGCAAGCAGGGCGACGAAGCCATTCACAATGAGGAATGGGCGGGGCGCCATGCGCATTTTCATTCCGCGCTGATTTCCGCCGCGGGCTCTCCTGTCCTGCTGAATTTCTGCGACCAGCTTTATGACCGATCCGATCGCTATCGGCGCCTCTCGCTGACGGTTGAGACCGGTCAACGTGATGTATCGGCCGAACATCGTTCGATTCTTGACGCGGCGCTGGCTCGCGATGTCGAGCGTGCACGCGCATTGCTGGCGCATCATTATGAAGCGACTGCAGCGTTCCTCCGCCGTTATCTGCAGGAACGCAAATGATCGTCGGCGGTGGCGCGGTAACTGGCTCGTGCTTTTGAGCCACCGGCTCCTTGTCGTGTTTCAGGCTGCCTCGCAAAGCGGCGCGACGAATTCAGGGTAAAATCTATCTTCGTGCGGCCCCGGCCTGCTTCGGCGCGAACATTCCTGCGCCGATGCGGCCTGCTGCCGGTGACGTTGCCGAGGTGTTTCCGAATAAAGTGCTTCTTTCTCCGAATACCAACTCATTGAGAATTGCGGCCCTGTGAGGTAGTCGCTTGCAAGCGCAACGCTCCCGACGTCTGGTGCACTCAATGAAGATCACGGACATCAAGGCAACGGTTCTCTCCAGCAAATATGATCGGCCCATCCGCTTTGCTCATATGGAGCTGACCGAGCGTCTGATCATCGTCGTGCAGGTGTTCACCGATCAGGGAGTTGTGGGGTTGGGTGACATCGACGGGCCGCCTGCCGGGGATATGGCTGCGCTGACGATGCTCGACAAAACCTTTGCGCCAATCCTGATCGGGAAGAACCCGCTCGATATCGGCGCGCGATGGCGGGACATGTTCGTCGTATTGAACACGCTCGGCCGTTATCGAAGCCTCGAATCCTATGTGCTCGGTGCGCTCGACACGGCCTTGTGGGACATTCTCGGCAAGGTGACCAATCAGCCCGTTCGGCGTCTGCTCGGCTCGTGCCGGGATGAAGTGAGCTGCTATGCCAGCCTCGGTCAGGTTTCTCGGGCGGAGATCGGTGCCGAAGTCGGGAAGCGTGCGTCCGAAGGATTTGCGGGGGTCAAAATCCGGATCGGCTTTCCGTCCGCCGACGATGAAGCCATCGTTGGCGCGGCGCGTGAAGCATTGCCGGTCGGTGCAGCGACGAAGCTGATGGCGGACGTCAATTCAGGCTGGAGCCGCAGCTTTGCGCCGCAGAAGGCGACGGCGCTGGAAAAATTCCAGCTTCATTGGCTCGAAGAGCCGCTGCCGCCGTTTGACTTGCCTGGTTACGCACATCTTGCGAAATCGATGACGACGCCGGTCGCGGTCGGGGAGCACGAGATCTTCAACCGCTGGGATGCGCGCGACTTCCTTGCCGCTGGTGCTGCTGACATCGTCCAGCCGGATCTGCGTCAGGGAATTTCCGAATGTCGCCGCATCGCCAGTCTTGCCGATGCCTATCAGGTTCCGTGCATCCCGCACTTCTTCGGGCCCGCGATACGGTTCGCCGCCATGCTGCAATTGCTCGGTAGCATCGAGAACTACATGCTGTGCGAATATCCGATCGCCTTTGATCCGATCCGGTTCGAGCTTACCGATCCGCCGCTGGTCGCGCAGAACGGCAAGGTTGCCATTCCCGATGGACCGGGTCTCGGCGTCACGCTGCGCGAGGCGACGTTGAAAAAGTTTGCGGTCGGCTGATGGCGGGATGGCGCGTCGTTGCGACGGATCCGCTGCATGCCGTCGGGGAACCTATCCTGGCCGCGGCGAACTGTACCTTGATCGTGCCGGATCGTGGTGCGCTGAAAGCACATCTCGCCGAGGCCGATGCGCTGATCGTCCGCACCGCGGTCACGGCCGATGTCATCGCGCATGCGCCGAAGCTTCGTGGCATCGTGCGTCATGGTGTCGGCCTCGATTTCATACCGATGGAAGCCGCTTGTGCATTAGGCATCCCGGTTGCGAATACGCCGGGCGCCAATGCCCAGGCGGTCGCCGAACACGCTTTCGCCGCGATATTCGATCTGGCCCGTCACCTGCGGCAGGCAGACCAGACGCTGCGGACAAGCGGCTGGCATGCTGCACGGACGGCGCGGCCCGATGCGTTCGAGCTTCGGGGCAAGGTTCTCGGGATCGTCGGCTTGGGCAATGTCGGCCAGAGGATTGCCGCGATCGGCGCTCACGGGTTCGGCATGAGCGTGCTGGGCACGCAGCGGAACCGGCTTAACCTGCCGTCCTTCGTCCAACATGCAGATCTGGAAGCGTTGTTTTCCGCTTCCGATTTTGTCGTCTTGTCGTGCGCGCTGACGGCTGAAACAAGAGGCATGATCAACAGCGACCTGATTGCACGCATGAAATCAGACGCGCTTCTGGTCAACGTTGCGCGCGGTCAATTGATCGATGACGAAGCGCTCGTCGCGGCGCTGGCTGCCAGACGCATCCGAGGCGCCGCACTGGATGTGTTCGCGCAACAACCAATTGCGGCCGATAATGCCTTTCATACATTGGATAATGTGCTCCTGACGCCGCATCTTGCCTCGCTGACCGCCGACAGCACCGAGCGCATGACACGGATCGCTTGCGAAGAGGCGGTTCGTCTGCTGCGTGGCGAGCGGCCGCTGAGCCTCGCAAATCCGCAGATCTGGCCGGCGGCACAGGCTCGCTTTCGCCGGCTGGACGCCGCCGGCTAGGCGATCGCTTGGTCGATCGGCTTCAGCGCCTTTGCCATCCGCCGCAACTGGTCGATGAACATACGGACCGCCGGCGCGCGTTCGTCACGCCGGAAAGCGGCCGCCAGCTCCGCGGGGCTTTGCTGCGGTTCTAACGGCCGGTAGACGACGCCGGGAATCTGAATGCAACTGCAGGACTGCGGTACGACCGCGATGCCAAATCCTGAGGCGACCATGGTAACGATTGTGAAGAAATCAGGGGCACGTCCTTCCATCCGGATCTGGAAGCCGCCCTGCTGGCCGAGCTCCGCGGTATGTTGATAGATGCCGGCGTCTCGCTCGAAGCTTGGAACGATAAACGATTCGTCGGCCAGCATCGATGACAGGACCATCTTGACATTTGCAAGCCGGTGACCGGTCGGCAGCACCAGGACCAGTCGTTGCTGCGAGATCACCAGGCCTGAGATGCCGAGCGGGTAGCGGGAAGGCGGCCGCAGAAAGCCGATGTCGAGATGCCCTTCGGTCAATTGTTCGAGCTGCAATGGCGTCTCGATCTTGCGGATATTCAGGTAGACCATCGGATGGGTCCGGCGATAATCCGCAATGGCCTGCGACAGCAGGCCCGTGCACGATGCCGATGAAACATAGCCGATTTCGACCCGGCCGACTTCGCCGCGGCCGGCCTGCTGGGCTGCGATCTCCGCCCGTTCGGCCTGTCGCAGCGTCAGGCGGGCCTCCTCCAGAAACCGGCTGCCCGCCTCTGTCAGCGCCACCGTACGCTTCGTGCGATGCAAAAGCCGGACGCCCAGATCGCGCTCCAGGTTCTGGATCTGCTCGGTCAGGGTCGGTGGAGAAATTCTGAGTCGTTCGGCCGCCCGGCTGAAATGGAGTTCCTCGGCAACGACGACGAAATGCTTCATGTGGCGCAGTTCCATGGCCGGTCTCCAATTCGAATTTTTCTATTCGGAAACTCCTAATGCAATTCGGTTTCTGAGAGAATGACAAGCCCACTCCGAGGACGCAGCATCGGAAGCGACGGCCCGGTGCCGATGCAACAGATCATCTGGAGTGAGCGAACTTGGGAAGTCCCATTCTCAACAAGATACTCGCACGGGCCAGCCAGCGGTCCCATGTTGCGACCGGAGATCTCGTCGTCGTCGATGTTGAAACTGTCGTACTCTACGACAGCAATTTCTTTCCCGTCTATTGGCGCGACCCGCTCAAGATCGCCGATCCGGATCGGATCGCGGTGATCTTTGACCATCGGGTACCGGCGCCGGATCGCAGTTGCGCCCAGGCACAGATCACCGGACGCAAATTTGCGGAGAAGTTCGGCATCAAGCGCCTGCATGATGTCGGCTACGATCAGGGTATCGCCCACACAGTCGCGGCGGACAAAGGCTATCCGTTACCGGGCACTGTGCTGGTCTGCTCCGATTCTCATACAGGGGGAGGAGGCGCATTCAACTGCGCTGCACGCGGCATCGGCGGCCCCGACATCATCTATGCGGCGATTACCGGAAAGACCTGGTTCGCGGTGTGCGATACGATCCGCTACGATATCGCCGGGAAATTGCGTCCCGGCGTGACCGCGAAAGACCTTTTTCTCCATATCGCACAGATCCATGGCGATCATTCGAATTATAATGTCGAGTTTGGAGGGCCGGGTCTCAAAAATCTGAGCCTCGATGCGCGCCGCACGATCGCGACGATGGGCACCGAGCTGAACGCGGAATTTTCGATCTTTGAGCCCGACGACCGGCTGGAAGCCTATATCCGCGAGCGCAACCCGAAGGCGTTCGAATCGCAGATGCCGGACAGCGACGCGACTTACGCCGATCGCCGGACGCTCGATCTCGACATCATCGAGCCGCTGGTGGCGCTTCCCGATGCGATGATCAAGAATGCCCAGCCGGTCGGCAAGGTGGCCGGCGAGAAGATCGATCAGGCGTTCATCGGATCCTGCGCAAACGGCAATCTCGACGACCTGGCAATCGCGGCAAAAGTCGTTGCAGGCCGCCGCGTGGCGCCCGGTGTCCGCTTCCTTGTCACTCCGGGTTCGCAGGCAATCTATCGTCAGGCGCTCAAGGCTGGCTATATCGAAACACTGATGGATGCCGGGGCCGTCGTGACCCCGGCGACCTGCGGCGCGTGCGGCGGCGGACATATGGGCGTCCTTGGTGCGGGCGAGACCTGCATCACGGCGAGCACGCGAAACTTTAAAGGCCGGATGGGCGATCCGACGGCTCGGATTTTCATGGGCTCTCCGGCAACGGTCGCCGCTTCCGCCATCGCCGGCGTCATCGCTGATCCGGCCGATTACATGACGGAGACTCTCGTATGATTTCCGGCCGCGTTTGGAAGTTCGGCGACAATATCAATACCGATCTGATGATGCCTGGTCCGGCATTGTATCTGCCGGAGGCCGAACGTGTCCGGTACGTGTTTCAGGCCAACCGCCCCGGATGGGTCGATGAGATGCGGCGGGGCGATTTTATCATCGGCGGCAGCAATTACGGAGTCGGGTCCAGCCGTCCGGCCGCGCTGTCGCTCTATAATCTCGGGGTCGGATGTCTGATCGCGGAATCCATCAACGGACTGTTTTTCCGCAATTGCGTCAATTTCGGCCTGCTTGCGCTCGAGTGTCCCGGCATCCATGCCGCCTTTCAGGAAGGACAAACCGCGGTCGTTTCGGTCGATGACTTCACCGTCCGCAACGAGCAGACCGGACAAGTTCTGAAAGCCGCCGCGATTCCGAGACAGCTTGTCGACATGATGTGCGGTGGCGGCGTCTTTCCGCTGCTGGAGGCGGATGGCCTGATCGCGCCGTTGCCGTCGAAAGAGGCAGAAGTCTCACGATCGGGTGCTTCGGTCTAAGGTGAATGTAGGTGGCAGCCTACACAAGTAAAACATGAGGGAGGATGAGGATGATCAAATCTACGATGACAAGGATTCTGGCGGCAGCGCTGGCTCTCTCGCTCCTGGCTTTTACCGGTGATACGGCGAGCGCGCAGGATAAGACCAGCGTCACGATCCGCTTTAGCTGGAAGATGAAGGGGGAGTTTGCGCCGCTCTATGTCGCCCTCGACAAAGGTTATTTTTCCGACGAAAAGCTCGACGTGAAGCTCGGCGAAGGAACCAGCTCGCAAACGGCGCTTGGTTCGATCGTGCAGGGGCAGGACCAGGCGGCGTGGATACCCGGTGTCTACGCGGCGCAGGCAATCTCCAAGGGCATGCAGGTCAAGATCGTCGGGCTCTATAACAAGGCTGCGCCCAACGTTCTTCTTTCCCGCGCCGACAAGCCGATCACCAAGGTGCAGGATCTTGTCGGAGCGAAAGTTGGCCATTCGATCGGTGATGTCGGTACAACCTTTATCAAGGTGCTGTGCAAGAAGAACAACCTCGACTGCAACAGCTTCTCGATAGCCACCCTTGCGGCGCAGGCGCGCGTCGCCTCTCTCGTCGGCGGAAAAGTTGACGTCATCTCGGTCTATACCAGCAACGACGTTCCGATCCTCGAAGACAAGTTCGGCGCTAACGCATTCGCGCAACTCGATCTGCCGAAGTTCGGCCTGCGGGTGATGGGTGCTTCGTTGATCGTCAGCGACGCCTACCTGAAACAGAATCCCAAGATCGTCACGGCGATGCTGCGTGCAATCAATCGCGGCTTCCAGGATACGATCGCAGATCCGAGGGCGGCCGCCCAGGTCATGCTGAAACATTGGAATACCCCGCTCAGCCTCGACATCGTGACCAAGCAGGTGCAGGCGCTCAACAAGGCAGTCGAGCAGACGCCGGGCAAGCCCATCAATTGGGTTGACCCGGTCGCCGTTGAGGATACGCTCGACGCGCTGTTGACCGCGGGTGAAATTACCTCGCGCAAGCCGATCGGCGATTATATCAACAATGATCTGGTGCCCGGCGCCTGAACCGGCTCGGGCCGCTGAGGTTCAATTGACGTGAAGACCGCGCGTAAGCTCTCCAAACGCAATATGGCGCTTGGCAATGGCGGGGCCATTCTGTTTGCATTGGCCCTGCTGGCGCTTTGGCAGGTTATCGTGCCGTTGGTCGGGATTTCGGAGCTTGTCCTGCCGACGCCGTATCAGATCGGGCGGCGACTTGTGGTCGACCACCGTATCCTCCTGCACGATTCTTACTACACCCTGTTCGAAGTGCTGTGTGGCTTCGGAATGGCCGTCGGGATCGGTGTGCCGCTGGCGCTGCTGATCTTCTACTCCAAGGCAATCGAGCGGGTTCTCTATCCGCTGCTGATCGCTTTCCAGACGGTGCCGAAGGTTGCGCTCGCGCCGCTGCTGGTGCTCTGGTTCGGCTTCGGCTTCATGCCGAAGATTCTCATCAGCTTTCTGACCGCCTTCTTTCCGATCGTGATCGCGACCGTCGTCGGCCTTGAACAGCTCGAGGAGGAAATGGTGCGTTTATTGAAGTCTATGGGCGCATCGGAACGGCAGACATTCTGGAAGCTGCGTCTGCCGACGGCGTTGCCGAGCGTGTTTGGTGGACTCAAGGTTGGCATCGGCCTCGCCGTGATCGGCTCGATTATCGGCGAATACGTGGCTTCGGAGCAGGGGCTCGGCTATCGCCAGCTCACCGCCAACGCCCAATTTGATTCGACGATGAATTTTGCGGCGCTGGTGATGATCTCGATTCTCGGCGTCCTGACCTTCTACGCGATCCATTTCGTCGAACGCGCTTTCGTGCGGGTGCGCTGAATTATGAGCGTCATGCAGCCAACCGATGCCACGGCCGCCGACAGCGGCGTCGAGATCGATATCCAGCAGGTTCAAAAGATCTATGAAACGCGGGCCGGTGAGGAGGTCCGCGCGCTGGAGTGCATCGATCAGCACATCGCACCCGGTGAATTTGTCTCGATTGTCGGCCCGAGTGGATGCGGAAAAAGCACTCTGCTGGCAATTCTGGCCGGTCTGCTTGAGCAGGATCACGGGACGGTGCGGATCAATTCGCAGCTTGTCACCCGGTCACACCCGCGGATGGCTGTTGTGTTCCAGCGCGACCTGCTGCTGAAATGGCGCACGGTCGAGGACAACATCCTGCTGCCGGTGGAAGTGAAGGGATGGAAGATCAGCGAATATCGGCCCCGGGCTCGTGATCTGATGAAGCAGGTCGGGCTGATCGATTTCGCCCGGAAATATCCGGACGAACTATCCGGCGGCATGAGGCAACGCGTAGCGATCTGTCGCGCGCTGGTGCAGCAGCCGGGCCTGCTGTTGATGGACGAGCCGTTCGGAGCACTCGATGCGCTGACGCGTGAGCAGATGACGATCGATTTGCAGCGTCTCTGGCGACGGATCAATAACACCGTTGTGTTCGTGACGCATAGCATCGACGAGGCGATTTTCCTCTCCGATCGGGTGCTGGTGATGTCGCCGCGCCCCGGAAAGATAGACCTGGATTTGAAGATTGACATTCCTCGTCCGCGCCGCCTCGCCGGACGGACGTCGCCACAGTTCTTGTCCTATCTCGAAAGCATCCGGAGTACCTTCGAACGCCAAGGGGTTCTGGTCGAGGAAGACGTCAGTTGACAGTACTGCTCGGGAGCGACGGATTGGTGCCGTGGCCGGTTTGAGCGGTCCTTGGCCGCCACGGCCGGCCGCTCATCCGAACGCGCGAGGGCGAATATCCGCGACCATGCAGACCGCGCGGGATCCGGCCTCCGGCCGATAGCGCAGTACTCGTTAGATATGGGCAAGTGTAGATATGGGCGAGTGTGCCGGCTGCTCCAGGCCCTCGTCGGCGTGCCCCGGCGATATGGCTCGGACAATGGAAGCGTTGGTTGGTGAGCCTTCCACAGGTCGCGGTGACTGCGCTTCGACTTTGTTAGGATGGTGCGGAGACGGCCGCCAGGGCTAACATCCGTCATCGGCGCCATATGGCTTGTCATGCCCGGGTTCGGCGGCGCCATGGCGATCACAGCAGCACAAGAGCTTAGGGAGGACCGTGATGTTCGCCTATGTTTTTTGGCACACGCTGAAATCTGGATTGCCGGTTGCCGATTATGAGCAAGGTCTGGCGGCGTTTGGAAAAGCGCTGGCGAGGTGTAACTGCCCCGGACTTAAAAGCACCGCGAGCTTTCGTATTTCTGCGGTGCCGTGGCTCGATGGCCAGGCTGGCTATGAGGACTGGGCAATCGTCGAAGGGCCGGGTGTTCTGGAGGCGGTGAACGCCGCGGCGATATCAGGCGCCATGGCGCCGCTGCATGGACGGGTGGCGGACGCGATGGCTCTCGGCCATGGTGGCCTCTATTATCACCTCTGGGGCGATCTTGCCCCGTTTTCGGCCGATGCCGCGCAGTGGCTTACGCGCCCGCGTGGGATCGCATATCGCCCGGTACTCGAAGATATCGTGCGCCCGGCGGGCCCGTCGGTGAGCGTATGGCGCCGCTTCATGGTGCTGGGGCCCGGTCGGGAATTCCTGGTGCTCGGTCGCGATCCGCTTCGATTGCAGTTGCCACAAGGCTGGGAGGCGCACAGCGTTCGCAGGAGTGCGGTCGGAGCCGCTGAAGCCGGCGCTTTCGAATAATGTCATGCAAGTCGTCTGCGGCTAGCGGAGCGCGGTGTTTTGCTTAGCGGATGCGCGATGTCTGCTGAGGATGAGAGCGGTTTCCCTCTATGAAGAGATTATCGGCCGGACCGGCATTGAGCAGACGATGCCGAATGCGGACCGGAGGGCCGATTTGCTCCATCGATTGCGTCCGCCTCCGCCATCGCGGATTCGACAAATTCAGGACCAACCGCAACAGCAGCAAGGCGTGAACGCGGCGCTGCGGAATGGATCTCCCCAGCGCTTGCTGCGGGAGGTTGTGTGAGGTGATGAGGACGGATAAGAGAACAACTTGGCTGTAGCGATAGATTTCGTGTTGGCGGGCTATTGAGCGCATCGCATGTGTGGACGCTATGCGATCATTTCGGTGCCGGAGGCGATGCGGCGCCTGTTCCGTTATGCCGAGCAGCCGAATTTTCCGCCGCGCTACAATGTGGCGCCGACGCAGCCGGTGCCGGTGGTCCGCATCGCCGAGGGCGCACGGCATTTCGCGTTGATGCGCTGGGGCCTGCTGCCGGCCTGGGTGAAGGACCCGCGGACCTTTACGCTGCTGATCAATGCGCGCGCTGAAACGGCGTCCGAGAAGCCGGCGTTCCGCAACGCGATGAAGCGCCGGCGCTGCCTGATCCCGGCCGACGGTTTCTACGAATGGCGGCGCGAGGGGGCGCATAAGCAGCCTTTCTTCATCCGCCGCAAGGATTGCGCGCCGTTTGCCTTCGCCGGCCTGTGGGAAACCTGGAGCGGCCCCGGCGGCGAGGAGATGGACACTGCCGCGATCCTCACGACGCAGGCTAACGAGACGCTGCAGGCGCTGCATCACCGCATGCCGGTGATCCTGCCGCCGGAAGCTTACGATCTGTGGCTCGACGAGGGCGCCGATCCGCGCGAGGTCGCGGGCCTGATGGTGCCGGCGCCCAAGGATCAGCTCGAACTGTTCGCGGTGTCGGATACGGTCAACAAGGTCGTCAACGACGATCTGCGCAATATCGCGCCGCTTGCCGAGGGTGCCGTTGTGCCGCCGCCGCGTGCGACACGATCGGCGAAGCCTCCCGCCGCGGACGACGAGCAGATGTCGCTGTTCTAAAGCGTTTTCGAGCGACGTGGATACCGGTTCGCGTGAAGAAAACGCGTCAAAACAACAGTCTGGAGCTTTGCTTTTGATTCCATCAAAAGCAAAACGCTCTAGTTGCGCTACGGCGTCATCGGCCGGCCGTCGAGCCAGCGGGCGAACACCACACGCTGCTGCTCCTCGTAGCCGGCGGCGCGGTAGAAGGCGTGCACCTGTTCATTCTCCGGACGCACCATCAGCATCAATTTGGCGATGCCGCGCTGGCGCAACCAGACCTCGGCGGCGGCCATGATGGCGCGGCCGTGGCCGTGGCCGCGTTCTGCGGGATCGACCGCGACGTAATAGACCCAGCCGCGATGGCCGTCGTGGCCGACCATTGCCGTCGCGATGACCGCACCGCTTCGGCGGCCGACCAGCACATCCGAATTGCTCCCCGCGCGGGCGCGGGCGATGTCGCCTGCGGTGTCGTTCCATGGCCGCGTCAGATCGCAGCGCTGCCACAGGGCGATGACCGCGGCGATCTCGTCATCCGTTATCGGCGCGATGGCAAGAGCGGCGTTGCTGCTCACAGCACCTTGCCGGGATTGAGGATTCCGTTGGGATCGAGCATGTGTTTGAGCGACTGCATCAGCGCATAGGCGACCGGGTTCTTGATGCCCGGCAGTTCGTCGCGCTTCATCACGCCGACGCCGTGCTCGGCGGAGATCGAGCCGTTCAGCGACAGCACGATATCCCAGACCACCTTGTTGACCTCGGCCCAGCGCGCCACCCACGCATCCTTTTCGACGTCTTCCGGCTGGATGACGTTGTAATGGATGTTGCCGTCGCCGAGGTGGCCGAAGGCCAGTGGCCGCGAGCCGGGAAAGGCCGCGCGGGTCGCCGCATGTGCGCGGGCGATGAACTCCGGCACCGTGGCGACGGGCACCGAGATGTCGTGCTTGATCGACACGCCGATGCGCCGCTGCACCTCGGCGAACATTTCGCGGATGTGCCAGAACGCCTTGGCCTGTGCGCCGCTGTCGGCGATCGCGGCATCCTCGACGAGGCCGCTGTCCAGCCCCTCGGCGAGGATCGCTTCCAGGGTGTCGCGCAGCCCGCTCTCCGCCTGCGACGACAGTTCGATGAGAACGTACCACTCATGCCGGCCGGCAAGCGGATCGCGCGTGCCGGCGACGTGTTTGAGGACGCCGTCGATGCCGAGCCGCTCGATCAGTTCATAGCTGGTCACGTCGCTGCCGGCGCGGCTGAGCGCGAGACCCAGCAGCTTCAGCGCCGCCTCCGGCGAGGCGAGGCCGACGAATGCCGTCTCCACGGAGCGCGGCCGCGGCACCAGCTTCAGCACCGCGCCGGTGATGACGCCGAGCGTGCCTTCCGCGCCGATGAACAGGTTCTTCAGGTCGTAGCCGGTATTGTCTTTCTTGAGCTTGTTGAGATTGTCGAGGATGCGCCCGTCAGCCAGCACCACTTCGAGCCCGACCGCCTGCGCCCGGGCGATACCCCACGACAAGGCGGTGACGCCGCCGGCATTGGTCGAGAGGTTGCCGCCGATCGTGCAGGTGCCTTCCGACGGCAGCAGCAGCGGATAGAGCCGGTCTACGGCGACGGCGGCTTCGCGCGCCTGCTGCAGCGTCACGCCGGCATCGCAGGTGATGGTGTTCGACACCGCATCCACCTCGCGGATGCGGTTGAGCCGGTTGAGCGACAGAACGACTTCGCCGTTAAGCGGGATCTGTCCGCCGACGAGACCGGTATTGCCGCCCTGCGGCACGATGGCGGTGCGCGTCTCATTGGCGAGTTTGAGGATCGCCGATACTTCGGCCACCGTGCCGGGGCGCAGCACCACCGGTGTGTGCCCGACATAGAGGTCGCGCATCTCGACCAGATAGGGGTGCTGCGTGTCGGCGTCGGTGATCGCGTATTTGTCGCCGACGATGGCGGCAAAGCGCGCCAGCAGATCGGGCGCCAGCGTGGATTGCGTCGATGGGGCGGAAACGGGTTTTGTCGGACTGGTCATGGCCGCATTGATATCACGGATGTCACGGATCCCTGGATGTCGTCCTTGGAGGTCCCTGGAGGTTATGGATCCTTATGGACGCGGCGCGGCGGCGCGTGCGAGCCTGTCGTTGATCGCCTCGCCCAGCCCGGTGCGCGGCACCGGCATCGCCGCGATGGTCTGTGCGCCGGACGCGTCGAGCGCCCGCAGATGCGAGAACAGATTGGCGGCAGCCTCGGTGAGATCGCCGCGTGCCGACAGGTTCAGCGTCATGACCGCCCCGGCGGGCGCGCCGGGGCCGAAGGCGAGCAGCGCCTCGCCGGGCCGCACATCGGCGGCGTCGAGGCGCAGGTGCGCGCGGGGCGCATAGTGCGATTCCAGCATGCCGGGGGCGAGCGGCGCATCCTGCGCGCTGCGCGCCGGCCGCGGCCGTTCGGCAAGCGGGGTGCCGAGCACGCGCTCGATGGCCTCGCGAGCGACGCCGCCGGGCCGCAGCCAGGTGGGTGGCGATCCGGGTTCGTCGATGCAGGAGACGATGCTCGATTCGACGCCGACGCGGGTGGGTCCGCCGTCGACGACGAGATCGACGCGGCCGTCGAGATCGGCGACCACATGTGCCGCGCGCGTCGGCGAGACACGGCCGGAGCGATTGGCCGAAGGGGCCACGACCGGACGGCCGAAGGCGGCGAGCAGCGCCCGTGCCACCGGATGCGCCGGCACCCGTACCGCGACGCTGTTGAGCCCGGCGCTGGCGAGATCGGACACGCCGCTGCCGGCGCGGCGCGGCAGCACCAGCGTCAGCGGCCCCGGCCAGAAGGCGGCGGCAAGCTTTTCGGCCGCCTCGTTGAATTGCGCGATCCGGCGGGCGGCGTCGATGTCGGCGACATGTGCGATCAGCGGATTGAACACCGGCCGTTCCTTCGCCGCATAGAGCCGCGCGACGGCCTCTCCGTTCCCGGCATCGGCGCCGAGGCCGTAGACCGTCTCGGTCGGGAAGGCGACTAGCCCGCCCTCGGCCAGCACGCGCGCCGCGCGCGCCACGGCGTCTCCCTCGGCATCGGCCGTGAGGAGGCAGGTTTGCAGTTCGGCGACAGACGATGTGACAGGCGACATGACGACAACTTTATATTTATACGCGGGAACAGCCGGGAGGGAGGACGAGTCAGCGCGCAGGGCGGGAAGGTCGGGTTCAGGGGCCGGCGCGGCCATTGAGCCGGGGCCGGACGGCTGTTCCGCTTCTGCCGGCGCCCGCAGGCCTCGCCCCGCGCAGCAATGACCGAGACCGGCGTCGCTGGCAAATGTTGTCTGCGAAGATCTGGGCCGTGCTGCGTGCGGGCCATCTTGCGGGACCATGGGAGCGACGCTATAAGCCGCCCCACAGTCGGAGTGTAGCGCAGTCTGGTAGCGCACCTCGTTCGGGACGAGGGGGTCGCAGGTTCAAATCCTGCCACTCCGACCATTTTACGATCAGATAAACGATCGACCTACGATCAGATGCATGATCGACGGTTCCCGTGCGGCGCCGGGGCCGGTGTGCGGTCGAAACGATCGCCGGATCGGTTTCGATCCATGACCGTCTCGGCTGCGGTTCTGGCGGCGCGCCGTCGGACGACCGGCAGAACGTAACCTCTCCGACGCATCGTTCGCGGATAGAGCCGCGGCAGTCCCGTTCATAGTTTGTTCGTTCTGGCGTCCCCGCCAAAACGCGCCGGACCGATCGACATGCCGGTCCCCAATCCTGACGGCTCGATCGCCGGCCTCGATGATCCGGTGATCGGGAAGAATGTTCACTCTCGCGATTGGCGAGACCGCCGACGCCGCTGTTCAACCTCCCGCCGCGAAAGCGCGTCGATTGCTGCCGCGTGGCTCGTCGCGAGATTGCTTGTTGCTGGCGCGGTGCGGTCGCGCGCTTTCGCAGTCTGCCCGATGGTAGCGTCGCAGACATGCTCGCGAAGAGCCTGCGGATTTCGAAGAAGCTGTTTCTGATCGGGTGCTGCCCGCAACACGCATCGATGCGTTGTCCAGGCCGCCGGCTCATTCCCGATCTGTATAGCCGGAAAGCTTGAAACGCGCCGGCATTGGTCGACCTGCCAAGTCTGGCCGGGCACGCAACGCCGCAAAACCGGCAATGCAAATAACGACACGGCACCGGCCGGATGAATTCGATCCAGGTCGAGACGTCGCCTTGCGTCGGCGTTGTTGAAGCTTCCGTTCGTCGACATCGATCGAGCCGATCAGGAGGCGCCCCCGATGCGGCGAATGTCGAAGCAGCCGCTTGCATCCGCTCTGAAATCACCCGGCCGCGAGGTGCGCCCGCACGCCATTTACACCGTTGTATATAGTATGCTACAGGCACGGCATGCAACGTGTCCAACGCACATTATCCCTGCGTGACAAGGCTCTTTTGCAATTGCGGAAGGCAATTGTAATCGGCCGGCTGGAGCCCGGTTCGCTGCATTCGGAGCAGACGATCGCGGCTCGTCTCGGCCTTTCGCGCACGCCTATCCGGGAAGCCCTCCTGCAGCTCGCGGGCGAAGGGTTGATCGTTTTTCTGCCCAATCGCGGCGCACGGATCGTCGACCTGGATGCTGCGCATCTTGCGCAGGTTCTCCAGTTCCGCGCGGCGATTGAGGGCTGCGGCGCCTCGCGCATGGCGGCAAATCCCAATCCAAAGCGTATCGCCAAGCTCGAAGCGGAGCTGAAACGTCAGCGCGCAATCCTGCGGAGCGGGGAGCGTCTTCAGTGGGTCGATGCCAATACCGATTTCCATACGCTGCTTGCTGAGGCGTCGGAGAATCGTCTGATGATCGAGGCTTTCGGCCCGCTCGCAAGTCATACGAAGCGCCTGGGCTATCGCATGAATCATCGAACGCAGCGGATGCAGGAATCGCTCGATGAGCATTCCGCGATTGTCGATGCGATCCGGCGCGGCGATGTCGATCGCGCGCGCACCATGGCGGAAGAGCATCTGTATGTCACGACAGTGCTTATGAAGCAGCTCTTCACGGATATGGGGATCGGCAAAAAAGAGGAAGCCGGGGGATCCGGGCTGAAGAAAAAGCGTGGGCGGAATGCAAAATCCGAATAACAAGAAATTCTGGGAAACAAGCCCTTTTAGCGGTGAAGCGCACAGCGGTTCGTTGTTTCCGCAAACGGTGCGCGTTGCCGACTGCACGCTTCGCGACGGAGAGCAGCAGGCCGGGATCGTGTTCACCCGGCAGGACAAGGTCGACATCGCGCATGCGCTCGACCGCCTGGGGGTATATGAGATCGAAGCGGGCACCCCGGCTTCTTCGGACGAAGATCGCCAGGCGATAGAGGAAATTGCGGGGGCGGGTCTAAAGGCAAAGGTCAGCGCGCTCGCCCGGGGGCGTCGCGACGACATCGATCTGGTCGTCAGGACGGGTGCATATGCCGCGCGCCTGAGCATGCCGATCAGTACGATCCAGCGGGTCAACAAGCTCAAGCTCGGTGATGAAGAGTACCTGAAGCTTGCGCGTGAAATGACCGACTATGCCAAGGAGCGTGGCCTCGCGGTCATCTTCAGCCCTTACGACACGACCCGCTCGGACCTTCCCCTGCTTCGTCGCCTGCTTGAGCAGTTCAATCGGGCTGGAACCGTCGACCGTGTGCGTATCGTCGACACCACCGGCTGTGCGACGCCGCAGATCGTCGGCCTGCTCGTGCGCGAGATGAAGAAAGTGACGGACATCCCGATCGAAATTCATTGTCATGATGATTTCGGGCTGGCCGTCGCCAACACGATTGCCGGCGTGCAACAGGGCGCCGAATACGTTTCTGTTACGGTCAACGGCATCGGCGAGAGAAGCGGCAACGCCTCGCTTGAAGAAACCGTGTTGGCGTTGAAGGTCCTGTACGGCGTGGATTGCGGGCTCGACATGGCGCAGTTCGTCGATATTTCGCGCCTGGTCGAAGAGCGTTCCGGCATCACGCTGCAGGCACACAAGGCTGTTGTCGGTCGTGGCGCCTTTTCTCACGAATCCGGAATGGTCGTGGCTGGTCTGCTGAAGGAACCGTTCACCGCGGAAAGCTACGTGCCGGAGCTGGTCGGGCAGAAACGCGAAGTCGTGCTCGGAAAGAAGTCCGGAGTTGCCTCCGTCGAGGCCAAGCTCAGACAGATGGGGATTGCCGTCCCGGCCGACGCGCTGCCCGGCATCCTGACGAAGATCAAGGAAGAAGCGGTACGGACAAAGCGGCCTGTCGATGAGAACCGGTTGCGCGAGCTTGTCGGTGCCGTCGCCGCATTGCGCTGAAATCGAGTGAAGAAGAGGTTTTCGACTGTGAATACGACGGCATTGCTGATCTGCGACGTACAGAACGATCTTGTTGACCCCAAGGGCAAGGTGGGCGCCGGCGGTCTGGCGAAAATAGTTGCCGATCGTAATCTCATCGCCAATCTGAAGGCGTTGATTGCCGATGTACGAGGCAGAGGGTGGCCCGTCGTTTATGTCGGGCTCGGTTATCGCGAGGACTATCAGGACGTATTAAGCGTCGCCCCGCGTATCGCAAAAGCGCGCGACAATAAGGTTGCTGTGCGCGGAAGCTGGGGCGCTGAATTTCATCCTGATATCGCACCGCAGGCTGGTGACGTTGTCTTTCACAAGCAGTGCGTGAACCCGTTCTTCGGAACGTCGCTGCTTGAATGGCTGCGCCGCAACGGCATCGGCGATCTTCTGATCGCCGGAACGGCCACCAATCTCGTGGTTGAAAGCGCCGCGCGGTACGCAGACGACGCCGGTTTTGCCGTTTCCGTGGTTGAAGATTGCTGCGCGAGCCCGAGTCCGGCATGGCATGAATTCGCGATCACGCAGATCCTTCCCGTCTTCGGGAAGGTCATCTCTTCCAAAGAGGTCAAGTAGGCAACAGCGCCTGGCCGACGCCTATAGCATGGAATAATGACAATGGCTTTCGAGTACAAATCCGACAATCTCCGTTTCGAGATCGATAAAGATGCGCCGATCGGCCGGCTGTTTATCAACCGGCCTGAGAAGCTGAATGCGATCACCATGCATATGCGTGCGGAGATCGTTCGCTTCTTCGACATGATCGAGGAAGACGACCGGGTACGCGTCGTTATCATCCGCGGTGTTTCCGAGGGCAAGGGATTCAGCGCGGGCGGCGATATTCCCCAGTTCGTCAATGTGCCGCCGCGCCAGCTTGCAAATCTTGCCTATTCGATGTCCGCGCCCGAGCGTTTGACCAAGCCGACCATCGCCGTGATCGACGGTCACTGCTACGGCGGAGGCCTCGAATTCGCTTCTTCCTGCGATTTCCGTATCGCAACGCCGGCAGCACGTTTTGCTTTTCCGGAAGTGACGCTTGGTGCGCTGCCCGGCAGCGGCGGAACGCAGCGTGCTGTCCGCCTGATGGGCGTGGGGCGTGCGCGCGCCCTGGTGCAGACCGGCCGGCCGATCACCGCCGAGAAGGCGGAGATGTGGGGGTTGGTGACCTGGCTCTATCCCGCCGATCAAATCGAAAAGGAAGTCAACGATCTGGCGCTGCATCTTTCGAAGCTGTCGCCGCTCGCGTCGGCCTTTGCGAAGCAGGTGGTGTCTCACGCTCCGGATACGTCGCTTGCCGGCGGCTTCCAAATGGAGGGCAAGGCAATGACCGTGCTCTGCCAAATGGAAGACTTCCGCGAAGGCGTGAACGCGTGGAAAGAAAAGCGGCCGGCGAACTTCAAGGGCCGGTAACAAGGGGAACGTTGATGCTGCCTGGCGATCGGCCATTCCCCCAGATCGAAGGGCGTTTGGAGGATGCGCGCCTTCTTTTCGGGCGTGGGCGTTATATAGACGATCTGCCGGTGGCCACGGGAACGCTTCATGCGGCGTTCGCCCGCAGCTCTCACGGGCACGCGAAAATCGCCGGCATCGACAAGAGCGCCGCGCTGGCCATTGATGGCGTGGTTGCCGTTTTTACGGCTGCCGATCTTGGCGCGGTGCTCGATCCGTTCCCGAGCATCGTGCGCAGCGCGCCGGAATATCGCGGTATTGCCACCGACAAGGTGCGTTATGTCGGTGAGCCGGTCGCGATCGTCCTGGGGCGCGATCGCTATGTCGCGGAAGACGGGGTTTCCGCGCTTGAAATCGATTACGAAGCGTTGCCGGCCGTTACCGATGTCGATGCGGCTTTACAGGCAACGGCGCCGCTGCTTCATGAAAGCTTCGGTACCAACATCGTCTGGAAGAACCAGTATCGTTACGGCGATCCGGAAACCGCGTTTGCCAACGCTGAGCGTATCGTTGGTGTCGATCTGAAATTCCCGAAATACAATTCGACGCCGCTCGAAACCTACGGGGTCATTGCGGAGTATCTCCCGGAGACCGACGGTTACGTCATTCACGGGAATTTTCAGGGGCCGTTTTCCCTGATGCCGGTTCTGGCGCGTGCGCTGCGCGTTCCGGATTCGCGTGTCCGGGTGATTGTACCGCAGGATATTGGAGGCAGCTTCGGCAACAAGGCGATGGTCTATCCGTATATGGGGCTTATCGCCGCTTGCGCGCGGTTGGCGGAGCGTCCCGTCAAGTGGATAGAAGACCGGGCCGAGCACCTTCTTGGCAGTGCCAGCGGAACCGACCGCAATTCGCGTATCGAAGCCGCCATCTCAAACGACGGTCGCGTACATGCAATCCGAATGGATATTCGCGAGAATGTCGGCGCATATCTTCGGGCCCCCGAACCGTCGTGCGTGATGCGGTCGCTCACGACGTTCTCGGGACCCTACAGGATAGAAAGCGGCGCGATCGAAGCGGCCTGCGTGCTGACCAATACGCTGCCGACGGGATTGAACCGGGGATATGGCGGCCAGCAATATATGTTCTCGCTCGAGCGTCTGATGGATGCTATCGCGCGTGAAACCGGAATCGATCGTCTTGAGGTGCGGCGCCGTAACTTCCTCAAGGCGGCCGAATTCCCGTATCTGACGACGACCGGAAGCTACTACGACAGTGGCGATTACGACAATTGTCTCGATCGTGCGCTCGAACACCTCCGCAGCGAAGAATGGGAGGGAACGCGGGATAAGCTGCGTGCCGAGGGCCGGCTTGTCGGCATCGGCGTGGCGACCTGCGTACACTCGGCGGCATCCAATATCGGCTACGTCACCCTTGCGCTCTCGCCGGAAGAGCGCGCCAGGAAAGGCTATAACGCAAAATCAGGTACCAATGATTTTGCTCATATCGCGCTCGATCCGTCCGGGCGTCTGCGCGTGCAGATCGGAACGGCAGGTGCCGGGCAGGGACATGCCACGGCCGTTGCGCAGATCGTAGCGCGCGAGTTTGGCCTGGGCGTGCGAGATGTCGACGTTATCGATCGCATCGATACCGAGACGACGCCATGGACGATCACCACCGGCACCTATGCCAGCCGTTTTTCCGTTGTCGTCGGTGGAGCGGTTCAGCGTGCGGCAGTGAAACTGGCCGGGCACTTGCGCATCATTGCGTCGCATCTCCTCGACGTTCCGGACGACCAGCTCGATATCGCCGATGGCGTGATCAGGGTCAGGAACAGCAATCGTTCGCTCTCTCTGCGGCAGCTCGCCGGGGCGACACAATGGAATCGCGGCGATCTTCCCGACGAATCCGTGCAGTTGCACGTAAGCGAAAGCTACGGCGCGTCAAATCTTCGCTCGCCAGATTCAGAGAACAGGGTCAACGCGGCCGCTACATACGGCTTCATGGCGGATTTCGCGATGGTGGAGATCGATCCGCTGACATTCGTTCCGCGGGTTCTCAAGTACATTGCCGTGCACGATGTGGGTGTCCCGATCAACCCGCAGCTTATCCGCGGCCAAATCGCGGGCGGCATCGTTCATGGCGTCGGCGGCGCGCTATACGAGCATCTCGACTACGACGAGAACGGCCAGATGATGTCGGCTTCCTTCATGGATTATCTGTGTCCGACGGCATCGGAAGCGCCGGAAATGGCAATCGATCATTTCGATACCCAGTCGCCGTTTACGGCGCTTGGCGTCAAGGGATGTGGCGAGAACAGCGCGATGTCGGCTCCCGCCGCCATCGCCAGCGCCGTGGATGATGCGCTGGCGACGTTCAAGACCTCGATTTCGGAACTTCCCATCACTCCGCCGGCGATCTGGCGGCACGTCGCCGGTGCGCAATGAAGCCGGCGTCTTTCAAATATGTCGAAGTCGCCGATGAAGATGCATTGGCTGCGGCGCTTGCGAATTACGGCGACGAGGCGAGTCTGCTGGCAGGCGGGCAGAGTCTTGTGCCGATGATGAATTTCCGGGTCGTGTCTCCCGAGGCCATCATCGATCTGAACCGGGTCGATACGCTCAGTTACATCGACTGTGGAGAAGATACCCTTCGGATCGGCGCGCTTGCGCGCCACGCCATGCTGGAAGACTCGGACGTCCTCTCACGTCGTTGTCCACTGCTCTCCAGGGCTGTTGGCAACGTGGCCCATCGGGCGGTGCGCAACCGTGGCACGACCGGTGGAACCCTGGCTCTGGCCTATCCGGGGGCTGAAATACCGCTGGCGCTCATGACGCTCGATGCCGATGTCGTGCTGCGTTCCCAGCGCGAGGAGCGGAAGCTCGGCATACGGGATTTCATTCTGGGCTCGCTCGATACGGCGCTCGACGCAGACGAGTATATCCGTCATGTCGAGATCAAGCTGCCGCCCGCGAAAAGCATCGCGAGCTTTGTCGAGACGTCGCGGCGTCATGGGGATTTTGCCATTGCTGCCGCTGCGGTCGTCGCGGCGCGCAATGACAACGGACAGCTTGCTTATCTGCGTATCGGCGTCTCGGGCGGTACCGGTGCGCCGGTGCGGATGGCGGCTCTGGAAGAGATCATCATCGGCAGCGATCTCGCCGACAAGGTTATCGCCGACGGCGTCCACGAAACGATCGACGGAATAGAAGTGTTCGGCGACCATCATTATCCGGAAGATTTCCGGCGTCATGTCCTTCAAGGAGTTCTTCGACGTGCTCTGAATGAAGCGATTTTCGGATCGGAGCACCGCCATGTCCAGTGAGCGCATTGTCATCGAACTCAAGGTCAACGGCAGAACGCTCTCCGAATTCGCGGAACCGCGAATGCTCTTGTCGGATTTTCTGAGACACAATCTGGGATTCACGGGCGTTCATGTTGGATGCGAGCATGGCGTGTGCGGTGCCTGCACCGTATTGCTCGACGATCAGCCGGTGCGATCGTGCCTGATGTTTGCGGTTCAGGCGCGTCACCACGAGATCACGACCATCGAAGGCCTCGCGACCGGCAACGAAATGCATGCGGTGCAGGACGCTTTCCGCAAGCACCATGGTCTGCAGTGCGGTTTCTGTACGCCGGGAATGGTGCTGACGGCCGTCGATCTTATCCGGCGGATGCCGGATCAGGACGAGTGCAGCGTGCGTGAAGGCATGTCCGGGAACCTGTGCCGCTGCACGGGATACGAAGGTATCGTTCGCGCTGTGCTGGACGCCGCCAACAACCTCAAATCACAACCACAATGACAAGCTATCCAAACGGAGGGACGACCATGACGAAACAAGGGGTTACACGTCGCACTTTGCTTGCATCCGGAACCGCGGCCGCCGGGCTTTCGCTCGCGCCGTCCGGCGTATTCTCGCCGGCGATCGCGCAGGCCAAGCCGTTGCGCGTCGGTGTTCTGGCGCCGCTATCTGGCGTCTATGCGAGCCTCGGGACAAACAAGACCAACGGCATCAAGATGTTCTTCAACGAACAGAAGATGTCCGTCGATGGAACGGCGATCGAGCTGGTGATTGAGGACACCGAGGCCAAGCCGCAGGAAGGACTGCGGAAGGCGCGCAAGCTTGTCGAGCAGGATAATGTCGACGTCCTTCTCGGCGTGATCTCGAGCGCGATCGGTTACGGCCTCAAGGAATATGTCAATCGCGCGAAAAAGGTCTGGGTAACGACCGGGGCCGCCGCCGATGGAATATTCAAAAAGGCAAACAACAATCCTTATGCATTCCGCTCAAGCCTGAGCGTCTATCAGGCCAACGAGCCGATGGGCACCTGGATGGCGGAGAAAGGCTTCAAGAGGGTATTCGTCACGGGCCCGGATTATGCGATGGGGCGTGAAGCGATCGTCGCCTTCGAGAAGACGTTCAAGGCAAAGGGCGCGGAGCGGGTCGGTGAGATTTTTGCGCCGCTCGGCACCAATGACTTTGCGCCGTACCTCACCGAGATCAAGCGCGCCAACCCTGATGTGGTCTATGCGTCGTATGCCGGCAGCGATGCGGTCCGTTTCGTGCAACAGTTCGCGGCATTCGGCCTGCAGAATTCAATCAAGCTTGCCGGCTATGGCTATCTCGCGGAAGAGGACACGTTCGAGGCGCAGGGCAATGCCGCAATCGGCGTCTATTCGGCGCTGAATTGGGCGTACGGCATCGACACGCCGGAGAATAAGACATTCGTTGCCAATTATCGGAAAGCCTACAACAGCATTCCGACCGTCGACTCGGTCGCGGGTTATGTCGGCGCGCAGGTGGTCTGGAACGCTTTCAGAAAACTCGGCGGAAAAGTTCCGAGCCAGGATGCGTTGAGCAAAGCGGTGCTCGAAACCAAGATCGATACTCCGCGTGGTCCGATCAGCTTCGACCCGGAAACCCGGAACGTCATACAGAACATCTACATTCGTGAGGCGGTGAAGGACGGCAACGAGATCCATAACAAGGTTCTCGCCACCTTCCAGGCTGTTCGCGATCCCGGCGTCTGATTTCAGATTCGGCATCCGTCTCGCGGCGGATGCCGGTTATACCGGAACTTTACAGTGTTCGATTTTCTGATCGCGCAGACGTTGAACGGGCTGGTTTACAGCATGTTGCTGTTTCTGCTCGCTCTGGGGCTGAGTCTGACATTCGGCATGTTGCGGGTGATCAACCTCGCGCATGGCGCCTTCTATCTGATGGGCGCGTATTTCGGTCTGACGGCCTGGACTATCACCCATAGTTTCGCGGCGGCTATCGCGGCGGCTATCGTCGGCGCGGCGTTTGTCGGCATGGCGCTCGAACGGTCCTGGCTGCAGCGCTTCTATACGCGCAACGAACTGGATCAGGTCATTCTGACGTTCGGATTTGCCCTGGTCTTTGCCGACATCATGAAGATGCTGTGGGGGAAGGATATTCACAGCATCCCGGTTCCGTCGCTGGTCTCCGGCGGAGTGCAGATCGTCGGTACGTATTTCCCCACTTACCGACTTATTCTGATTGGCGTCGGCATCGTATTGTTCGTGGCAACCTGGCTGGCCATTGAGAGGACGAGAACAGGTGCCCTGATCCGCGCTTCGGTCGCGGATCGGACGATGGTGAGCGGTCTCGGATTTAATATCCGGCTCCTGTTTACCTATGTATTCGGGTTTGGCACGGCGATCGCGGGACTTGCCGGAGTTCTTGGCGCTCCGATTACCGGCATCTATCCCGGGCTCGATTTCGAGGTGCTGATCACGACGCTGATCGTCGTCGTCGTTGGCGGACTGGGCAATATTTCCGGCGCGTTCTGGGCAGCATTGCTGATTGGCCTCGCCGAGACTTATGGCAAAGCGCTCTATCCCGCAGCCGCCAGCTTCATCATCTTCGGCTTGATGGCTGCAGTGCTTTTGATTCGCGCCTGGGGGCGCGATGAAGAGGACGTCGAATGAACGTGGCCGAGATCATTGCGCAGCGGCGGCTGGCGCCGTCGGTTCCGCTGCGCCTTTTGAGCGCGCTCGGCGCGGTTATCGCCGCGCTGGCTGTTGCGCCGTTGCTGGGCATGCCGCAGTTCGTGCAGGCGCTGATTATCGAGATCCTGATTTTCTCGTTGCTGGCGCTCAGTCTGAACGTGCTGCTTGGCTATACCGGGCTGGTATCGTTTGGCCACGCAGCGTTCTTCGCCATTTCCGGTTATGCGGTGGGTATCGTCGGCATGCATGTCGGGTCCGATATCCTCCTGACCTTTCCGCTCGCGGTTCTTGCGGCTGCGCTTTGCGCGGTGCCGATCGGCTGGCTGTCGATCCGCCTCTCGGGCTTCTATTTCCTGATGATCACATTTGCCTTCGCGCAAATCGTGTTTGTCGCATCGTTCCGGTGGAAGCCGGTTACCGGCGGTTCGGACGGGCTGCTCGTGCCGGGCGCGACGCTGCTCGGCGCTCCGATCCTGGGGAGCCGGGAGGCGTTCTACTACTTCGTTCTTGCGGTATTCGCGATCTGCGCCGCGGTGCTTTATGTGGTCGTGATCTCGCGGTTCGGCCGGACGCTCGTCGGTATCCGCGAGAGCACGCCGCGCATGCGGGCGCTCGGATACAACGTCAGGCGCTACAAGCTCGCTGCATTTGTGATTGGAGCAGCGTTTGGCGGCGTTGCCGGCGTTCTGAACTCTCTCTTCAACTTGTTTATCGCTCCGGAATCGGCGCACTGGACGCAATCGGCATTGGTGCTGGTGATGGTCCTGATCGGCGGAGCCGGTTATTTTGTCGGCCCCATCATCGGCGCGGCGATCGTGCTTCTGCTGCAGCATTGGTTGAGCTCGTACACGGAGTACTGGGGTCTCGTCCTCGGTATCCTGTTTATCGTCCTGATTACGGGTGCGCGCGAAGGGGTCGCCGGCCTGGTGATGCAGGGCTGGGCGCGGATGCGCGGGAAGGTGCCGTGATGGCGGCTGTTCGGGCGTCAAGGATATCGAAATCCTATGGTGCATTTGTTGCACTTAAAGACGTTGATCTTCTGGTCGCGCCAGGTGAGCGGCGGGCCATCATCGGTCCGAACGGGGCGGGAAAGACGACGCTGTTCAGCATCATTGCCGGGCAGAAGCAGCCGACCTCGGGAACGATCTCCATCAACGGCAGCGAGACGACGGGTGCGCGTCCCGATCAGCTATGGGCCCGCGGGCTCAGCCGAACGTTTCAGCGCAACCAGCTTTTCCAGAATCTGACCGTCTGGGAAAATGTCGAGCTGGCCTGCTCGGCTCACTATCGCGGATTTTCCACTTCCGTCTCAAGAGATGAGCTTGAAGAAGAGATCGGCGGCATCCTCGAACGGGTCAATCTGCTCGGAAGTCACGATGTCCGCGTGGCCAATATGGCCTACGGAGGACAGCGTCAGCTTGAGTTGGCGCTGGCGCTCGCTGGCCGGCCGAAAATTCTTCTGCTTGACGAGCCGACCGCCGGCATGTCTCCGGCGGAAACCCAGGCAATGCTGAAGATGATGATAGCGCTTCCGCGCGACATGACGATCCTGATCGTTGAGCACGATATGGATGTCGTCTTCTCCCTTGCCGACCGCGTCATGGTGCTGAACCTCGGAGAGGTGCTGGCGGACGGAACGGTGCAGGAGATCCAGAACGACAAGAATGTGAGCGAGATCTATATGGGGAAGGCGCTATGAGCGAGCCCCTGCTGTCGCTGAAAGGTGTCAACACGTATTACGGAGAAAGCCACATTCTCCACGATCTCTCTTTCGATCTGTACAAGGGAGAGATCGTCGGCATTCTGGGGCGCAACGGCGTTGGCAAAACCACCACGCTGCAGAGCATTCTCGGAATACCTGCGCCTCGCACCGGCGAAGTTCGGCTGTCGGGGGAGCTGATCTCCGGTTTGCCGACGCACAGCATCGTTGCGCGTGGCGTCGGCTGGGTTCCGCAGGGACACCGGATTTTTCCGACGCTGACGGTGGTCGAAAATATCGAGCTCGCCGCGGCGCGTGCGCGGCCCGGCTCTTGGAGTGTCGAAAAAGTTTATGACGCATTTCCCCGCCTTCATGTTCGCCGGGATGCGCATGGCGGGTCCCTTTCGGGTGGCGAGCAGCAGATGCTGGCGATTGCGCGGGCGCTCGTCCAGAACCCCGATATCTTTCTGATGGATGAGCCTTCCGAGGGCTTGAGTCCGCTGATCGTTCAGGAAGTCGGAGCGTTGATCAGGCGGCTGAATGCCGAGGGTGGAACGATCCTTCTGGTCGAGCAGAATCTGGCATTCGCGCTCAGCATTGCCGATCGCATTCTGATCATGGCGAAGGGTGCCATCGTCTATTCGGGAACGCCGGACGACATTCGAAACGATCCGGACATCACTCATCGGTTTCTGGGAATGGGGGCTGTGGCAGCGGAGTAGCGGCCACGGCACCGGTATATTTACGGAGTACACAAATGAACATCGGATCCGTCTTGACCGATGCGGCGAAGACGTCGCCTGATCACGTCGCCATTATCTATGGCGATCTGCGCCGGACATATCGTGATTTCAACGCGCGGGCCAATCAGCTCGCTGCCCGGCTCAGGCAGTCCGGCGTGCGGAAGGGCGATAGGGTCGCGATCCTTCAGAGAAACTGCCCCGAGCTTCTCGAAACGATGTTTGCCACCTTCAAATGCGGGGCCGTGACGGTTCCGATGAACGCCCGCCTGCATCCGAAAGAGGCGGCGTACATCCTTCAGGATTCGGGAAGCAAGATCGTGGTGTTTACGGACGACTTCACCACGGGCCTCGAGACGATCCGTCCGGATCTGCAAGACGTGAAGGCCTTCATATGCGTCGGCGGGGCGCCAGCCTGGGCGAAGCCTTATGAAGAGTTCATCGCGGATGGCGATGCTGCCGACAACGACGAGGCTTGCAGCAAGGACGACCTCGCCTGGTTGTTTTACACCTCCGGTACGACGGGCAAGCCAAAAGGCGCGATGGACAGCCATGGGAATCTGCGTTTCATGGCCGATCACTATCCGCGCGAAGTCTATCGTCTCGAACCAGACGACATCGCCATGCATCCCGGTCCGCTCACGCATGGCAGCGGTCTTTGGGCTGTGCCGATTACCGCGGGCTGCGGAACGCATCTCATTCCCACCGCAACGAGTTTCGATCCCGATCACATCTTCAGTCTGATCGAAGCGCATCGTGTGACGAAAATCGTCTTCATCGCACCGACGATGATCACGATGCTGCTCAACGCTCCGAATATCGCGAACTACGACCTCTCCTCGCTTCGTTTCGTCGGCTATGGCGGAAGCCCGATGTATGTCGAAGATCTGAAGCGGGCCGTGCAGCAATGGGGGCCGGTGTTCTGCCAGATTTACGGCCAGGGCGAGACGCCGATGACGATTTCGATGCTCACGCCCGAGGATCACAGGATCGCGACGGAGGATCCGAGTCTGGAGAAGCGTCTCGCATCGGCGGGACGTATCCGGGAGGATATCGAGATCGCCGTTCTCGACGATAACGACAGGCCGCTTGGCGACGAGGAAATCGGTGAGATTTCACTCCGCGGCGACTGTGTGATGAAGGGGTACTGGAACAAGCAGGAGGCGACGGAGGAGGCCTTCAGGAACGGCTGGTATCACACCGGAGACCTCGGGAAGCGCGACAGCGACGGATTCTACTATCTGCTCGACCGCAAGAAGGAACTGATCATTACCGGCGGAGCCAATGTCTACCCCCGCGAGGTCGAGGAGGTGCTGCTGTTGCATCCGGGCGTGCTCGAGGTTGCGGTCATCGGCATTCCGGATCGTCTCTGGGGAGAATCGGTGATGGCTGTCGTGCGTCCGCGTCCGGGCGAGAAACCAACCGAGCGCGAACTGCTCGATCTCTGTCGTGAGCATCTGTCCGGCTACAAGAAGCCGCGTTTCGTCCGCTTTCAGGAGGACCTTCCGAAGAGCGGCTATGGCAAGATTCTGAAGCGCGAGCTGAAAGCCGCCATTGTCGCCGAGCTGGAGGCCGCATCATGAAATCGCGGACAGCCATCGTGACCGGCGCGGCAAGCGGCATCGGCCGGGAATGCACGCGCATGCTTCTCGCCGACGGATATAGCGTCGTCGGGGTCGATCTGAAAGCCGACGCCGTGCGATCCGCATTTCCGGATGCAGGCGATGCATTGCATGCCTTGTCCGCGGATATCGGCGATACGGAAGCGACACGGGCGGCGGTGGATACCGCGACCTCGATCCTGGGGCGGATCGATGCGCTGCTGCACTTCGCGGCGATCTGGACCGGCAAGACCTGGGATGAGACGGAGCCTGAGGAGTGGGAACGCGTTCTTCGCGTCAACGTCACCGGGACGTTCTTCCTGGCGCGCTACGTCGCCTCCAGGATGATCCCGGCCGGCCGCGGCGCGATCGTTCTGACCGCGTCTGATTCCGCCAAGGTCGGCGGGGTGGCCGGCGGTCCCGCTTATGTTGCGTCGAAGGCGGCGGTCATCGGCTTGACGCACTCGCTGGCGAAGTCGCTCGGGCCCAAGGGGATTCGTGTCAATGCCGTCAATCCCGGCGTGGTGCGGACGCCGATGACCGCGGCATGGCCGGCTGCGGTCAAGGACAGGGCAATAGAGCTCACGCCGCTGGGCCGTCTTGCGGAGCCAGACGATATCGCGAGCGTCGCCTGCTTCCTCGCATCGGAACAATCGAAATTTGTGACGGGCGAGGTCGTGGAGGTGAACGGCGGTTTCTATTTCGATTGAGGCGCACATGTCCAAGGCTCTCGCAGCGGTACTGGAATCCCCCCGGAATCTGCAACTGCGTGAATTCCCGATTCCTGAAACGGGAGAAGACGACGCTGTCCTGTCGGTGGAAGCGTGCGGTCTTTGTGGCACCGACTACGAGCAATGGCTTGGACATCTGAAGGACTGGGGCGGCGGCATGCCGATCATACCCGGTCATGAAATCATGGGATTCGTCGAGCGGATCGGGCCGCTGGCGTCCAGGTTGTGGAACGTGAAGGAAGGCGATCGTGTCGCGATCGAGCCTGTCGTTCCCTGCGGCCATTGCAGCGATTGCGTGCAGGGGGCTTATACGCGGTGCCAGTCTGACAGAGGCTATGGCCTCTATCAGAACATTCATGTCGCTCCCTCCCTGTGGGGCGGATATGCGACGCATGTCTATCTGCATCCTCGAACCATGGTTCATAAGCTCCCGTCGCACGTGCCGACGGACGTCATGACATTGTTCAACCCCTTATCCAACGCCATCCGCTGGACTCATGAAGCAGGCGGCGTCGGTCTCGGCGCGACAGTGGTGATCGCGGGGCCGGGCCAGCGCGGACTGCTTGCCGTTGCGGCAGCCAGAAAGGCGGGCGCGGCGAACATCATCGTCACAGGGACGACGCGGGATCAGGCGCGCCTTCAGCTCGCGCGCTCTCTTGGCGCAACCGCGACGATCGACGTTCAGGCGGAGGATCCTGTCGAGCGCGTACGGTCCTTGACCGATGGCCGGCTGGCGGATGTAGTTCTCGATGTTTCGGCCGGAGCCGTCGCGCCGGTCGTGCAGGCGATTGATATGGTTCGGCGAGGCGGCCGCATCGTGCTTGCCGGGCTCAAGGGGAGCGCCAGGCTGAATGATTTCCCCGTCGACAAAGTCGTGTTCAGGGAGATCGAGCTGGTTGGCGTGCTGAGCGCAGGATGGCGGCCGACAGAACTCGCCATACAGATGATCGCCGAGAACAATGCCGAGCTAGCGACGCTGTGCTCGCATTCGTTTCCGCTCGAACAGGTAACCGATGCCGTCCGGACGCTTGGACGGGAGATATCCGACGGCCGCGAGCCGGTGCACGTCACGTTGAGCATGCGCTGAAGGCATAATTCGTACTGATGGATAACATATAACAATATTATTTGCAGTGATCTTTTGCATGAGGCACTTTCTTTCAGAAATGGCGGCTGGCACTGGAAATACAATGGAAATGCAATCTCTCCCTGGCGCGACTTTTCGCGGCTGGATCGATCATCTTCATCGCACAGGACGCTTCGTCACGGCCGCGCCGTCACTCGATCTCGAGTATCAGCTTGCTGCTGTTGCCAAGCGTCTGGATCAGAAAAAGGGCGTGCTCTTCCCGAGCCCGAGCGGACACTCGATTCCTGTCGTCGCGGGTCTTCTATCGAGCAGACAATGGATCGCCGAGGCGCTCGGCGTTGACGAGCAAGGCCTGCTTTCGCGTTTCCTCGACGTCGTCAAGAATCCGCTTCCGACACGGGAGGTCGAGACGTCACCGGCCTATGAGGTGACGCATGAACGCGACGCGATCGATCTTCTCAAACTGCTGCCGATCCCGACCCACAACGAGCATGATTACGGGCCGTATCTGTCTGCCGGCGTGCTGGTCATGCGCAATCCGGTGACCGGGAAACAGAACGTCTCGATCAACCGCTGCCAGGTGAGCGGCAAGAACAAGTTCGGCATTCTCATCGAAACGCGCGATACGCGCCAATTTTATGCGGATGCTGAGAAAGCCGGGCAGCCGCTGGACGTGGCCATCGTCATCGGCGCCGATCCGTTCGTCATGATCGCGTCTCAGATTACCGGCCAGCACGGGCAGAACGAGCTCGAGTTCGCCGGCGCCATGGGCGGCGCGCCGCTGCCGGTTATCAAATGCAAAACAAACGACGTGCGCATCCCGGCGAATGCCGAGATCGTCATCGAGGGGCGGATTCTTCCAAAGGTTCGCGAGGATGAGGGGCCGTTCGGAGAATTTCCGCAGTTGTACGGGCCGCGCGGCCAGCGGCAGGTGCTGGAAGTCGATCTCGTCGCGCACCGCAGGAAACCGATTTTCTACACGATCGTCAGCGGCTGCCGCGAACACCTGTTACTCGGCTCGCTGCCGCGCGAAGCTGTCGTGCTGTCGCGCATGCAATCGATCTTCCCGAATGTACGAAACGTACATCTGTCGATGGGAGGAGTCGGCCGCTTCCATCTCTATATCCAGATCCACAAACGAATGGATGGAGAGTCGAAGAATATCCTGCTGTCGGGCCTCTCGCAGCATTTCGACTTCAAGCTCGCGACGGTCGTCGATGACGATATCGATATCTTTGATCCGCTCGATGTCGAATGGGCCATGGCGACACGTTTCCAGGCGGACCGGGACTTGCTGATCGTATCTGACGCGCAATGCTCGAAACTCGACCCGGCGGCGCGCGACGGGACCGGAGCCAAACTCGGAATCGATGCGACGAAACCCGTCGGCGCGGAAGAACTGCGTTTCAAGCGCATCCGCGTTCCCGGTGAAGAGGCGGTCGACGTGGACGCGCTTCTCAGGAAGGCGTCTTCGGAGAATTGGCGCCGCGATGCGGCGCTCGATTGACGACACCTGAGAATTGGCCGGTATCCCGGCCGATAAACGACTGAAGGAGGAACGCATGAATATTAAAAGCATAATGATGGCTCTGACGATTGTCGGCATCTTCGGCAGCCCGGCGGTTGCCCAGGAGAAGGATGTCGTAAAAATCGGCGCGAACGGATTGATCAGCGACGCGCCGTTCTACATTGGCAACGCCAAGGGCTATTTCGCGGAGCAGAATATCAACATCCAGATCGTTCCGATCGAAGCGGGCACCCGGATGATCGCACCGCTCAGCGTCGGGCACATCGATGTCGCCGGCGGAGCGGTGGGTGTCGGGCTGTTCAATGCCGTTGCCCGCGGCCTCAATATCAAGATCGTCGCCGACCGCGCGACGACGCACCCGAAATCGAGCTACATCAATCTGATGGTCCGCAAAGACCTGATCGAGTCGGGAAAGGTCAAGACCTACAAGGATCTCAAGGGCCTTCGCATCGCCCAGAACGGGACCGGGGGCGTGCAGGCGTCGACCATCAACGAAGCGCTCAAGGCCGGCGGCTTGACGTATGACGATGCGACGCAAGTCTACAACATGCCGAATCCCGAGCACCTCAACGCGATGACGAACAAGGCGATCGACGCGTCTCTGACGACGGAGCCGCTCGTTACGCTCGCGGTCAAGCGCGGGATCGCGGAGCGCTTCAGCAAGGTCGACCTGTATCCAAATCAGGTGATCGCAGCCCTGCTGTATAGCGGCGAGCTTATCAAGAAGCGCCCGGATGTCGCCAACCGGTTCATGGTCGCTTATCTGAAGTCGGTGCGCTTTTTCAACGATGCGTTGGTTGATGGCTATTTCAGGGGACCGAACGCGGATGAAGTCATCGACATTCTGATTGCCGCGACACCTCTCAAGGATCGGGCCGTCTACAAGGACGTTATCGCCAACTGGGTCAACCCGGATGGCCATGTCAATGAAGCGAGCCTCCGGAAGGACCTCGAGTTCTTCAAGACGCGCAAGGAGTTCGATCTCGCGGCGACTGCCTCGGTCGATGAGGCCGTCGACCATTCCTTTGTCGATCACGCATTGAAAGTGCTCGGCCCATACACGCCGAAAGTGGCGGCCTCGGGGAAATGACGAAAAGGACGTGATGTCTGTGTCGGTCGATACTAAAATCCGAGTTCGCGACCTGTCTCGCCGTTTCCCGGCTACGGGAGGGAACGGGTTCTACGCGCTTCAGAATATCTCGCTTGAAGTCGAACAAGGGTCGTTTTTCGTCATTGTCGGGCCGTCCGGATGCGGAAAAACCACTTTGCTCCGTATCCTCGCCGGCCTCGACAAGGCGACGTCGGGTTCCTTCGATGCGCGTTCCGGCAAAGACGGAAAGCCGGAGAATTCCATGGTGTTCCAGGGAGAATCCATTTTTCCCTGGATGACTGTTTGGGACAATGCCGCGTATGGCCTGGCCATGCGCGGCGTGTCGAGGGCAGAGATCGCCGAACGCGTGGGATTTTATCTCGATCGGTGCGGATTGACGCGTTTCAAGAACCATTATCCGCACCAGCTTTCGGGCGGAATGAAGCAGCGCGTATCCATCGCGCGCGCCTTCGCTAACGACCCCGATATTCTGCTCATGGACGAGCCGTTCTCCGCGCTGGACGAGCAGAACAAAACGATCCTGCAGCAGGAGCTGCTCCGGATCTGGGATGAGTCGCGGAAGACCGTCCTGTTCATCACGCACAGCGTCGACGAAGCGATCACGCTTGGCGACAAGATCATGGTGATGACGGCGGCGCCTGGCCGCGTCAAAACAATATTGGACGTGCCGTTCCAGAGACCGCGGAACGTCATCGAGTTGCGCTCGCGTCCCGAATACGGAGAGATGGTTGTCAATATCTGGGCGCATCTGCGTGAGGAGGTGGAGCGCGCGACCCAGTCAAGACTGGAGAAGGCGTCATGAACAGCGCAATCTCCCTGCATGAGCGGTTGATCAGCATCGTTACGCCACTGTTGCTTCTGGTGTTGTGGGAGCTGTTCGGGCGCGTGGGCTGGATCGACGCCCGGTTTTTCCCGCCACCGTCGGCGATCTTCGATACGCTGATGCGCCTGCTTCGTAGCGGCGAGCTCGCTGCGAACGTCTTCGTGAGCCTTCAGCGGCTGTTCTGGGGTTTTCTGGTCGGAGGAATACCGGCGATAATCCTCGGAATCTGCATGGGGCTGTGGCGGCCGGTCCGTCTGGCGATCGAGCCGCTGGTATCGGCCACTTATCCGTTGCCGAAAAGCGCGATCCTGCCATTGGTCCTGCTGATCTTCGGTCTCGGCGAGTCCTCGAAGATCGTCATGGTTGCGCTTGGGGTATTCTACCCGATCGTGATCAATACGACGTCGGGAGTTCTTCAGATCCCGACCATCTATCTCGACGTCGGAAAGAACTTCAAGGCGTCGCCCTGGAAAGTGTTCCGGACGATTGCGCTTCCCGGCGCGATGCCATCGATCTTCGCCGGCGTGAAGCTGGGGGTCGGTCTTGGGCTTATCCTGATCGCAATCGCGGAGATGGTGGGCGCGCAGAGCGGCATCGGCTACATGATCTGGAACGCCTGGCAGATCCTCAGCATCGAGACGATGTATGTCGGCTTGCTGACGATCGCGCTTATTGGTTTTGTTCTCTCGTTGATTCTCGATGAAATAGAAGCAATAGTGCTGCCGACCCGACGATCCCGGTGAGCCGACGGAAACCGCCTCGACGAAAAGCCGAAGTCCGGCAGATGGATCCCGATGGACTTTAGGCAGATCCAGTATTTCCTGTGCCTCTACGAGGAAGGTTCGATCACGCGGGCTGCGCATCGGCTCAATATCGTGCAGCCCGCATTGAGCATGCAGCTTGCCCGCCTCGAAAAGGAGGTCGGACAGAAGCTTTTCGAGCGCAACGTCAGCGGGATTACGCCGACCGCGGCGGCACATTTCATGCACGGGCTGTTCCTGCCGATCATGCGGGACATCGCCAAGGCCCAGGCACTGACGGCGAGCCTTTCCGGGAAACTTTACGGCACCGTCGAGATCGGGATGCTCAGTTCGCTGGCATCGACCGTGCTCGGTGCTGCAATTCAGTCGTTCCGGTCCTCTTCGCCCGACGTCGAAATTACCGTCAAGGAAGGCTATAGCGACGTTCTGATCGAAAGCGTGATGTCCGGTCATCTCGATGTTGCGTTGGTGAACCGGGTGAGGTCGTCGAGCGGATTTCATGCGGAGCCGCTCATCAACGAACGGCTTTGCGCGATCGTTTCAGCCGCGAGCCGCACCCGCCTGAAGGCGCCGGTGACGCTGCGGCAACTCGCCGATCTGAACCTGATCTTGCCGACGCAACAGAACGGATTGCGCTCGCTCATCGACCGGCAGGCTCAGGCTCACGGTATCAACCTGCAGCCCCGCATTTCCGTCGATGGGCTGCTGCCGATCATCGATCTTGTGCAGCGTACGGATGGCGTGACCGTCCTGCCTCCGCTTTCGGCATATAGCGGTTTGCAGTCGGGGGTATTGCGAGCCCTGCCTCTCGCCAAACCCCATGTCGAGCGTTCGCTGATCTGGATCCACCACTCGCGCAAGCCGGTTGCGCCAGCCGCGCAGAAGTTCATTGAAACGGTGAATGCGGAGATCCATGCGGCGGCAGGCCGTATCCGGATCGCCGGGACCGGACGCGCATCATCGGTTTGACCATGAGTGTTCAGAAAACACGTCGACTCGTCGTCGGAATAACCGGCGCCTCAGGAGCGGTGTACGGCATCCGGTTGCTGGAGCTGCTCAGGATGACGGATATCGAGACGCATTTGATCGTATCAAAGGCGGCGAGGATGACGATTGCGTATGAGACCGATCTCAAACTGACGGCTATTGAGGCGCTTGCTGACAGGGTCTATGCGCATCAGGATGTGGGTGCCGCGTGCTCCAGCGGCTCGTTCAAGACCCTGGGCATGGTGATTGCTCCATGCTCGGTCCGCACCATGTCAGAGATAGCAACCGGCGTGACCAGCAATCTCGTATCGCGCGCCGCGGACGTTGCGCTCAAGGAGCGGCGCCGCGTCGTTCTGATCTTGCGGGAAACGCCCCTGCATATCGGCCATATCCGCAGCATGGCGGCGGTCACCGAGGCGGGAGCCATCGTGTATCCGCCTGTTCCGGCATTTTATTCTCGCCCGTCGTCGCTCGAGGAAATGGTCGATCACACCCTCGGGCGCGTGATGGACCTGTTCGATGTCGATCTCGAGATCGTGAAACGCTGGAATCCGGATAGCCGCCGTGACGCAATCTCCGGATAATCCTTTCTGGGATTTCTCCCTGTCCGTTTATGCCGAGCCGGGCGTAGCCGATGAATGCCTCGTGCTGCAGGACAGGCACGATCTCAACGTCAATCTGGTCCTGCTGGCGGCCTATCTCGGATCTGCCGGAGTGGCGTTGAACGAGGAGCGCTGGGAGGCTGCAGCCTCCGAAATCGCGTGGCTCGACGAGACCGTCGTCAGGCCGCTGCGAAGCATTCGGAGAGCGCTGAAATCCCACGCGGATCCTCACGGCGACCTTGGAGCGAGAGGCCAGGATGTCTATCGCACGATAAAAACGGCGGAGATCGATGCCGAGCGGCTGGAACAGGACGCGCTTTATCGCTGGGCAGGGGGCTCTTCAGCGGGTGTCGCGGCGGTAGATGGTCGTGCGCTGATTGCCAGAAACATGGCAGCTCTTCTCCGGGCGACCGGACAGAACAGCGCCACCTTCGAAATGCCGCAGCGATTGATCGAGGCGGCTTCTCTGCGTCGGCATTGACCGGGGGGCAATCCCGCAGGCGGAACGCGCCGTGCGTGTGCGGCCGGCCTGGCCGCGCGGCCCATGCGGCCCGCTCCCGGCGCCGGCTACAGCAATTCGGCTCGCAACTGCTCGCCGCTCTTCGGCGACAGCAGGCCCGGGGGGACGTCGAAGACGGTCTTTGCGCCGTATTGTCCCATCGCATGCATGCGGTGCACGGCCCGCGCATAGGTGACCAGAACGCTGGCCGTGAATTCGGGATTGCTGTCCAGCTTGAGCCGATATTCGATCACCTGCGAATTGTCCGACGAGGTGTTGCCGCTGCGGATGACGAAGCCGCCGTGCGGCATCGCCCGGTGATCGCGGGCGAGTTGTTCGGCGCTGACGAAGGTCACCGTCGTGTCGTAATCGGCGAAATAGTGCGGCATGGTGACGATGGCATTGCGCACGGCTTCCGCGTCCGCGCCGTCCTGCAACACGACGAAGCAGTCGCGCGTGTGTTTCTGGCGCGTCGTCAGCGTCGGTCGCGAGGCGCTGCGCACCTGCTCGACTGCTTCCGGCACCGGCCGGGTGTATTGCACCGCGCCGGCAACGCCCGGCACGCGGCGCACGGCGTCCGAATGCCCCTGGCTCAGCCCGTCTCCCCAGAAGGTATAGGTCTCGCCGTCCGGCAGCAGCGCCTCGCTCATCGCCCGGTTGATCGAGAACATGCCGGGGTCCCAGCCCGCGGAGATCAGCGCCGTCTTGCGATTGGACCTGGCCGGCGCATCCACGGCGGAAAAATAGTCCGGAATACGGGCATGCGTGTCGAAGCTGTCCACGGTGTTGAACAGCGCGGCGAATTGCGGGCCCTGCTGCGGCAGGTCCTCCTTCGAGCCTCCACACAGGATCAGCACGTCGATCCGGTCGGTGTGAGCGGCAAGCGTCTCCATCGCGAAGACGGGGGTGCCGGCCTGCATGGGACGGATCTGCCCGGGAGGGCGTCGGGTGTAGATGCCGGCAAGCCGCATATCGGCATTTCTGGAGATGGCGACTTCGACACCGCGGCCAAGATTTCCATGGCCGGCGATGGCGATCCGGATCGGCTCAGCCATGACAATCTAACCGTTCTGACAATCTGATTATTTTGCGGATTCGCGCCCGCCACTCGCGCGAGCGGACGAATGCGGTAAGGAGAGACGAAAAGGGATAGCAAATGTTCGCGCCCGGTCAAGATTTCCGGTCGGCGCGATGCCCGAAACGGCCGCGGCACGATCCTTCCTGCCGGAAGCGGATCGTGCCGCGATGTTTCAGACGGAGGTTGTCGACGGCGAGGCGATATCCGCCGCGCCGTATAGGCTAGGCCTTGAGCTTCGAGAAATCGAAGCGCGGCGGAAGATGGGTGACCAGTTCTTCCTTCGTCACCTTCTTCTTGACGTGCAGTTCGTTGTTCTCGACGCGGCTGATATAGCAATCCATCACGCCGCTGTGGTCTTCCTTGCGCAGCGTCTTGGTGCCTTGCGGGAAGGCCAGCGAGTTCTCCATCTGCAGGCCTTCGAGCGCCTCGAGGACGCCCTTGTCGTCCTTCTTGGTCTTCCAGCCGGACTTCTCGATCGCCGCCTTCAGCGCGAACAGGTTCTCGTAGCTCTGCCAGGAATGGCTCTTGGCGTTGACCCGGTCCGATCCGCTCTCGCGGCCGTCGATGTCGTCGGTTCCGATCAGCTTGAGATACTGGCGATGGAAATCGTCGTCCTTGTATTTCAGCATGCGCGGGAAGTTCTCGACGATATAGACGCCTTCGGCGGCGCCCTTCAGGTCGGCGGGCGCGATCGCCTCGATCGTCCCGGCGACCGAATACATCTTCATCGTCTTTTCCAGGCCCATCGATTTGGCCTGCGTGTAGAAGGCGACGGAGAGCGCGCCGAAGAACACCGAGAACAGCACTTCGGTGTCCTGCGGAATCTTCGCGAGATAGGGGACGAGGTCCTTGGCGTCGAGCGGCACGAAGATCGGATCATAGACCTTGCCGCCGAGCTTCTCGATGATCGCCTTGTGTTCCTTGTAGTGGCTGTGGCCCCAGGCATAGTCGGGCGAGATGATCGTCCAGCGCTTGCCGAGATTCTCGTAGGCCCAGGGCGCGCCGGCGGCGGCCAGGCTGTAGGTGTCGCAGCCGGTGCGGAAGCTGTAGCGGGTGCCCTTGTCGCCCGTCGCTTCGGTGGCTTCGCCGGTCGAGAAATAGATCGTCTTCAGTTCGGTGGCGACCGGGATGGAGGCGAGCATGACGCCGGAATGCACCGAGCCGGTGACGAAGCTGGCATTGCTGCGCTGGATGAGCGAGCGCAGCTTGCGCGCGCCGGTGGCCGGGTTGGACTCGGTGTCCTCGGTCGCCAGTTCCAGCTTGCGGCCGGCGATGCCGCCGCCTTCGTTGATCACCTTGACCGCGGCGAGGGCGCATTTGTTGTGCCAGTAGCCCCACGAGGCGAAGCCGCCGGTGAGTTCGCAATGATGGCCGATGACGATCGGTCCGCCGGCCTGCGCGAAGGCGGACATGTCGCGGGCGAGGCTGACATAGGCAGCGCCACCGGCCAGCGCCGTGCCGAGGAAGCTTCTGCGGGACACCCGATGTCCGGTTTTGGGGGCGCGGTCGGAATTCTTGGTCATGGACTCACTCCTGCCTGCGGTTTGAGAGCTACGCCGAGATAGCGGTGGACGATGTCCGGGGACGCCTGCAGGCTTGCAGCCGTTCCCTCGTGCACGATCTGCCCGCGCTCCATCAGATAGATGCGGTCGGCCAGCCGCAGCGCGGTGCGCACATTCTGCTCGACGAGCAGCACCGCGATGCCCTTCCTGGCGATATCGACAATCTCGTTGCGGATCTGCTGAACGAGCTTCGGCATGATGCCTTCGGTCGGCTCGTCGAGGATGATGAGCTTCGGCTCGATCAGCAGGCAGCGGGAGATCGCCAGCATCTGCTGTTCGCCGCCGGAGAGGGTGCCGGCGGTCTGGTGCAGCCGTTCCTTCAGTCGCGGGAAACGGGTGAAGACCTCGTCGATCGTATGGCTGTTGGGCTTGCCTCTGACGCCGAGCAGCAGGTTCTCCTCGACCGTGAGCAGCGGAAAGATGCCGCGCCCTTGCGGCACATAGCCGATGCCGAGCCCGGCGAGTTTGTGCGCGGGAAGCGGATTGAGCAGCGTGCCGTCATATTCGACGGTGCCGCCGGTGCGGCGCAGCAGTCCGAGAATGGCGCGCAGCGTCGAGGTCTTGCCGACGCCGTTGCGCCCGAGGATCGCGACGGTTTCCGCGGACTTCACCGCGAGGGTGACGCCCCGCAGCACCGGGATCTTGCCGATCTGTGCGGTCAGCCCGTTGACGCTCAGCATGCCAGTTCATCCTCAGGCGAGCCGAGATAGGCTTCCTGCACGGCCAGGTTGGATGCGATGTCGGCTGCGGTGCCGGTGGCCAGGATGCCACCCTGCGCCATCACCATGATGAAGTCGGCGATATCGAACACCACCTCCATGTCGTGCTCGATCAGGATCACGTCGATGCGCTTCGCGATCCGCCTGATCATTGCGACCGCTCGCTCCGTCTCCTGCGGGCCCATGCCGCAGATCGGCTCGTCGAGCAGCAGCAGCTTCGGCTCCGCCGCCAGCGCCAGCGCCATTTCGAGCAGCGCCACGTCGCCGTAGGACAGCGCCGATGCGATCGTCTCGCGGTGGCCGGTGAGGCCGACTTCCTCGATCAGTTCGTCGGCGCGCGCCGATACGGACTTGAACGACGACACCAGGCGGAACGGCGCCTTGATGCCGCGATTGGTGAGGACGGCGGCGCGGATATTGTCGATGACGCTCAACCCGCCGAAGACGCTCTTGATCTGCAGCGTGCGCGAGACGCCGCGACGGACGATCTGGTGCGGCTTCAGCCTTGCAATGTCCTTGCCGGCGAATTCGATGCGGCCGGAATCGGCGGGGATTTCGCCGGTGATCAGGTTGAACAGCGTCGTCTTGCCGGCGCCGTTCGGCCCGATGATGGCGTTGAGCTTGCCGCCGGCGAAGTCGATGGTGACGCCATCGACGGCGACGAGGCCGCCAAAGCGCTTGGTGACGCCGGAAAGGCGGAGCGCGGCGCCGGCCATCAGCGTTCCTCCGGAAGGGCATTGTCCCGAACGGCGGGCGCCGTGTCGGCGACGGTATCGCTGGCGTGGCCGCCGCGCGTCGTCAGCGCCTGCAGCATGTCGTTCCATGCGCCGGCGATGCCGCGCGGCGCGAACATCACCACCAGAATGGTGATGGCGCCGACGGCAAGGAGATAGTTCTCCCAGAAATTCGAGGCGATCTCGCGGAAGATGATCAGCGATCCGGCGCCGAACAGCGGCCCGAGCAGCGCGCCGGAACCGCCGACGACCGCCCAGACCACGGCTTCGCCGGAGACGTGATAGAACATGTACGAAGCCGAGGCGTAGCGGCCGAAGAACGCGAACAGCGCGCCCGACGTGCCGGCCAGCGCGCCGGCGATGACGAAGGCGACGAGCCGCGTGCGGAAGACGTTGATGCCGATCAGCGCGGCGCGGCGATGGTTCTCGCGCACCGCCTTGAAGCTCAGCCCGAGCGGGCTGTTGACGATCAGAGCCTTCACCGCGAAGGCGAAGGCGACGACGGCGAGGATGACGTAATACTGCGTGGTGGTGTCGGCGAGCGTCAGGCTGAAATCGCCGATCTCCAGAACCGGCGGCGGGCTGAACGACATGCCGTCGTCGCCGCCGGTCAGCCATTTCGTGCTCATCGCGGCGAAATAGAAGATCAGCGAGAACACCACGGTGATGATGGCGAAGTAGTGCCAGGTGAGGCGCACCGCGAAGATGCCGGTCGCCAGCGCCATGGCGCTGGCCGCGGCGATGCCGATCAGCAGCGCCGGCAGGAAGCCGACATCCCAGTTGTTGATCGACAGCGCGACGCCGTACATGCCGAAGCCGAAATAGAGCGCCTGGCCGAACGACAGGAGACCGGTGAAGCCGAGCAGCAGATTGACGCTGGCCGCCAGCAGCGACCAGATCAGGATTTCGGCCACGATATTGACCCAGAAGGTGGCGCCGAAGGCCGGCAGCACATGCGGAACGGCGAGCAGCGCCGCGGCGAAAACGATCAGGCAGATCAGGCGCGCGCGAGCGGCGGTCATCGTGTCGCTCCGCTGAACAGGCCATGCGGCCGCAGCAGCAGCACGGCGCTCATGAAGGCGAGCGACGCGATCCGTGCGGTGGTCGGATCGACGACGCTGGTCACCAGCCCTTCGAGCACCGCCAGCATGATCGCGGCGGCGACGGTGCCCTGCAGATTGCCGAGGCCGCCGATGATGACGGCCATGAAGCAGAACGGCAGGATGTCGATGCCGGTGCGGAACTCCACCGTGGTGATCGGCGCCGCGATGACGCCGCCGAGCAGCGCCATCGCCGTGCCGAGTGCGAAGGTGAAAGCGGTGATCTGCGCGACCGGGATGCCGAGCGAGGTGGCGGTTTCGGGATCGTGGCGCACCGCGCGGATCCAGGTGCCGATCTTGGTGCGGTTGAGAAACAGGAAGAAGGCCGCGAGGCAGAGCGCGGAGAAGATCGCAGCGGCGATGCGGTAGAGATCGTAGTCGATCCCGAACAGCGGGATGGTGCCGTCGATCGGGGCGGCCATGCGGCGCGGCTGCGGACCGTAGGTGGCGCGCACCGTTTCCTGGATGATCATCGACAGGCCGAAGGTGGTGACGATGGTCAGCGACGCCTGCCGCAGGGTCGGGCGGATGACCAGCCATTCGATCGCCGCGCCGAGCAGAAGCCCGATCAGCGGCACGATCAGCAAAGCGAGCCAGAACGAGCCGGTGCTCACCGCGATCGCCAGGCCGCCGACGGTGCCGAGCATGAAGAAGTCGCCGTGCGCCATGTTGATGACGTCGAGCAGGCCGAAAATGATGGAAAGACCAAGCGCGATCAGCGCGATGATCAGTCCCCAGACCAGGCCGTTGACGGCGAGCGCCAGGACAAATTCGTTCACGGAGCCATCACCGGTTGCGTTTCCCCTGTTGCCGGGGACTCTGCTGGTGCGGCCATGAACTGTCAAGTCAATATGACAGAACAAGAAGAAGAGCTATAAAAATGTCGGATATATAAGGATTTTTGTCAGTATTTGTATGTCGCTAATCGTAGACTGTAGACGGCAATCGACACTGTGTGCTAATCTTGCGTGACGTGCCGCGGTGCAAAAAAACCGCGCGGCGCTCTCGATCCGGTGTTGTTGCCGGTTATGGTCAGGTTGCCGCTTATGGTCGCTTTGTCGGGAATGGTCGCCGCGTCGGGCATTGTCGCAATCCGGGTATTGTCACGATGAGCCTCGCTCAGGATCTGGTGCAGATCGGGCTGCATGAAACCGAGGTCAAATTCTATTTGGCCGCGCTCGAGATCGGTCCGGCGTCGGTGCGCGACATCGCCGAGAAGGCCGGCATCAGCCGTACCAATGCCTATGACGTCTTTTCGCGGCTGCTCGAACAGCAACTGGTGACGCAGGTCGCCGGCGCCGCCAGCAAGACCATGCTGGTGACGGCGGAGGCTCCCGAACAGCTCACCGAACTGTTCGATGCCCGGCGTCGCCGGCTCGATGCCCTGCTGCCGGAGTTGCGGTCGCTGCATAACCGCGCGATCGGCAAGCCGCGCATCCGCTTCTTCCAGGGGATCGACGGCATCAAGCATGTCCTGAACGACACGCTTGCCGTCTACGACAAGCATCTGCTCGGCATCCTGTCGATGCGCGATCTGTTCGAGGTGCCCGGCCGCGCGTGGATGGACGATTTCGTGCGCCGCCGCATCGAGGCAGGCGTGTCGCTGCGGGTCATCCGCTCGCCGATCAAGGATATCCAGAAGGTATGGCCGCAGAGCGCCGAGGATCTGCGCGAGGTGCGCTTCGCCTCGCCGAGCTTCGTCTTCGCGATGACCAGCTATATCTACGACAACAAGGTGGCGCTCATCTCGTCGCGGCGCGAGGACTTCGCGATGACCATCGAGAGCGAAGAGTTCGCGACGATGCAGCGCAATCTGTTCGAGGTGTTCTGGGCATCGTGTCCGGCGCAGCCGCGGCAATACAGCAGGGACGATGCGCCGCCGGCGGACGCCGGCGAGGGCGGCAACGACCGGGCGCCGAACGGCGCGCGCGCCGGCAAGTCCCGGATCGTCGAGTCACAGACGGTCAAATCCCGCTCCGGCAAATCCCAGACCGGCAAATCCCAGACCGGCAAGTCGCAAATCGGCAAGCCACAGACCATCAAGTCACAGACCATCAAGTCACAGACCATCAAGTCCCGCCCGGTCAGGCCCGGAGCATGATGCCGGAATGCGCAAGCCTGCTCTCCGGACGGCAAGGCCGCGCCCGTGTGGCCATGCGCAAGCCCAGGGTGGCCATGCGCAAGCGCAAGAATGCAAGCGCAAGAATGAATGACGGGCCTGATGTCGTGCGATTGGATCGGGCTCCGAGAGCAAGTTACGTCTTCAATCAGATGATGGAGAACCGCGGTGTCGATACATTATCCTGCTTTCAAGGCCGCCGCCTGCCATGTGGCGCCGGTTTTTCTCGACAGTGCGCGGACCATCGATAAGGCGCTGAGCCTGATCGAGGAGGCCGCCGGCAACGGCGCGTCGCTGATCGCCTTCCCGGAAAGCTTCGTGCCGGCCTTTCCGATCTGGGCGGCGCTGCGCGCGCCGATCCTCAATCACGACTTCTTCACCGCCATGGCGCGCGAGGCGCTGCGCGTCGACGGCCCGGAGATCGCGCGGGTGCGGGCGGCGGCACGCCGTCACGGCGTTCACGTTTCGCTCGGCTTCTCGGAAGGGACCGATGCGAGCGTCGGCTGCATGTGGAATTCCAACGTGCTGATCGGGCCGGACGGCAGCGTGCTCAATCTGCATCGTAAGCTGGTGCCGACCTTCTTCGAGAAACTGATCTGGTCGAACGGCGATGCGCGGGGCCTGCGGGTGACGCAGACCGAGATCGGCCGCATCGGCATGCTGATCTGCGGCGAGAACACCAATCCGCTGTCGCGCTTCGCGCTGATGGCGGAGGGCGAGCAGGTGCACATCTCCACCTATCCGCCGTGCTGGCCGACGCGGCCGCCGACCGATGCCGGCGCCTACGATCTGCGCCGCGCCATCGAGATCCGCGCCGGCGGCCATGCCTTCGAGGCGAAGGTGTTCAACATCGTCTCTTCGGCCTTCACCGACCAGTCGATGAAGGACGCGATCGCCCGGGTGGACAAGTCGCTGGTGGAACTGATCGAGGGATCGGCGCAGAGCATCTCGATGGTCATCGACCCGATGGGCACGGTGATCGGCGAACTGACCGGCAGCGAGGGCATTCTCTACGCGGATATCGATACCGCGGCCTCGGTCGAGCCGAAGCAGTTCCACGATGTCGTCGGCTATTACAACCGGTTCGATATTTTCGATCTGCGCGTCGACCGTTCGCGGCGCGAGCCGGCCCGCTATGCCGAAAGCTCGCCGGAGACGCGCGGCGCCGAGCCGGGCGCGGACGGCTACGGCGATCCGACGGTGGTGTCGTTCCGGGAGAGTGCCGGCGCGAAATCCTGACGCGGGCTGTGTCGCCGACAAGCGAACTCACCTGTTTGCGTGCTTGTCGGCTGCTCGCCGTGTCGTCGTCCGCAGTCACGGATGACGACGGCGCGGCGTCTTGTTCGGCCCGCTCGGTTTGCCCGGGTTGATTGGCGCGCTTGGTTCAGCCGCCTGATCCGCTCGGCCTATTTGGAGTCCTTGGCGTCGAGCCGCGCGCCGACGCGCTGCGTGATCTCCTTGCGCCGCGTCAGCATCGGCTTCGCCATTTCGTTGAAGGCGGCGAGAACGGCGGGCGGGGCGGTGTCCGGCGATCCCGCCGCGTAGGGCGGCGCCGGATTGTATTCCATGTAAAGCTGGATCTTTTCCGCCGTCGGCCGGTCCGCCAGATGTTCGGCAACCACCAGGCCGAAGTCGATGCCGGCGGTGACGCCGCCGCCGGTAATGCGGTTGCGGTCGATGCAGACGCGGGTCTTCACCGGCGTGGCGCCGAAATAGGGCAGGTTGTCCATCGAGGCCCAGTGCGTCGCGGCCTTGTAGCCGCGCAGCAATCCGGCGGCGCCGAGCACCAGTGCGCCGGTGCAGACGGAGGTGACATAGCGGGCCTGTTCGCCCTGGCGGCGCACGAAGCCGATCGTCTCCTCGTCTTCCATCAGGTCGATCTGGCCGGGGCCGCCCGGCACGCAGATGACATCGGCCGGCGGGCAGTCGGCATAGGTCGTGGTCGGCATCACGGTCAGGCCGGTGTCGGCCACCACCGGCTCGATGCGTTTCCAGCACAGATGCACCCTGGCGTTCGGAATGCGCGCGAACACCTCGAACGGTCCGGTCATGTCGAGTTGCGTCATGCGCGGGAAGATCAGGAGGGCGATATTCAGTTCGGGTGCGGTGCTGGTGGACATGAATGCCTTGAACCTGGCTGCTTCGGATATGAGCGCTTTGGAATCCGTTGGACCAAAGCCGGCTGTGCGGACCGTGCACTGGTCCTGGAACCCGTCGGGGTCAAGTCAATATGGCGGCCGGGTCGTTGTTTGTCACGTCGCCGGGCCCTATCGGCCGTCAGGCCGTCGCCATTGTTGGCCCGCGCGGTCCATTGCGCAGCGACGTTGTTTTAGATCGAACGGCGGACGGACACGTCCTGCTGAAGCTGATAGTCTGCGGCGCAGGATTTGAAGGAGTGCTGGCGATGAACGAAATGCTGCAACCGGGCACCGCGCCCAATCTCGAACCGCGCGATCTGGCGCGGCGGCTGGCGAACAAGCTGCTCATCGACGGGAAGCTCGTCGCGCCGGTCAACGGCAAGACGTTCCCGATCGTCAGCCCGGCCACGCGCGAGCCGGTTGCCGAGGCGGCGCGCGCCGACGCGAGCGATGTCGATCGTGCGGTTGCTGCGGCGCGAAAGGCGCAGAAGGCCTGGGGCAAGCGCCCGGCGCGCGAGCGTGGCGCGCTGGTGTCCGAATGCGGCCGGCTGCTGACCGCGCATGTCGAGGAACTCGGCCGGCTGCTGGCGCTGGAAACCGGCAAGGCGTTGCGCACCGAAGGGCGCATCGAGGCCGGCGTGCTCGCCGACGTCTTTACCTTCTATGGCGGGCTCGGCTCGGAGCTGAAGGGCGAGACCGTGCCGTTCAATCCCAACATGCTGACCGTGACGCTGCGCGAGCCGATCGGCGTCGTCGGCGCGATCCTGCCTTGGAACGTGCCGCTGCTGCTGATGGCGCTGAAGATCGTGCCGGCGCTGGTTGCCGGCAATGCGATGGTGGTGAAATCGGCGGAGGAGGCGCCCTTCGCGGTGCTGCGCACCTGCGAGATCATCAGCCGCCTGCTGCCGGCGGGGCTGGTCAACGTCGTCTCCGGCTTCGGCGAGGATTGCGGCGCGCCGCTCGTCGCGCATCCGGATGTCGGCAAGGTCACCTTCACCGGCTCGGTCGACACCGGCCGCATCGTCTATCGCACGGCGGCGGAAAAGCTGATCCCCGTGACGCTGGAGCTCGGCGGCAAGAGCCCGATGATCATCTGCGAGGATGCCGAGCTCGACCGCGTCGTCGATGGCGCGATGTCCGGCATGCGCTTCACCCGTCAGGGGCAGAGCTGCACCGCGGCGAGCCGCATCTATGTGCACCAGTCGCTGTGCGACGAATTCGTCAAGCGGCTGTGCGCGCGGCTCGACAAGCTGAAGATCGGCGATCCGCTCGACGAGGAAACCGATGTCGGCACCATCGTCTCGCAGGACCAGTTCGACCGCGTGCAGTCCTATGTCAGGATCGGCTCCGAGACGCCGGGCGCCAAGGCGCATGTCTGCGGAACGATGTCCGCCGACGGGAAGCTGGCCAAGGGCTACTATATGCGCCCGGTGGTGTTCACCGGCCTGCCCGGCGACAGCCGGCTGATCCGCGAGGAGATTTTCGGGCCGGTGACGGTGGTGACGCCGTGGTCGGATTTCGATGCCGTGATCGACTTGGCCAACGATTCCGCGTTCGGGCTGGCGGCGACGATCTGGACCAACGATCTGAAGAAGGCGATGCAGGCCATCCATCGGCTGGAAGCCGGCTTCGTGCAGGTCAACCAGAACCTCGTGGTGCAGCCCAACCTGTCCTATGGCGGCTTCAAGCAGTCGGGGCTGGGCAAGGAAGCCTCGCTGGAAGCGATGCTCGAACACTTCACGCGCAAGAAGACGGCGATCGTCAACATGCAGTGAGTGAGGGAGGGCGCCGCGCATCGGTGCGGCGCTGCGGGCACGCGGTTCTGCGTGCCCGTCAGGATGTCTCGGAGGCGAGGTCGTCCGCCTGCGCGGCGCTTCGATAGGCATTTCGATAGGCATGGCGCAGCGCCGCCGGCGCGAGCCGCAGATTGCGCCGCATCATCACCGAGAAGGCGCTCGCGGTATAGCCGAGGCGCGAGGCGACGACCTTCACCGGCTCGCCCTGGATCAGATGCGCCAGCGAGTAGGCGCTCTGCACGAGCTGGCGCCAGTCGCGGAAAGTCATGCCAAGTTCGCGCTGGAACAGCCGGCTTACCGTCTTCGGCGTCAGCGCCATCGCCGCGGCATGGGCTTCGAGGCTGCCTTGCAGCGACGGGTCTTTCAGCACCCGCTGGCAGAATGGCAGCAGCCGGCGGTCCCCCGGCATCGGGATCGGCGATCCGCCGCGCGGCGCGATCGCCAGTTCCTCGCCGATCAGTGTGGCGAGCGATGCCTCGCGCCGGGTGAGGGGTCCCGAGAAATCGACGTCGATGGCCGCGACCAGCAGTTCGCGCATCAGCGAGCCGATGTCGAGGATTTCGCAGCGGGCCGGACTGCCGCGCGTGCGCCGTAGATAGAGCGAGGCGAGCTTCACCTCGGTGAGCATGCGGGTGATGTGCCACGAGCGCGACGGCAGCCAGATCGCCCGTTGCGGCGGCACGATCCACGAACCGTTGGCGGTTTCGACCGCCATCACGCCGCTCGATGCATAGAGAAGCTGCGGCCAGTCGTGCTCGTGGCGCGGCGTTACATGTCCGGCAGCATAGGTCCGCACCACGGAGCGGAGCGAAGGCGGCCGCGCGGCCGCCGGCGGCTCCCGATGGCCGGCTTCCCGGTGGCCGGCATTCCGATGGTCAACGTTCCGGTGGTCGGCATGCTGTCGCTTCGCATGTCGCGCCCTGTTGGGCATCGGCCCCGGAACGGCTTTTGGGGCGGCTTTGGTGGCGGTCGCCGGGATGGCCTTGGTCGTTTTGGGAGTCTTGGTTGTTCTGGGAATCTTGGGAGGAGCTCCCGCGGCGGGCTCCTTAGCGGCCGCGCGCGTCTGCCCATCGGCGTGCCCGTCCGTCTGTTTCGGCGCGCGCGTCGCGGTTTGACGCATCGTTGTCTGGCGCATCGTCGTCTGGCGTGTGGCCGCCCGGCGTGTCGTCATGTCCGAAACTCGAAAGCAGCGATCCGGCATCGCGTGTTTGCGCCACGATCCTGAAGCAGGACGCCGCCGGCTGCAAGCCATGCGGCGGCCGGCGATTTGCCGCTGCCGCACCGGCCCTGCGGGCGCATCGCCTTGAATGAGCGTGATCTTTTCCGAAAACCGGTTTCCCCTTTCCGGCATCACGCTCTACAGTGCGGCCCCGCGGGCGCGCGCACGACGCCGCAGCGTGGCACGGTTGTCGGGCGATGCGGCAGGCGTGAGCGGGAGCGAGTGCGTACAAGAGCGCACAGACCGAGCAAGAGAAAACAGGAGAGGATTGCGAATGTACAAAGCCACGGCGGGCGTGATGTTGCCCACTTCGATCATCGGCTCGCTGCCGCGGCCGGCCTGGTATACGGCGACGCTCGGCAAGCAGAGCTTCCTCGAAGCGATGATGAACGCCACCTACCGCGAGCAATACGAGGACGCGGTGTCGTCCTTCATCCGCATGCAGGAGGTGGCAGGGCTCGACATCGTCACCGACGGCGACGCGCATTACGATCCCGAGATCGGCGGCATGAGCTGGCAGAGCTATCCGCTCACCCACATGAAGGGGTTCTCGGCGGACTCCGAGCCCTCGGTGTACAAGGCCGGCGCCGTCGCCTATCCGCGCGGCCACATCCTGCACGACTTCCTGGAAGCGCGCATCTTCCCGCGCATCGTCGGCCCGATCGAGCGCGGCGATTTGCAATATGCGGCGCTGTGGAAGACGGCGCAGCGCATGACCATGCGGCCGGTGAAGTTCGGCACCATCCTGCCGGAACTGCTCGCCGCCTCGGTGGAGGACGATTACTACAAGGATCCGGTGGAGCGGACCTGGGCGTTCAGCGAGGCGCTCAACAAGGAGCTCAACGAACTCGCCGATGCCGGCTGTCCGCTGATCCAGCTCGAAGAGCCGCAGATCCACATGGTGCCGGTGCGCGGCAAGGCCTTCGGCAAGCTCGACGTCGACGATCTGGTGGAGATCTTCAACAACACGGTGAAGGGCCTGCGCGGCAAGACCGAGGTGTGGTGCCACACCTGCTGGGGCAATCCTTCCCAGCAGCGCATCTTCAAGGACGTGCAGAGCTATCAGCCGACCTTGAAGGCGCTGGCGAAGATCGATGCCGACACGCTCACCTTCGAGACCTGTTCCTCCGGCACCGGCGACCTCGAGGCGATCGGCAAGACCATCGAGGACAAGAAGGTAGCGATCGGCGTCATCGACCATCACACCCTGCAGGTCGAGCGCCCCGACGACATCGCGGCGCTGATCCGCACGGCGCTCAAGCACGTTCCGGCGGAACGGCTGGTCATCACCTCCGATTGCGGCATGGGTCGCGAGGGCATGGGCCGCCGTCATGCCGGCTACAAGCTGGTCTCGATGGTGCTCGGCACCAACCAGGTGCGCAAGGAACTCGGTCTGCCGGAAGCCGAATGCCTCGCCGCCGATCCGCGCTATTCGCTGGCGGTGGTGGCGAACTGATCGCCGCCGGCGCATATGCAGATCCGATGCGGCCGCGCCTTCGGGCGCGGCCGTTGTTGTTTTGAAGATGCGACGACACGCCGCAAGCGACGGCGTCCCGACCGATCCGCTGTCGATATCGGCTGCCCGACAAACTGCCTGACAATGCGCGCGCATGGCGCGCTGTCCGAATCGCGCATGCGAATGTCGTTTTGGAGACAGTGTGCCGTAGCATTTGCGGTTTCATGCCGACGACCAAATTGCAATGCTCGTCGTCTCAGGCTGGCGGGCGCGGCGCGGCCGCCGGCGCGACAGCAAAAGAAAAACAAAAGCAAAAGACCAGAAAGACCGAAGGGAGAAATTCGCCATGAGCACGACAACGGCCACGCGCGTTCGTCTCGAGCCTGTTCATCCGCAGCCGGCGGAAGCCCCGAAGATGCCTTATGCGCCGGCGGTGCATATCGTCGGCGCCTGCGATCTGATGTTCCTGTCCGGCGCGACATCGTCGCCGCTTTATCACGCGCATCCGCACAAGCCGGAGGAGCACGATCATCCCTGCGCGATCGAGGAGCAGACGCGCCGCGCGATGGAAGCGATCAAGTCGATCCTCGATCATAAGGGCGCGACCTGGCGCGATGTCGTCAAGGTGACGAAGTACCTGACCGACTTCCGCGATGCCGACGCGATGCACAAGACCATGGCCGGCTATTTCGGCGACTGGCGTCCGGCGAGCACGACGGTATGCATCAATCAGCTCAGCTCGCCGGGTGCGCGGATCGAGCTCGACATGATCGTGGCGATGCCGAAATCGTAGACGCACTGCGGGCCGCGCGACACCGCGGCCGAAACATGCAAGCCTCGGCGGGCCGGGAGTGATCCCCGGCCGCGCCGGCCGTTTTCAAGGTGGCCGGCCGTTTTCAAGGTGAAATGCCAAGCGGCGTGAATGCCGAAGCGCCGGCGCGAAACGTCGAATGCAAACCGTAACGGAATTGCGGAACAACACAGGGAGGGAATGATTATGCTGCACGATTATCTGGCGATCATCCAGGCGCGCATCCGCACGATGCTGCTGGTGCTGGCGGGGCTTCTCCTGTCGGCAGGCATCGCTGCCGCGGCCGATCCGCTCAAGATCGGTTTCGGCATGTCGTTGAGCGGCCCGCTCGCCGGCGGCGGCAAGTCCGCGCTCGTCGCCTATCAGATGTGGGAACAGGAAGTGAATGCGCGCGGCGGTCTGCTCGGCCGGCAGGTGAAGCTCATCCATTACGACGACCAGTCGAACCCCGCCAACGTGCCCGGCATCTACACCAAGCTGCTCGACGTCGATAAAGTCGATCTCGTCATCGCGCCCTATGCGACGACGCAGCAGGCGGCCGCCATGCCGGTGATCGTGCCGCGCGGCCTGCTGTTCTTCGCGCTGTTCGGCACTGCCGTGAACGCCGAATACAAATATGACCGTTTCTTCCAGATCGCGCCGAACGGGCCGAACCCGAAGGAATCGACGGCGGCGGGCTTCTTCGAGGCCGCCATGACGATGAACCCGAAGCCGAAGACGGTCGCGCTGGTCGGCGCGGACGCCGAGTTCTCCAAGAACTCGCTCGACGGCGCCCGGCAGATTGCCAAGAAGCTCAATCTGAACATCGTCTATGATCGCACCTATCCGCCGCATACGGTGGATTTCTCGCCGATCATCCGCAGCATTCAGGCCAGTTCGCCCGATCTCGTCTATGTCGCATCCTATCCGCTGGATTCGGTCGGCCTGGTGCGTGCGGCGCATCAGCTCAAGCTGAAGACCGGAATGTTCGGCGGCGCGATGATCGGCGTGCAATATGCCGCGATCAAGCAGCAGCTCGGCAGCCTGCTCAACGGCGTTGCTGCCTATGACTACTGGGTGCCGGCGCCGACGATGAACTTCCCCGGCATCGAGAGCTTCCTGAAGAACTATCAGGAGCGCGCGGTGAAGGAGAATGTCGATGCGCTCGGCTTCTTCATCCCGCCTTTCGCCTATGCCGAGATGCAGATCCTGGAGAATGCGGTCAAGGCTGTCGGATCGCTCGATCAGAAGAAGCTGGCCGATTACATCCACAAGACCGAATTCAGCACCATCGTCGGCAAGGTGAAGTTCGGCGCGGATGGCGAATGGAGCCGCCCGCAGGTCATCTATGTCCAGTATCGCGGCATCTCCGGCAACGATCTCGCCCAGTTCAAGAAGCCGGGAACGCAGGTCATCGTCGCGCCGAAGGAATTCAAATCGGGCGATCTCGAATATCCGTTCCAGAACTAGAACGTTCTCGAACGAAGCGAGCCGCGGTTTGCGCGAAGGAGACGCGTCAAATCAAAAGCCCGGAGCCTTTCGGCGTTTCGAACGAACGGTGAAAGGCTCTGGCGCCCGAAGCACCGATATCCCCGACGGCTATTGCCGCCGGGGACGCGGCGCCGGCGGCGCGATCCGACGAGACAATGATTGTCGAGTTTCGGACAGCGCCGCGAATGCGTCGAAGCAATGCTGCTATAAGCAGTCAACCGTTCTGATCTTCAATCGGTCCTGCGCGCCGCGCGCATCTGCGCCGGCCCGCGTCACGTTAGCAAGCGAGGTTCTCGATCCCATGTCATACGGATTGTCCGACGAACAGAAAATGATGCAGGAGAGCTGCCGCAGCTTTGTCGACAAGGTGGTGCTGCCGTTCATCCGCAAGGACTGGGCCCGCGAATGGGATATGGCCCCGGGCAACCGGCTGCCGCCGGAAATCCTCGAAGGCGCGGAAGCGGTCGGCATCCGCGCGCTCGGCGTGCCGGAGGAGTTCGGCGGCCTCGAACTCGACCCGGCCACCGAAACGCAGACTTTCGCACTGATTTCGGAAGAGATCGCGCGCGGCGACTCCGGCCTGGCCGACAAGCTGGTGCAGAACTGGAAAGTGACGGTGCTGCTGCGCGAACTGGCGCCGGAGCATCTGAAGAAGAAATGGTTCACGCGGCTGATCGAGGACCCGCAGTTCCTGTTGGCGCACTGCCTGACGGAGCCGCGCGGCGCTTCCGACCGCTGGCTGCCCTACAACGTGCCGGAAGCGGCGATGCAGACGCGCGCCGTGAGAGACGGCGACGAATGGGTGATCAACGGCCGCAAGCAGTTCATCTCCAACGGCTACGATGCCGGCCTCTATGTCGTCTATGCCAACACCAATCCGAAGGCCGGCGTGCTTGACGGCACGTCGAGCTTCCTGGTGCCGCGCGACACGCCCGGCCTCACCGTGGCGCGCTGCAACGAGACGCTCGGCTGCCGCTTCATGAACAACGGCGAGCTGGTGTTCGAGGATATGCGCGTGCCGGCCGACCATCTGCTGGCGGAAAACGACGCGATGAAGAAGGCCGGCTCCTATTTCAAGGCCGGCAAGATCATCCAGTCGGCGAAGAATCTCGGCGTCGGCGTGCGCTGCTTCGAGGTCGCTTCCGACTACACGCAGAACTACGTGCAGGGCGGGCGCATCCTCATCAAGCACCAGGCGGTCGCGCTGCGGCTCGCCGACATGGCGACGAAGATCCTGGCGGTGCGTGCGCTGGTCGAGCGTGCCGCCGCGGCGGTCGACGCCAAGGTCCCGGAAGCCGATTACCAGTGCAACATGGCCAAGGTGTTCGCCTCCGAGGAGATCATGAAGGTGGCGCAGCATTGCGTCGAACTGCACGGCGGCAACGGCATGATGCTCGACTTCGGCGTCGAGAAGCTGTTCCGCGACGCGGCGATCTTCCTGCACATGGACGGCACCGTCGACGTCTCGCGGATGAAGATCATCAAGGCGATGTTCCCGGACACCGCCGGGAAATATGCCGGCCCGGAATAGGGCGCGGCAGCATTGTCGGGCTGAAGGCGGCGCGGGCAATCGTCCCGCGCCGTTTTCGTTATGGTGGCGATGATATGGTGCCGCGTGGAACGGACGAGGGTCCGTTAGGCAAGACAATCTGACCTGACAATCTGACCTTGCAATCTGACCTGGCAGTTTAAGCTGGCGGTCTGCCGTTTGTCGGGACGGTGGATGCCCGGATCGGGTCCGGGTATGACGAAGGCCGATTCCGTCACAAATCGTCACGCTCTATAGTGTTTCCGGCAACGGAAGCGACAGGACCTCTCTTATGGCGCAGCAACTCGAACTTGGGCTCGACACGTTCGGCGACGTCACCAACGGGGCGGACGGGCAGCCGCTGCCCGTCGCGCAGGTGATCCGCAACGTCGTTGCGGAGGCGGTGCTGGCCGACGAGGTCGGCATCGATTTCTTCGGCGTCGGCGAACATCACCGTGCCGATTTTTCGGTTTCGGCGCCGGATGTGGTGCTGTCGGCGATCGCCGGGCGCACCAGCCGCATTCGCCTCGGCTCCGCGGTCACGGTGCTCAGCTCCGACGATCCGATCCGCGTCTTCCAGCGTTTCGCCACGCTCGATGCGGTGTCCGCCGGCCGTGCCGAAGTCATTCTGGGGCGCGGGTCGTTCACCGAATCATTCCCGCTGTTCGGCTACGACCTCGACCAGTACGAGGTGCTGTTCGAGGAAAAGCTCGATCTGTTCGTGGCGCTGCTGGCGCAGCAGCCGGTGACCTGGAGCGGTACGACGCGCCCTCCGCTGCAGGGCATGCGGGTCTATCCGACCGTCGAGAAGCCGCCGCTGAAGGCCTGGATCGGCGTCGGCGGCACGCCGCAATCGGTGGTGCGGGCGGCGCATTACCGACTGCCGATGATGCTGGCCATTATCGGCGGCGATCCGCGGCGCTTTGGCCCACATGTCGACCTCTACCGGCGGGCGAACGAGAAGATGGGACATCCGCAACTGCCGCTCGGCATGCATTCGCCGGGCTATGTGGCCGAGACCGACGAACAGGCGCGGGCGGAACTGTGGCCGGACTACAAGATCATGCGCGACCGCATCGGGGCGGAGCGCGGCTGGGGTCCGATGGGGCGGGCGGAGTTCGAGCACGAGGCCGACAACGGCTCGCTCTATGTCGGCTCGCCGGAAACGGTGGCGCGCAAGATCGCGGCGGCGGTGAAGGCGCTGGGCGTCTCCCGCTTCGACTTGAAATACAGCGCCGGGCCGCTGGCGCACGACAAGCTGATGCGCTGCATCGAGCTTTACGGCCGCAAGGTGGCGCCGCTGGTGCGCGACATGCTCGCCTGAACGGCGCCGCCGTGTTGCCGGTTCCGGGGGCTTGACGGCCTCTGAAGATCGAAATAAGCCCTTGAAGAATAAAGGGATAGGGTGAGAACCGCCAGCCGGCGCGGGGCCGCAGCCGCGCGGGATCACGCGCGGAGCACGAATGTGAGCAATAGTGATATCGCGCCGCCGGCTGCCGATCTGACGGTCGTCGGCGGGGCCGGCCACGTCGGCATCCCGCTGGTGCTGGCGTTCACCGCCGCCGGGCTGACGGTCAATGTCAACGACCGCAACCGGCAGGCGCTCGACACGCTCGCCGGCGGGCGGCTGCCGTTCATCGAATACGACGCAGAACCGCTGCTGGCGCAGGCGCTTGCCGCCGGGCGGCTGGTGTTCACCGATACGGCGGCGGGGATTAGCCCGGATGCCCCGGTGATCGTCACCATCGGCACACCGGTCGACGAGTTCTTCAATCCGGTGCAGCAGGCGGTGCAGGACTGCATCGACGGCCTGTTGCCGTTCATGACCGAGGGTCAGCTTCTGGTCCTGCGCTCCACCGTCTACCCCGGCACCACCGACTGGTTGGGGGCATATCTGAACCGGATCGACCGGAAACTGAACGTCGCCTTCTGCCCCGAGCGCATCGTGCAGGGCTACGGCATCAAGGAACTGCGGGAGATGCCGCAGATCGTCAGCGCCACCTCGCCGGAAGCGGAGCGGCAGGCCGCCGATCTGTTCGGCCGGATCGCGCCGGAAGTCGTCCTCGTGAAACCGAAGGAAGCGGAATTCGCCAAGCTGTTCGCCAACGCCTACCGCTACATCGAATTCGCCGCCACCAACCAGTTCTATCTGATCGCCAAGTCGGCCGGCGCCGACTATCAGGCGATCATGCGCGCGATGAAGCACAATTATCCGCGGGCCCGCACGCTGCCGGGGCCGGGTTTTGCCGCCGGACCCTGCCTGTTCAAGGATACGATGCAGCTTGCTTCGTTTGCCCGCAATCAGTTCGGCATCGGCCATGCGGCGATGCATGTCAACGAAGGGTTGGCGCTGAACATCGTCGACGATCTGCGCCGCCGATATGATCTGGGTTCCATGACGGTCGGTCTGTTGGGTATGGCGTTCAAGGCGGATATCGACGACACTCGCGCTTCACTCAGCTACAAGATGAAGAAGACGTTGCGCGCCGTGGCGCGTGACGTTCTCACCACCGATCCGTTCGTCACCACCGACGACGATCTGCGTCCGCTGGACGAGGTGGTTGCGCAGAGTGACTTGCTGATACTCTGTACGCCGCATTCCGCCTATCGTTCCGCCGATCTCAAGGACAAGCCGCTCGTCGATGTCTGGGGATTTCTGCCCGACGCCAATGTGGTCTATTGAGCGATGCGTGGCGTCGTCATCACCAATTCGGCGAACGTCACCACGGGCGGCGATGTCATGAGCCGGACCGTCGCAGACGGGAGCATGTGATGCTGGTGATCGCCGCATGATCCGCCTTCCGATCCTGACCCCGCGCCAGATGCTGATCGTCGCGCACGACATCCTTGCCGTGGCGGTCGCGCTGGTCGTGACTTTCGTCATGCGTTTCGAGGACGCGCAGCTCATCGACCGGCTGTCCGGGTTGGTGCTGTTCCTGCCCGGCTTCCTGCTCTATGCCGCCGTGATTTTCTTCGTCTTCCGTCTGGAGCGGACGAAGTGGCGGTTCACCTCGATCCCCGACCTGTTCAATATCGTCAAGGCGGTCACGGTGCTCGCCGTGTCGCTCCTGGTCTGCGACTATGTGCTGCTGGCGCCGAATTTCTACGGCACCTTCTTTTTCGGCAAGATCACCATCATCCTCTATTGGTTCCTGCAGATCGGCTTTCTCAGCGGCTCGCGCGTCGCCTATCGCTATTTCCGTTATGCGCGCACGCTGAAGCAGGCGAAGGTGAGCGGCACGCAGCCGACTCTGGTGATCGGGCGCGCGGCGGATGCGGAAGTGCTGCTGCGGGCCATCGAGAGCGGCGCGGTGCGCAATCTCCTGCCGGCCGGCATTCTGTCGCCGTCCCCTGCCGATCGTGGCCAGTCGATCCGCAATGTGCCGGTGCTCGGCGAGCCGGATGATCTCGAGCGTGTCGTCTCCGACCTTGGCGGGCACGGGACGCGTATCGGCCGGATCATTCTGGCGCCGTCGGCATTGACGCCGGAAGCCAGACCGGAGGTCATGCTGGTCCGGGCGCGCAAGCTTGGCGTGCCGCTCAGCCAGATGCCGTCGCTCACCTCCGGCGGCCATGCCGTTCAGCTTGCGCCGGTGGCGGTCGAGGATCTGCTGCTGCGGCCGAGCGTCGAGATCGATTACGGCAAGCTCGAACAGTTCATCAGTGGCAAGTCGGTGGTGGTCACCGGCGGCGGCGGGTCGATCGGCTCGGAAATCTGCCAGCGCGTCGCGACATTCGGCGCGGCGCGGCTCTTGATCGTCGAGAACTCCGAGCCGGCGATGTATGCGGCATTGGAGGCGCTCGCGGCGCGGCACCCCGGCAGCAACGGCAATCCGGCCATCGAGGGCCATATCGCCGATATCCGCGACCGCGACCGGATCATGAGTCTGTTTGCGGCCTTCAAGCCCGATATCGTGTTTCACGCGGCGGCGCTCAAGCATGTGCCGGTGCTGGAGCGCGACTGGGAAGAGGGCGTGAAGACCAATGTCTTTGGCTCCGTCAATGTCGCTGACGCCGCCGCTGCATCCGGCGCGACGGCAATGGTGATGATATCGACCGACAAGGCGATCGAGCCGGTATCGGTGCTCGGCGTCACCAAGCGATTCGCCGAGATGTATTGTCAGGCACTCGATGCCGAACCTGCCTCGCAGATGCGGCTGATCTCGGTGCGTTTCGGTAATGTGCTGGCGTCGAACGGTTCGGTAGTGCCGAAATTCAAGGCGCAGATCGAGGCCGGCGGCCCGATCACCGTGACGCATCAGGACATGGTGCGCTATTTTATGACCATCCGCGAAGCCTGCGATCTTGTGGTGACGGCGGCGACGCACGCGCTGGGGCCGCAACGCAATGGCGTTTCCGTCTACACGCTGAATATGGGGCAGCCGGTGAAAATCCTCGATCTGGCCGAACGGATGATCCGTCTCAGCGGGCTCGAGCCGCATCGCGACATCGAGATTACGTTCACCGGCGTGCGGCCCGGAGAGCGACTCAACGAGATTTTGTTTTCCTCGCAGGAAGAAACCGCCGATATCGGCATTCCGGGCATCGTCGCGGCGAAGCCGTTGCAATTGCCGTTGGCCGCGATCCGCGACTGGCTGGATGCGCTCGAGCGCAGCATCGCCTGTCGCGACCGCGGCGAGAGCGATCGTATCCTGCGGGTGGTGGTGCCGGAGTTCTCCGGCACCAAGCAGTGAGTGAAGGAGCGGAACGGTGGACGTGAACGCCTTCTTCAATTCGGAATTCGCCGAGCACCGTCAGACGAGTGCCGACACGCAAACGGCGCTGGCAGACACCTTTGCCGGCGTGCTTGCGGCTTGTGCGGCGTCGCTGCGCGCCGGCGGCAAGCTGCTGTTTATCGGCAATGGCGGTAGCGCCGCCGATGCGCAGCATCTGGCGACCGAACTGACGGTCCGTTACCGGTGCGACCGCGCGCCGATCGCCGCCATCGCCTTGACCACCGACACGTCGACGCTCACTGCCGCCGGCAACGATCTCGGTTTCAATGAGGTGTTTGCCCGCCAGATCGCGGCGCTGGGACGTCGCGGCGATGTGCTGATCGCCATCTCGACTTCCGGCAGGAGCCCGAATGTGCTGGCGGCGCTGCGCCAGGCAAAAGCGATGGGGATTGTCACTATCGGCTTCAGCGGCCGGACCGGCGGCGATATGGCGCCAGTGCTCGACCACGCCTTGCTGGTGCCGTCGGACACGACCGCCCGCATCCAGGAAATGCACATCCTGCTCGGCCATATGCTGTGCGGCGCCCTCGAGATCGAACTCGGTCTCGTTTAGTTCGATAATTCAATAGGTTGATCTGCTGCGGAGGAGCGCGCACCGCGTCACTCTCCGTGTTCATTTCTGTGATTATTTCATATTATGAAATAGATATTCGTCATGTCAAAATTAATTTGACTCCAGAGTGCGACACGGGTTTGCTCGGCAACGGGAGAGAGCGCCGATGAACGCCAAGATTTTACCGGGGCCTGCACCGCGCCCTGCCGATCGCCAGAGCATCCAGTCCGTGGACCGGGCGCTGCTGCTCCTGGAAACCATTGCCGAGGTCGGGGGCGAAGCGACGCTGACGGAGCTGTCGGTGCGCACGGGTCTCAATATCTCGACGTGCCACCATCTGCTGGCGACGCTGATCCGGCGCGGCTTCGTGGCCAAGGTGCAGGGGCGCCGCCATTATGCGCTCGGTGGGCGAATCCTCTCGCTCGGCCATGCCTGCATGCAGGTCGATCTGCCGCGTCGGGCCGAACCGTTCATCGACCGCCTCAACCGCGCAACCGGTGAAACCGTGCATCTCGCGGTGCTGCAGGGCGACACGATCGCGACGCTGATCAAGCGCGACGGCCGCCATGCGGTGCGCGTCGATACCGGCAATGTCGGCCAGTCCGACGCCGTGCATGCCACCGCCACCGGCAAGGCGATGCTGGCCTGGCTGCCCGAGGATGAGATTCGCCGCCTCGCCGGCGAAATGCGCGCCTTCACCCAGCATACCATCACCGACTTCGCCGCTTTCGTCGAAGAACTGCGGCAGGTGCGGCGTTCCGGCTATGCGATGGACCGCGAGGAGTTTCAGCCCGGCGTCGTCTGCGTCGGCGCGGCGGTGCGCGATTATGCCGGCGCGGTCGTTGCGGCAATCAGTGCCTCGATGCCGACAATGCGCGCCAATGACGAACACATCGCGATGGTGCGCGACGCGGTGATTGCCGCCGCGCGCGAGCTGTCGGCTGCGTTCGGCGAGACCCAGACGCAGACCAAGCCCGGCGCGGCGGAATCTCCCGCAACCGATGCGCCGGACGTTGCGATCGCTTGAACCATCAGTTCGTTCGCTAACATCAGTTCGTTCGCTAACAGGAGAGACGCGACATGTACGCGCCGGCAGGAGTGAAAACGAGCAAGGATTTCCCGATCCCGGACCAGATGAAAGCCTGGGTGCTCGGCGATCCCGGTCAACTGACCCTCAAACAGAAGCCGGTGCCGGTGCCGCAGCGCGCGGAAGTGCTGGTCCGCATCGATGCGGTGGCGATCTGCGCCACCGACATCGAGAACATCTATCACGGTCCGCCGGCGATGATTCAGGGAGGGCTGCCGTTCAACAAGGACTGGACGCCCGGCCACGAATATATGGGCACGGTGGTCGCGCTTGGCCCCGGCGTCGATGAATACAAGATCGGCCAACGCATCACGGTGGAGATCCATGCCGGCTGCGGCCAGTGCAAGCGCTGCCGTGAGGGCATGTATACGTCGTGCCACAATTACGGCCTGAACTACGGTGACGTCGACAAGGGGCATCGCGCCAACGGTTTCACCACCGACGGCGGATTCTGCGAGTATCAGGTCAACAACATCAATACGCTGGTCGCGATCCCCGACGACATGTCGGATGAGGAGGCGACGCTGGTGGTCACCGCCGGCACGTCGATGTACGGCCTGACCGAGCTTGGCGGTCTCGTCGCCGGCGAGAGCGTGGTCGTCACCGGGCCGGGGCCGATCGGGCTGCTTGGCGTGGCGGTGGCCAAGGCGCTCGGTGCGCAGCCGGTGATTCTCACCGGTACACGCGACAACCGCCTGCAGATCGGCAAGGAACTGGGAGCCGATCACGTCGTCAATATCCGCAAGGTCAATGACGTCGTGCAGGCGGTGAAAGACCTCAATGGCGGCAAGGGCGTCGACTACGTGCTCGAATGCTCGGCGGCGCCGAGCGGTCTCAACGACGCGATCAAGATGGTCAATCGCGGCGGCAAGGTTTGTCTCGCGGCATTCCCGCACGGCGAGGCGCCCGTCGATATCGCGCATATCGTGCGCAACAATATCTACGTCTTCGGTATCCGCGGCGAGGGCAAGAGCGCCACGCACCGCGCCGAAGCGTTCATGAAACAGAAGCGTTTCGACGCCACCAAGATCCACACCCATACGTTTTCGCTCGACGATCTGCCGACGGCGCTGCGCTACGCCAAGGATCGTGTCGAGGACGCCATCAAGGTGGTGGTCAAGGCGAAGCTCGATAACGCTCAAAAAGTCGCGGCGGAATAACCGCCGCGCAATCACGGGGGAGACGTCATGAAAATGAAAAAACTGTCGATGCTGCTGCCGGCGGCGATGCTGGTCCTGATGCTGCCGGCGGCGGCGGAGCAGTTCCCGCTCTCGCCGGCCGGCGTCAAGACGCTGGCGCCGGAGGGGGCCATCAAGTCCACCGGCACCTGGAATCTCGGCACCCGCGCCGGCGACTTCATCTTCGTTGCCGGCATGCGCGGGATCGACCCGAAGACCAGCAAGCTGGTCGAGGGCGATGAGGCGCGTGTCCGGCAGGGCTTCATGAACATGAAGATGATTGCCGAATCGGAAGGCGCGACGTTGCGCGATGCCGTTCGCATCGTCGTTTTCGTCACCGACATGTATCGCCACCGCCCGCTGGTCAACAAGGTTCAGAGCGAGCTGTGGGGCAACGGCCCGTATCCGCCACGCACCATCATCGAGGTCGACCGGCTGAATCAGGACGACATCTTCGAGGTTGAAGGCACGTTCTACGCACCGGCGAAGAAATAAAAACAGGCGACCCGACAAGAAGCGAGATGAAACCATGCTGCTGTGCGACCATTACATCACCGCCCGTTCGCTGGACGAGGCATTCGATGCAATGGACGCGCATCGCGGCGGTTCCCGGATCGTCGCCGGCGCGACCGACACGTTGCCCTGGGCGCGTGAAGGCCGCGCCGGAGACGTCCATGTTCCGGCGCTGATCGATATCAGCGCCATTCCCGAGCTCAATGAACGGCGGATCGGTCCGGACCGCGTGCTGATCGGTGCCGCGACGCCGATCCAGCGGTTTCTCGACGATGACGCGCTGATGCGTGCCATGCCGGCGGCCCCACATTGCGCCATCTGGTTCGCCGATGATCAGATCCGGGCGCTGGCCACGGTGGGCGGCAATGTCGTCAATGCGTCGCCTGCCGCCGATGTGACGCCGTGCCTGATCGCGCATGATGCCGTGGTCGAACTGGCGTTGCGCCGCGACGGCAGGATCGTGCGCCGCACCGAGAAACTCGCCAGCTTTATCCGTGGTCCCGGCAAGACCGGGCTTGCCGACGGGGAAATCCTGCTCTCCGTCACCTGCGACGCGCTGCCGGGCTATGGCGGCACCTTCGAGAAAGTCGGCCATCGCCGCTCGCTGGTGATCTCCGTCGTCTGCCTGACCGTGCTGATGAAGCTCGATCCTGGCGGCCGCGTCATCGAGGATGTGCGCCTCGCCATCGCCGGCGTGCGGCCGATCCCTTGCCGTATCGATGCGGTCGAGACGGCGCTGCGCGGCGCTCGCCTGTCCATGGAGGCAATCGAGAACGCTGCCGCCATGCCGCTCGATCTGGTGCAGTCGCGTTCCCGCCAGGACTATCGCCGCGACGTGACGCGCGGCTTTCTCACCCGCGGTCTGATCAGCGCGGCAAAACGCGCCGGCGCCGATCCGCAGGTGTTCCAGCATCGTGAGGCCGCCTATGCCTGATCTTCATCTGCAAGCCACGGTCAACGGCCGCAAGGTCTCCCGCACGGTGCAACCGCATCAGCGGCTGCTCGACGTGCTGCGCGACGATCTCAATCTCACCGGCAACAAGGAAGGCTGCGGCGCCGGCGAATGCGGTACCTGCTCGGTTTTCGTCAACGGCGTGCTGATGAAGTCGTGCCTGATGCCGGCGGCCAAGGCGCAGGGCGCTACCGTGGAAACCATCGAGGCGCTGGCGAAAACCGGTGAGCTCTCGGTGTTGCAGAAGGCCTTCCACAAGGCCGGCGCCAGCCAGTGCGGCTACTGCATCCCCGGTATGGTGATGGCGGCGACAGCGGCGTTGCGGGCTAACCCGTTCGCCGATCGCGAAGAGATCAAGGAACGGCTCGGCGGCAATATCTGCCGCTGCACCGGCTATCAGAAGATTTTCGATGCCGTCGAGATGGCGCGCGACGTGCAGAACGGCGCGCTGTCGCTCACTGCCTTCGACGAGATCGACGACGGCGAGGGCAAATATATCGGCCGGAACGTCCGCCGCATCGACGCCCCGGCCAAGGTGTCGGGCGCGTTGCGCTATGCCGGCGACATGGTGATGCCGGGCATGCTGCATGTGCAGGTGCTGCGTTCGCCTCACCCGCATGCGCGGATCGTGTCGATCGATACGTCCGCGGCCGAGGCGATGGAGGGCGTCGAGGGCGTGATCACCTGCGCCGACGTGCCGGGCGAGGATGGCTTCGGTGTGTTCGTGCATGACCAGCCGATCATGGCGCGCGGCAAGGTGCGCTATGTCGGCGAAGCCATCGCAGCGGTGGCGGCGGAAGATCTGGTGACGGCGCGCAAGGCGCTGGGCGCGATCAAGGTCGTCTACGAGATGCTGCCTGCGGTGTTCGATGCCGAGGAGGCGCTGAAGCCGGGCGCGCCGGTCATCCACGATTACGCGCGGGACAACATCACCAAGCATATTCCGATCCGGGTCGGCGACATCGAAAAGGGTTTCGCGGAAGCCGATCTGGTGATCGACGAACTCTATACGACGCAGGCGATCGAACACGCTTATCTGGAGCCGGAGGCCGGTCTCGCTTATGTCGACCACGACGGCGTGGTCACCATCCATTCGCCGGACCAGAACATCACCCATCACCGCCACATGCTGGCGAAGATCATCGCCAAGCCGATTACGAAGGTCCGCTTCATCATGAGCCCGGTGGGCGGCGGCTTCGGCGGCAAGGAGGATATGATCTACCAAGGCATGCTGGCGCTCTTGGCGATGAAGACGCGACGGCCGGTGCGGCTGGTGTTCACCCGCGAGGAGTCGATCGCGACGACGGCCAAGCGGCACCCCTCGAAGACGACCTTGCGCATGGGCATGACCCGCGACGGCCGTATCACCGCAGTCGCGTTCAAGATGGTTTCGGACGGCGGCGCTTATGGCCTCTCGACCGAAGGCGTTATGCGCAAGGCCGCGATTCTCGGTGCCGGCCCCTACAACATTCCGAATCTGCAGATGGATACGATCGGCGTCTATACCAACAACACGCCATCGGGTGCGTTTCGCTCGTTCGGCGCGTTGCAGACGCAGTTCGCCACCGAATCGCACCTCGACCTGTTCGCCGAACGGCTCGGGCTCGATCCGTTCGAGATCCGGCGCATCAACATGATGCGCGATGGCGCAAACACCCACACCAAGCAGGCGTTGAAGTCCGTGAGCCTATCCCGCGTGCTCGACGCGGCGGAGCAGGGCTGCGGCTGGGAACGCGGCGTTCCCAATCAGCGCGGCGCCGCGCGTTCCGATCTCGGTCGCGCCGGCGTACGTCCGCCGGTGACGCTCGGCGCGCGCTTCGGCACCCCCGCCAAACAGGAGGCAGCGGAATAACCATGGCACGCATGCGTGGACGCGGCATGGCGGCTTCGTGGTACGGCATCGCCCGCACCGCGACGGTGGACCGTGCCGCCGCCTGGGCCGAACTCGACGACGGCGGCACCGCCAAAATCGTCACCGGCGTCACCGAGATCGGTGAAGGCATCCTGACGGTGCTGGCGCAGATCGCAGCCGAGGAAATCGGCATCAGGCCCGAGGACGTGGTGATCGGCGACAACGACACCGCGCGCGCGCCGGAGGCTGCGCATGCCGGTGCGACGCGGCAGACCTATATGATCGGCAACGTCGTGGCGATGGCGGCGCGCGAGGCGCGCGGCAGGCTGGTGGACGTGATGGCGACACTGTGGGACGTGCCCCCGGAGACGATCCGCACCGCCAATGGCGAAGTCTGGGCCGAGCACACCAATCATCGCGTCACCATGAGTCACGCCGTGGAGACGTGCAAGCAGCGCGGTGTCGTGCCGGTCGGCTCGGCGACCTTCGGCACCGACACGACCGGTCTCGATCCGGTCGATGGTTCCGGTAAGCCGTGGCAGGTCTATGTCTTCGGCTGCCAGGTGGCGGAGGTCGAGGTCGATACGCTGACCGGCGAAGTGCAGGTGCTCGGCATCTGGGCCGCGCACGATGTCGGTCGCGCAGTCAACCCGAAAGGCGTCGAAGGGCAGATCGAGGGCGGTGTCGTGCAGGCGCTGGGACAGGGGCTGATGGAGGACTATCAGCTCAGGGATGGCCATACGACGACGCCGGGTTTCGCCAAATACATTCTTCCGACTTCGCTCGACGTGCCGCAGATCACGTCCTTCATCGTTGAGGATCCCGATCCGATCGGCCCGCTCGGCGTCAAGGGTATCGGCGAGCCGGCGATGGTGCCGACGATTCCCGCCGTCATGAACGCGATCTACGACGCGATCGGTATCCGCATCCGCTCGCTGCCGGCAACGCCGGAGAAGGTGCTGGCGGCGATCCGGGAAAAGGAGCGGAGCGAACTGCAAGCCGCCGAATAATAAGGAGGGAAGCCTGGCCGCTCGATATGCGCCAGGCGATCAAGAAGCGATCCGAGTTCAAAAACAAGATCTGATCAGACAAGGGAGGAGAGGATGAAGAGGATTGCGGCTTTTACGACGGTACTTGTCGCGGCTGGCGCTGTACTCGCCGGCACCGCCTTGGCGGATGATTATCCGACGCGCCCGATTACCATGATCGTGCCGTTCCCGGCCGGCGGACCAAGCGATGTGGTGTCTCGCATCATGGCGGAAGGCATGGGGCGCCAGCTCGGCCAGCAGATCGTGGTGGAAAATGTCGGCGGCGCCGGCGGCACCATCGGTACGGCCCGCGCGGCAACCTCGGAGCCGAACGGCTATTATATTCTCAGCGCCGGTATGGGCTCGATCATCTCCGCGCCGGCGCTCTATCCGAACCTCAAATACGATCCGGTGAAGGATTTCGTGCCGATCGGCCTGTCGTCGCATGCGCCGGTGGCGATCGTCGCCAAGAAGGATTTTCCGCCGAAAGACCTGAAAGAGCTGATCGCCTATGTGAAGAAGAACGGCGAACAGGTGAAATGGGCGCATGGCGGCGTCGGCGCGGCTTCGCACATGGCGGGGCTGCTGTTCAACAGCCAACTCGACCTCAAGCCCAACTCGATCGCCTATCGTGGCACCGGCCCGGCTCTCAATGATCTCATCGCCGGCCATATCGACTATTTCTGCGACCAAATCGTCAGCGTCGCCGAAGCGGTGAAGGGCGGCACGATCAAGGCTTACGGTGTCTCGTCGAACGCCGAAACAGCGGCGCTGCCCAACGTCCCGGCGGCAAGCAAGACTGGCGCGCCGGATTACAACCTCAGCATCTGGAGCGCGATTCTGGCGCCGAAGGGCACGCCGAAGCCGATTGTCGACAAGCTGGCCGCCGCGCTCGAGAAAACGCTGGAAGATCCTGCAGTCGCTAAACGTCTCGTCGCGCTGGGCGGCATCGTGCCGCCGAAAGCCGAACGGGGACCGGCTCATCTCAGCAAGCTGATCGCCGATGATCTGGCGCGCTGGGATCCGATCCTGCGCAAGGCGATTGCACAGGCAAGTAAGTAAAGGGCTCGATTCCGTCACAAGGGAACCGGACAATGATCGAGAATATGTATCAGAAGATGCGGGTCGGCATCGTTCACTTCAAGGCGTTCCCCGGTATCGAAACCGGGGAAGGCCCGATCGTGGAGACATTGCAGACGATCTGCGAGGATGATTTCTGGACGGCAGTCGAAGTCGGCTGGATGAAGGACTACCGGGTGCGCAACACCGCCCGGCACCTGCTCGACCAGAGCCATCTGTCGGTCGCTTACGCGACCCAGCCCCGGATCCTGTCCGGCAAGCTGAACCTGAACTCCTTCGATGCCAAGGAGCGCAATACCGCGATCGGCGCAGTCAAGAACTGCATCGACGAGGCTTACGATCTTGGCGCCGAAGTGGTGCGGCTGATCGCCGGAAAGGACCCCGGCGATGACAGGCGCGAGGAGGCCAAGAAGCTGCTTGTCGATTCGCTCCACCAGATCATGGAGTACGGCAAGCAGGAGGGGACGATGAAGTTCACCCTCAAGATCTTCGATCGCGACATCGACAAGATGAACCTGATCGGACACTTTGCCGACGCGCTCGATATCGCCAAGGTCGTGCGGCCGGATTATCCGAATTTCGGCCTGCTTTCGGACCTCAGCCATTTTCCGTTGCTGAAGGAGAATGCGGCTGAAGCGATCCCGCTGATCAAGGATTATCTCGATTCCGCGCATATCGGGAATTGCGTCTGTGCCGACCGGCGGCATGCCGCCTATGGCGATATCCAGCCGCGGTTCGGCCTGGCGGGCGGCGAGATCGATACGCAGGACGTCTCCGACTATTTCGAGGTTCTCAGCGACAACGGCTTCTTCGACAAGGGCGAACGTCCGATCGTGAGTGCCGAGGTTCGCCCGGTGCTCGCCGGCGAGATCTCGACGATCATTCTCGCCAACGCCAAGCGCGTCATCCGCGATGCCTGGGCGCTCGCGGTTGCCGATGCCGCAAGCCGCAGCACCGGCAGGAACCAGCGTACCGATGCGCGCGGGCGCCTTCAGGCGGCCGAATGACATGGGCTTGCCGCCTGCGGGCGATGCCGCAGGCGGCGTTCTTTCAAAATAAGCGAATACGGATACCAGCATGCTGACGCCCAGCACCGAAAGCGAAACCCGCCGCCAGATACGCGATCGCGCGCGCGCCATTCATGCGGCCGGCGGATTGCAGGCGGCGCTCGACAGCGGGGCTTTGCCGAAACTCGTCGATGTGACGCTGTCGGAAGCGCTGGTGCTTGGGCTGCTCAAGCAGGGCGTTCGGAAATATTTTGCGATCTTCGGCCACGGTTCGACCGATCTCGGCGAGGTGTTGCGCCTCTACGAGGCCGAAAAGGTGACACGCACCATCAACTGCCGCAATGAGGTGGAGATGGCGCATGCGGCAACCGCGCTGCGCTGGCAGTACGGCGATGTCTGCGCGCTGGTCACCTCGATTGGGCCGGGCGGTCTGCAGGCGATGGCGGGCTCGCTCGCTGCCGCGTCGAACGGCGTCGGCGTCTATCACATCTATGGCGACGAGACGACTTACGGCGAAGGTTACAACATGCAGCAGGTGCCGAAGCAGGAGCAGGGCCTGTTCGGCCGCATCACCGCGCTGATGGGCGAATCCTATGTGCTGCATACGCCGCAGGCACTGCGCGACGCGTTGCGCCGTGGCGCCTTGCGGGTCAACCATCCCTATCGCGCCGGTCCGTTCTATCTGATGCTGCCCATCAACACGCAGCCGGCGCGCGTCACCGTCAATCTCGCGGCCTTGCCGGAGCGTCCGCTGCCGCAATCGCTGGTGCCGGCGGACGAAGCGCAGCTTGACCGCGCGGCGGAGATGATCGCGGCATCGCCGAAAGTGGCGATCAAAGCGGGTGGCGGTACGCGCGGGCACGATGCCGCGATCAGGCGGCTTGCCGAGGCGGCCGGTGCTGCCGTCGTGCTGTCGCCGGGCTCGACCGGCGTGCTGCCGGACGCGCATCGGCAGAACATGCATGTCGGCGGTTCGAAGGGCTCGATCAGCGGCAATTATGCGATGGCGCAGGCGGAATTGCTGCTGGTCGTCGGCTCGCGCGCCGTGTGCCAGGCGGATTGCTCCGGCATCGGCTACAAGAACGCCAGGGCGGTCATCAACATCAACGGCGATGCTGCCGATGCCCTGCACTACAACAAGACGCTGGCGCTGATCGGCGACATCGGTGCGGTGGCGAACCGGCTTGCCGAGCGGCTCGAACGGCGCAATGCGAACGCCAACAAGCAGGCGTGGCTGCAGGCCTGTGCCGGCAAGAAGGCCGAATGGGCCGATTACAAGAACAAGCGCTACACCTGCCCGCCGCTTCTGGACGAGGCCTGGAAGAAACCGGTCCTGTCGCAGCCGGCCGCAATCAAGATCGTTGCCGATTTTGCGAGAGAAGTCGGTGCAGCGAAATTCTTCGATGCCGGCGACGTCCAGGCGAATGGGTTCCAGATCGTCGAGGACGACCGCACCGGCGACACCTTCACCGAAACCGGCGCGTCCTATATGGGCTTTGCCGCAAGCGGGCTGCTGGCCGCGGCGGCCGCCGACAAGCCGCGCTATGGCATCGCGTTCTGCGGCGACGGCTCGTTCATGATGAACCCGCAGATCCTGATCGACGGGGTCGAGCACGGCATCCATGCCACGGTGGTGATTTTCGACAACCGCCGCATGGCGGCGATCACCGGCCTGCAGCTCGCACAATATGGCGAGGAATTCCGCACCAATGACAGCGTAGCCGTCGATTACCGGCAACTGGCGGCGGCGGTGGCCGGTATCCGGGCGCTCGACGGCGGCACGACGGCAGACAGCCTGAGGGCGGCACTGCGCGAGGCGCATGCGCATGCCGGCCTCTCGGTCGTTCACGTCCCCGTCTACAGCGGACCGGACGAACGCGGCGGGCTGGGCGCTTGGGGGCAGTGGAACGTCGGCAACTGGTGCGACGACGTGCAGCGCGCCTGGATCGCGCAGGATCTCTGAGCTTCATCAGCGGGACGTCTTCGATGTATCACGACAAGGATTTCGGCCTCTATATCGATGGGCATTGGGGCTGGGGAACCGGCACGCAGAAGAGACCGGTGCTCGACCCCGCAACCGAAGATGTCATCGGCCATATTCCGGATGCGACGCCCGGGGATATCGAGCATGCGTTGAAAGCGGCGGAGGCCGGCTTCGCCTCCTGGCGTCGCGTCCAGCCATGGGAGCGCAGCGCCAGGCTGCGCAAGGTTGCCGATCTGCTGCGTGCGCGGATCGACGAACTTGCCGTGATGATGTCAACGGAAACCGGCAAGCCGCTGGCCGAATCCATCGGCGAGTGGGGCGCCTGCGCCGACCAATTCGAATGGTACGCGGAAGAGGCGAAACGCATCTACGGCCAGGTTTATGACGGGCGCGATGCGTCCACCCGCATGGCCGTGATCTATCAGCCGGTCGGTGTGGTCGCGGCGTTCTCGGCATGGAATTTTCCCGCGCTGCTGCCGGCGCGCAAGCTTGCCGCCGCGCTTGCCGCCGGCTGCTCGGTGATCCTCAAACCGGCCGGCGAGGCTCCGGCTTGCGCAGCCGCCGTCGTGCGCGCCTGCCACGAGGCGGGCATCGGCGCCGGCGCCGTCAATCTGGTCACCGGCAATTCGGCGCGCATCGCCGAGCAACTGATCCGCTCGCCGATCGTGCGCAAGGTGTCGCTCACCGGCTCGACGCCGGTTGGCAAGCAGATCCTGCATCTGTGTGCCGACGGCGTGAAGAAAGCCTCGATGGAGCTTGGCGGCCACGCGCCGGTGCTGATCTTTGACGATGCGGACGTGGTGGCCGCTGCCGATGCCTGCGCCGGTGCGAAATTTCGCAATTGCGGTCAGGTCTGCGCCTCGCCGAGCCGGTTCTTCGTGCAGGAGGGCGTCTACGAGCAGTTCGCAGGACGGTTTGCGCAAGTGGCGAAAGGGCTGACGCTCGGCCGTTTCGATGAGCCTGGCGTGAATTTCGGACCGCTCGCCAACCGGCGGGGTCTCGAACACACCAAGCGGCTGGTCAAGGATGCGGTTGATCGTGGTGCCGATGTGCTGGCGGGCGGTCAGGCGCCGGCCGCGCGCAATCGCGGCTATTTCTTCGAGCCGACGGTGCTCGGCCACGTTAGCGACGATGCGCTCATCATGCAGGAAGAGCCGTTCGCGCCGGTGGCACCGATCACCACCTTCAAGACATTCGACGAAGTGATCGCCCGCGCCAATGCCACGCCGTTCGGCCTTACCGGGTATCTGTTTTCGCGCAGCCAGCGCACCGCGACGCTCGCCGCGGAGGCCCTAGAGGTCGGCATGGTTGGCGTCAACGAACTGGCTATCGCCTCGGCCGAGATGCCGTTCGGCGGTGTCAAGGAAAGCGGAATGGGGCGCGAGGGCGGCAGCATCGGCATCAAGGATTACCTGGAGCCGAAATTCATCAAGACCAGGCTGGTTTGACCGTCGCCGGTTGAAATGGGGAGTACGGCGGCCGATGGCCGGCGCTCTGCCTCGAATATCGCAAGCCATCGCCGTGCATGGAACACGCCGCCCCGTTCGCCGTTGCTATC
>DATMEV010000016.1:0-19978 GCA_035556795.1 Pseudolabrys sp. | reverse complement strand
GCTTTCGTTGTGCCGCGTGATCGGCGGCACGACGAAGGAGTTGGACTGCGAAGTTTCGGGTGGAGCGCGGGGAGGCGCAGCGCCTGTTGCTTTTGCAGGCGCGTCCGCCTCTCAAGCGCAGGGGCGGGCAGGCGGGCCGTGAGCGGCGGTCCTGCCTGAAAGGGATGCTGAGCGGGCATCCTTTGGCGCCTCCCCGCGCTCCATCGCTTCGCGCTGTGGCGCGAGGCAGGCCGGCCCCTGCCGCGAAGGGGAGCATCACTCGGGCGCGATGCGTCGCGAGAATGCGTCAGTGTGTCGTTGCGGTGCACGATGTTTGCGGCGTGTGCTATGCGACGAATGAATTTTGCAGAGACGGAATCACAGATTCGGGTCACAGACCCGCATCACGGATGGAAGAGGCGATGGATATCGAGGTCAAGGACAGCAACGGAAACCTGTTGAGCGATGGCGATACAGTGACCGTCATCAAGGACCTGAAGCTGAAAGGCTCCTCGGCGGTGATCAAGCGCGGTACCGTCATCAAGAATATCCGGCTCACCGGCCGCGAAGACGAGATCGAAGGGCGCACCGACAAGATCAAGGGGCTGGTGCTGCGCACCGAGTTTCTGCGCAAGGCATAACGGCCGTGCCGCTGCCGGCCATTCGCCTTTGCATGACGTTTGGCTGTGGCGTTGGTTCATGCGTTGGTCATGGTGGTCCGCCGCGGCGTCAGCGAACGGGTTTCCCAGATGGCGACGACGATCAGGCTGGCGGTGGCCCCCGTGCAGACTGCGAGCGGCGTCAGCCAGCCCGAGACGGCGGCAAGGATCGCCAGCAGCCCCAGACCGACGAGATGCGACAGCGGCAGATGGCTGTGGATCGTGTGTTTGAACAGCGCGTTGCCGATCAGATAGATCGCCGGCCCGCCGATGCCGGCGATCAGCAGCTTTGTCTCGCTGTGGCCTGATGGATGCGCCAGCACCAGCTCATCTGCAACCGCGCAGACGATGATGCCGGCGACGATCGGCAGATGCAGGTAAGTATAAGCGAGCCGTCCCATGCGGCCGGGGTCCTCGGCATGAGCGATCTTCTCCGCCGCGCGTTCGGCGCCGATGTTGAAATAGATCCACCACATCGCGATGCTGCCGGCGAAGGCTTGCGCAAAGGCAACGGTGGTGAGCGCATCCCAGTTGAGATTTGCGAAGGTCGCGCCGGTGATCAGGATGCTCTCGCCGAGCGCGATGATGACGAACAGGCCGCAGCGTTCGGCCAGATGCCCGCCTTCGACGTCCCAGTCGGCGAGGGTCGAGCGGCCGAGGCCGGGAACCCGAAAGAACAGCGACGGGCCGAGCGTGTCGATGGCGAGCGCGACGAGCCAGACAAGCAGACGTGTTTGCGGATCGGCGAATCCGCCGGCAATCCAGAAGACGAGCGCCGTAGCGTGCCAGGTAAAGATACGCTGGAAGTTACGGAAATTGCCGCGGTGGTGGTGACGCAGCGCCCACAGCATGAAGCCGTCGCGGATAAGCTGCGTGGCGGCGAAGCCGAGCGCGAAGGCCAGTCCATGCGTGGTGAAGGCTTTCGGGATCGACATCGACAGGAACAGACCGGCGAGCATCAGCGCGAACAGCAGCAACCGCACTGCGCTGAACCGCGGATCGAGCCAGTTGGTCACCCAGGACGTGTTGATCCATGCCCACCAGACGGCGGCGAACAACAGCGCCACCTGCAACATTCCAAGCGGGGTGAAATGTTCGAGCAGCGTGTGCGAGAGTTGCGTCACCGCGAAAACGAAGACGAGATCGAAGAACAGTTCGACGGTAGTGACGGTGGCGTGTCCGTGTCCGCGCAGACGCAGGTAATTGGTGGATGAGCCTGTGAGCATGCGGCGCTCTCGAAATGAGCAGGATCGTCGGTCGAACCGGTCGGGAATACGTCAGTCTAGATCAGGAGGAACCGCGGTGGAATCCGGTTCGACCGTGGCGCATAATTGTATCGGTGCAATCAGGAGAGAGACCGGTGGAAAAACATCTGGGCGGCTGCCATTGCGGCGCGGTGCGTTATGAGGCCGAGGTCGATCTGAGCCGGACGATCACCTGCAACTGCTCGATCTGCCAGAAACGTGGATCGATCCTGACCTTCACCACGGCGGATAAGTTCACGCTGCTGCAGGGCGACGGGGCGCAGACGGTCTATCATTTCAACAAGCATGCGATCGACCATCTGTTCTGCAAGACATGCGGGATTCTGTCCTATGCGCAGGGCCGTGCGCCGGATGGCACGCCGATGATCGCGGTCAATGTGCGCTGCCTTGACGATCTCGATATCGGCGCCCTGACGCCGCAGGCGGTCGATGGCCGCAGCCGCTAGAGCGTGTTCGAGCGAAGCGGACACCGGTTCGCGTGAAAAAATGCGTCAGATCAAAAACCCAGAGTCTTTCAGCATTTCGATGAAACGATGAGAGACTCGAGGCCGCCCGTCAAAACGGCGATGGCCGGAGCGCTGTTGGCGTCCGGCCATCCGTGAAACGGGCAGCGAGCGAGCTCTTATTCGTCGTCGCTCTTCTTGTCGCCGCCGATCTGCTTGAGCTTGGCGAACACGGCGTTGACGTCGATATCGCTGGCGGGCTTGTCTTCGGTTTCGGCTGGCGGGGCGTCGTGGCGCGCGGTGGTCTCGGAAGCCGACAGCAGCGTCGCGCCGGCCGCCGCCATCGGCGGCTTTTCCTTGTTGGCGCGGTTGACCTCGAGGTCGAGCTCGGTCTGCGATGTGAGGCCGAGCGTCACCGGATCCATCGGCGCGAGCGCCGCAGCGTTCCAGTGAGTGCGGTTGCGGATGGCGGTGATCGTCGCCTTGGTGGTGCCGACGAGCCGCATGATCGCCGCGTCCTTCAGTTCCGGGTGGTTGCGCACCAGCCAGAGGATGGCGTTCGGCCGGTCCTGACGGCGCGACACCGGCGTGTAGCGGGGGCCCTTGCGGCCGCGGCCGGTCTTGGCGGCGCTGGTCAGCGGCACCGACGGCTCCTTCAGCCTGAGCGCGATATCGGGGTTCTTTTCGGCTTCCTCGATCTGCTCGCGGGTGAGCTGGCCGGTCGCCACCGGATCGGAGCCCTTGATGCCCTGCGCAGCGTCGCCGTCGGCGATAGCGCGGACCTCGAGCGGATGCAGATGGCAGAACTGCGCGATCTGGTCGAACGACAGCGCCGTGTTCTCGACCAGCCAGACGGCGGTCGCTTTCGGCATCAGCGGGGCAGTGGACATGGCTCGTCCTCCGGTAGATTTTGTGAATCGGCAAAAGCGGTTCGCGCTCCGCCCGCCCTTGCGGACGAAGCACCAGACCATCGGCGATGATCGGAAAGTCGGGGGAATATAGAGGCGCCCCGGAAGCCGCGCAACCGGATCGGCGAGGGCGCGGAACTCCGGCCGGGCGGCCCGTGTCGGCAGGAACCCGGCTTGACAGGGGAACCGGCGCGGGCCCATGTCGCGACGATATGTGTTACTTGAGAAGTAACTGCGCGGCTCGGGACGGGCTGGTCGTCACGCTGGCGCCAAAGCCGGCGGTTATTGGATTTTAGATGGCCGAAAGCGGAGAAAAACCGGAACTGCTGGTGCTGCTGTGCTCGCCGCGCGGCTTTTGCGCGGGGGTGGTGCGCGCCATCGATTCGGTGGAGCGGGCGCTGGCGCTCTACGGGCCGCCGGTCTATGTCCGCCACGAGATCGTTCACAATCGCTATGTGGTCGACAGCCTGCGGGCCAAGGGGGCGATTTTCGTCGAGGAACTTGACGAAATCCCCGACACAACCGCGCCGGTGATTTTTTCGGCGCATGGCGTCGCCAAGGCGGTGCCGGAAGAGGCGGAACAGCGGAATTTCTTCGCGCTCGACGCCACCTGTCCGCTGGTCACCAAGGTGCACCGGGAAGCGGAAATCCATCACCGGCGCGGGCGCGAGATCGTCCTGATCGGCCATCAAGGGCATCCGGAGGTCATCGGCACGATGGGGCAATTGCCACCCGGCACGGTGTCGCTGGTCGAGACGCTCGCGGATGCTGCGGCCTTCGTGCCGAAGGACTCCGAGCGCCTCGCTTACGTGACGCAGACGACCCTGTCGCTCGACGATACCGCCGAGATCATCGAACTGCTCAAGCAGCGCTTCCCGGCAATCGTCAGCCCGCACAAGAAGGATATCTGCTACGCCACTACCAATCGTCAGGAGGCGGTGAAAAAGGTCGCGCCGATGGTCGAGGCGATGATTGTCGTCGGTGCGCCGAATTCGTCGAATTCGCGGCGCCTGCAAGAGGTGGCGGAGCGCTCCGGCTGCGCTTATGCCGCGTTGGTACAGCGCGCCGCCGATATCGACTGGACGCGTTTTACCGGCATCGCGCGGCTCGGCATCACCGCCGGCGCATCGGCACCGGAGGTTCTGGTCGAAGAGATCATCGATGCCTTCGCCGAGCGTTACGCGGTGCGGGTCGAGACCGTGTCGGCGGCGGATGAGGATGTGTTCTTTCCGCTGCCGCGGGTGCTGCGCGAGCAGAGCAATCCGGAAGCGGCGGAGTAGGCATGGCGGTCTACACCGATGTCGCGGTCGATGAACTCGACCGCTTTCTCGCCGACTACGATCTCGGTACCTTGCTGTCCTACAAGGGCATTGCCGAAGGCGTTGAGAACTCCAACTTCCTGGTTCAGACCAGCGCCGGACAGTTCATCCTGACGCTGTACGAGAAGCGGGTGGCGACGGCGGATCTGCCGTTCTTTCTCGGGTTGATGGAACACCTTGCAACGCGCGGCATCATCTGTCCGCAGCCGGTGAAGAACCGCAGCGGCGAGGTTCTTGGCAGGCTCGCCGGGCGGCCCGCGGTGATCGTCACCTTCCTCGAGGGCATGTGGGTGCGCAAGCCGAGCGCAGCGCATTGCGCGGCGGTTGGTGGTGCGTTGGCCCGGCTGCATCTGGCGGGCGCGGACTTCCCGCTGCGGCGGGAGAATGCGCTGTCGGTGACGAGCTGGCGCGGCCTGTACGAGCAGGCGAAGGCTGGCGCGGAGCGTGTCCATGCCGGGCTGGATTGCAATATCGCCGAGGAGATCGCGGCGCTGGAGCGGTCATGGCCAAGGGAACTGCCGCGCGGCGTCATCCACGCCGACCTGTTTCCCGACAATGTTTTCTTTCTCGGCCCCGAACTATCGGGCCTGATCGATTTCTATTTCGCCTGCAACGACATGCTGGCTTACGACTTGGCGATCTGCCTGAACGCCTGGTGCTTCGAGCCGGATCATTCCTACAACGTCACCAAGGGCCGGGCGCTGTTCAAGGGTTATCAGGCGGAGCGGGCGCTGTCGGATGCCGAATGCGCGGCGCTGCCGATGCTGGCGCGCGGCGCTGCGCTGCGCTTCCTGCTGACGCGGCTCGTCGACTGGCTGGCGGTGCCGCCTGGCGCGCTGGTCAGGCCGAAGGATCCGATTGAGTATTTTCGCAAGCTGCGCTTCCACCGCACGGTGACGGATGTTGCCGATTACGGCTTCGCATGAAACGCCGATGACGACGCAGACAAAGACAGCCGGCCGCGTGACCATTCATACCGATGGCGCTTGCTCCGGCAATCCGGGGCCGGGCGGCTGGGGTGCTATCCTCGAATTCGGCGATCACAAGAAAGAGCTGAACGGCGGCGAACCGCACACGACCAACAACCGCATGGAACTGATGGGGGCGATCGCGGCGCTCGAGACGCTGAAGAAACCGTGCGCGGTCGATCTCTACACCGACAGCCAGTATCTGCGGAACGGCATCACGTCCTGGATCCATGGCTGGAAGAAGAACGGCTGGCGCACCGCCGACAAGAAACCGGTAAAGAATGTCGATCTGTGGCAGCGGCTGGAAACGGCCCTGGCGCGCCACGAGGTCAAATGGCACTGGGTGAAGGGCCATGCCGGCCACGATCTCAATGAGCGGGCCGACGAACTGGCCCGCGCCGCGATCGCAGCGCTCAAGGCCGCGCCGCGCGGGTAAAGCATCGGGCGGCAGCGGCCTTCCTCGAACGGCAACGTCGTGTTGCCGGCAAACGTCTCAGAGTTGCTTCAGCAGCGTGTCGCCGCCGGAAATGGTGCACTGGCCGGGCGCGTCTTCGAGATTGAGCGACTTGACGACGCCATTTTCGACCAGCATCGAATAGCGCTTCGAACGCACACCGAGACCGGCGCCCGCGCCATCGAAGTCCATGCCGACGGCCTTGGCGAATTCACCATTTCCGTCGGCCAGGAAGTCGATCTTGCCGTCGGCATTGGTGGCCTTCTTCCAGGCATCGAGAACGAACACGTCGTTGACGGCGGTGACCGCAATCGTGTCGACGCCCTTCGCCTTGATAGCGGCGGCGTTGTTGACGAAGCTCGGCATATGCAGGTTGTTGCAGGTCGGCGTATACGCGCCCGGTACCGCAAACAGAGCGACCTTCTTGCCCTTGAAAATCTCGTCGGTGGTTTTCGGTTTCGGGCCGTCTGCGGTCATCACCCGGAACGTGGCACTGGGCAGCTTGTCGCCGACTTTAATCGTCATAGTTCTGTCCTCTCACTCGCTGGTGTTCAGCGGCTGCTAAAATAGCGTCCGTGGCGAATTAGTCGAGGCGTCATGATCGGTGAAAGTGCCGCTCGCGCTTGCGATCCGGCGGCGGAAATCAGCGTGCGAGGCGGGTTGGGACTTCGATGGCGCGGTCGCCGGCGACGACGGTAAGCGTCAGCGCCGCGCCTTTGCTGCTGGCGCCGGAAGGCACACCGTCGATATCGAAGGCAAAACGACGGATGCCGTCCGCCTTGTCCGGCTCCGCCGTCGGCAGGGGGAGCGCCCAGTTCGATGTCGGTCCCTCGGCGAAAACGTCGGCGCGGTCTGCCGCCGGCGCCGCAACCTCGACGACGACGCGCGTGCCATGGGCACCGGACAGCTCCCGGACGGCACGCACGGACACCGGGCCAGGTTCGCCGACCGCGGCTTTCGTCGGGACCTGTGCTTCCGCCGCTTGCAGGCGGGCATCCTGCGTGCTGTCGCCGTTCACCGGCCATTCGACCTTGGCCTGCTCGGGCACGCACAGCTTCTCGCAGACGGCATAATCGAGCGAGAGTCGCAGCGTCACCGGCTTGCCGGGGTCTCGCGGCGTCACCCGGATCGGGAAGACGACGTTGCGCTGGTAGCCGATTGAGGTGCCGCCGCCGTCGACGAAGCGGTACGGCGCCGGCCACAGCACCGTGACGGTGGCGACATTATCGGAACGCGAGAAGTCGAAATGTGGCGGCACGCCGGAATCGCCGGGATAGCGCCAATAGGTTTTCCAGCCATCCTGCAGATCGATCTCGACGCCGGCGCGCAATGTCTTGGTCTTGCCGTCCGGCAAACCGGCCAGCAACCGCACGCGCGAGCGCATGCTGTCGCTCCAGGGTGAGGCCGCTTCGGCGGCGGCAGTCCTGCTGTCGGTAAGGGCCACCGTCATCACCGCGGCGAGGCAGGTTGCGACGAGCAGAAGCGGCGAAAGCGGCGCGGACAGCAGGCGGATCATGGGAGACGTCTAGGCCCTGACCGCTGCCGGGGCTATTGAATTCGTCGTGAAGGGCACTTGATCGCCGCAATTCGTGGCTGGTTGACGCAGAATCGCCCTTGCGTAATGAACTTTCCCGCCCGACATTCATTGGCAAGGGCGAATCCGGGGGCGGGACCGTCGGTCGGTGGCTGCCGCGCAGCGACTGCTATCGGCCGACCTCAGCGAGACGACCGTCATGACGCACCTTCAGAAAAGCAAAACCCGCCTCTCCAGCGACGGTTATCTGGATGGCCAGATGCTGATCGCGATGCCGGCAATGACCGACGAGCGGTTCAGCCGCAGCCTCATCTATATGTGCGCGCATTCGACCGAGGGCGCGATGGGCATCGTCGTCAACCATCCGGCTTCCGACATCAGCTTCACTGATCTTCTGGTGCAGCTTGACGTCATCCCAGACGACAAACGCATCGAGCTGCCGCATCGTGGCGAACTGGTGAGAGTACTCAAGGGCGGACCGGTCGAGACCGGGCGCGGATTCGTCCTGCATTCGTCGGATTTCTTTATCGAGAATTCGACCCTGCCGATCGATGACGGCGTCTGTCTGACGGCCACGCTCGACATCCTCAAGGCGATCGCACAGGGCACCGGCCCGAAAAGCGCAATCCTGGCGCTGGGCTATGCCGGCTGGGCGCCCGGGCAGCTCGAGAATGAAATCCAGGGCAATGGCTGGCTGCACTGCCCCGCTGATTCCGAACTGATCTTCGGCGACGACGCCGAGAACAAATACCAGCGCGCGCTGCAGAAGATCGGCATCACGCCCGGCATGTTGTCGAGCGAGGCCGGTCACGCCTGAGATGTTTTCGTCTCAGCGCGCCATCGCCATTCGGTCGTCGCCGGTGAGCATGCGGGTCGCCTGATCCGCGGTCATCGCCTCTCCGAAGGCAAAGCCCTGCGCATACTCGCAGCCGAGCTGGTAGAGCTCGACGGCATCGGAGTCGGTTTCCGCGCCCTCCGCCACCACATCCATGCCGAGATCGTGCGCCAGCGAGATGATCGAACGCAGGATTACCGGCCGTGTGCCGCGCTGCGTCGTGCGCACGAAGGACTGATCGATCTTGATGGTGTCGAAGGGGAATCGCTGCAGATAGGCGAGCGAGGAATGGCCGGTGCCGAAATCATCGAGCGCCAGGCCGGCGCCGAGTTCGCGGATACGCGTGAGAAGCTGGGCTGCATGTTCCGGATTTTCCATCACCAGCGATTCGGTGAGCTCAAGCTTAAGAGTGCCGCGCACCAGCGGCGTGCGTGCCAGCACTGCGCGCAGATCGTGCAGCAGATCCTGCCGCAGCAATTGCCGGGAGGAGACGTTGACGCTGGCAAATATCGGCGCGCTCTCTCTGGGCAGACGCTGCCAGGCGGCGAGCTGCCGCGCCGTGCGCTCCAACATGAGCAGGCCGAGATCGACGATCAGACCGATTTCCTCGGCGACGGAGATGAATTCCGTCGGCGACATGCGGCCGAGCTTGGGGTGGTCCCAGCGCGCCAGGGCCTCGAAGCCGGCGATGGCGCGATCTTCGAGCCGGATGATCGGCTGGTAGAAAACGCTGATCTCCTCGCGCTCGATGGCGCGCCGTAGTTCCGTTTCCAGCGTCAGCCGGTCGGTCTTGCGCGAACGCATCGCCGGCTTGAACAGTTCGATGCGATCGCCGCCGATGCGCTTGGCGTGATACATCGCCAGTTCGGCGTCCTTGAGTAGCTCTTCGCCGCGCTGTGGTTGATCGCTGTTGATCGCCAGGCCGATCGAAGCGGTCAGGAAGATTTCGCGATCGTTGAAGGTGATCGGTGCGCGCACCGCCCGGCGCAGCGTCTCGGCAAAAGCCATGACGCGCGGCGCCTCGTGATCGGAGACGAGGATCAGTGCGTACTGGTCGCCCGACAGTCGCGCCAATGTGTCCTGCGGTTTGAGCAGGCGGCCGAGCCGGCGCGCCATCGTCAACAACACGGAATCGCCGACGGCCAGGCCGACGGAATCGTTGACCTGCTTGAAGCGGTCGATATCGATCACCATCACCGTCGGGCGGATCGATGAGTCGGTGCGCGAGAAATTCAGCACTGCTTCCAGCCGGTCGAGGAACAGTTCGCGGTTCGGCAGGCCGGTGAGGTTGTCGTGCACGGCGTCGAACAGCAGCCGCTCCTCGGCGCTCTTGAATTCGGTGACATCGGTGAGCGTGCCGACGAGGCGTACGACTTCGCCGTCGGAGCCGACGACCGGGCGCGCCCGCAACCGGAACCAGAAGTAGGTGCCTTCGTTGCTGCGCATGCGCAGGTCCTGCGTCAGCCGGCCGCGCCGCTGTTCCAGCAGGCTGTCGATGGCGGTGCGGAAACGGTCGCGGTCCAGCGGATGCAGGACGTCGAGCCACAGCACCGCGGGGCCTTCGAGCGTGCCGCGCTTGAGGCCGAGCAATTGCTCGGTCTCCGGGCTGGTGAACACCTTGTCGGCCGATACGTCCCAGTCCCACACCATCGAGCCGGCGCCGGTGAGTGCCAGCGCGCGGCGCTCGACGTCGGAAACAATGCCGTGGGTAATGCCGCCGGCGAAAGCGTGCTGCATGACCGTGAAGCCGATCAGCATCACGATCAGCACTAGGCCGCCGAGCAGCGCCGGGCCGATGATGTCATTGGTAACGAAGCCGGTGACGGTCAGCGCCGCGGCGATGGTCCACATCACCAGCAGCAGCCAGGTCGGGATCAGCAACACCGCGCGGTCGAAACCATGCGTGGCCAGATAGACGACGAGGCCGAAGCCGAACACCGCGATCGTCGCCAGCGATATGCGGGCGATACCGGAGGCGATCTGCGGATTGAACAGCGCGACAGCGACGAGCGCCGCCAGCAGGGCCAGCCAGCCAAGCGTGATGTGCATATAACGCACATGCCAGCGGTTGAGATTGAGATAGGCGAACAGGAACACCAGCAGCGTGGCTGCGAGGATCGCTTCGCCGGAAGCGCGCCAGATACGCTCAGCGTCGGCGGACAGGTCGAATACCTTGCCCCAGAATCCGAAATCGTTGCCGATATAGATGAGCACCGCCCAGCCGAGCGCCGCGGCGGCAGGGAACATGACGCTGCCCTTCACCACGAACAGGATGGTCAGGAACAAGGCGAGCAGGCCGGCAATGCCGATGACGATGCCGTAATAAAGAGTAAAGCTGTTGATCTTGTCCTTGTAGGCGTCCGGCTCCCACAGATAGATCTGCGGCAGCCGGTCGGTGCGCAATTCGGCGACGAAGGTGATGACCGTGCCGGGATCGAGCGTCACGCGGAAGATGTCGGAATTGTTGGCGTCCTGGCGGTCCGGTCGGTCGCCGGAGGATGGCGTGATCGAGACGACGCGCGACAGGCCGAGGTCGGGCCAGAAGAGGCCGGATGCGACCATGCGGTAATGCGGCACGACGATCAGTCGGTCGATCTGCTCGTCGCCGTTATTGGCGAGCGCAAACACCGCCCAGTTGGTCGAACCTTCGCGGGCGCGGACTTCGATGCGGCGGGCGATGCCGTCCGGTGCGGGCGCTGTGGAAACCTGGATGCGGTCAGTGTCGGTCTTGCGCCGCTCGACCGCGTCGATCAGGTCGATGGCTCCGGCATCGACGCGGACATTGACGGCATCGACGGCATGCGCCGTCCCGATGCCGAAGGTGCCGGCACCGAGCAGGATGGTCATCAGGATCAACGCCGGCAGTACGGCGCGCAACGCTCTCAAAACCTTGCCCTCCGGCCCGTCGGATCGTCTCTGACCGCCCCTGCGCCGTTCGCGGCGCGCTCGTCTCATCCCCGGATGATCGAACTCGAATGTCCCGGGCCGGCGCGTCGCCCCCCGTGCCGCGAATCTCAGTGTGTCACAAGTCCTTGCGACAGCGTAGTTTCATCCGCCACCGCCGAACCATCTCCATGCCCCGTCGCGGTAAAGGAACGGACATTGCGCCGTTTTCACGGCTTGCCGTCGAAAAACCCCGACGGCGACCGGCTTGCGAGACCAGGGCCGCGCCGCGCACGGACAGGTTGCTCTACAACGTCAGCACGATCTTACCGATATGGGCGCTGGTTTCCATGCGGGCGTGGGCCGCAGCGGCCTCCGTCAGCGGGAAGGTCGAATCGATCACCGGCTTGACGGCGCCGGCGGCGATCAACGGCAGCACCTTGTCTGCGATTGCCGCCGCGATCGCGCCCTTGTCGGCGACCGAGCGCGAGCGCAGGGTCGAGCCGGTGTGATGCAGGCGCTTGAGCATGATGCGGCGGAAATCGACGGTTGCCTTCGAGGGGCCCTGGAAGGCGATCTGGACGATGCGACCTTCCACAGCGGCGGCTTGATAATTGCGCTCGATGTAGTCGCCGCCGACCATGTCGAGGATCAGTTCGGCGCCCTTGTCTCCGGTCTTTTCCTTGGTGACGGCGACGAAATCCTCGGTCTTGTAATTGATGGCGACATCGGCGCCGAGCTTGCGCGCCGCCTCGCATTTCTCGGCCGAACCGGCGGTGACGATGACCCGCGCACCGAACTGCTTGCCGAGCTGGATGGCGGTGGTGCCGATGCCCGAGGTGCCGCCGTGGACCAGCAGCGTTTCGCCCGATTTCAGGGCGCCGCGCTCAAAGACATTGTGCCAGACGGTGAAGAAGGTTTCGGGGATTGCCGCCGCTTCCACCATCGACAGCGAGGCGGGTATCGGCAAAGCGTGGCTCTCATGCGCCAGGCAATATTGCGCATAGCCACCGCCGACGACGAGCGCCATGACCTTGTCGCCGGTTTTCCAGCGGGTGACGCCGGCACCGAGTGCCACGACCTCACCGGCGATTTCGAGGCCGGGCGTTTCCGGTGCGCCCTTCGGCGGCGGATAATTCCCCTTGCGCTGCGCCACGTCCGGGCGGTTGACGCCGGCGGCGGCGACCTTGACGAGGATTTCGCCAGCGCCAGGCGCCGGCACCGCGATCTCCTGCGCCGCCAGCACGTCCGGTCCGCCGGGTGTGGTGATAGCGATTGCAGTCATGCGGGTTGGCAATGCGGTCATGGCAAATCCCTGGATTGATCGTGGTCGGGCGACGCGGCCGGTGCGGCGGAAAGGCAGCCAGTCTTAGTCGGCCCGCGGCGATGTGACAACCCGCCGGGCCGGCGCTAAATTGGTAGCAGGAACAACGGGATATTCGAGGTCTGGCAGGATGCGGAACAACGATGAGGATGATCGGCCAAAGCGTCGGATCGCGCACGAGATTGGGCAGGATCTGTCGTTGCTGTCCGCCGACGAGCTGACGGAGCGGATCGCGCTGCTGCGGGAGGAGATCGCGCGGCTGGAGGCCGACATCAACCGCAAGCAGGCGTCGAAGTCGGCGGCCGACCTGTTCTTCAAAAAATAAGAAAGTCTTTCTGCGCTCCGGACAATTTGACTTAACTCCAAGTTAAGCTTTCTCCGCCATTAATCCTGTTGTCCATCAACCTTGTGGACGAGTGGCTCCTGTCCACTCTGTTTGACGCCTCCCTGTTAAATCAACTCGAGCCGCCGTCCGGCGGCTCTTTTTTCGGGTGATCTGTCCCATTTTGGGACAGCGGCGGGCTGATGGCATCGCTGACGACAACTATATTGGAAACCGCCGCTGGACAGGGACGTCTGGCGCCGCCATCCTTCATCCGGACGACGATACGGGCAGTTTTGCTTCTCCGGCTCTGTAGGGCGTAACCGGTATGTTTGAGAAATCCGCGAACAGCGCGGAGCCTGTCTCCTTCAGCGAGCACCTCGCGCAATCTCCGGCATTCTCGGAGATGTTCCGCGACGGCATGACGCTCGTCGAGGAGACGGCCGCCTATCTTGACGGGCCGGGTCGCCGCGAGGCCAAGGTGCTCGACCGCGCCGCGGCGCTTGCCTATGCGACCGAGAGCATGCGGCTCACCACGCGGCTGATGCAACTGGCGTCCTGGCTGTTGCTGCATCGCGCGGTGCGTGAGGGCGAAATGTCGCTGGCGCAGGCGAGCAAGGAAAAGAGCAAGGTCAAGCTCGCGCCGATCGATATCAGTGAGATGCGTGGCTTCGATCTGCTGCCGCCGACGCTGCGCTTGCTGATCGAGCGTGCCAGCGCATTACAGCTCCGGGTTCGGCGCTTCGACGCCACCATCCACAATGCCGCCGCGCCGCCGCGCGCTGCGGCCGTCAGCCCGGTCAACCAGCAACTCGGTTTGCTCAAGGCGGCGTTCGAGCAGGGGGTCCGCTAGGACAGCAGGAGCGGTCACGCCCGAATGGCCAGCCGCTTTTCCGTAACTTGCCGCCTTGATCCTCGGAAACAAAAAAGCCCCGCGTGAGCGGGGCTTTTGCATCTGCCGGAGGGTAGCTGGTTATTTCTTCGCTGCGTCGTCCTTGAGGAAGCCCGAGAACTTCTTCTGGAAGCGCGACAGCCGGCCGCCGCGGTCCATGAGCTGCTGCTGACCGCCGGTCCAGGCCGGATGCGACTTCGGGTCGATATCGAGCGCGAACACGTCGCCTTCCTTGCCCCAGGTGGAGCGGGTGATGAATTCGCTGCCATCTGTCATCTTGACGGTGATGGTGTGGTATTCGGGATGGATGTCGGCCTTCATGACGTGCGTCCCGCGCGGGCCCCGGATCCTGAATAGGGCTGCGCTTTTTCTGGTGTTGCGGAGTTGTGCGGCTCTATACAGGACCCGGGGCCGCTCGGCAAGCCTGCCGCATTGCCTCCATTGAACCAAAAAGGCATTGTTTTCTCGGGCCTTACGGGGCATTCCCAGAACGGTCCGGAGAGGGTTTGACGCAGCGATGAGCGAGGCCGGAATAAACGAGGACGTGGCGGTGGCATTGGCGGGGGAGGACGCACGCCGCAAGCCGAAGTCCAGGCCGAAGCTGCGGCCGCTAGCTCTGTTGCTGCCTTATGTGGCGCGCTACCGGTTCCGGGTGGGGGCGGCGCTGATCGCGCTGCTCGTCGCGTCTGGCGCGACGCTGGTGGTGCCGATCGCGGTCCGGCGGATGATCGATTTCGGCTTCTCCGCCGACCGCATGGTGCTGATCAACCAGTATTTCAGCGTGATGATGGCGGTGGCCGCGATCCTCGCGGCAAGCAGTGCTGCGCGTTACTACCTCGTCACCACGCTTGGCGAACGGGTCGTTGCCGATCTGCGCGATCAGGTCTTTGCGCATCTGACGCGGCTGTCGGCGGCATTTTTCGATCAGGCGAAGACGGGCGAACTGGTGTCGCGACTCACCGCCGACACCACGCAAATGAAGGCGGCTGTCGGTGCTTCGGTGTCGATTGCCTTGCGCAACATCGTTCTGTTCGTCGGCGCCGCAGTGATGATGGTGGTGACCAGCCCGCGCCTGTCGCTGTTCGTGCTGCTGGCAATCCCGGTCATCGTCTTTCCGCTCGTCGCCTTCGGTCGCATGGTGCGCCGGCGCTCGCGCGATGCGCAGGATACGCTCGCCGATGCTTCGGCCTATGCTGCGGAACTGATCGGCGCGACACGTATCCTGCATGCCTTCACCAACGAGACGATGGCGGCAACGCGCTTCGGCGCGGCCGTGGAGCGCGCCTATCGCGCCGCCATTCGTTCGATCGGCGCCCGCGCCATTCTCACCGCGATTATCATCTTCCTGGCGACCGGCAGCGTGGTGATGATCCTGTGGGTCGGTGCGCAGGATGTGATCGCCGGCGAGATGTCGCCGGGCCGGCTGGGGCAGTTCGTGCTGTTCGCGGTCTTTGCCGCCAGCGGCCTCGGACAGTTGAGCGAAGTGTGGGGGGAGATTTCGCAGGCCGCCGGCTCGGCGGAGCGGCTTGCTGAATTGCTGGCGGTCGAACCGTCGATAAATGCGCCGGCGCAGCCCGTGGCGCTGCCGCGGCCGGCGCGCGGCGAGATCATGTTCGATCGCGTCTCTTTCGCCTATCCGACGCGGGCGCAGACGCTGGCGCTCGATCAGGTATCGTTCGCGGTGAAGCCTGGCGAGAAGGTGGCGATCGTCGGCCCCTCAGGCGCCGGCAAGAGCACGATCTTCCACCTCATCCTGCGCTTCTATGATCCGCTGTCCGGCAGCGTGTCGTTCGACGGGGTGCGGCTGCCTGATGCAGATCCGGCGTCCTTGCGCAGCCGCATCGCGCTGGTGCCGCAGGACAGCGTCGTATTTGCGGCATCGGTGCGCGACAATATCCGCTTCGGCCGGCCCGATGCCAGCGACGCCGATGTGCTGCGCGCCGCTGAGCAGGCGCTGGCGCTGGAATTTGTCGAACACCTGCCGCAGGGGTTCGACACGCAGATCGGCGAGCGCGGGTTGACACTGTCGGGCGGCCAGCGCCAGCGCATCGCCATCGCTCGCGCCATCCTGCGCGATGCGCCGCTCTTGCTGCTCGATGAGGCGACCTCGTCGCTCGATGCCGGCAGCGAGCGGCTGGTGCAGGAGGCTCTGTCGCATCTGATGCAGGCGCGCACCACCATCGTCATCGCGCACCGGCTGGCGACCGTGCTCTCCTGTGACCGTATTCTGGTGCTCGATCAGGGCCGCATCGTCGAGCAGGGCACGCATGCGAGTCTGTCCGCAGCCGGCGGCCTCTATGCGAAGCTTGCGAAGCTGCAATTCGAGGCAGCGTAACCGGCGCTCGGCGGATCTTCGGTATTCCGGAGACGGCGGCCCGGAATACCGGTTGGCGCAGGACCTATGACTTTGCGATTATCGTCTGGCGATCATTGCTTGGTCATTATTGCTTGGGAATCTTGGCGCCCTCGCGGACCTTCTCCCAGCGTGCGACCTCGTCGACGATATGCTTGCTGAAGACTTCCGGCGACGAATGTTCGGCGACCGCGCCGGCCTTGGCGAGTTTGTCGCGGACATCCTTGTCGGCGAGCGTATCGCGTAGCGCGGTGTTGAGTTTCGCCAGCACGGCAGGCGGGGTGCCGCGCGGGGCGACGAGGCCATACCAGGTACTGACCACATAACCGGGGAGGGCTCCGGACTCCTTCACCGTCGGCACGTCGGGCACGGCGGGGAAGCGTGCATCGCCGGTGACCGCAAGCGGCTTGAGCTGGCCCGAACGCACCATGCCGAGTACGGCCGGGACGGTATCGAACAGAATGTCGACCTGCTTGCCCATCACCGCGGTGGCCAGTTCCGGGGACGTGCGGAACGGCACGTGCAGCATGTCGAGCTGCGCCATCTGCTTGAACAATTCGCCGGTGAAATGCTGCGTGCCGCCGAACCCGGGGCTGCCGAAGCTGAGTTTGCCGGGCTCCGCCTTGGCGAGCGTGATCACGTCTTTCACGTTGGCGGCAGGAAAATCCGGACGTGCTGCGATCATCAGGCTCGCCGTTGCCACCAGACCGACGGCGTCAAATGCCGTTGCCGTGTCATAGCGTGGCGCCTTGGCCAGCACGCCTGAGATGACGTGACCGTTGACGAGAAGACCAAGCGTGTAGCCGTCCTTGTCGGCGCGGGCCACGGCATCGGCGCCGATGGTGCCGCCGGCGCCCGGCCGGTTCTCGATGATGACCGGCTGGCCCAGCCGGTCCTGCATCGGCTGCTGGATGATGCGGCCGACGATGTCAGTGCCGCCGCCGGCGCCGAAGCCGATGATCAGATGGATCGGCTTTTGCGGCCAGTCCTGCGCCGTCGCCGGGCTTGTCCAGGCGGCGGCGAGGCAAGCCGCGGCCAGCATGATGGTTCTCATATGCGTCTCCCCACTATCGGCTGTTTTTATGAATGGCCGCGTTGCTGCGGCTGATTGCTGCCGGCGCAGTGTGTCGGTTTCCGGTGCCGTTGTCAGCGTCGATCATGGTCGCATGATCCATCATGCGGGACGCCAGGCCATGCGGTTGACCGGCCGCCCGGAGACCGGGTTCACGTCCTCTCCGGCATAGCGAAAACCGTATTTTTCGTAGAAGCGGATGGCCCGGGCATTGTCCTTGTTGACCAGCAGGTCGAGGCCGCGGGGTGAATGCCGCTTCGCCGCGTCGAGCAGTTGCGCGGCGATGCCGCAGCCCCATTCTTCGGGCGCGACGACGATCTGATCGAGATAGAGCGTTTCTGGATCGACGGTGACGAAGCCGACAAGCCTGCCGCTGCGCTCTGCGACGATAATCTCGGCAACCGGAATCAGTTCTTGTCGCCAGCGCTCGCGCCACCAGGCGACGCGTGCCGCAAAGTCGATCTGCGGAAACGTCTCCTGCCATGTCCGGTGCCACAGTGCGATTGCCGCATCCTCATCGGCCGGCGCATAGGGACGCAGGATCGGCTCCGATGTGCTCACCGCTCGGTCAGCTTCAGCTCGATGCGGCGGTTGCGGCGAAAGGCTTCCTCGGTGCGCTCCGTGTCGATCGGCTGGAATTCGCCGAAGGCGGCGGCGACGAGGCGCTGCGGCGACACGCCCTTGCTCACCAGATAACGCACGACGGCGATGGCGCGCGCGGCCGATAGCTCATAGTTGGACTTGAATTGCGGACTGGAGATCGGCCGCACGTCGGTGTGGCCGTCGACGCGCAGCACCCAGGCGATCTCCGGCGGAATCTGCTTTTCCAGTTCCAGCAGTGCGGCAGCGATCTTGTCGAGCTGGGCGCCGCCTTCCGGCAGCAGATCGGCCTTGCCGGTGTCGAAGAACACTTCCGACTCGAAGACGAAGCGGTCGCCGACGATGCGCACGTCCGGCCGGTTGCCGAGGATGGCGCGCAGTCGACCGAAGAAATCGGAGCGGTAGCGCGACAGTTCCTGCACGCGCTGCGCCAGCGCGACGTTCAGGCGCTGACCGAGATCGGCGATGCGGCCCTGCGCTTCCTTGTCTTTCGTCTCACTGGCTTCGAGGGCTTCCTCGAGCGCGGCGAGCTGGCGTCGCAGCGCCGCGATCTGCAGATTGAGCGCCTCGACCTGCGCCATTGCGCGGGCCGAGAGGTTCTTTTCCTTGTCGAGGTCGGCGGTGAGCGCGCCGATCCGGCTTTGTGCGGCATCGGCGCCGGCACCGGCGCCTTTCAACTGACCTGCGAGCGCATCGCGTTCGCCTTGCGTCGCGGCAAGGCCTGCCCGGAGCTGGGCCAGTTGGTCCTCCAGATTGGCGCTGCCGGATTTTTCCAGTGCCAGCAGGTCGGTGAGTTGTGCGATCTGTGCGTTGAGCCGTTGCAGGGCGGTGTCCTTGCCGGCGACCTCCTGCTGCAGGAAGAACTGCACGACAACGAAGACAGTGAGCAGAAAGATGATGCCGAGGATCAGCGTCGACAGGGCGTCGACGAAACCCGGCCAGTAGTTCATCGTGTTGTCGCCGCGGCGCATGCGTGCGAGGGACATCGTATCTACCTGCTCACTCTCTATCGGGTGGTGTCGCGGCGCCGGTCGACGATCTCGGATGCTCCCTCAAGAACCGGTCTCAAAGATCCGCGGTCACCGTTTGTCGACGCCTTCGCGTGCCAGCACTTCCAGCAGGCGGCGGATTTCGCGGTTCTGGTCAGCCTGCGACTCGACCCAGTCACGGATGAGCTGCTGTTCGCCGCGCATATGGTGCACCAGGCCCTGGATCGCCTCCGCCAGATTTGCCATGGCGCTGGTCGCCACCTTGCCGGAGCCGCTTTCGTGGATCGCCTCTTTCAGCCGGTCGATGGCGCCGCGCATGTCGGCGGGCAGGCTGGCGCTTTCCGGGGTCTGATCGTAGACCGCGGTCGACAGCCAGTCTTCAAGTTCGGTGTAGAAGCGGTTCTGCGCCTGGCTTGATTGCAGGTCGAGGAAGCCGAGGATTAGCGAGCCGGCGAGGCCGAATAGCGAGGACGAGAACGAAATGCCCATGCCGGACAGCGGCGCGGCAAGGCCGTCGCGCAGCGAATCGAATAACGAGCCGGCATCGCCGCCGGGCTTTAGCGTCTGGATGACATTGCCGACCGAACTCACCGTCTCGATCAGGCCCCAGAAGGTGCCAAGCAGGCCGAGGAACACCAGCAGACCGGTCATGTAGCGGGAGATGTCGCGCGCCTCGTCGAGCCGTGTGGCGATCGAATCGAGGATGCTGCGCATCAGTTGTGTCGACACCGCCATCGGGCCCATGCGCCCGCCGAGAATGGCGGCCATCGGCGCCAGCAGCGTCGGGCCACGCTCGACCGCGATGCCGGGATCGGCAAGGCGGAAATTGTTGACCCAGGATATTTCCGGGTAGAGGCGGACCACCTGACGGAACGACAGGATGATGCCTATGGCAAGCACGCCGAGGATCAGTCCGTTGAGGCCGGGATTGGCCATGAAGGCGTTGAGCACCTGCTTGTAGAGCACGAAGCCGATAAGGCCACAGAGCACGACAAAAACCAGCATCCGGAATAGATAGATGCGGGGCGATGAGAGTTTCAGCGGATCGTAATCTCTGGCCATCGGTCCGGGCAGTGTCGGATTTGTCCGACTCGCAATATGGCACAGGCCGCGCGTTTGGAAAAACGATACCGTTTCCCGGCGCTGGACCCTGGAATGCGTTCAAATTACGCAGCGATA
>DATMEV010000015.1:0-24792 GCA_035556795.1 Pseudolabrys sp. | reverse complement strand
GATGAGCAGCGCGCGGCAGTGTTGCAGCCCGTGTTGACGATCCTGACCGATGCCCGCTTCGCGCCGTTGTTCGCGCCGGGCAGCCGTGCCGAAGTTCCGATTGTCGGCAACCTGCCGGGCATCCGCGTCAACGGTCAGATCGACCGACTCGCCGTCACTGGTACGCAGGTATTGATTGCCGACTACAAGACCGGCCGGCCGCGCCTGGAACCGGCCGCCTATGTCCGGCAGTTGGCGCTCTATCGTGCGATACTGGCGCGATTGTATCCGCGCCATGTCATCCGCGCCGCGCTGATCTGGACCGATGTACCTGATCTTGTGGAGATATCCGACGTGATGATGGATGCCGCGCTAGCCCGGACGCTGGCGCTCACATCGGCGTGATCGTCCCGCGTATGCCCCCTGCGAGTGTCGCCTTGACGGTCATCGCCCTCGTTCATAGGTTCGGCCTCCGACGAAGCAGGGGCCGGGTGGCCTCTTCCGAACATAACGAGGTGAGCGATGGCGGTCGGTAAGGTATCGGACGCGACCTTTGAAGCGGACGTGTTGAAGGCGGCCGGCCCGGTCGTGGTTGATTTCTGGGCGGAGTGGTGCGGCCCGTGCAAGATGATCGGCCCGGCGCTCGACGAGATCGCCAGCGATCTCGGCGACAAGGTGAAGATCGTCAAACTGAACGTCGACGAGAATCCCGACACCGCCGCGAAATACGGCATCATGTCGATCCCGACGCTGATGATGTTCAAGAACGGCGAGATCACGTCGCGCCAGGTCGGTGCCGCGCCGAAGATGAAGCTGCATCAGTGGATCGCCGGCGAGGCCTGATCGCCATTCGCGAGCTTTGCTTCCGGTGCAATCGGAAGCGATGGTCCCGGATTTTGTTTTGATGCGTTTTCTTCACGCGAACCGATCCTCGTTTCGCTTGAAAACGTTGCAGCGCTGACGCTTTTTCCGTTTACGACAGGCAATGCGGCCAGCCCCCGGGCTGGCCGTTTGCGTGCGAGTCCGGCGGGTCAGGCTGGCGGCGTGCCGTTGTCTTTCAGCACTTCACCGGCAAGATAGAGCGAGCCGGCGATCAGGATGCGCGGCGGCGGATCGAGGCCAAGCTCGCCGACGGCGGCGAGCGCTTCGGCGACGCTATCGCGGCTGGTCGCGCCGAGGCCGGCGCCGCGAGCAGCAGCGGCAAGCGCTTCGGCGGTCATGCTCTTCGGCTGGTCCGGAATCGGCACGGCGATGACGCGATGCGCCAGGCCGGAAAAGTTGTGCAGGAAGCCGCTTGAGTCTTTCGTCTGCAGCATGCCGACGATCATCACCAGCGGCCGCGACACCCGCTCTTCGAGGTCGGCGAGTGCGGCGGCGACGGCACGTCCGCCATCGGGGTTATGGCCGCCGTCGAGCCACAGTTCGCTGCCCGGCGGCGCCAGCGCCACCAGTCGGCCTTGCGCCAGCCGCTGGAAACGGGCCGGCCATTCCGCCCGCACTATGCCCTGTTCGAAAGCTGCAGCCGGAACGGAGAGATCGTTCTTCAGCGCGCGCAGCGTCGCGATGGCCAGCCCGGCATTGTCGAACTGATGGCGGCCGAAGAGTTTCGGCGCCGGCAGATCGAGAAGCCCGGCATCGTCCTGATAGACAAGTCGGCCGCGCTCGTTGGTGACTGTGAAGTGTTCGCCGGCGATGGCGACCGGCGCCGACAGGCGCGCCGCCTGTCGTTCGATCACCGCAAGCGCCTCGCGCGGCTGCGCGGCGACGATCGCCGGTGCGCCGCGCTTGATGATGCCGGCTTTCTCGGTGGCGATGGCGGCGAGGTTGTCGCCGAGAAAATCCGTATGGTCCATCGATACCGGGGTGATGACGCTGGCCAGCGGCCGCTCCACCACATTGGTGGCGTCGAGCCGCCCGCCGAGCCCGACCTCCAGCAACAATATGTCGGCCGGATGCCGAGAGAACAGCAACAGGCCGGCGGCAGTGGTGATCTCGAACACGGTGATCGGCGCCCCGGCATTGGCGCGTTCGCATTCTTCCATCGTCGCGGCGAGTTCGGCGTCGCCGACCAGCACGCCGCCGCCCGGCGCGCCGAGGCGAAAGCGCTCGTTCATCCGCACCAGATGCGGCGACGAATAGACATGCACGCGCAGGCCGGCCGCATCCAGCATCGCGCGCAGGAACGCCACCGTCGAGCCCTTGCCGTTGGTCCCCGCGACGTGGATGACCGGCGGCAGCTTGCGCTCCGGATGATCGAGCGCCGCCAGAATGCGCCACATCCGATCGAGCGACAGGTCGATCAGTTTCGGGTGCAGCGCCGTCAGCCGCTCAAGGATGGTATCGACTGCGGCCATGCGCGTTCAGGCGTGCGCGGCAATCGGCGTCGGCACCTGCTTGGGAGCGGCAGGCGCGCGGGTGAGCAGGCGGCACAGATTGGCAAGAGTGCCGCGCAACTGGTGACGATGCACGACGAGATCGACCATGCCGTGCTTCTCCAGAAACTCGGAACGCTGGAAACCTTCCGGCAGCTTCTCGCGGATCGTCTGCTCGATCACCCGCGGGCCGGCGAAGCCGATCAGCGCGCCGGGCTCGGCGATCTGCACGTCGCCCAGCATGGCATAGGAGGCGGTGACGCCGCCGGTGGTCGGATTGGTCAGCACGACGATGTAGGGCAGCTTCATCTCGCGCAGCATCTGCACCGCCGCCGTGGTGCGCGGCAGTTGCATCAGCGACAGGATGCCTTCCTGCATGCGCGCGCCGCCCGAGGCCGCAAACATGATGAACGGCGTCTTGCGCGCGACCGCGGTCTCGGCCGCGTTGACGAAAGCTTCGCCGGCCGCCATGCCGAGCGAACCGCCCATGAAATCGAAGTCCTGCACCGAGGCCGTCACCGGCAGACCGTGGAGCTTGCCGACGGCGGACTTCACCGCGTCCTGCATGCCGGTCTTGGTGCGCGCATCCTTCAGGCGGTCGACATAGCGGCGCTCGTCGCGGAATTTCAGCGGATCGACCGCGACTTCGCGCAGCGCGATCTCCTCGTATTCGCCGTTGTCGAACAGCGACTTCAGCCGCGCCGTTGCGCTCATGCGCATGTGATATCCCGAACTCGGGATGACGAACTGGTTCGCCTCGACGTCCTTGTAGAAGACGAGCTGCCCGGTCTCCGGGCATTTGATCCAGAGATTTTCCGGCGTATCGCGGCGATTGAGGATGCTGCGAATCTTCGGTCGGACGACGTTTGAAATCCAATTCATGGGTCGATCTTACAATCCCGGAAGGCTGGCGAACATCACTCTCTTGCCCGGCGGTTAAGAGCCAGCCGGATCGAGCATTTTTATGACGGCAGCGGCGTCATGGCACCATTGCCGGGCGGGAGGCGGTGCGCACGCCTTCGGCAAGCTCGCGAACCAGCGCCGCAACGGCAGCCGCCGTGCCGGGGCCCGGCGTGCCGTCCGCGCCAAGATTAGCCTTCACCACATCAACAAGCGCTGAACCGACGACGACGGCATCGGCGCCTTCGGCGATGCCGCGCGCCTGCGCCGCAGTGCGCACGCCAAAGCCGACCGCGACCGGCAGCGTCGTGTGCCGCTTGATCCGCGCCACCGCTTCGCTTACGCGCGCCGCATCCGGCGTTGCCGAGCCGGTGATGCCGGTGATCGAGACGTAATAGACGAAGCCCGACGTATTCGCGAGCACCACCGGCAGCCGCCTGTCGTCGGTCGTCGGTGTCGCCAGGCGAATGAAATTCAATCCGGCGTTGAGCGCCGGGATGCATAACTCGCTATCTTCTTCCGGTGGCAGATCGACGACGATCAGTCCGTCGATCCCGGCGGCTTTCGCGTCGACGAGGAAACGCTCGACGCCGTAGATATAGATCGGGTTGTAGTAGCCCATCAGCACGATCGGCGTCGTGTCGTTGTCCTTGCGGAAGCCGCGTACCAGATCGAGCGTCTTCCGCAGGCTCGCGCCGGCCTTCAGCGCGCGCTGTCCGGCAGCCTGGATCGCCGGGCCATCGGCCATCGGATCGGTGAACGGCATGCCGAGTTCGATCACGTCGGCACCGGCGGCCGGCAGCGCCTTGATGATCGCGGCCGAGGTGTCGTGATCGGGATCGCCGGCCATCAGGAAGGTTACGAGGCCGGCGCGCCGCTCTGCCTTCAGCATGGCGAAGGTGGAATCGATGCGAGTCATTTTTTCTTTTTTCTGCCCGGTTTCTGATTGTCGTTCTGCGCGCTGTCGCCGCGCGACGGCCAGTAGAATTTCTGCCCGCGGGCGCGCGCCGCTGCCATGCGCACATTGATGGTGCCGAGGACCAGCCCGCCGAGCGAGAACCAGAAATAGATCCATTCCTTGCGGTCGATCGGCGGTCCGGCGATAAACAGCCGGGCCTTCAGGAAATAGACGAGATAGCCGCCGGCCCAGACCAGCAGGATAAGGCCGATCAGCTTTTGCCGGTCGATCATTTGCGTGCCGCCAGATAATCGGCGACCGAGGCGAGGTCCTTGTCGCCACGCCCGGAGACATTGACGACGACCAGATGGTCGGCCGGCTTGCCGGCGGCGATCTCCGGCAGCTTCGCCAATGCGTGCGAGGATTCCAGCGCCGGGATGATGCCTTCGAGGCGCGAGCACAATTGCAGCGCAGCGACCGCTTCGTCGTCAGTCGCTGACAGGAACTGCACGCGGCCGACGTCATGCAGCCAGGCATGTTCCGGACCGATGCCCGGATAATCGAGGCCGGCGGAAATCGAATGTGCGTCCTGAATCTGCCCGTCCTCGTTCATCAGCAGATAGGTGCGGTTGCCATGCAGCACACCGGGACGGCCGCCGGCGATCGACGCCGCATGCAGACCGGTCAATCCGTGACCTGCCGCCTCGACGCCGTAGATGGCGATCTGGCGGTCGTCGAGAAACGGATGGAACAGGCCCATCGCATTGGAGCCGCCGCCGATGCAGGCGACGAGCGAATCGGGAAGCCGGCCTTCGGCCTCGAGCATCTGGGCGCGAGTCTCGATGCCGATGATCGACTGAAAATCGCGCACCATCATCGGATAAGGATGCGGTCCCGCCACCGTGCCGATGCAATAGAAAGTGTCGGCGACATTGGTCACCCAGTCGCGCAGCGCCTCGTTCATCGCGTCTTTCAATGTGCGGGTGCCTGACTGCACCGCGCGCACCTCGGCGCCCAGCATTTTCATGCGGAAGACATTGGGCTCCTGCCGCGCCACGTCGACGGCACCCATATAGACGACGCAATCAAGACCGAACCGTGCGCACAGCGTTGCAGTGGCGACGCCGTGCATGCCGGCGCCGGTCTCGGCGATGATCCGCTTCTTGCCCATGCGGCGCGCCAGCATGATCTGGCCGAGCACGTTGTTCACCTTGTGGGCGCCGGTGTGGTTGAGCTCCTCGCGCTTGAAATAGATCTTGGCGCCCAATCCGGCGGAGCCGGCCTGCGATCGGAGATGCGCGGTCAGCCGCTCGGCGAAATAGAGCGGCGAGGGACGGCCGACGAAGGTCTTCAGATGGCCGTCCATCTCCCGCTGGAAGGCGGGATCGTTGCGTGCCTCGGCGTAAGCCTTTTCCAGGTCGAGGATCAGCGGCATCAGCGTCTCGGCGACGAAACGTCCGCCATAGATACCGAAGCGACCGTGCTCGTCCGGGCCGGTGCGGAAAGAGTTGGGTTGCTGGATGGTCATGCGCGGCGCGTCCTCGAAGCTGACTGCAAATCCCGCTCGGCGGCGCGCGCGGCGGCGATGAAAGCGACGATCTTGTCGGGATCCTTTTCGCCCGGCGCGCGCTCGACGCCGGAGGAGACATCGACCCCCGCGGCGCCGGTGATCGCCAGTGCCGTGGCGACATTACTCTGGTCGAGGCCGCCCGACAGGATGAACGGCACCGGGATGGCAATCTTGCTGAGCAGCGTCCAGTCGAACGGCGTGCCGAGACCGCCCGGCCGTGTCGCCCGACGCGGCGGCCGCGCGTCGAACAGGATGTGATCGGCAACCTTCTCATAGAGCCGGATCGGAGCCAGGTCGGCGCGGCTGGCGACCGGCAGCGCCTTGATCACCGGCAGGCCGAACCGCGCCCGGATGACGCCGACGCGCTCCGGGCTCTCATGGCCGTGCAGTTGCAGCATGTCCGGCTTCAGCGCGGTGACGATATCGAACAGCAGGTCGTCCGTAGCGTCGACGGTCAACGCGACCTTGCCGGCCCGGCCGGCAACACGCGCGCCTAGTGTTCTGGCGGTGCCCGGATCGAGGTTGCGCGGCGAGGGCGGAAAGAACACGAAGCCGACCAGATCGGCGCCAGCGTCCAGCGCGGCGTCGAGCGTATCGGGGGTCTTCAACCCGCATATTTTGACCAGGAGTGCCATCTTGGCGGGGGTTCTACCCCGCGGCGGACGGTTTGTCTCCACCCCGGATTCTGCCTGGAACGGCGTTTTTGCGGGTGTTATGCCGGGGTTTTCGTCTCCGGGGCCGTCAGCCGCTGCCATACCAGCACCGCGGCGGCGAAGTCCTCGACCGCGGTGCCGGCGGACTTGAAAACGGTGATCTCGCGTTGGGTTCGGCGTCCTTTGACCGTGCCGCGGCACAGTTCGAACAGGTCGCCCTGTACGTCGGCCACCTTGATGATCCGGCGCCGCAGCGGGCCGACGAGGTCGCCGGCCTCCTTCAATGCGCCTCGGGTATCGACGAACAGCCGGGCGCGCGCCAGCGTGCGGTCGTCGGCCTCGCGCATCTTCGGCGTAAAGCTGCCGATCAGGTCGACATGCGTGCCGGCCTTCAGCCAGGCGCCCTTGAGAATCGGCTCGGTAGCGAGCGTCGCGCAGGAAACGATATCGGCGCTGCGCACCGCCTCTTCGAGGTCGTCGGTGACGTCGGTCTCGATGCCGCCGGCGGCGAGTGCAAAGGCGGTGGCGATGGCGCGCCGCTTGCTGCGGTTCCACAGCGTCACCCGCTTGATCGGGCGCACCGCGGCATGCGCGCGCACCAGATGCGGCGCCAGCGCGCCGGCGCCGATCATCACCAGATGTTCGGCATTCTTGCGCGCCAGATAACGCGCGGCGAGCGCCGAAGCGGCGCCTGTGCGCCAGGCGGTAAGCACGCGCCCGTCGAGCACCGCCAGCGGCTCGCCGGTGTCGCCCGACAGCAGCAGATACTGGCCGTAGAGCGACGGTTTGCCATGCTGCGCATTGTCCGGAAAGATCGTCGCCAGCTTGCAGCCGACGAAGCGCCCGCCGGCCGGCGCATCCGCCGATGCCGGTGCAGACCATGCCGGCATGATCAGCATCGTTGCGTCGGTGCCAGGCTGCGGGATTGTGTGGTGATGCCGTGGTGGCACCGCGATCCCGGTGCGGAAGGCTTCGGCCAGCGCGTCGACCAGCCCCGGATAATCGAGCGTCGCGTCGATCTCGGCGGCGGTGACGATGCGCACGAAGCTTCCCCTGATGCTCAGCGAGGCGGCGGCACGGCAAGCGGCAGCTCGCGCTCGCCCCGACGTTGCTGCGCGTGAAGTTCCTCGTTCATCCGGCGTGTCTGCGCATCAAGCCGGCGCACGGCACGCCGCCATTTCCCCTGGCCGAGCCATGCCGCTGTGCCACCGATCAGCACGCCGATGATGACGAGAACGAAAATCAGGACGAACAGCGGCAGCGATGCCGCGTAGGCGGGCGCCGCGGTGCTGAACGGATCGAAGGACACGATGACGGTCTGCCGGTTGGCGACCGCAAACAGCACCAGCACGATCACCAGCGGAACGAGTACCAGTGCTGCAAGAACTTTCCGCACCATCGCCGCCTTCTGTTCCCCGCTGCTGCGGCCCTTCCGTCGTCCGGCTGCTGCGCCCGCAGCCGGTGCGCGCGTGGTTGCCGGTCTGGCCGAGCGCCGCTGCTTACGGGCTCGGTGGCGTCTCAGGCGTATAGTTGCGGTTCAGCCTTTCGCGCATTTCCTTGCCGGTTTTGAAGAACGGCACGACCTTGCCGTCAACCGCGACATGGTCGCCGGTGCGCGGATTGCGACCGGTGCGCGCCGGCCGGTGCTTGACCGAGAATGCGCCGAATCCCCGCAGTTCGACGCGGTGACCCTTGGCCATCGCCGCCGTCACTTCGTTGAGAATGGCGTTGATGATGTTCTCGACGTCGCGCTGGTACAGATGGGGGTTCTGTGCCGCGATCTTCTGTACCAGTTCTGATTTGATCATTGTCTCGTGCCGTATCGTTTCTCGTCTGGTGTGCCTATCGCGAATATGGGTTGCGAATATTCGCCGCGAATTCATCTGCTGCCTTTGCGCCGCGCAATCTCCACCGTCCGTCCGGAACGTCCGGACGGTGCTGATAACGCACGCCGGCGCGGTTTAGCGAGGGGCCGAAGGGTGCCAAAGCGCCAACAGGCCGTCAAGGTTGAGGCGTTCGATGGCGTTCACCGCGCCCCATGCCTCCAGTCGTTCGGCGATGCCGCCGAAGCCGATGGCGGCAAACGCCGAAGCGGCGACGTGGAGGAACGGCAGGTCGGCGAAGCGCGGCGACAGCCTGTAGTCGCGCACCGGCGTATCGGCCGGTACCTGCTTTTCCTTCGCCAGCCAGGCAATGGCGGTTTCCTCGTCGCCGAGTGCATCGATCAGCCGCACGGAAACCGCCTGCCGACCGGTGAATACGCGGCCGTCGCTGACGCGCGACAGCGCCGCGTCGTCCATTTTACGACGCTCCTGCACCAGTCCCTTGAACCAGGCATAGGAATCCATCACCACGGATTCGAGCGCGGCGCGCGCCTCCGCGCTGGTCGGCTCGTAGCCGTTGGGCGCTGCCTTCAGCGGTGAGGATTTCACTTCCTCGACCTGCACGCCGATGGTTTTCAGCGCCTCGTAAAAATTCGGATACTGGAAGATGACGCCGATCGAGCCGACCAGCGACGTATCCTGCGCGACGATGTAATCGCCCGCCATCGCGGCGATATAGCCGCCGGAGGCGGCGAGGCCGTCGACCACCACCACCATCGGCTTCTTGTCCTGCAGGGCGCGCAGTGACTTGAACAATTGCTCGGAGCCGGCGGTGGTGCCGCCGGGGCTGTCGATATGCACGATCACGGCTTTGGCCTGCGATTTGGCCAGCCGCTCCAGCGCGTCGGTGCGCGTCTGGTCGCCGCGGATCAGCCCGGTGATCTTGATACGAGCGATGCTGCCGCTCGTCTCGGCGCTCGCCCCGCTGCGCCAATAGCGCATCCCCGCGCCGGCCAGCGCCAGGGCGACGACGACCACCGTGGCGACGCGCCAGAAGGTCAGCTTGCGGCGCATGCGCCGACGATCGACGATGGCGTCGGCATCCAGCGGGGTTTTCGATCCCTGGTTCGTTCTGGTGGATTCGCTCATGACACCGTTGCCGCTTTCCGTTGCGCCTGATCCGGTAAGCCTCATGACGCTTCATCCGGCGGTGCGCAAGTCGCCGCGGATGATGTCCTGAAACAGGACAGGGCCCTGATGATAGCATCAGGACCCTGTGCAATTTAAGGCCGCCGGTTTCGGCGTGGCAATCCTGCGCGCCGGCCGGGGAAGCTGAAGCAGGATGGCTTCTCCTTGAAGTGCCATCCTGCCTTGGTTCATTGCCGGAGCGCGATCCTTGCGAACCGGATCACGCTCCCGTCGTACGCTACTCTTCAGCCTTCTCGTTACGCTGCCGCAGGGCAGCGCCGAGAATGTCGCCGAGCGACGCACCGGAATCGGAGGAGCCGTACTGAGCGATGGCTTCCTTCTCTTCCGCGACTTCCAGCGCCTTGATCGACACCGTCACCTTGTGGGTCTTGCGATCGAACTGGGTGACGCGGGCGTCGAACTTCTGGCCGACCTGGAAGCGGTCGGTGCGCTGATCGGCGCGATCGCGGGCGAGATCGCCGCGCTTGATGAAGGTCTCGATGTCGGTGCCGACGATCTTCACGTCGAGTCCGGCTTCCTTCACCTCGGTCACTTCGCAGGTAACGACGTCGCCCTTCCTCATTTCGCCGGCCGCGCCCGACGACATCGGATCGCCGCCGAGCTGCTTGATGCCGAGCGAGATGCGCTCCTTCTCGACGTCGACGTCGAGAACCTGCGCCTGCACGACGTCGCCCTTCTTGTAGTCGTCGATCACCTGCTCGCCCGGACGCTTCCAGTCGAGATCGGAGAGGTGCACCATGCCGTCGACGTCGCCGTCGAGGCCGAGGAACAGGCCGAACTCGGTCTTGTTCTTGACCTCGCCTTCGACCACCGAACCGGGCGGATACTTCTCGACGAAGGTCTCCCACGGATTGCGCATGGTCTGCTTGAGACCGAGCGAAATGCGGCGCTTGACCGGATCGACTTCGAGGATCTGCACCTCGACTTCCTGCGACGTCGACACGATCTTGCCGGGATGCACGTTCTTCTTAGTCCACGACATCTCGGAGACGTGGATCAGGCCCTCGATGCCCGGCTCCAGTTCGACGAAGGCGCCGTAATCGGTGATGTTGGTGACGCGGCCCTTGAAGCGGGCATCGACCGGATACTTGGCCTCGATGCCCTGCCACGGATCGTCGAGCAGCTGCTTCATGCCGAGCGAGATGCGGTGCGTCTCGTGGTTGATCTTGATGATCTTCACCTTCACCGTCTGACCGATGTTGAGCACTTCGGTCGGATGGTTGACCCGACGCCAGGCGATATCGGTGACGTGCAGCAGACCGTCGATGCCGCCGAGATCAACGAACGCACCATAATCGGTGATGTTCTTGACCACGCCGTCGATGACCTGACCCTCTTCGAGGTTCTGCACCAGTTCCTGGCGTTGTTCGGCGCGGGTCTCTTCGAGAACCGTGCGGCGCGACACGACGATGTTGCCGCGGCGGCGGTCCATCTTCAGAATCTGGAACTGCTGCGGCGAATTCATCAGCGGGGTGACATCGCGGATCGGCCGGATATCGACCTGCGAACGCGGCAGGAACGCCACGGCGCCGTCGAGGTCGACGGTGAAGCCGCCCTTGACCTGATTGAAGATCGTACCGGTGACCTTCTCGTTGGCGTTGAAGGACTTCTCCAGCTTGCCCCAGCTTTCCTCGCGGCGCGCCTTGTCCCTGGACAGGACGGCTTCGCCGAGCGCGTTCTCGACGCGCTCCAGGTAAACCTCGACTGTGTCACCGACCTTGAGATCGCCCTGACGTCCGGGACCGGCGAATTCGCGCAGCGCGACGCGGCCTTCGGTCTTCAGGCCGACGTCGATGACCGCCATGTCCTTTTCGATGGCGACGACGGTCCCTTCGATGACCGATCCTTCCTGCATGTGGCCATGGTTGAAGGATTCATCGAGCATCGCCGCAAAATCATCACGCGACGGATTGTGAGCAGTGGCAGTAGCCATAAATGGTCCTCAGCGGCGCGCCGGCGATTGACAGGGGGCGTTCCAAGTGCACGGGCCGATGGTCCCGCAGACCAGCGGCAGCCTCCGGGAGTCCGGATGGCCGGCGCAAAAACCGTGCGATCGAAACGATGGTTCAAGTCCGGAGCGCCGTGTCGAAACGCGAGCGGGGCTTGGTCCTCCAACCGCGAGGGGCAGTCAGCCGCGCCCTCGGCCCGCTCGGATGGCTTCGACAATCTCGATGGCCGCCCGGATCGCCGGTTCTATAGCCAAATGCGTGGTATCCAGCAAGTGCGCGTCGGCGGCGGGCTTGAACGGTGCGACGGCGCGGGCGGCGTCGCGGGCGTCTCGCGCCAGGATATCGGCCAGCACCGTCGACGGATCGACATCATCGCCGCGGCCTTGAAGTTCCAGGACCCGGCGACGGGCGCGTTCTTCCGGCGAGGCGGTGACGAAGATTTTCACGTCCGCCTGCGGGGCGATCACCGTGCCGATATCGCGGCCGTCGAGCACCGCGCCTTCCGTGCGCGCCGCGAAGCCGCGCTGGAACGCCAGCAGCGCTTCGCGCACCTGCGGAATCGCCGCCACCACCGATGCGGCATTGCCGACGGCATCCGCCTTCAGCGCTGTTTCATCGAAATGCAGCGGATCGAGCCCCCGCGCCACGGCGATGGCGACATCTGCGTCCTCCGGTGGCCGCCCGGCGTCGAGCACGCCTTTGCCGACGGCGCGATACAGCAGACCGGTATCCAGATGCGGCAGCCGATAATGCGCGGCGAGCCGCCTGGCGAGCGTGCCCTTGCCGGAAGCCGCCGGCCCGTCGATCGCAATGATCACGACAGATCGGCGCCCAGTGCGCGCATCGTTTCGACGAATCCCGGGAAACTGGTGGCGATAAAGCTGGTGTCGTCGACCCGCACCGGTTGATCGCTCGCCAGTCCCATCATCAGGGCCGACATCGCCAGCCGATGGTCCATATGTGTGGCGACAAGGCCGCCGCCCGGTACTCCGCCCTTGCCGCGGACGATCAGGTCGTCGCCGTCGATTTCTGCCTCGACGCCATTGACGCGCAACAGGTCGGCGGTGGCGGCGAGCCGGTCGGATTCCTTGACGCGCAGTTCGTGCAGTCCGCGCATGCGCGTGTCGCCTTCGGCAAAGGCGGCGGCGACCGCCAGTACGATATATTCGTCGATCATCGCCGGCGCGCGCGTGGCCGGCACGTCAATGGCTTTCAGCGCCGAGAACCGCACCCGCAGATCGGCGATCTCTTCGCCATCGCTGCGCGTCTCCAGCGTTTCGATCGAGGCACCCATTTCTTTCAGCGTTGTGAACAGCCCGGTGCGCAACGGATTCATCATCACGTTTTCCAGCACCACTTCGGAGCCGGGTACGATCAATGCACCGACCATCGCGAAAGCAGCCGAGGACGGGTCGGCGGGAACCGATACTGTCGCCGGCTGCAATTCCGGCTGCCCCTTCAGTACGATCCGGCGGCCATGCTCGTCATGGACCGTCGATTTGATGTCGGCGCCGAACTGCCTGAGCATCTTCTCGGTGTGGTCGCGGCTTGCCTGCGTCTCGATGACGGTGGTGGTGCCGGGCGCCGCCAGCGCCGCCAGCAGCACCGCCGATTTCAGTTGTGCCGAGGCGACAGGCGACTCGTATTCGATCGGTATCGGATCGGTGGCGCCGCGCAGGATCAGCGGCAGGCGATCGCCCTCGGCGACGTCCACGACACGGGCGCCGATCCGCTGCAGCGGGTCGAGAACCCGGCGCATCGGTCGCTTGCGCAGGCTCGCGTCGCCGTCGAACACCGCTTCCACTGGGCAGCCGGCGACGGCGCCCAGCACCAGCCGGCAGCCGGTACCGGAATTGCCGAAGTCGAGTGGCGCCTGCGGCTGAGCGAAACCGCCGACGCCAACGCCGCGCACGCTCCAGGCGCCCTCGCCGGTACGCGTGACGGTGGCGCCGAGCGCCTGCATCGCCTTGCCGGTGCGGATCACGTCGTCGCCTTCCAGCAGGCCGGTGATGCGGGTTTCTCCGACTGTCATCGCCCCCAGGATCAGTGCCCGGTGCGAGATCGATTTGTCGCCAGGCGCACGCAGCCGGCCGGTAAGCGCGCCGCCGCGATGGGCCGCCAGCGGCTGCGGGGAGGGTACGGGAGTTTCGGTCAAGGCGGTGCGTCCTGGAGAAACAAGGGAAGGTGACAGCGATCGGCGAAAACAGAGCACGGCAGAGGGTCGGCGACCCTTCCGGTGCGACGCAAACCCGGCCATGTTCTTGGCGCGCGCCGCGCAGGAGGAATCGCGCCGTCCTAACATGCGGGCGAGCGCTACGTCATCCGTTCCGCCCCTGCCGCCGATCGGGTCGATCCGCCACCTGTGTCCCCCGCGGCCCGACGGTATCCAAAGCTATTGACAGCAGGCGCGCGACTGTCCAAGTGAAGCACCACCAAAGTGAAGCGCGTTTTTCTTGCGGACGTCCAAGGACCCTCGACGTGGCGAAACCTGAACTCGGGACCAAGCGCCTTTGTGCCAGCTGTGGCGCGAAGTTCTACGACCTGAACAAGGACCCGATCGTGTGTCCGAAGTGCGAGACGGTCTTCGTCGTCCCGGTGGTCACCACCCGGGCGACGCGCGCCGATACCGCGCGCGCGGGCAGCGATCAGGAGACGACCGAATCCGCCGGTGCAGAATTCATCTCGCTCGAGGACGCCGATGCCGAGGCGCAGGGCAAGAAGAAGGCCGCCGTGAAGGACGACGACCTCGAAGACGATGATGACGCCGATGCGGATGCCGGCGACGACGACGCCTTCATCGAGGAAGCCGATGATGGCGAGGATGACGTTACCGATATTATCGGCGACGCCGGCGACAAAGAGGACGAAAACTAATATAGAGAGCCGACTCACCCTCGGTTTTCAGGGGCCATAGCTCAGCTGGGAGAGCGCCTGCATGGCATGCAGGAGGTCGGCGGTTCGATCCCGCCTGGCTCCACCATCCCCCCCTCAACCGTGATTTTGTTCCTGCCTTGAGTCCGGCGAGGCGCGTCCGGATGGCGCCCAACAATCCGGTGCGCGGTATCCGGATATTACCGTCATGCAGGGCTGTTCTGTTGCCGGGATCGGGTTCTCCTGTTTTCGCAATCCGATGGATAGATCAGGCGGTTACCAGGGCAGGACCGGTTTTGCGTCGGTTCCGCATCTGGGCGTCTTATAGTGTCCCGCGCCTGGATATCCGGACGTGCTTGTGTCCGGGCATGCTTGCGGGTGCCGGAACCAGCTCCCATATTGACGTTTGGATCGGGCAATCGGCCTGGTCCTGGGGTGCCGCAAGGGCCCCGTCAAAGTCGCTTCAACAAGGGCTTTGAGGTCCATGTCTAGAGTACCGTCGCTATCCAGTCCGTTTCTCTTGGGGTTCGACGAGATCGAGCGCGTGCTCGATCGCGTTGCCAAGGGAGCCGACGGCTATCCTCCCTACAACATCGAGCGGATCGGCGGAGACGCCAACCGGCCGGACCGGTTGCGGATCACGCTGGCGGTTGCCGGCTTCACCCGCGATCAGCTCGACGTGACTATCGAGGAAAGCCAGCTGGTGATCCGCGGGCGTCAGCAGGACGACAAGTCCCGGCAGTTCCTCCATCGCGGCATCGCCGCACGCCAGTTCCAGCGCACCTTCGTGCTGGCGGAAGGCATGGAGGTGCTGGGTGCGGACCTGAAGAACGGCCTGCTGTCGGTCGATCTGGCCCGGCCGGAGCCGGAACGGGTCGTCAAGACGATCGCGATCAACGAGCAGGACTGACGGAAGGGCTCGACCAGAACATAGAAAGGAGTCGAGAGCCATGAATACCCAAAACAAGAATACCGAGAACAAACCGAACAAGACCGCCGCGATGCATCCGGCGATCACGCAGGATGCTCTGGCGCGTCTCGGCGACGGGCAGATTGCCTACGTGAAATCCATCCGCTCCGAAGACGTCCCGTCGTTGTTCCCGCAGGCGCCGCAGATTGCGGCAGGTGTGGAGTTGTTCGTGCTGCATGCCGCCGACGGCACGCCGATGATGCTCACCGACACGCGCGAGGCCGCTCTCGCCAATGCGTGGAGCCAGTCGCTGCAGCCGGTCAGCGTGCACTGAAAAATATTCCGCAAAAAAGCGACGCCGGTCGCGCGGTGTCCAGGAGGCGAAACGCGCGTCGCGATGCGCGATCGCTGCCGCGCGGCCGGCGCGCGTGAGCACCGGGGTTACAAAGCGATATTGTGTGACGGGCGCCGCAAATCCGCGTCGGGATGATCGAGGCCGGCTGAGGAATCAGCCGACGCTGGCGGGCGAAGCCGCCAGTGCCGCATAGAGCGTCTCGACGGTGGTTGATTCACGCAGCTTCGTGGCGATCTCCGGATCGCGCAGCAATCGTGCGACGCGGGCGAGCGCCTTGAGATGATCGGCGCCGGCGCCTTCCGGTGCCAGCAGCAAAAACACCAGGTCGACCGGCTGACCGTCGAGCGCCTCGAAATCGATCGGCTGGTCGAGCCGGGCGAACAGGCCGAACAGCTTGGTCAGCTTCGGCAGCTTGCCGTGTGGAATGGCGACGCCGTTGCCGACTCCGGTGGAGCCGAGTTTCTCACGCTGCTGCAGGATCTCGAAGATCTCATGCTCGCTTTCGCCGCACAGCTTTGCGGCATGCGACGCCAACTCCTGAAGCGCCTGCTTCTTGTTGGCCGCCTTCAATGCCGGAAGCACGGCATTTGATGCGACAAGATCGGTAAGCGCCATGGAACCGTCCGGAATTCGGATGAAATCAGCGAGTTTCGTTTGTTTGTTGGAAGGCGCGGACCATAGGCACGCGCTCAGACCGCGTCAATGGGCTGTTTTCCACCGGCGTTAGCGCGCCGGCTGCCGGCTTGACAAATCCGAATAGTCGGCGGCGACTAATTTCGTCCGCGAAACGTCGCCGCCTGTCGTTGCTGTTCATTCGCTGCTGGCGACGGTTCGCTTTTCGCGGCCATCGCGGTGATCGGTTCGCTTGCGCTTGTAGCGGCGCAGGCGTTTCTCGATGTTGTTGGCTGCCTGATCAGCACTTTCATAAGCGTCCGCGGACATGCCGGCAGCCTGCAGCGTCACGCCGGAATCCAGATGCACGGTGCATTCGGTTACATAGCCGAAGCCGTCTTTTCCGACCGTCGCGTGCCCCGAGAATCCGCCATCGAAATACTTCGCCGCAGCATAGCGAACACGCTCGGTGATGCGCTCCTGCATGGCTTCTCCGACTTCGATGTTTTTGCCAGACACTCGAAAGACCATGATCGACCTCCAGTTGGCAGATTCCGCGCGTATCGCATTGTGCGGCACACGCCGCCGTTCCGGCAGCACGCCGGCCCGTCTCTTTGAAGCTAGGAACGGTTTCTGGTGCGGTCAATGCGGCGTGGCGGCTCGCGCATGCGGCGGCAGCCGTTGTGCCAATCGTTCTTATCAAGGTTAAAAACAGAAATGCTGCGCTGCCGCTGGAGACGCCGGTCGGCAGCAAGTCGCTCGCTCGCCGATGAATGAGAACCGGCGGCACTTCCGGGACATCATCCGAGAATGGAATATACGCTCCGTCGCCGTGCGTCAGCGCATCCAGCCGGGTGGCGGGCCATGCCGCTCGATCGCCTCGACGATCTCGCGATGTTCGCGCTCGCGCCGTTGCATGCTGATGGCGACGACCGCATGGGCCGAGGGAACCAGCAGCAAGGGGTGAAACACCAGGCCGAGCAACAGGCACGGCACGATCATCACGGCATTCAACAGGGCCGAGAATGGCTGGCCGTTGAGCAACAGGGCAACCGGAGGCAGAAACACGGCGACGATGTAGATCATGGAACCCGGCCCACTTTTGCGACCCTTGATACCTTTGCCGCCCTTGGTGACGGACGATCATGGTCGCCTTCGCCTGTCATTTAGGACGGGATCGGCCGCGCGCCAGAGCTGTCCGCCAAAAGTGTGAGCGCCATTGGCGGCGTGGGTCAGGATTAACCGGCTCGCCGACCCTCTGCGGACGACATATGGCAATGGCGCAAAGACCAATGGAAGGCGGCCGGCTGGAACGGTTACGGCGTTCACAGCGTTGCCACGCGCAGCATCGGCTGGCGCTCGGCTGAACCGAGTCGAGTTTGGAAGGCCGGTGGCATTGTAAACAGTGTGTCGAAGAGGCGATCTCGAGGCGAAGAGTCCGAGTAACGATGTGACGAAGACGAGACGCCAATGTTGACGACGTCAAAGAGTCAAAGAGTTGCCGATGTCATTGCGTCGACGGTGCCGCTCTGATGTTTCGGTAGCTGATGCCACAAAGTCGCCATGCGCGGGCCGTGCCAGTGCCGTGCGGCGCAGCTTATCTCCACTCCTTGCCTGTTTGCCGGATTTCCCGGCGCTACACCAAAAGGGTCTTCATGTCTTTCAGAACGCGTCTGCTTGTCGGCACTGTCATTCCCGGATTCATCCTGACTGCGCCGGCGCTCGGATGGATCGTTGCCGCTCAAGCGCAGACGCAAGTGCAGGCACAGACGCAAGTGCAGACACAGATGCAAGCGCAGGCTCAGCCTGCCGCGCCTGATGCCGAGAAGCGGCCGCCGGGCCCGCCGCAGCACCGTCCGCAGGGACAGCGTCCAGCCGAACCGCCTGCGGCAGTGCCTCCGTCGCGACCTTCGGTACCCCCTGCTGCACCGCCCGCACAGCCGCCGGCCGCCGCCAGGCCGCAGCCACAGCAGGCTCCGGCGCCGCCGCCGCCGGTTCAGCGTCCGACCGTCGCGCCTGCGCCGCCGCAACCGCCTGCCGCTCCACGCGGCGACGCGAGGCCGGAGCAGCGCGGACCGCAGCGCCAGAATACACAGCAGGATACGCGCCCGTCGCCGCAGGAACGGCAGCGGCCGGATCGAGGCGAGCCGCCGCGTCGCGACCAGCGCCCGCCGGAGCGTGCCGCATCGCCAACGCCTCCCGCCGCGCCCGCGCCGGCAGCGCGACCGCAAGAAATGCCGCAAAGAGCGCCGCAAGCGACACCGCAAGCAACGCCTCCGGCTGCGCCATCCGCGCCGCCGCCGGCCCGGCCGCAAGCGCAGCCGGCACCCGCGCCGGCTGCTCCGACCGCACCGCGGCCACCGGTTCAGAATCCGGCCCCCGCGACGCCGCCTGCACCGACGGCCGCGCCCGCACCGACACCGAGCAACATCCACAGGCTCGACGATTTCCGCAGTCAGCGGCGCGAAACCCGCGACGGCAACCGCACGATCATTCAGGAGCCCGGCCGCACCATCGTGCGCGATGGCGACCGCACCATCATCCGCCATAACGAGATGGAGCGTTTCCGCGCCGTCGCGCCGAATGCGCGCACGGAACGCCGCGGCAACGACACGATCACCGTATTTCAGCGACCGGGCGGCGTGCAGGTGTTCACCGAGACCGATGCGAGCGGCCGGTTGCTGCGTCGCTATCGCCGCGATGCCGGCGGCCGCGAGATCGTCATCATCGACAACCGCGATCGCGGCCCCCGCGCGCGTGACTTCTTCGTGCAATTGCCGCCGCCGGTGATCCGCATCCCGCGCGAACGCTATATCCTCGAGGCCGACCGCGCCGACGAGGCGCTGATCTATGACACCTTGCTGGCGCCGCCGGTCGAACGGCTGGCGCGCGGCTATTCCCTCGACGAAATCCGCTACAGCCCCGATGTTCGGGCGCGGATGCCGCGCATCGATCTCGACACGATCACCTTCGACACCGGCGCATGGGACGTGACGCCTGATCAGGCGCGCCGGCTGGCGCCGATCGCCGCGGCGATCAACCGCGCCGTCGCGCGCAATCCGGCAGAGGTGTTTCTGGTCGAGGGCCACACCGATGCGGTCGGCTCCGACATCGACAATCTGTCGCTGTCCGACCGTCGCGCCGAATCAGTCGCGGTGGTGCTGAGCGAGATGTTCCGGGTGCCGCCGGAGAATCTGGTGACGCAGGGCTATGGCGAGCAGCAATTGAAGATTGCGACCGATGGGCCGGAGCGGCGCAACCGCCGCGTCACCGTACGGCGCATCACGCCACTGCTGGCGGGCAATTAGGATAGTAGTTCAATTCGATATCGCGTGCATCATGTCTATGCGTGCCATTTCTGTGCATGTCATGGACATGATGCATTATCATTTGTCGGGCGATATCATCTGCCGAACGATGATCGCCTCGTGTCATAAGGCTCGTGCCGGGATAAATCTGCTGACGTGAGGCCCTTGTCGGTATCTGCTGAATTGTTCTAATGCTATTTTGTACCCTGGATGGACGCCTAGACGATGACGATCGCCGACCGGATTCAGAGGTCACTCATCGAGAGAATCGTCAGTGGGCAGCTTCCTCCCGGCTCCAAGCTAGAAGAAAAAACCCTGGCTGACGAATTCGGCGTGTCGCGAACGCCGATCCGTGAGGCGCTGCGCGAATTAAGCAGCCGCGGCCTCGTGGAGTTCATTCCGCGTCGGGGCGGCGTCGTGGCGCAGCGCGGCACCGATCAACTCGCCGACATGCTCGATGCCGAGTGCGAGATGGAAGCGCTGTGCGCGCGGCTTGCCGCCCTGAGGATGACCGCGGTTGAAAAGAGCGTACTGCAGACTTTTCATCAGGACGCAAAACATCTTGTGACGGCGCGCGACGAGGTTGCCTATCTCGGCAACAACCAAATATTCCACAACATGATCTGCGACGGCGCGCATAATTCGACGCTGACGCAGATCGCCATGGATCTGCGCATGCGGTTGGCGCCGTTCCGGCAATCGCAGCGAGCGGCTGCCGCCGAGCGGCTGTCGCAATCCTACGACGAACACACCAAGGTCGTCGAAGCGGTGATCAACGGCGATCCCGACGCCGCCTATATGGCGATGCGCTGGCACAATGCCCGTATTTCCAGCGCGATCCTTGGTCTGCTGAATTCCGCCGTGCAGAAGAAATCCGCTGTCGACCATGTCGACGACGGCCCGGCGGGAGGTCAGGAAAATCAGTCAGCAGAGCGCGACAGAAGCGCACTGCGAGCCGGTCGCAAAGGCCTCCGCAAACCCTCAACTGTCTGAGCGACGACCCGTATGGAAGGCCATTCTAGAAGCTGCGACCCGGATGCCGATCCGGGCCGCAATCTCAACTTACATTTCGCTGACAAGACGCCTTAGGTAGATCACCACGCCTTGGACAGATCACTCGATGCTGATGCCGGCTTTCTCCACGACGCCGCGCCATTTGTCGATTTCTGTCTGAACGAACGCGGCCATTTCCTGCGGTGTGGTCGGAAACGGCTCTGCGCCGCGCGCCAGCAGAGTCCGGCGTGTTTCCGGTGTGTCGAGGATCTCGATGGCGTTGCTATTGAGCTTGGCGATCACGGAGGGAGGCGTGCCTGCCGGTGCGAAGAGACCGAACCATGCGGTCGACTGCAGCTCCGGGAAGCCCTCCTCGATCGCGGTCGGCACTTCCGGAGCGACCGGAGAGCGCTGCCGGGAGAAGATCGCGATGCCGGTGAGCTTGCCAGACCGGACCTGTTCGATTGCCGTGGCAAGCGACAGGAAGGACAGATTGGTGTCGCCCGCCAGCACCGACATCAGCGCCGGCGAAGCGCCGCGATAGGGGATGTGCTGAACCTTCACCTTGGTCGATGTGGTAAAGAGCTCGCCGGTGAGATGACTCGCAGTGCCCACGCCGGCAGATGAGAAGTTCAGTTTGCCTGGCTGGGTGCGCGCCAATTCGACGAGTTCTTTCAGGTTTTTCACCGGAAGCGATGGATGCGCGACCAGAATTAGCGGCGCGCTCGAAACCATGGTCACTGGCGCAAAATTGACCTTGGGATCATAAGTCAGATTCTTGTACAGACTCGGCGCGCTGGCGTGGGTGCCGACATGGCCGATGCACAGCGTGTGCCCATCGGGCGTGGCGCGCGCGCATTGTCCGGTGCCGATGGTGCCGCCGGCCGCCGCATTGTTCTCGACGACGGCGCGCTGCGGCCATTTCTCGCTGAATGCGGTGGCCAGCAGCCGGGCGTTGACGTCAGCGTCGGCACCGGCCGAACCGGCGATGATTTTGACGATACGATTCGGATAGTTGCTGTCGGGAGCCTGAGCTGCGGCCGCGGTCGGAATGACCGATGCTGCCATGAGGCTGAGGGATACAACCCAGCTTTTCATATCAGGCATCCTTGTCCGGAATGACCGCCCACGCATCGATCTCCAGCTTCATCGTCGGCACGACGAAGCCGACCACCTGGATGGTGGTGCTGCAAGGCAGGTCGTCGCCGAAGATCTCATGGATTACCGCATTCAGCTTGTCCTGGTCGGCAACGTCTTTCAGATAGCGCGTGATCTTGACGACGTTCGACATGCTGCCGCCGGCATGCTCGACCACCGCGCGGATTTTTTTGAAGGTGCGGTGAGCCTGTTCGGTGATGTCGTCAGGCAGTTCCCATTCCTCGGGCACATGCGGATGACTATGAGACGGGGGCAGCGGCCCAGTTCCCGACATGAACAGAAGCGTGCCCTGCCCGGTGAGTTTGATGGCCGGGACAAACGGAACCTTGTGTTCCGATTGCAGCGGCCATGGCCGAATGACCTCGCGCTTCATGACATCGATCCTTGTTTGTTGATGAGTGCAGGGATGGAAGAGTGGCGGCTATGTGAAGCGACGCTTCGTCGGCGGCTATTCCGTGTCACGACCGGCATGCGGCGGTTCCCCGTTTGATCAGTGGCGCGCGGATATAGCCGACCGCGGCGCCTCCGTTTCTGCAAAATCCGATGAGGCCTGCCGGCTCGATCGTTAGCTAAAGAGTGTACATATGGACATTACAATATATTTTTATGCGTTAAAAGCATTTTTATCCCTAGAAAATATTGATAGTGTATATTTTAAAACTTATATTTATTCATACAAGGTCGCGATGGACCGTGGCCGATAGCGCGTAGCGCACCGTGCCGCCGCTCCGTGAAAGGAAATTCATGAATCAGCGCAGCGATATCCAGCAATCCAGGGCCGCGATCCTAGCGACCTTGCCGGTCGTGCCAGGCGAAGATCCGTTCATCGTCGCCGTCGGGGGGTTTTATCGGCGCTGGATCAGCCTCATCGACGATGTCGAATTGCTGATCGATACGGTAAGCCGGCTCGAAGGCACCGAAGACGAACGATGGGTGCCGGCGTGGAGCAGCGTGGCAGAACGCTATGAGGCGCACGCCGAGCAATTGCTGCGCGATGGCAGGAAGGATGCGGCGCGCAATGCCTTCCTTCAGGCGAAGACGTTCTACAGCCTTGCCAGGTTTCCGAGTCCGTATCGCTCCGGCACACCGTTCAGCCCACCGGAGATGGGGCCGCTGAAAGCGGCGGCTTATGACAAATATCTGAACTGCTTTGCACGCGCCTGCGAACTGCTCGACGTGCCGCCAGAGCCAGTGGTCATCGAGCGCGACGGGATGCGGGCGCAAGGCTATCTGCGTCTTCCCCCGCATGCGTCGGCATCAACCCCGGTTCCTGCCGCGCTCGTCATGTGCGGAGGCGATATGTACAAGGAAGATCGCGAACGCTATGTCGAAGGCGCGCTTGCCGAGGGACTGGCGGCGTTGGCGGTCGATGCGCCCGGAACCGGCCAGACGACATTTCCGCATCACCCGGATTCAGTGGTCGCGTGGCAGGGCGCGCTCGATGTCCTGGCGTCGCGCCCGGAGATCGACGCGAACCGGATCGGCGCATTCGGCGTGAGCCGCGGCGGGCTGTGGGTCATGCGCCTTGCTGCGGTGGATCAGCGGCTTCGCGCGCTGATCTCGATTTCTCCTGCCGGCGTCGGTTACGAAGGCACCGAGGCGGAGCGTGCCGAATGGCGCGCCCATATCAACGATCGCGCGACCTACTGGTTCGGCCCGCTTGCCGACCGGCCGGCGTCGCCGCGCGTGATCACCGAGGAACAGCAGCGCGAGGATTTCCTGCGCTGGTCGCTGAAGCACAACGGGCTGCTGGAGCGCATCGAGTGTCCGATGCTGCTGGTCAACGGCAAGCGCGATCACATGTCGCCGATCGGTAACCTCTATCTCGCGCTCGAAAGCGGTCCGCTGACAGGGCGTGTCGCACGCGTCTATGCCGATGACGGTCACATCGCGCCGAAAAACGAGAAGGAATGGGGGCCGGGCGGCTGGCGCTGGCTGCGCGAACAGCTCACACAATAGCGGCAATGACGACGGTCCCGCCCCGCAGCCGCCGGCGCTTCGGCGGGGCGGGGGAGGGTCGTTCTTGCCGATCGCGTAAACGCTACAGCCCGAGCTTCTTCTTGCGCTGGCCGAGGGTGCGCAGACGCAGCGCGTTGAGCTTGATGAAGCCTTCCGCGTCGCGATGGTCGTAGGCGACCGCGCCTTCCTCGAAGGTGACGAGCTCCTGATCGTAGAGCGAATACGGGCTCTCGCGGCCGACGAGGATGACGTTGCCCTTGTAGAGCTTCAGCCGCACGCGTCCGGTGACGAATTGCTGCGACTGGTCGATCGCCGCCTGCAGCATCTCGCGCTCCGGCGTGAACCACAGACCGTTGTAGATCAGCTCGGCATAGCGCGGCATCAGTTCATCCTTGAGATGCGCGGCGCCGCGGTCCAGCGTGATCTGCTCGATGCCGCGATGCGCCTGCAGGAGGATGGTGCCGCCCGGCGTCTCGTACATGCCGCGCGACTTCATGCCGACGAAGCGGTTCTCGACCAGATCGAGCCGGCCGATGCCGTTGGTGCGGCCCAGCTCATTGAGCTTCGCCAGCAGGGTCGCCGGCGACAGCTTCTGCCCGTCGATGGCGACGGCGTCGCCGCGCTCGAAATCCACGGTGATATAAGTCGCCTTGTCCGGCGCCTTCTCCGGATCGATGGTGCGCGAATAGACATAGTCGGGCACTTCCTGCGCCGGGTCTTCCAGCACTTTGCCTTCCGAGGAGGCGTGCAGCAGGTTGGCGTCGACGGAAAACGGCGCTTCGCCCCTCTTGTCCTTGGCGATCGGAATCTGATGCGCTTCGGCGAAGGCGATGAGCTGCTCGCGCGAGCGCAGATCCCACTCGCGCCACGGCGCGATGATGGTGATGTCGGGCTTCAGCGCATAATAGGTCAGCTCGAAGCGCACCTGGTCGTTGCCCTTGCCGGTGGCGCCGTGGCACACCGCGTCGGCGCCGACCTTTTCGGCGATCTCGATCTGCTTCTTGCCGATCAGCGGCCGCGCGATCGAGGTGCCGAGCAGGTACTGCCCCTCATAGACCGCATTGGCGCGGAACATCGGGAACACGTAGTCGCGAACGAATTCCTCGCGCAGGTCCTCGATGAAGATGTTCTCGTCCTTGATGCCGAGAAGCTGCGCCTTCTTGCGCGCCGGCTCCAGTTCCTCGCCCTGGCCGAGATCGGCGGTGAAGGTCACCACCTCGGCGCCGTAGGTCTGCTGCAGCCATTTGAGGATGATCGAGGTGTCGAGGCCGCC
>DATMEV010000014.1:0-33378 GCA_035556795.1 Pseudolabrys sp. | reverse complement strand
GGCGCGCCGCCGGACGGCATCAGCAGCAGTTCGCCCTCCTGCATCGACCAGGTCGTGAAGCGCTGGCGAACGATCGACGCGTCGCAGTTCGGACGCAGCAGCAGCGGATATTTTCCGTCGCTGCCATTGCTGTCGAGGGTCAGCGTGCAGATCGGTGTGCCGGCGCGCGCCATTGTCCAGTCGCCGAACATATCGTCGGCCGGGCGGCTGGCCTGATTTGCCGAGCCCGGTGCCTGCAGGAACAACAGGCCGACACCGGGTGTCGGCGCTTCGAAAACGCCGGTTTCCACCTCGCCGAACTCGATCAGCGTCTTGCCCCGCGCGTCGACCAGCCGCAGCAAATCGTTGTCGGCGAACAGCCAGGCCGTGACATCCTTGACCACCGGGAACAGAGTTGCACAGGCGGCCTCGAACTCCACCGCAAAGCCGTGCGCCGCGCGCGCGGTCCGGAAATTCACCGTGCAGACCCGTTCGCGGTCGGCATTGGACAACTCCCACGGCGTCGCCGCCAGCCGCGCCGCGTCACTTCCGGCAGCGGGCTCCTCCGCCTGCGCAGCCGCGCCGCACGTCCAGGCGACACAGCAGGCAAACACGGCCGCGATGGTGGAGCGCAATCGCATCAGCGTCGCTTTACCGGTTGATCGGGCAGCTTGTCGAACTGATCGATGCCGGCGATATCGGCCTTGCTGCCAAGCGCGATATAGCGGCTGTCCGGCGTCTCGAAGCGGATGCGAGTCTTGCGCAGGCCGTCGACGAGATCGATCGACCAGCCCTCATTGAGCCGCCATGCGGCAATGTCGTCCATCACCGGAAAGGCCGCCTTGCAGTTCGGCGCGACATCGATCTGGTAGCCGCCGATGCCCGTCTCCTTCAGCAAGGTCAGCTTACAACGGCGTTTGCCGGATCTGTCGCGGATCTCCCAAGCACCGAACACATCCGTCAGCATCGACGGATCGACCTTGTCGATGTTCAGCGGTTTGACCGGCGCGAAATCATAGGCCCCGGCGGGTGCAACCGACAGAATGACAAACCCGCTCAGAACGACACACGACAGAACGGTCAGCATGATTGTCCGCAGCAACATCGGCTCGTTTCCCTGATGAAAAGTGCAGAAATCTAGCCCGAGAGATTGCGAAACGGCAATCACGATTGCCGGCATTGCGCCCATGCAACCGTCCGTTCATTCCGCCGCCGGAGGCGAATGCACGATCCGGCCGTTGACCCGCTCGCGATGCAGCAGATAGAGCCCCGACGCGACGACTATTCCGGCACCAAGCAGCGTCCAGGACGACGGCAGGTCGCCGAACACCATGTAGCCGATCGCGATCACCCAGACGATCTGGGTATACATGAACGGCGCCAGCACCGAGGGCGGCGCCAGCCGATGCGCGATGATCAAGAGATAATGCCCGATCGTGCCGAAGGCGCCGATCAGCACCATCAGCCCGACAATTCCCCAGCTCTGCGGCATGGTCCAGACGAAGGGCAGCACCGCCGTCATCGCCACCGCGCCGACAATGTTGGAATAGAACAACGTTGTCTCGCTTGAATCCGAGCGCGAGGCGACACGCGTGGCGATGAAATAGAAGCCGTAGCAGAAGACAGCCGCAACCGACCACAGGGCGGCCGGATGGATGCCGCCGAAGCCGGGCCGCGCCACCAGCAGTACGCCGCAGAAACCGACGGCGATGGCGACCCATCGCCGCCAGCCCACCCATTCCCCCAGCATCGGGCCGGAGAGAACCGCGACCAGAAACGGCGTCGCAAAGCCGATGGCGGTCGTCTGGTCGAGTTGCAGATATTTGACCGCCAGGAAATTGAACAGCGTCGACCCCAGCATCAGCATCGAGCGCGCAAGCTGGATCCAGGGCCGTTTGGTCCGCATCAGGCCGGGCCGCGAGACCGGGTTCGACAGAATCAGCGCCAGCACGAATCCCGAGAGATACCGCGCCCATGTCGTCTGCAACGGGTCCATGAACTGGTTGAGATATTTGGCGGTGGAATCCAGGCAGGCGAACACGCCAAAGGTCACGCAGATCAGCGCGATGCCCTTCAGGCGGCCGGCTCGTTGTATTGCCGCGTCGCTCAATCTGCCCGCCCGCGGCGATACCGCGATCGCTCAGCGGTCTGCATCCCATGCGCTCTCATGCCAGTGCCGTAGCATGAGATGAGATATCCATGACAGCAGAAAGAAGATTACGACTCCAGCCGCCGACAGCAGCAGCAGTGCCGCGAACATGCGCGGGATGTTGAGGCGGTATCCGGCCTCGACAATACGGTAGGCGAGCCCGGCCCCGGCGCCAGCCGAGCCGGCGGCGATTTCCGCCACCACCGCGCCGATCAGAGACAGGCCGCCGGCGATCCGCAGGCCGGTCAGGATCTGCGGCAACGCCGACGGCAGTTTCAACCGGAACAGAACCTGAAGCCGCGAGGCGTCATAAAGGCCGAACAGCGCCACCAGATTGCGATCGACCGAATTGAGCCCCAGCGTCGTATTCGCCAGAACCGGGAAGAAGGCGACGATCCAGGCGCAGACCAGCACCGCCGCCTGCGGCGACAGATAGATCAGCAGCAGCGGCGCGATGGCGACGATCGGCGTGACCTGCAGGATCACCGCATAGGGATAGAGCGAATACTCGATCCAGCGCGACTGGTTCAGCAGCACCGCCAGCGCGATACCGCCGACAGCCGCAAGCGCAAATCCCTCCAGCGTCGTCAGCAGGGTCGCCGCCAGCGACCCGCCGAGCAACCGTCCGTCCGTGAGGAGCGTCGTTGCGACCAGCGCCGGCGACGGCAGCACATAGGGCGGCAACGCAAAGATCCGCACCGCCATGTCCCAGATCACGACGCCAAGCGCCAGCGTCACCACCGGCAGCAGGATTTTCAACGCGCGCCTCTCTCTCATGACACGCGCCCACCTGCGCCGGCCGATCCAGCCGCAACCACGCCTTCGGCCATCGCCTCGCGCAGCGCCTCCGACACCCGCCGGCATTGCGCGGCATAAGCCCCCGATGTGCGGAATGCCGCGTCCCGCGATGCCGGCGCGTCGATCGTCAGGTCGGCGCAGGCACGTCCCGGCCGCTGGCTCAGCACCACGATCCGCTGCGACAGATAGACCGATTCAAACACCGAATGCGTGACGAAGACCACGGTCGGCCGCAGCGTCTCCCACAGCGCCAGCAGATCGTCGTTGAGCCGGAAGCGAGTGATCTCATCGAGCGCGGCAAACGGCTCGTCCATCAGCAGCAACGCCGGCTCGGTGATCAGCGCCCGGGCGATCGATACGCGCATCTTCATGCCGCCGGACAATTCGCGTGGATAGGCCTCCGCAAATCCGTCGAGCCCGACGCGCGCCAGCACCGCTGCAAGGCGCGGCGCGATCTCCGCCGCGGCAACATGCTTCAGCCGTAGCGGCAGCGCGACATTGGCGGCAACCGTCGCCCACGGCATCAGCGTCGGCTCCTGGAAGACGAAACCGATCCCATGCGCGGCCGTGCCATCCGCCCGCTCGACCGAACCGCGCGTCGGCTGCATCAGGCCGGCGATGATGCGCAGCGCGGTCGATTTCCCGCAACCCGACGCGCCGAGCAGGCTGACGAATGCGCCCGGCTGCACGGTGAGATCAAATCCGTCGAGCGCCATCACGCCGTTGTCGAACGTCTTGCCGACGCCGCGCAGAGTTACGATCGGTTGCCGCTCATGCATCGTGTTTCCAGCCGGACACGCTTCGCCGACCGGCCTCCCCCCATGACCGCGGGATATTAGAGCCTTTCACCATTTCATTAAAACGATGAAAGACCCCGGATTTTGATCAGATGCCTTTCTTCACACAAACCGGCGTCCACTTTGCGCGAAAGCGCCCCAGACGCGTGATCCCAAAAAATTTGCCCTCGGACTCCCCCCGAGGCTGGTAATCGCATCTCACGAACGGACGGCACGCAGGCGAACGCTCCGCGATGAGATCCGCTTCGGCATCGGGAACAGCGCTACTGCCTCGGCCGCAGATCGTTGCCGATCCCCTTGTTGACGAATTGCAGGGTATAGGATCTGCGGTAATCGAGGTTCGGCTTGACCACGCCGGCCCTCACCATCTTGTCGAAGAAATCCTTCATCCGCGCATCGGTCATCGCGCCAATACCGAGCGTGAGAGTATCGCCGGAATCGACAATGCCGTATTCGCGCATCTTGGCGATCGAATAGGCGAGCAATTCGTCGGTCATCTCCGGATTGAGTTTCTTGATGAGATCGTTACCCGGCTTGCTGTCGTGGTAGATATAATTGGCCCAGCCGATCATCGACGCATCGACGAAGCGCTGCACCAGGTCCGGTTTCTTTTCCACCAGATCGCGGCGCGTCTCGATCAGCGTCGAATAGGCGCTGAAGCCGTAATCCGCGAGCAAAAAGACCTTCGGCCTGAAGCCCGCCCGCTTCTCGATTGCATAGGGCTCCGACGTCACATAGCCCTGCATGGCGCTGCGCTTGTCGGCCAGGAACGGCTGGGCGTTGAACGTATAGGGTTTGACCTTCGCCGGATCGAAACCGTACTCAGCCTTCAGCCACTGGAAATAGGTCGGCATCCCCTCTTTCGAGACGAACAGCGTCAGCTTCTTCAGATCCTCGAAACGCTCGATGCCCTGCCCGGGATGGGCGATCAGCACCTGCGGCTCCTTCTGGAAGCTCGCCGCTACCGCGATGGTCGGCACGTTGTTCTCGACAGCGTCGAACGACTGCAGCGAATTGGCGCTCATATAGAAATCGAGCCGGCCGGACGGCAGCAGCAGGCGATTGTTCACGTTCGGCCCGCCGGGAACGATGGTGACGTCGAGCCCGTATTTCCGGTAAGTGCCGTCGGCGAGCGCCTGATAGAAGCCGCCATGCTCTGCCTCGGCAACCCAGTTGGTGCCGAAGGAGACCTTGTCGAGCGGCTGCGACTGCGCCGCCGGAACCGCCAGCGCCAGCCACAGCAGCGCTGCGGCAAGCCTCGTCACGCCTGTGCTCCGGCAAGCGCGTAGAGGGACTTCTCGAATTGCATCGTCGCCGGCTTCTGGCCGGCACGGCCGGCCAGTTCGGCAAATCCGAATTTGCGGCACCGCACGGCGATGACCGGCTGCTTCGCCGGCGCGGCGAACCGCATCACCTTGCAGCGGCGCTTGCGCGCCGCGGCTTCCGCAGCCGACAGCAACGCGCGGCCGATGCCGTTACCGGCGGCGTGGTCGCAGACGGCAAGCGAATAGAGGCGCGCAATCGAGCAGCGCGGCCGGAACAGCACCAGCGCATAGCCGGCGAAGACCTTGTCATGCGTCGCCACGATCAGCGTCGAGCCGTTTCCGGCCAGAAAACGCTTGAAGCTGCGACGCGAGAGCTGGTCGCTCTCGAAGGCACGCTGCTCCAGCGTCAGCAGGTCGGGAAGATCCTGCTCGCGTGCGGCACGGATTTGTAATCGCTTCAAACCGGGATTCGACATGGCGGCTATTGTGGGCGGCCACTTAAAGACGCCTGCGCGGCATGACGCAAGGGACATCGCGCATGGCGCCGAAAAACTTTGAACCTTTTCCGCGTCAGGGGCAGCCCGATGGTATGCGACCGGTAAACCCGGTCGTGTCAAATCGAGCAACACCAGGCCGCGCGAAGATTGCAATGACGACGGCCACGATGGCAAATCATGCGGCGACGACGGCACTGACAACGGCGCAGATGGCGATACTGATAGCATAGCCTCCCTCGTCCGCGTCGCGAGAACCGGCATTCGCCCTCACGCCTTTCCCGTATCGCCCCGTTCTGCCCGCCCGGCTCCGGCCGGGCGGATCGTTCGCAGGATGCCTCTCGCGGGAACGGTCACCCGCGGCCCAGTTCCTGCCGCACCAGACGGGTGCCCTCCACCATCGCCTGCATCTTTCCGAAGGCGACATCGCGCGGCAGATATTTCATGCCGCAATCCGGCGCGATCACCAGCCGCTCGGCCGGCACATGCGGCAGCGCCCGGCGAATCCGCTCCGCCACTACCTCAGGCGTCTCGATGGTTTTGTCCGAAAGATCGATGACGCCGAGAATAATGGTCTTCGACGACAGCGATTCCAGCACCTTGAGATCGAGCTTGGGCTGCGCCGCTTCGATCGACACCTGTTGCGCTTTGCTGTTCTCGAGTTCGGACAGAAAGGAATAGCCCTCCGGCTTCTGGTGGACGACTGCCGCATAGCCGAAGCACAGATGCACGGCGACCGTCCCGGTGACGCCCTCCAGCGCCCGGTTGAGCGCCTGCAGGCCGAAGGCCCGCGCCTTGTCAGGGTGCTGCTGCATCCACGGCTCGTCGATCTGCACGACGTCGGCGCCGGCGGCGAACAGGTCCTTGATCTCGGCATTGACGGCCGCGGCGAAGTCCATCGCCAGGTCTTCCTGCGACGGATAGAAATCGTTCTGCGCTTGCATGGTCATGGTGAAGGGGCCGGGCACCGTCATCTTCGCCGGCTTGCCGGTATTGGCGCGCAGGAAGCGGATGTCGTGCAGTTCGACCGGATTCGGCCTTCGCACCGGGCCGGTGATGCGCGGCACCTGGATCTCCTTGCCGCTGCGGTTGATGGTGGTGCCGGGATTGAGCGTGTCGACGCCGTCGAGCGCCGTGGCGAAGCGATTCGAATAGCTCTCGCGGCGCTGCTCGCCATCGCTGATGATATCGAGGCCGACGCGCTCCTGATCGCGAATCGCTTCCAGCGTCGCCTCGTCCTGACGCGCTTCCAACCGGTCGGGCGCCACCAGCCAGAGCTCAGTCATGCGCACGCGCGGCACCTGCTTCGACAGTTTCTCGCGATCGATCAGCCAGTCCGGCTGCGGATAGGAGCCGACCAGGGTGGTCGGAAGCAATGGCGTGTTGGTCATGCGCGTTTCATCCCTCGCAATTGTCCGGTCCATGCGGCCCGGCAGAACTGTTGCCGGGTTTCGTTATCGGCGGCCGGCTGTCCGGGTCAAGCCGCCGGCGACGGCGCGCTCCGGGCCGCCGCGATGCTCATCGCCAACACCCGCGCCACATGCACTGCCTCACGCTGCGCGCCATCGTGAATCTGGTGTCGGCAGGAGGTGCCGTCCGCGACCACCAGCGTATCCTGATCGGCCTTGCGGACCGCCGGCAACAAGGACAATTCGCCCATCGCCATCGACACGTCGATGGTATCGGCGCCGTAGCCGAACGCCCCGGCCATGCCGCAGCAACTCGATTCCACCGTTTCGACCTCAAGCCCCGGCACCAGTCGCAGCACACTTTCGACCGCTCCCATCGCGGCGAAAGATTTCTGGTGGCAGTGTCCGTGCAGCAGCGCCTTCTCGGCCACCTTGCCGAGCGGCAGGGCAAGGCGCCCGGCCTTCTGCTCGCGCGCCAGGAATTCCTCCAACAGGACAGCCTGTCCGGCGAGGCGCCGCGCCGTATCGGACTTCACCATGGCCGGCCACTCGTCACGGAAGGTGAACAGACAGCTCGGCTCCAGTCCGATCACCGGCATGCCGCGCGTCAGATAAGGCTCGAACGCCGCGAGCGAGCGCTCCGCCTCCCGCCGCGCCTCGTCGACCTTGCCGACCGACAGGAAGGTGCGGCCGCAGCATAACGGCCGGCTCCCCGTCAGCGGCTTAATGAGATGCACGCGATAGCCGCCGGCCGCCAGCACGGCAAGCGCCGCATCGGCGTTCTCGCGCTCGAAATAACGGCTGAACGTATCGACAAACAGCACGACATCCTTGCCGTCGCCGGCAGCCGCACCGACGACGCCGATGTCCTGATCCCTGAAAATATCCCGCCGCCAGCGCGGCAGGCTGCGTTTCGCGGAAAATCCGGCGAGCCGTTCCGATAGCGACCGCAGCAGCGGCACGCCATTGCGCAGATTGAGCAGGCCCGGCAATATCGCCGCATAAGGCGCGTAGCGCGGCAGATAACCGACCAGCCGGTCGCGCAGCGACAAACCGTATCTGGCGACGCGCGCCGCGGTCACCTCGATCTTCATGCGCGCCATGTCGACACCCGTAGGGCATTCGCGCCGGCACGCCTTGCACGAGACGCACAGCTTCAACGTCTCCGCCATCTCGTCCGAGGTCAGCGCATCCGGGCCGAGTTGGCCGGTGATCGCGAGCCGCAGCGTATTGGCGCGCCCGCGCGTCAGGTCGCGCTCGTTGCGGGTGACGCGATAACTCGGGCACATGACGCCGCCCTGCAATTTGCGGCAGGCGCCGTTATTGTTGCACATCTCCACCGCGCCCTGGAAACCGCCACCGGCGCCGGTATAGGCGGACCAGTCGAGTTGCGTCGTCATCGGCTCGGCGTGATAGCCGGGCGCATAGCGGAGCTTGCTGCGGTCGTCGAATTTCGGGGCGCGGACGATCTTGCCGGGATTGAACAGGCCTGTCGGGTCGAAGCGGTCCTTCACCTCCTCGAAGGCGCGGACCAGTTCCGGCCCGAACATGAATTCGTGAAACTCCGAACGCACGATGCCGTCGCCATGTTCGCCGGAATGCGAGCCCTTGTAATCGCGGACCATCGCGAACGCCTCCTCGGCGATGGCGCGCATGGCCTTCACGTCTTTCTCCAGCCGCAGATTAAGCACCGGGCGCACATGCAGGCAGCCGGAGCCGGCATGCGCATACCAGGTGCCGCGCGTGCCGTGCTTCTCGAACACCTGTGTCAGCCGCGCAGTGTAGTCGGCGAGATGTTCGAGCGGCACGGCGCAGTCCTCGACAAAGGACACCGGCTTTCCCTGCTCCTTCATCGACATCATGATGTTGAGGCCGGAAGTGCGCACCTCGGTGATGGCCGCTTGCAACGCCGGATCGAGGACCTCGACCACGCCGCCATGCTTCGCGCCAGCACGGTCCCAGCCGAAGCCGAGGTCGCCCATCAGTTCGGTCAACGACCGGAGACGGTGCAAATTCTCGTTCTGGTCGTCTTCGCCGAATTCGACCAGCAGGATCGCATCCGGCAATTCCCCGTCCGGCCCGCGGCGCACGAATTTTTCCAGCGTCGGGCGGAACATCGGAATGTCCCACGCCAGTTCGATCATCGTCCGGTCGACCAGTTCGACGCCGATCGGCCGCAGCCGGACGATGTGCTGCGCCGTATCCATCGCCGCATAGAACGAACCGAAATGGCAGGCACCGACGGCCCGCCGTCCGAGCAGCGGCGACAGCTTCAGCTCGATGCGGTTGAAGAAAGCGAGCGTTCCCTCGCTGCCGGTGAGCACATGCGCGAGGTTGATGTCGTTTTTACCCGGGACCAGCGCGTCGAGATTGTAGCCGCCGACGCGGCGTTGCACCTTGGAGAATTTCTCGGCAATCTCGCCCGCTTCGCGCGCGCCGAGGTTCAGAAGGTCGCGCGCCAGCGATTGCAGCGCCGGCTGGTCCTTGAGGTCCGACAGGTCGGTATCGACACGACCGAAGCGCGCATGCGTGCCGTCGGCCAACAGCGCCTCGATGCCGATGACGTTGTCGCGCATGGTGCCGTAGCGCAGCGACCGCGCACCGCAGGAATTGTTCGACGACATGCCGCCGATCGTCGCACGCGAGGCGGTGGAGATATCGACGGGAAACCACAGGCCGTGCGGCTTCAATTGCCGGTTCAATTCGTCGAGCACGATGCCGGGCTCGACGACGCAGCGCTGCCCGGCGACGTCAAGGTCGAGGATGCGGTTGAGATGCCGCGAGCAATCGATGACCAGTGTCTCGTTAACCGTCTGGCCGCACTGCGAGGTACCGCCGCCGCGTGCCGTGACGCTGACGCCTTCGGCCTTGGCGATGTCTATCGCCTGTTCAGCTTCTTCTATCGTGCGCGGAATAACGACGCCAAGCGGCATCATCTGGTAGTGCGAGGCATCGGTCGCGTAGCGGCCGCGGGTGAAGCGGTCGAACGCCACCTCGCCATTCAAGCGGCCCTTGAGCCGCCGCTCCAGCCCGGGCTTTACCACCGGCATTCCGCGTCCCCCGAATCGGCTTGCGCCACAACGGTTTACCCATTGCCTGGAAACGCGCCGAAATTGCTTGACCGCAATGTATCATTCATAGTTGATCGCCACCAAGCACCGCGCCTGAACTGATATTTTGCCGGGCCGGTCGGGGTGACAATCGCCCTCCAGGTCGCAAATATCGGTCTTCGCCGTTCAGGAGTTAGGTTTTCATGGCTCAGAATTCTTCGCGCGCCGCCGGGCGCCACGCTTTGCATATCCCCGGCCCCACCCCGGTGCCGGATCGCGTTCTCCGCGCCATCGACATGCCGATCATCGACCATCGCGGCCCGGAGTTCGCCAAGATCGCCCGGAAAGCGCTCGACGGCATCAAGACGATCTTCAAGACCACCAATCCGGTGATCATCTTCACCGCCACCGGCACGGGCGCCTGGGAAGCGGCGCTGACCAATACGCTGTCGCCAGGCGACAAGGTACTGATGGTCGAAACCGGCCAGTTCGCGACACTGTGGAAAAAGATGGCCGAGCGTTTCGGTCTTCAGGCCGAGTTCATCAAGACCAACTGGCGCGTCCCCGCCGATCCGGCGGCGATTGAAGCACGGCTGCGCGAGGACAAGGCGAAGGAGATCAAGGCCGTCGCCATCGTCCACAACGAGACCTCGACCGGCGTGCGTTCCGACATCGCCGCCATCCGCAAGGCGATCGACGCCGCCGGCCATCCGGCGCTGCTCATGGTCGACACCATCTCATCGCTCGGATCGACCGACTATCGCCACGACGAATGGGGCGTCGACGTCGCCGTGGGCGGCGCGCAGAAGGGCCTGATGATGCCGCCCGGCATGTCGTTCAATGCCATCAGCGAGAAGGCGCTCGCCGCCAACAAGACATCGAAGCTTCCGAAGTCGTTCCTGTCCTGGGACGACATGATCGCCATGAACAAGACCGGCTATTTCCCCTATACGCCGGCAACGATGATGCTCAACGGCCTCAACGAAGGCATCGCCATGCTGCATGAGGAGGGGCTGGACAATGTCTTCGCCCGGCACGACCGGCTGGCGGAGGCCACCCGCCGCGCGGTGCAGCATTGGGGGCTCGAGACGATCTGCAGCGTTCCGGGTCATCATTCATCGACGCTCACCGCCGTCCTGCTGCCGGACGGTCACAACGCCGACGCCTTCCGCTCGCTGGCGCTGGAGCAGTTCAACATCTCCTACGGTGCGAGCTTCGGCCCCTTCGCCGGCAAGATGTTCCGCATCGGTCATCTCGGCGATGTCAACGACACGTCGATGATCGGTGCGCTCGGCGCGACCGAACTGGCACTGCAAATGGCCGGTGTGCCGCTCAAGAAGGGCGGCACGCAGGCAGCAATGGAATCGATCCTGGCCGACAAGGGCAGCGCCACCCGCAAGGCTGCACAGTAAGGACCGCAACAATAGAGATGACCGCGTCCACGGATCGCGGCCATCACCAAAGCAAAAGGCCGGGCAAATCGCCCGGCCTTTTTTGATGATCCGCAACATACCGCCCCCTCCCCCTTCGAGGCCCATTCCACTCGCAAGGTGACGGCGCAGCGAGACGCAGTTGCGCATCTCATAGGCTGGCCTTCCCGTCGGGAACGGGAGAAGAAGACGCCCTCAGCTATCGATCTTCACATATTCAAAGTCGCCGGGCTTGTTGTCGATGCCAACCTTCGGCGGCGATATCCAGCCGGCGAAATGGCCGGGGCGCGCCTCCGGCTTCATCAGCGAGGCGATGAAATCGCCGTCCGCGGTGGAGGGAAGCCATTCGTTCCGGCGCTTCCCCCATGTCGCGTCATCGACGATCACGCCATCCGGCGTTGCATGCACGTCCTTGAATTCGCCGATCTGGCGGTGGAAGGCGGTATGCGGCAGCTTCAGCTCGAACGGGATATCGGCAGTTGCGATCACCTTGTTCCAGCGCAGCAGGCCCTTCACGCAATCCTGCGTGTAGTCGTCACGCAACCGCATATTAAGCGCGGTCAACGCCGGCGCATCGACCAGCTTGATCTCACCGTCGATATATTTGAGCACCGGATAGGTGGCGTTCTCCAGCCGGTGATCGTCCTCGATCTTGGTTTCCTGATAGCGGCCCTTCAACCCGTTGTTGAAGGCGTTGGCCGCATTGGTCGAAACCTCGGACCCGAACAGGTCGAGCGATAGCGAATAGTGCAGATTGAGCTTCTTCTGGATCGTCGGCAGGTCGATGACGCCGAGCGCCCGCACCTTGTCGAGCGCGTAGGGATCGCCGATGCCGGCCTCCTTCATCGCATCGCAGGTGCGCTGCACGACCCGGGTGATGCCGGTTTCGCCGACGAACATATGGTGCGCTTCCTCGGTCAGCATGAAGCGGCAGGTGCGCGACAGCGGATCGAAGCCCGACTGCGCCAGGCTGTGCAGTTGCATCTTGCCGTCGCGATCCGTGAAGTAGGTAAACATGAAGAACGACAGCCAGTCCGGCGTCGCCTCGTTGAAGGCGCCGAGCATGCGCGGTGCGTCTTCGGAGCCGGAGCGGCGGCGCAGCAACTCGTCCGCCTCCTCGCGACCGTCGCGGCCGAAATATTTCTGCAGCAGGTAAACCATCGCCCAGAGATGGCGGCCTTCCTCGACATTGACCTGGAAGAGATTACGCATGTCGTAAAGCGACGGTGCGGTCTTGCCGAGATGCCGCTGCTGCTCGACGGAGGCCGGTTCGGTATCGCCCTGAATGACGACGAGACGGCGCAGCGCCGCGCGGTGTTCTCCCGGCACTTCCTGCCAGGCCGGCTCGCCATAATGCTGGCCGAACGGAATGGTGCGGTTTTCTTCCTGCGGCGCCAGCAGAACGCCCCAGCGGTATTCCGGCATGCGGACATAGTCGAATTTCGCCCAGCCGCGCGGGTCGACCGAATAGGCGGTACGCAGATAGACGAGCTTCTCCTGGAAGCCCTCCGGTCCCATGTCGTTCCACCAGTCGAGATAGCCGGGATGCCAGCCTTCCAGCGCTTTGAGGACGCGGCGGTCTTCCATCAAGCCGACATTGTTCGGAATGGTGGTCGAGTAGTCGACATTCATGACGTCCATGGCTCGCTCCTCTGTCGTCCTCTCATTCGCTTATTTCTTTCGTCATCCGCCCCAAGGCCTACATGTCGAGGCTCGAATGGCGGCGGATCGATAGCAACATGCGCATCAAACCCGCTTGGTATCGAACACGGCCTTCTGGCCGGTGCCGTAGCGGCGTAGAGCGCCGTCTTCACCGACGGCATTGGGGCGCTGGAAGATCCAGTTCTGCCAGGCGGTGAGGCGCGCGAAAATCTTGGTCTCCATCGTCTCCGGCCCGCCGAAGCGCAGATTCGCTTCGAGGCCCGTGAGCCCATCCGGCGAGAACGAAGCCCGCTCTTCCAGGAAGATGCGGATCTCGTCGTCCCAATCGATATCGTCGAAAGCAAAGGTAACGAGCCCGGCCTCCTCCGCCGCTTCGGCATCAAGCGCCTCGCCGATCAGCGACTTCGCGTTGGCAAGCGTCTTTTCGTCATCGAGAAAGCGCGTCGCAAGCCGCGTCAGCCCGTTGCTCATCGGGTAGGAACCGAAATTCATCTCAGTCAGTGCCAGCGTCGCCGGGGGCCGGTTGCCGCCGTTCAACTGTCCAATGAGCATGTAGGAGCGGTCGCAGGCGAAAGCGATCTCGGCCAGCGTGCCGGTGAAGCAGGAGCCGGGCTCGATTACCGCGACGAGGCTGCGCGAGGTCAGATCGACACGCTTCAAGACACGCTTCCAGTACAGCGTGATCTCGCGCGCCAACCAGTGCGACGCATGCGTTGCAAGGAAGGCGTCGTAGGCGGCAACCTGTTCACCATCGCCTTCCGACTTGAACACGATCGCCGCGACGTCGAGCTCGTTGAGCCTGATATCGAGTATGGCGTCGTCCAATTCGCGGGCAAGCTGCAGCGGCCAGAAGCCAGCACCCTGCGCGACCATCTCGTCGGCATTCGCCGGCGGTGCTCCCTGCGGGCTCCGCAGCGTGATCGTGGCAAGCCGCACCGCCCGATCGAAAGCGACAGATACGAAACCGTAGTCCGCGCCGGTTTCCGACCGCCGGCGGGCGAGCGGCGTCAAAGCGATGCCCTTGGCATCGGCCGGACGGTCCGACTTCGTCGCAAATTCCTTCGCGCGAGCGGCCACCGTCTCGTCGAGCCTGCTGTTGGGCACCACTTCGTCGACCAGCCGCCAGTCGACCGCACGCTTACCCTTCATGCCTTCTTCGGTGGTGCAGAACACGTCGGCATGATCGCGGCGCACCTTGCGCTTGTCGGTGACGCGCGTCAGACCGCCGGTGCCGGGCAGCACCGCGAGCAGCGGCAGTTCGGGGAGCGATACGGTGGATGATCCATCGTCGGTGAGGATGATGTGATCGGCGGCCAGCGCCAATTCGTAGCCGCCGCCGGCGCATGAACCGGTGACGACGCAGATCGTCTTCTGACCGGAGTTCTCACTCGAATCCTCGATGCCGTTGCGCGTCTCATTGGTGAACTTGCAGAAATTCACCTTGTGCGCATGCGTCGCACCCGCCAGCATGCGGATATTGGCGCCCGCGCAAAACACCCGCGACTTGCCGGAGCGCATCAGCACGACCTTGACGGCCGGATGTTCGAAGCGGAGTCGCTGCAACGCATCGGCCAGTTCGATATCGACGCCGAGATCGTAGGAATTGAGCTTCAGGTCGTAGCCTTCAAACAAGCCGCCCTTCTCGTCGACATCCATGGTCAGCGTCGCCGTCTCGCCATCGGCCACGAGCTTCCAGTGTCTGTACTGCGACGGTTCGGTCTGAAAATCGATCCGCGTTTTCCCGTTGGCCAGTTTGCGTTCGGCGTCCGCCATCACACACTCTCCGTCGCCTGTTTGGCTGCGATCGGCGTGCGATCATCGCGCAGCAGCCTGATGCAGAACTCGGATACCGCCTTCAGCGTCTCCTGCGGTGCCTCGCGCTGCGGCGTGTGCCTGGCATCCAGCAACGCGACCTCGACCGGGCAGTAGCACTCCTCCCGGGCGATCTCGATCTGCCTTGCGGTGCCGTATTGATCGTGCTCGCCCTGGACGATCAGGATCGGCACGCGGATGAAAGCAAGCGGCTCGCTGATGTCCCAATCGCGGAAGCCGGGATCGAGCCAGACATCGTTCCAGCCACGGAAGGCGTTGTCGGGATCCTTGTGCCAGCGCGCCAGTTTCTCGCGCAGATCCGTTGTCTCATAGGCAGTCTTCGCCGCGCGGATCGACGCGATGCTGACATCCTCGACGACGAAATGCGGCGCGATCAGGACAAGCCCGTCGATCCGATGATCCTGATGCGTGCCGGCATAGATCGTGGCAATCGAGGCGCCGTCGCTATGGCCGATCAGCAGCCCGCGCCGGAAGCCGATGGCATCGAGCACCGCCGGCAGGCTGTCGCGCGCTTCGTCGTGCATATAGGTAAGCGGCCGTGGCAGCGACACCGCCAACGACTGGCCGTAGCCGGCGCGCGAATAGGCGAAGACACCAGCGCCCGTCGCCGTCGCCAGCGCCTCGGGAAAGTCGCCCCACTGACCGATGCTTCCGAGCCCCTCGTGCAGCAGCACCAGGGTCGGCGCTTCGCCAGGGCCGGGGCCGACCCAGCGGTATTCGAGCCGCTGGCCGGCGATATCAAGAAAACCATGATCGGCGAGGTCTGGCACCGCTACTCCTGCTTGTCAGGACAAGGGACGGATGCATCGTCGTCGTCGCGGACCCGGCACGCAAGGCTGGACCGGAGATAAACGATATAGTGCAGATTACATCAGAATATAGAACTATAATGCATAGAAACAGTCAACACCGAGGTTCGCACGCCTCTCGCAACCAGTGAAACGCCATGGCGCGGGGGCCAAGTCCACGTCCTCAACCCGGCGTTAAGGCAACCACTCAAATGTCGACGCCGCTTTAAGCCATCCTGAAGCGGCGGCGGTTTCTCCTGTCCGGCATGAAGCCGCAGGCGCATGCGAGTCGGACGACCTATTTTTCCCGAAGCACGGCTGTTGCCGTGTCAGCGATCGCGGCTGGATTCATCGTGCTGATCATCTCGGCGTTCATGCTCGACGAGCGCGTGACGGTCACCACAGAGCTGCCGCAGGGCAAGCTGAGACGCCCGGCCGAGACCATCGGCACCGCTGCCTATCCTCTCGCCGATGGCAAGACCTGCCGGGAACTGGTGTTCGACCGGTTCAGCAGCGAGATCATCGAGAGCAGGACGCGCCTGTGCCGCGAGCCGCGCTTCGGCGAAAAGAACTGGACGGATCTGCTGCCGATGATCCCCCCGGCAGCGCCCGGCAGGGCCGGAAACGGCTTCAAATGGGGGAAAAGCTGAGCGCGAGTTGCGCGAGAGCATGCATTTTGTCGCAGCACCGATGAGCGGCTATGCGGCTTTCGATCTAGCTCCGGGCGCCGCCGATCTTTATCTGTGCGGCGCACTGGAGGCACTCCCGACATGTCGACGCCTTATCCGAACTCCGCACCTGCCGTCACAGCATGGCAGGCGATCAAGCGTGGCTTTTTCTGCAAATGCCCGCATTGCGGCGAGGGCCGCATGTTCCGCGCTTTCCTGAAGGTCGCTGACCAATGCCCGGCCTGCGGCGAAGAATTGCATCACCACCGCGCCGACGATTTCCCCGCTTATCTGGTCATCGTCATTGTCGGGCACATCCTCGTGCCGATCGTGCTCGCGGTCGAAACCGCGTTTACCCCGTCCTACTGGCTGCATCTCGTCTTGTGGCTTCCCGCCGTCCTGGTGATGACGCTCGGCCTGCTGCAGCCGGTGAAGGGCGCCATCGTCGGCGGCCAGTGGTACGGCGGCATGCATGGCTTCGAGAGCGCCAAAAAGGTGCGCGAGCAGGCTGCGGCACTGGCCGCGCCGGGGCGCTGAGCACCGGCGGCACAACAATCACAGCGGCAACGCCGATGGATATGGCGCGAACGGGTTGCGCTGGCGGGTTGCCTCGCTAGGATGGCGGCGCTGCGAGGCTGCAAGGTGATCCACGATGCAATCTGATCGGTTGACTGGCGTCTGCCATCGATCCTGGCAGGACGCCCGCCCGGTACGCATTGCCGCAACAGGCATGCTGCTGGCTGCAATGGCGGTGTTGTCGCTCGCCGCCTGTTCGAGCTTTCGCGAATCGCCGAAGCCGCCGGACCCGAACGTCATGCCGACGGACTACAAAGCGCAACTGCAGACCGAACTGCATCGGCGGCTGGCCGATCCTGTCGGGGTGCGCGACGCCTTCCTGTCGACGCCGACGCTGCACCAGGCCGGCGGCGTCGAACGCTACATTTCCTGCATGCGTTACACGGCAAAGGACGAAACCGGCGCCTATGCGCCGCCGAGCGAACGGGCGGCCTTTTTCTACCACGGACAACTCACGCAGATCGTCGACGACGGCGCCAAAGACCTGTGTCGGGGCGCGCCCTATCAGCCGTGGCCCGAATTGACGCGCATGTGCAAGGAAGTCGTCTGTCCCGGTCGATAGACCGCGATGCGACGAACATGCCTGCGGTGCGCCGCGCGCGTACCTGCAAGAAATGTTCATAAGGATACCGCAAGGCATAAGCGTCGGGCGGATCATCAGAACCTGCTGCACGGCCCGATTCCATTGAATGATTTACGCGCCGCCACACTTCACGGTTGCGCATCCCGGTCGCACACCGACGGTGCAAATCGCCGGAGCCGATTGCGTGCCGACGGATATACGATGCGGGAGACAACACGCCGCCCGAACGTTATGGTCCGGGGGCATCCTGTCTCACAGGCTGCCGCGTGCTGGACACCCGTCACCGGCTGCGAATAAATCGCTGCGGTTTAGGCCGGCGCCCGCGCCGGCCTCTCGTTTGAGAACCCGATGGAGAACTGGGAATGACGACCGACTCGACCTGCTGGAATTTCAAGCTCCTCGCCCAGCATGATCTGCAAGGCTTCGGCGGCATGGGCGAAGGCATGTCGATTTCGCTGACCAAGGACGGTCGCCGGATCATCTGGCTGGCGCATGAAAGCGCACCGAAGAACTTCACCGGCGTCGACGTCACCGATCCGCGCAAGCCGCAGGTCGTCGTGCAGACCGACCTGCCGGAAGCCTATATGCGCTCCAACTCGCTGGAAGTGTCGGGCGACATCATGGCGGTCGCCTACCAGACGCAGAAGAAGGGCCAGAAGCACGCCGGTTTCGAGCTGTTCGATATTTCCAATCCCGAGAAACCGCGCTCGATCTCGTTCACCGATTGCTCCGGGCCGAATTCGCGGGGCGTGCACCAGCTCTGGTTCTGCGACGGCGAATACGTCCATATGGCGGCCGGCTCCGACGACTTCGAATCGACCCACCCGCTCGACGATCAGTTCTATCGCTGCTTCGACGTGCGCAATCCATCCAAGCCGGTTGAAGCCGGTCGCTGGTGGATGCCGGGCACCCGCGTTGGCGACAGCGCGCCGCCGCCGAAGCGCCTCGCCTCGCGCGACATGGGCTTCCGGGCCCACAACACCAACGTCTACAAGGAGCGGCCCGACCGCCTGTATCTCGGCTATATCGACGGTGGCATGTTCATCCTCGACATCGCCGACAAGGCCAATCCGAAGCCGATCTCGCACTGGAACAATGCGCCGCCCTATGGCGGCTTCATGCACACCGTGCTGCCGCTGTTCAAGCGCAACCTGCTGGTCATCACCGACGAGTCGACCGTGGATGCGGCCAAGGACTGGCCGAAGCTGATCTGGGTCGTCGATGCACGCGACGAGCAGAATCTGCTGCCGATCGCCACCTGCCCGCTGCCGCCGGTCGACGCCTATGCCAGCCGCGGCGGACGCTTCGGCGCGCACAACATCCACGAAAACCCCTCGTCGCCAACCGCCTGGCAGTCGGATGAGATCATCTTCGGCACGTTCTTCAATGGCGGCCTGCGCGCCTACGATCTCACCAATCCTTTCCAGCCGAAGGAGGTCGCGGCATTCGTGCCGCCGCCGCCGAAGGGCACGCCGGTCGGTGCGGTGCAACTCAACGACGTGTTCGTCGACGAACGCAAGATCGTCTACACCGTCGACCGGCACACCGGCGGTCTCTATATCCTCGAAACGGATTTCTGATCGCACGTCGAACAAGGCGCGAGGGCGGCACCGCCGCCCCGCGCCGGTCTCTCTCCTGTCGAGAGATAAAGTAAAAACAGGACCATGCAGCAGCTTTTCCCGTCTCCCAATGCCGGCGCATTCGGGCGCCGCCAGACGCGCGAGCGGGGCGCCCGCATCCCGGTGACAGTGCTCACCGGATTTCTCGGTTCGGGGAAAACCACGCTGCTCAAGCGCTTCCTGGAGACGCCGGAAGGCTACGGCACCGCCGTCGTGGTCAACGAGTTCGGCGCTGTCGGCATCGACGACGCGCTGCTGCGTTCATCCGCCGACCAAACAATGCTGCTCGGCAACGGCTGCCTGTGCTGCACGACGCGCACCGATCTCCAGAACACGCTGCGCCAGCTCGTCGTCGAGCGCGAGCGCGGCCAGATCCCGGATTTCCGCCGCGTCGTCATCGAAACCAGCGGGCTCGCCGATCCCTCGCCGATCCTGCAGACCTTCGCAACCGACCGCGCGCTCGGCGAGCTATTTCACGTCGAAACGGTCATTACCTGTGCCGACGCCGTCACCGGGCCAGATACGCTCGACTGGTCGGCGGAAGCGCGCAAGCAGGCGATCCTTGCCGATCTTCTGGTGATCACCAAGACCGATCTTGCGGACGATACCAAAAGCGCTGCCCTGAGCGAAAAGCTGCGCGCACTCAATCCGCGCGCCGCCATCGAACGCGCCATCGCCGGCGATCTCGATCCCGCGCTGTTGACCGGAGCGGCCGCGCCGACACAGGATCGCTCGCTGTTCGTCGCCGAGACTGCGCACAGCGACGGCATCGGCAGTTTCGTGATGACCTGGGACAAGCCGCTGTTGTGGATCGCCTTCGCGCGGACGATGGAAACGCTGATCGCGCTACGCGGCAGCGATCTGCTGCGTGCCAAGGGCTTCCTGCATATCGACGGCGCGCTCGGCCCGGTGCTGGTGCAGTTCGTGCAGCATCTGGCGCACCCTCCGGTCGAACTCGACCGCTGGCCCGACGATCAGCGCGGCAGCCGTCTCGTTCTGATCACACGCCATATCGCCGAAGATACGGTGCGCAACCTGTTCGCCGCGATCGCGGCGCTACCGCGCCCATAACGCGGCGCGGAGAGCGGCTCCAGAGCCTTTTACCGTTTCAGAGAAGCGTCGAAAGGCGACGGGCTTTTGATTTGACGCGTTTTCTTTACGCGAACCGAGACCCGCTTGGCTCGAAAACGCTCTACCGCACCGCGACGCCGATCGAACGACGAGCAGCCGCCAGCACCCGCGGCAATGCCGCGTCATTGTTCGGCGCCATCACATGCACGCCGGCAACACCAGGCGTCTGCGCCAGTTGCTCGATCAGTGCGACACAGATCGCCTCGCCCTCCGCCACCGGATCGCTGGCCTTTTCCATTCGCTCGATCACCGCATCCGGAATGATCGTGCCGAACAGCTTGTCACGCATCCAGCGTGCCGACTTCGCCGATTTGAGCGGCGCGACGCCGATCAACAGATGGAGCTTGTCCGCGATACCGCTTTCCGACAAGCGGGCGCAGTAGCGTGCGACGACGCCGGTATCCATGCAGAACTGCGTCTGCGCGAACTGCGCGCCGGCCTCGATCTTCGCCAGAAGGCCAGTCGGTTTCCATCCAGGCGGCGGATCGAGCGGATTGTCGGCACAGCCGATGAAGAAATCCGCCCTGCCCGCAACCTTGCGGGCCGGCGGCAGCATCCCGGTGTCGCGCAGATCGCGCGCCGTCATCATCAGAGCGCGGGTATCGAGATCGAACACACCCTTCGCATCCGGCTGGTCGCCGGCCTCGGGATTGTCGCCGCGCAGCGCCAGCAGATTGGTGATGCCGAGCGCTGCGGCACTCATCAGATCGCTCTGCAGGGCGATGCGGTTGCGGTCCCGGCAGGTGAGTTGCAGGATCGGCTCCAGCCCTTCGGCAAGCAGCAGGCCGGCTGCGGTGACTGCACCGAGATGCGGACGGGCGCCGGCGGCATCGGTGACGTTGACGGCGTCGGCAAGGCCCTTGAGCGGCAGTGCCTTCGCCAGCAGATCGGCGCGCGCCATCGAGACCGGCGGCGTCACCTCGGCGGTCATCACGAACCGGCCGGCTTGCAGCCTGTCGCGCAGGCTTAAGGTGTCATGCAAAGTCATGACCACTGCTGACCAGAATCCGATGGACCTGGCAAGGGCAGCAATGGGACAAAGAACGAGACGAAGCCGGAAGGAAGGTTTCAGCCGTGTCAACTCCCGACATACCAGCTCCTGACATACCAACTCTTGCCACGCCCACCGTTGCTGGGCCGCCACCCGATCCGACGCTGGATGAGGCGCTGTCGCTGATCGGCGATGGCTGTCTGCTGGTCGTGCCGCGCGAAGTGGCGGGCGTGCCCATGGCAGCGACGCGCGCGCTGATCCGGCGCGGTGTCCGGCGGCTGCATCTCGTGGCGCTGCCCACTTCAAGCCTGCAGGCCGACCTCCTGATCGGCGCCGGCTGCGTCGAGACGCTGGAGACCTCCGCCGTCAGCCTCGGCGAGTTCGGCGCTGCACCGCGCTTCACCGATGCCGTTCTCAACAGAACAATCCGGATGAAGGACGCGACGTGCCCGGCGCTGCACAGCGCGCTGCAGGCGGCGGAGAAAGGCGTGCCGTTCATGCCGCTGCGCGGGCTGATCGGCTCCGACATCATGGCCGTGCGGCCAGACTGGAAAGTCATCGACAATCCCTATGTCGACGACGACCCGATCGTGCTGCTGCCGGCGATCGTCCCCGACGTCGCGCTCATCCATGCGCCGATGGCCGATCGCGACGGCAATGTCTGGATTGGCCGCCAGCGTGAATTGGCAACGATGGCGCATGCCGCCAGGGCCACCATCGCAACGGTGGAAAGGATCGTCGATCAGAACCTGCTCGCCGATCCGGTGCTCGCCGCCGGCACCCTGCCCGGTTTCTACGTCGACCGCGTCGCGGCGGCGCCGAACGGCTGCTGGCCGCTGCCGCTGCCCGATCATTATCCCGCGGACATCGCGCATCTGGCCGATTATGCGCGCATGGCGAAGACGGCCGAAGGCTTTGCCGCCTATCTGGAGCAATATGTCGATGCCCGACAGACAGCGTAAGCCGGTCGTCGCGGCGATCATCCTAACTCCGCCGATGGGAGGCCACCAATGACCGCCCCCGACGCTACGACAGCATTCCGCGACGAGGAACTGCTCGCCGTCACCATCGCCGATCTGATCGGCGATGTCCGCCATATCGCCGTCGGCAATGCCTCGCCGATCCCCGCAACCGCGGCGCTGCTGGCACGCGAGCGCGGTCGGACGCGCGGCGTCAACCGGCCCTATGTCTCGCTGCTGCAGAGTCGCAAGCATAATTTCTTCACCGATGGCGGCCGTGAACTGTTCGACTGCGCCGGACAGGGCCGCATCGACGTGTTCTTCCTGTCGGGCGGACAGATCGACGGCCGCGGCAATATCAATCTCGTCAATATCGGCGACTACGCCAAGCCGAAGGTCCGCTTCCCCGGCTCCTTCGGCTCCGCGCATCTCTATTATGTCGTGCCGAAAATGATTCTGTTCCGCACCGAGCATTCGCGCCGGACGCTGGTCGAGAAAGTCGATTTCATCAGCGCGCCGGGCACGAGCCCGGACAATGTCTATCGCACCGGCGGGCCGATCGCGCTGGTCACCAACCGCTGCTGTTTCCGCTTCGATGCGACGCGCCGGCGCTTCCGCCTGGAAAGCGTACATCCCGGGCATTCGTTGGAAGACGTGCTCGACAACACCGCCTTCGCCTTTGACAGGCCCGAACAGGTCGCCGTCACGGCGCCCCCGTCGCCGGCGACGCTGGCACTGTTGCGCCAGACCGTCGCTCCGCAACTGGCCGAGGTCTACCCGCAATTCGCCGCGCAAGTGTTCGGCAGCGCCGCAGCGCCTACCTGAGCTTCTCGGCGGGAACCCGAATGCGGCGCTTCGACGCGTCCGGCACGGGCCGAAAACAGCCGCAGCGCTGCCGATGCCGCAAGCGGGGCGTGCGCGCGAGGGCCTGCCCGGCCTGACGCTTTTGCGCTATAAGCAGGTTCCCTTCCTCCCGAACGGAAATCCAATGGACGCGACGAATACTCATCACCATAAGCCGCTTCACCGTGTCGAGGACGCCGCCTTCATCCGCGGCGCCGGCCGCTATTCCGACGATGTCGTGCAGCCGAAGCAGACTTACGCCTGTTTCGTGCGTTCGCCCCATGCGCATGCACGCATCGTGGCGGTCGACCCGACCGAAGCGCTGGCGACACGCGGCGTCCTTGCGGTGCTGACCGCGGCCGATATCGCGGAAGCCGGCATCGGGCAGATCACCCGCCATCCGCCGCTCACCGGCCGCAGCGGCGCAGCGCTGATCGTGCCACCGCGGCCGTCGCTTGCCGGCGAACGGGTGAGGCATGTCGGCGATCCGATAGCGATGGTGGTCGCGGAAAGCCCGCGCGCCGCGCAGGATGGCGCCGAATTGGTCGCCGTCGATTATGAAGAACTGCCGTCGGTCGTCGATGCGCGCGAAGCGATCAAGCCGGATGCGCCGCAGCTCTATCCGAACGCGCCGCGCAACATCCTGCTCGACTGGCCGGGTCCGGCGCCGAGCGAGGAAAACGAGCGTGAGGTCGACAGGATCATCGCCGGCGCAAAGCACGTCGCGCGCATCTCGGTATTCAATCAGCGGCTGGCAATCGTCAGCATGGAGCCACGCGGCGCCACCGCCAGCTATGACGCCAAGTCCGATTCCTACACGCTGCGGGCCTGCTCGCAGAGCGCGCAGGCACTGCGCGGCGGCCTGCTCGCCGTTATCGGCGCCGACAAGATGAAGCTGCGGGTCATCACCGAGGACGTCGGCGGCGCCTTCGGCATGAAAACCGGTGCCTATCCGGAGTATTTCGCGCTGCTGGTCGCCAGCCGCAAGCTCGGCCGGCCGGTGCACTGGATGTCGACCCGCTCGGAAGCATTCATCAGCGACAACCAGGCCCGCGACGCATACACCGACGCCGAGTTGGCGCTCGACGACGAGGGCCGGTTTCTCGCGCTACGGGTCCGGCACCTCGCCAATCAGGGCGCCTATCTCGGCTCCGTCGGCGCGCACATCAACACCAACAATTTCTCGCGCTGCCTGCCGAGCGTCTACGATATCCCGAAAGTCGATATCGGTGTCACCTGCGTCACCACCAACACCGTGCCGATCGGGCCCTATCGCGGCGCCGGACGGCCGGAAGCCAACTACGTGATGGAGCGGCTGGTCGAAGAGGCGGCACGCGTTACCGGCATCAATGCGGTGAAGCTGCGCAAGAAGAATTTCATCGCGAAAAGCAAGATGCCGTTCAAGACGCCTGTCGGGAACGTCTATGACAGCGGCGACTTCAAGACAATATTCGAGCGCGCGCTCGAACTGGCGGACTATAACGATTTCGCCAGGCGTCGCCGCGAAGCCGCGCGGCGCAAGAAACTGCGCGGCATCGGCATCTCCTGCTTTCTCGAACATGCCGGATCGGCCCCGAACGAGGAAACCGCGCTGCTGTTCCCCGGCGGCGAGCGAATCGTCGCCGCGCTCAACGTCCAGAGCACCGGACAGAGCCACGCAACCGTGTTCCCCCGTCTTGTTGCTGAGCGTCTCGGCATCGATCCATCGCTGGTCGTCCATCGCCACGGCGATACCGATCTCGGCGTCACCGGCTTCGCCTCCGTCGGCTCGCGCAGCGCCATGGTGGTCAGCCACTCGCTGCTCAAGACCATCGAGGCGATGCTGCTCAAGGGCAAGAAGGTCGCGGCCACCATGCTCGAGGCGGCCGAATCCGATATCGCCTATCGTAACGGCCTGTTCGAGGTGATCGGAACCGACCGGCGCATCGGCCTGTTCGAGGTTGCCGATCGCGCCCGCGACAGCGGCGAACCGCTCGACACCAAGGTCGAAACGAAGACGCCGCAAACCTTCCCCAACGGCTGCCATATCGCCGAGGTCGAAATCGATCCGCAAACCGGCGAGGTCAGCATCGAGCGCTACACTGCCGTCGACGATTGCGGCAATGTGCTCGACCATACCGTGGTCGAAGCGCAACTGGTCGGCGGCCTCGCTCAGGGCCTTGGCCAGGCATTGCTGGAAAACGGCGTCTATGATTCAGGCGGCGGCCAGTTGGTGTCCGGATCGTTCATGGACTATGCGATGCCGCGCGCCCATCACATGCCGCTCGTCTTCCGGGACGAATCGCATGTCGTGCCGGCGACCACCAATCCGCTCGGGCTCAAGGGCGTTGGCGAGGCCGGCACCACCGGCTCGCTGGCGGCGGTGATGAACGCGATCGCCGATGCGATCCCCAACGGCGTCGCCAACCATATGGAGATGCCGGCGACCCCGGCGAAGGTCTGGGCCGCCTGTCAAGCCTCCATGGCCGTTGCGGCGGAATGATGCGTCCGTTCTCGTCACGCTGACGATGCACGCTGCATGAAATTGCTACGTGAAATAGCAAAGGAGCAGGAACCGTTTGCAGCGGTTCCTGCTCCTGATTTTTATCGGATCGTGTTTTCGCCAGAAAACAAATTGCGCCTCGTCCGATGCCGTTTCCAGAACCTTTCATCATTTCATCGGAATCGTTGAACAGATGAAAGACACCGGGATTCCGATTGGAGGCGTTTTCTTCACGCGAACCGGCGCCCTCGGATCAGGTCCGAAAGCATGTTTCGCTCGAAAACGTTCTAGGCCTGCGAGATGAATTTGCGGTTGGTATAGGCTTCGAGCCCCTCGATGCCGCCTTCCTGGCCGTAACCGCTTTCCTTGATGCCGCCGAACGGCGTCTCCGGCGTCGACAGAGCAATGCTGTTGACTCCAACCATGCCCGACTGCAGCGCATCGCCGATTGCGGTGGCGGTTGTCGTCGAGGCGGTGAAGGCGTAGGAGGCAAGCCCATAGGGCAGCGCATTGGCACGCTCCACTACCTCGTCGAACGTCTTGAAGGTCACGATCGGCGCGAGCGGACCAAACGGCTCCTCCATCATGACTCTGGCATCGTCGGGAAGTTCGGTGATCACCGTCGGCGCGAAGAAATAGCCCTGATTGCCGTGCCGCTGACCGCCGGCAACGATCTTACCGCCGCGCTTGACGCTGTCCTGCACCAGCGTCTCCATCGCATCGAGGCGGCGCGAATTGGCGAGCGGCCCCATCGTCGTGTCCTTCTCGAGGCCATCGCCGAGCCGGATGCCGTTCGCGTATTCGGTGAAGCGCGCCAGAAACCTGTCGTACACCGGCTCCTGTATATAAAACCGCGTGGGCGAGATGCAGACTTGGCCGGCATTGCGGAATTTGAAGGCCGCGATCGTATCGGCCACCTTCTCCGGATCGGCATCGGCGAATACCACCACCGGCGAATGGCCGCCGAGCTCCATCGTTGCGCGCATCATCGTCTTCGCAGCGAGCGCGGCGAGATGCTTGCCGACCGGCACCGAGCCGGTGAACGACACCTTCTTCACATCCGGCGACGCCATCAGATGCTCGGAGACATCCGCCGGACGGCCGAAAACGAGATTGAGCACACCTGCCGGCAATCCGGCATCGGCAAAGCACTTCACCAGTTCAACGCAGGAGCCGGGCGTTTCCTCCGATGCCTTGATGATCACCGAACAGCCGGCGGCGAGCGCTGCCGCGATCTTGCGCGCCGGCGTCAGCGTCGGAAAATTCCACGGCGTGAAAGCGGCGACCACGCCGACGGGCTCCTGAACGACAAGCTGGCGTACGCCCGGCTGGCGGCCCGGAACGATGCGGCCATAGGCGCGGCGGCCTTCATCGGCGCACCAGTCGATGACGTCGGCAGACGTCAGCACTTCGGCGCGCGCTTCCCGATATGGTTTGCCCTGCTCCTGCACCATGATCCTGCCGAGACGATCGAGCCGCTCGCGTACCAGATCAGCAGCCTTGCGCATCAGCCGGGCGCGATCATAAGCGGACACGTTGCGCCACCCCGCGAGCCCCTTGTTGGCGGCAGCGACCGCGCGATCGAGATCGGCCCGCGTCGCGTGCGGCAGCGGCCCCAACGCCTTGCCAGTTGCCGGGTTCAACACGTCTTCGCTCTTGCGGCTCTCTCCGTTGTGCCAGCAGCCGTCGATATAAAGGCCAAGGTCCGTGTACATGAAGCTCCCCCGTCCGGTCCGGCATGCGAGATGATAAAGCAGGGTTAGCACCATGCCCGGACTGCAACCACTACGCGGGGTGTCCATCCGGCATGCCATTGATGCATCCCAATGCCGGCGCAGCGTGCCGTTTCGTCGGCAAATGCGGCATGCAGCGTCATCGCGCACGGGCCTGCGAGCGGCACCGGAACGATACCGACGCGCTGAGCGTCAGCCGATATCAGCGGGCGAAATCAACAGGCGAAATCAACGGACCAGGGCGCGGCAGCGCTCCGGCGGCAGATGCAGGAATACCGCGCGGCCGGCCTCGACGCTGAGATCGGCCGGCGTCATCACCCGCAGCTGCGTGCCGTCCGCGATCTCGACCATGTAGTCACGATTGCCGCCGAGGAAGACCTGACGCACCACCGTCGCCGGCACCACATTGTCGGCCTGCCGTGGCTCGATCGTATTCAGCAGCACATCGTGCTGGCGGATCGCCACTGCGGTTTCGCCCTGCGTCGTTTCGCCGGTCACCCGCAGCGGCTGGCCGGCGACCTCGATATGGGAGCGATCGATCGTCCGACCACGGATGATATTCGACGCGCCGATGAAGCGGGCAACGAATTCCGAGCGCGGCCGCTCATAGATATCCTCCGGCGTCCCCGATTGTTCAATCCGGCCGGCATTCATCACGCAGATAATGTCCGCCGTCGTCATCGCCTCGGATTGATCGTGGGTGACGTAGACGGTCGTGTAGCGATAGGCGTCGTGCAGCCGGCGCACCTCGAAGCGCATCTCCTCGCGCAGATTGGCGTCGAGATTCGACAGCGGCTCGTCGAGCAGCAGCGTCTCCGGCTCGACGATGAGCGCGCGCGCCAATGCAACGCGCTGCTGCTGGCCGCCGGACAATTCGCCGGGATAGCGATCCGCGAAGGCGGCGAGCCGCGTCGTCGACAGGATGGCGGCGAGCTTCTCCTGCATCGTCGCGCGGTCGACTTTCCGCTGCCTGAGGCCGTAAAGCACGTTCTCCGCCACCGTCATATGCGGCCACAGCGCATAATTCTGGAAGATCATCGACATGTTGCGCCGCTCCGGCGGCACCGTGCCCGCCGGCGACGACATCAACCGCTCGCCGACATGAATCTCACCCTCAGTCGGCTCGACGAATCCGGCGATCATCCGCAGCGTCGTGGTCTTGCCGCAACCCGATGGCCCCAGCAGACAGACGAGGCGGCCATGGTCGATGCGCAGCGATACACGATCGACCACCGCGACATCGCCATAGGTCTTGGTCAGATTCTTCAGCTCGACGGACGCCACGCGCTGTTTTCCTGCTTCTGTGCCGCCATTGGCCGCTCTCAGCGGCCGGTGAACGCCGGTTTGCGTTTTTCCATGAAGGCCTTGCGTCCCTCAATATAGTCATTGCTGGCGAAGCACGCCTGCACCAGCGTCTCGCACCGTTCCAGGTCGCGTCGGCTTTCGTCGGTCATGGTCTGCTCGACGATGAACTTGACGGCATCGACCGTCAGCGGCGCATTGCCGGCGATGGTTTCGGCATAATTGCGGACATAGTCCTCCAGCTCGCCGTCCGGCAGCACGCGGTTGACCAGCCCCATCGCCTGCGCTTCGGCAGCGGTGAATTGCCGCGCCGTGAAGAAAATTTCCTTGGCAAAGGACGGCCCGACGAGATCGACGAGTTTTTTCAACCCTTCATAGCCATAACCGAGTCCGAGTTTCGCCGCCGGCACGGCGAATTTCGAGCCTTCCGTGCAGATCCGCATGTCGCAGCACAGAGCAAGCCCGAGGCCGCCACCGATGCAATAACCGCGGATCATCGCGATAATCGGCTTGGGAAAGCGATAGAACGCATTATTGGCACGCTCGACGGCGGCATTATAACGGTCGACGCTTTCCTGGCTGGAGCGCTCTTTCTCGAATTTCGAGATATCCGCCCCCGAGACGAAAGCCTTGCCGCCGGCGCCGCTGACGATCACGACACGGACATTGTCGTCGGCCCTGAATGCCTCAAGATAATCGGCCGCCGCCTCCCACATCTCCAGCGACACGGCGTTGTGCCGCTCGGGATTGTTGAAGGTGAGGTAACCGATCCGGCCCTCCTTGCGCGAGAGCATCTTGTCGGTCGTCGTCATTCGTCACATCCTTTCCACGTCCACGGGCACAAGGCCGCGCAGTCTCTACCGCCAAGAGCAGGCGGTGTCACACCGTCCTGGCATCACGCAACGCATTGATCTCGTCGGCGCTGAAGCCGAATTCCTCCAGCACCGCGTCGGTATGTTCGCCCAGATCCGGTGGCCGCGCCGCGATGCGGCTCGGCGTGCGCGACAGCGCGAAGGGCTGACCGAGAAGACCGAGCCGGCTGCCGTCGGAGCGCGCCGATGGCTGCGCGATGCCGAGATGGCGCACCTGCGGGTCGGCGAACACCTGATCGATCGTATGGATCGGGCCGCACGGCACGCCGGCACGATTGAAGATATCGATCCAGTCCGCACTCGCTCGCACTGCCGTGACGGCTTCGATCGCGGCATTGAGCGCTGCGCGGTTCTGCGACCGCAATGCACTGGTCCGGTAATCGGGAGCATCGATCCATTCGGCACGGCCGAGGGCGTTACAGAAGCGTTCCCAGATCGCCCGCCCGGTCACCGCGATATTGAGGTGGCCATCGGCCGTTCTGAATACCCCGGTCGGAATCGAGGTCGGATGGTTGTTGCCGGCCTGCGCCGGCACCTCGCCTTCGGTGAGAAAGCGAGTCGCCTGAAAATCCAGCATAAAAATCTGCGCCTGCAGCAGCGACGTCGTCACCCACTGGCCCTCGCCCGACGTCTCGCGTTCCAGCAGCGCAGTGAGAATGCCGAGCGCGCAGAACAGGCCGGCGGCCAGATCGGCAAGCGGGATGCCGGCACGCACCGGCCCCTGCCCCGGCAGGCCGGTGACCGACATCAATCCGCCCATCCCCTGCGCGATCTGATCGAAACCCGGCCGCTGCGCATACGGCCCATCCTGGCCGAAGCTGGAAATGCTGGCCAGCACGATGCCACGATTGATCGCACGCAACGATGGATAGTCGAGGCCGAGGCGCCCCTTCACGTCCGGACGGAAATTCTCGACGACCACATCGGCTTGCGCCGCCAGCCGCCGGAACGCCGCGATCCCCTGCGGCGACTTCAGGTCGAGCGTGATGCTGCGCTTGTTGCGCTGCAGGTTCTGGAAGTCCGATCTGCCGCGCGGCCCGCCAGGCCCTTCGCCGCTGTCGAGGTGTGCCGGCGTCTCGATCTTGATGACACGCGCGCCCCAGTCGGCGAGTTGACGCACCGCCGTCGGGCCGGACCGGACGCGCGTCAGATCAAGGACGGTGAAACGGGACAGGGCGTCGGAGGCGCGGGGAAACAGCATGGAAACGGCATGAAGCTGGCTTGAATGCGGACTGTAACCTTGCCTCTAGAGCTTTTTCGAATCGGATGGAAACAACGGCCCGGGAATCGCGCGCTGGCGGCAACACCATCGCGCCGTGAGGATAAGCGAGCGCCGGCGAACGGCGCGGAACTGTCCTGTATCCGGCCCGGATTGTCCACCGGGGCGGCCCCGACCGGGATGACCGATCGGCCGCCCAGCCACCGTCAAACCACGCTTACCGTCAGGTCATGGGTGCTCCGCATCCTCCCGCCTTGCAAAAAGCCTCGGTCCCTGCCATATGACCATCGTGGATAAAGGGCCTTTCTCAAGGTCTTGCGGGCCGCGTGCACGGAACCCTGATGGTTTTCGCCCCGCTTATCTGCGATTACGGAACATCCGACCTCCCAGGCCACGCGGGGAAGTCCTGACCCCCGCGCGATCCATCCGTCGCTGACGCGACCGGAGGACCCGCTGTACCGAGAAAGTGACTCTTTGACGTCTTTCAACGACTTCGGCCTCGCAGAGCCGATCACCCGCGCCCTGGCGCAGGAAAACTACGTCACCCCCACCCCCATCCAATCGCAGACCATTCCGCTGGCCATGAACCGGCGCGACGTGATCGGCATCGCCCAGACCGGCACCGGCAAGACCGCCGCTTTCGCGCTGCCGATCCTGCACCACATCGAGAGCCAGCGCTTCCGGCCCGAGCGCAAGACCTGCCGCGCGCTGGTGCTGAGCCCGACACGGGAATTGTCGATCCAGATCGGCGACAGCTTCAAGGCCTATGGCCGTAATCTCCGCCTCGCCGTCGCCATTGCCATCGGCGGGGTGCCGATCAACCGGCAAGTGCGCGCCCTCAACCACGGCGTCGAAGTGCTGGTCGCAACGCCCGGCCGCCTGCTCGATCTCGTCAATATGCGCGCCGTGTCGCTCGACAGCGTCGAGGTGCTGGTGCTCGACGAAGCCGACCGCATGCTCGACATGGGCTTCATCAACGATATCCGGAAGGTCGTGCGCATGCTGCCGAAGGAACGGCAGACACTGTTCTTCTCCGCCACCATGCCGCAAGCGATCGCCGATCTGGCCAAGGATATGCTGCGCGACCCGGCGCGCGTGTCGGTGGCGCCGCAATCGACCACCGCCGAGCGCGTCGCGCAGCGGGTGATCCTCACCGATAAAGCGTCGAAGCAGACGCTGCTCAACGAGACGATCAAGGCCGAGAACATCGACCGTGTGCTGGTGTTTACCCGCACCAAGCACGGCGCCGACAAGGTGGTGCGCAACCTGGAGAAGGCCGGCATCTATTCCGAGGCCATCCACGGCAACAAATCACAGAACCAGCGTGAGCGTGCGCTGTCGGCGTTCCGCGAGGGCCGCTGCCGCACTTTGGTGGCTACCGACATCGCCGCGCGCGGCATCGACGTCGACGGCGTCAGCCATGTCATCAACTATGACCTGCCGAACGTGCCGGAAAGCTATGTCCACCGCATCGGCCGCACGGCGCGCGCCGGCGCCGACGGCGTCGCCATCTCTTTCGTCGATCACGAAGAGATGGCGTATCTGCGCGACATCGAGAAGCTGATCCGCATGTCGATCCCTTCGACCGACCGCCGCAGCGGCCCACGCCCCGCCGCTGCACCGGGCGGTGCCCCCCGACAGAACGAGCGCAAGCCGGCCGGCCGGCCTCATCGCGGCAAGCCGCAGCGCGCATCGCGGCCGGGCCATGCCAATGGCACGTCTCATGGTTCGGCACATGCTTCGGAGAAGACCGGCGCCGGTAACGGCGCAAACGGTCGGGCGCACTCGCAGGCCAAACCCGCACAAGGGCGACCTGCACAGACCCGACCCGTCGCATCGACACAGCCGTTGCAGCGTCCGCAACAGCAGACACCGTCCGGAGAGCTCGGCGGCGTCACCTTCCTGCAACGCAAGCCGGCCCGCCGCCCGCTGGCGGAACGCCGCCCGCCGCGGTAATTTGTGACAAGGGAGACAGAGCGTATGGCCAAAGAAGAAATGCTCGAATTCGACGGCACCGTCACGGAGGTTCTGCCGGACGGCAACTTCCGCGTGCTGCTCGACAACCAGCACAATGTGCTGGCCTATACGGCCGGCAAGATGCGCAAGTTCCGCATCCGCACCGGCGTCGGCGACCGCGTCATCGTCGAAATGTCGCCCTACGACCTCGGCCGCGGCCGTATCAGCTTCCGTCACAGAGGCGATTCGCCGCCGCCGAACGCAGCCCCCCGCCGGCCGAACTACCGCGGCGGCAGCCGGCGCTGATCGCGGCGCCATCCGACGGCCGGCAGCGCACACCATGTCGTGACGCTGTCCCGGCAAGCCAGGACGACGCATCGGCATGCAGCGCGACCTCGAAGGCATTCTTGTCGTATCGGTCGAGCAGGCGGTCGCCGCTCCCTATCTGTCGAGCCGGCTCGCCGATGCCGGCGCCCGGGTCATCAAGATCGAACGGCCGGAAGGCGATTTCGCCCGCGGCTACGATTCGCTGGTGCATGGCGAGAGTGCCTATTTCGTCTGGCTCAACCGCGGCAAGGAATCGATCTGCCTCGACCTGAAGCAGCCCGCCGATGCCGAATTGCTCGCGGCGATGCTCGCCGGCGCCGATGTCTTCATCCAGAATCTGGCTCCCGGCGTGATCGAGCGGCTCGGCTTCGACCCGGCGACGCTGCGCGAGCGCCATCCCCGCCTGATCACCTGCTCGATCTCCGGCTACGGCGACGAGGGCCCCTATCGCGACCTGAAGGCC
>DATMEV010000013.1:0-15838 GCA_035556795.1 Pseudolabrys sp. | reverse complement strand
GCCGGCTGCTGATTTGTATGTCACCGGATGAGGGTGATCGCCATGTTGGAAACGGACAAGGTTTTCTCTGGCTCCGTTCCGGAAAATTACGACCGCTATATGGTGCCATTGATTTTTGCGCCGTTCGCTGCAGATCTTGCGCAACGCGCTGCGTCCCTGTCACCAGACGCCGTTCTGGAAACCGCCGCGGGCACCGGCGTTGTCACTCGCGCTTTGGCGCCAAAGCTGCCCCCCGGCACGTGCTATGTTGTCACCGACCTCAACCAGTCGATGCTCGACTACGCCGCTTCGCGGCAAGCTCCCGATGCCCGTATTGAATGGAGACAGGCGGATGCTTTGGCGTTGCCGTTCGAGAATGCGGCCTTCGAACTCGTCTGTTGCCAGTTCGGCGCGATGTTCTTTCCCGACCGCCCGGCTGCCTACCGCGAAGCAAAGCGGGTTCTGAAGCGCGGAGGACATTTCCTGTTCAGCGTATGGGACCGTATCGAGGAGAATGTGTTCGCGGATGATGTGACGAACGCTCTCGCAAAGCTTTTTCCGAACGATCCGCCGCGCTTTCTGGCCCGCACGCCGCACGGCTACCACGATACGACACTGATCCGCAGCGAGCTGGAGAGCGCAGGTTTCTCCCGTGTGGCGATCCAGACAAGAGCCGAACAAAGCCGCGCGCCCTCGTCGCATGTTGCGGCCCTTGCGTATTGTCAGGGCACGCCGCTTCGCAACGAAATCGAGGCCAGAGACGCGGGGAAACTGGAAGCTGTAACCGACTACGCCGCATCGGCGATCGCGGACAAACATGGCGATGGTGAGATCGCTGCCAAAATTCAGGCGCACGTCATCGTGGCTGCGGTCTAGGTGCCGGAATATCCCGTTCCGGCACGAGGGTTGAGCAGGTCTATACGTCGACGCTCGCCGACAGCGCATTGTGCTGGATGAAGTCGCGGCGCGGCTCAACCAGTTCGCCCATCAGTTCGGTGAATACGTTGTCGGCGTTCTCGCCTTCCTTGACCCGCACCTGCAGCAGCGAGCGGGCATTGACGTCGAGCGTCGTTTCCCAGAGCTGCTCCGGGTTCATCTCGCCGAGACCCTTGTATCGCTGCATCGAGATGCCCTTGCGGCCGGCGATGGTCAGCGCGTCGAACAGCCCGCTGGGCCCGTGGATCGGCGTCAATTCGTCCTTCCGGCGCAGCATCGCCGGCGGCGTTGGGCGCGGGAAGATTTTCTGCAGCGCCGGTGCGAATTCGTCGAGCTTGCGCGCTTCGGCGGAATCGAGGAACGCTTGGTCGATCACCGCGGTTTCCGTCACGCCGCGCACCATGCGCGAGAAAACGAAGCCGGCCTGCGGGGTGAATTCGCCCTCCCAGCCGCGTTCGGTCTCCTCCGCCAGCGCGTCGAGCCGCTTGGCGATATAGGGCGCGGCAGCGCGGGCTTTCTCGACGTCGCCGAAAATCTCGATGTTCAGCACGCCGGCGATCGCCGCCTGCTCGATCACCTCGCGGTTGTAGCGGGCGTGCAGACCCTTGAGCGTGTTGCGGATGGCGCGCGTCTGCTCGACGACGGCGCGCAGATCGCCGCCGGCAATTTCTTCGCCGGAGGCAAGACGCAGCACCGCATCCTCGACGCCGGTGGCGATCAGATAATCCTCCAGCGCCCGCTCGTCCTTGAGATACTGCTCGGACTTGCCGCGATTCACCTTATAGAGCGGCGGCTGCGCGATATAGATGTGGCCGTTGTCGATGATCTGACGCATCTGCCGGTAGAAGAAGGTCAACAGCAGCGTGCGGATGTGCGAGCCGTCGACATCCGCGTCGGTCATGATGATGATCTTGTGATAGCGCAGCTTGTCGATGTTGAACTCGTCGCTGATGCCGGTGCCAAGCGCGGTGATCAGAGTGCCGATCTCCTGGCTCGACAGCATCTTGTCCATGCGCGCGCGCTCGACGTTCAGGATCTTGCCGCGCAACGGCAGGACGGCCTGGAATTCGCGGTTGCGGCCCTGCTTGGCCGAGCCGCCGGCGCTATCGCCCTCGACGATGAACAGTTCCGACTTCGCCGGATCGCGTTCCTGACAGTCGGCCAGCTTGCCGGGCAGCGAGGAGATGTCGAGCGCGCCCTTGCGCCGCGTCAGCTCGCGCGCCTTGCGCGCCGCTTCGCGGGCTGCTGCTGCTTCCACCACCTTGCCGACGATGGATTTCGCTTCCTGCGGATGTACCTCGAACCAGTCCTGCAGCGCCTGATTGACGATCGCCTCGACCACCGGCCGCACTTCCGAGGAGACGAGCTTGTCCTTGGTCTGCGACGAGAATTTCGGGTCGGGGACTTTCACCGAGAGCACCGCGGTCAGACCCTCGCGGCAGTCGTCGCCGGTGACCGCGACCTTCTCCTTGCGCGACGAGCCCATCGTCTCGGCATAGCTGGTGACCTGGCGGGTCAGCGCGCCGCGGAAGCCGGCGAGGTGAGTGCCGCCGTCGCGCTGCGGGATGTTGTTGGTGAAGCACAGCACATTCTCGTGATAGCTGTCGTTCCACCACAGCGAACACTCAACGGTGATGCCGTCGCGCTCTGCCTTGAGGTTGATCGGGGCCGGGATCAGCGGCGACTTGTTGCGGTCGAGGAATTTGACGAAGGCCTCGACACCGCCTTCGTAGCGCATCTCCTCGCGCTTCTCGACCGCGTGGCGCATGTCGGAGAGCACGATGGTGACGCCGGAATTCAGGAACGCCAGTTCGCGCAGCCGGTGTTCGAGTGTGGCGAAATCGAATTCGACATTGGTGAAAGTCTGCGGTGAAGGCAGGAAACTGACTTCCGTTCCCTTTTTGCCGTCGGCGGGACCGATGACCTTCAGCGGAGCCTTGGCGACGCCGTCGCCGAATTCCATGAAGTGTTCTTTGTCGTTGCGCCAGATCCGCAGCCGCAGCCAGGTCGACAGCGCATTGACCACCGAGACGCCGACGCCGTGCAGGCCGCCGGAAACCTTGTAGGAATTCTGGTCGAACTTTCCGCCGGCATGAAGCTGGGTCATGATGACCTCGGCGGCGGAGACGCCTTCGCCCTTGTGGATGCCGGTCGGGATGCCGCGCCCGTCGTCGCGCACCGTGCAGGAGCCGTCGGCGTTCAGCGTCACCGTCACGGCGGAAGCGTGGCCGGCGAGGGCCTCGTCGATGGCGTTGTCGACGACCTCGTAGACCATGTGGTGCAGGCCGGACCCGTCGTCGGTGTCGCCGATATACATGCCGGGGCGTTTGCGCACCGCGTCGAGGCCCTTGAGGACCTTGATCGCCTCGGCACCGTAGTCGGAGGCATCGGAAGGGGTGTGCTGAGCGGACTCGGCCATAAAGGAAACCTGATCGGATTGCGCCGGACGACATCCCAGCGAAATCGGACATGCCGCAACTGGTCCGCCGGAACTGGCCGCGATGTGACACGAAAAAGGGGGCCTCGTACAGCGTTATGTGAGGCCCGCAAGCAATTGATGTAGCTTATATATTTTTGATTTCAAGAGCCGCGGAAGCGATCCTTGGACGAGGCCCGGATTTTCGTTCTTCCACGGCACTCTCGGCGTCATGTGATTCGTTCGGCAGGCGTGAAATCGTGGCTCGCCTGCCGCGCGCGGGCGTGCGGCAGGCTACGAAAAACGTACATCCTCAGCCGGAATCCGGGTCCGTCGATAGCGCGATTCATAGTTGGGCAGCGGCTGCGTGCAGCTCTCCAGCGCCGCCAGACAGAGTTCGATCCGCTCCATATCGGTACGCAGCGTCGCCAGCGCACGCCGCAGATGTGCGATCATGGTCTGGTCGATCGGGCCGCTTCCGGCGTCGGGCTTTGCCATCGGGTCGGTTGTCGTGTCTGTCGCTGTCGTACTCATTGCGATCCTTCGTCTCGCCGTCCTTGCGTTCTGGGTGGCGGCTTGCGCGCAACGCCTGCGGACAATGGTCGTGCACCAAGCCGTACCTCCTGGAAGCCGTGGCTGCCGGTGCGGCATACACACGAGCAATGTGTGTCTGAACCACGGGGCCTGCCACCGGCCTCGTTAGTGCATGCTCGCAATATCCATGGTGGCAACGCTTCTGCCGCGTCGTTGGTTCTCCACGGATGACACATCGCGAGCGGCGGCTCGGGCGCTTTTGCATAGGACGGTTTTGCAAAGGCCGGTTTTGCAAAGGTCAGCGTTGCAAGCCGCGGCCGATCAGCGGCGCGCTACGGTTCCGGGGCTAACCTCGAACACGCTGGCGCGCGCGGCGATGTCGCCGAAGGCGGCCGGGTCGGCACCGGTCATGAACACCTGCGCGCCGAGTGCCGCCAGCGCGTCATAGAGCGCCGCGCGGCGGTTCGGGTCGAGATGCGCCACCACCTCGTCGAGCAGCAGCACCGGCGCATGACCCGTCATGTCGGCGATCAGCCCGGCATGCGCCAGTACCAGACGGATCAGCAGCGCCTTCTGCTCCCCGGTCGAGGCATCGGCAGCCGGTGTGTTCTTGGCGATATGGGTGACGCGCAGATCGCTGCGGTGCGGCCCTTCGAGCGTGCGGCCGGCGGCGGCGTCGCGCGCCCGGCTGCCGCGCAGGGCAGCGCGGTAGCGGTCTTCGATCTCGGTGGCAGGCAGCTCCCCCAGCAGGCTTTCGATCCAGCCGTCGAGCGCGATGGCGGCACTTGGAAACGGCATATCGGCGGCCGGCTCGCGGGCGAGCGCAGCCTGCAGGCGGGCGACGGTCTCGGCCCGGCCGGCGGCGACGGCGACCGCGAGTTCCGCGGTTTCGCGCTCGACGGCGTCCAGCCATTGCGGATCGCTGTTCGGCGTCTCCAGCAGCCGGTTGCGCGAGCGCAGCGCCCGGTCGAAAGCGTTGACGCGGCCGGAGTGGTTGGCGTCGACGCTGGTCGCCAGCCGGTCGAGAAAGCGCCGTCGCTCCGACGCCGGACCGTTGAACAGCGCATCCATCGCCGGCACCAGCCAGATGATCCTCAGATGGTCGGCGAAGGCGGCCGCGGATGTCACCGATTCACGGTCGATGCGCGAGCGGCGCACCGGTGCGGTATCGGTGCGCGACGGTTCGATTCCGGTGCCGAGGGTCGCGAGGCCAAGCATGCCGTCGATCTCGGTCGAGACCGCCCAGCCTCCGTCGCCGCCGTCGCGGGCGACATCCTCCAGTGTGGCGCGGCGGAAGCCGCGACCGGGCGTCAGGAACGAAATCGATTCGATGAGATTGGTTTTGCCGGCACCATTGGGGCCGGTGAGGACCACCGGTCCCGGCGCATCGATATCGATCTGCGCGGTGCGATAGCTGCGAAAATCGGTCAGCGTCAGACGGCGGATACGGGCGGCGGCAGTCATGCCGACCGCATTGGCACGGCCGGCCCGGCACGTCCAGCCGGACGCATCCGTCGACAAAGGCGAACCGTAAAGACGTCAATGCCCGGGTAAAAAGCCCGGGCATGAGATGGCTTCTGATCGGCAGGAGACGAACGCTGCGTCACACCCGCATCGGCATCAGCACATAGAGCGCGCCCTGCGCGTCCTTGTCCTGGATCAGCGTCGGCGAACCCGGATCGGCCAGCTTGAGCACCGCAACGTCGCCGTCGATCTGCGCGGCGATATCGAGCAGGTAGCGTGAATTGAAGCCGATATCGATCGCGTCGGCGCCGTAATCGACTTCCAGTTCCTCGGTCGCGCTGCCGGAATCCGGATTGGTGACCGACAGCACCATGCGGCCGTTGGCGAGCGCCAGCTTCACCGCGCGGCCGCGCTCGCTCGACACTGTCGAGACGCGGTCGACGGCAGCTTCGAAGTCCTTCTTGTCGACGACGAGCTCCTTGTCGTTCCCGGTCGGGATGACGCGGCCATAATCGGGGAAGGTGCCGTCGATCAGCTTCGAGGTCAGCACCACCTCGCCGATGGTGAAGCGGATTTTTCCGCTCGACAGTTCGAGCAGGACGTCGCCCTCGTTGTCCTCGATCAGCCGCTGCACTTCGCCGACGGTCTTGCGCGGCACGATGACGCCCGGCATGCCGGCGGCGCCCTCGGGCAGCGGCAATTCCACCTGGGCGAGGCGGTGGCCGTCGGTGGCGACGGCGCGCAGCGTCGCGCTCTTCGCCGAGCCGGCGCTGTGCAGATAGATGCCGTTGAGATAGTAGCGCGTCTCCTCGGTGGAGATCGCGAACTGGGTCTTGTCGATCAGCCGCTTCAGGTCGGCTTTCGCCAGGCTGAATTTGTGGGTCATGTCGCCGGCGGCGAGGTCGGGAAACTCGCTTTCCGGCAACGTCTGCAGCGTGAAGCGCGCGCGGCCGGCGCGGATCGCCATGATCGCGCGGTCGCCGGAGGCCTCCAGCGTCACCTGCGTGCCGTCCGGCAGCTTGCGGACAATCTCGTAGAACATATGCGCCGGGACGGTGGTCGATCCGGCCGGCGACACCTCCGCCGGGATTGTCTCGATGACTTCGAGATCGAGATCGGTCGCCTTCAGGCTGAGCGTGTTCTGGTCCGCCCGGATCAGGACGTTGGCGAGGATCGGAATCGTGCTGCGCCGTTCGACGACGCGGTGGACGTGTCCGAGCGACTTCAGCAGGGCGCTGCGTTCGACAGTAACCTTCATCGGCAACCTGTTCGCGCGCCTTGGATTGGGGAGGGTAACCGGGCGCGTCGGCTGACCGGCCGGCGGCCGGGCAGAGAACGTGCCGCGATGCGACGAAAATCGCAAGAGCAGGTGGTGATAGCGGCGCCTTTTGCCCACGATTCACATCGTGGGGCGGAGGCGCCGCTGGATTTCCGCCCGTTGCGCCGCCCTTTCGGCCGTTCGGGCAGCGTGTGTGCCTGGCGCGCTATCCGGCCGTCAGTCCTGGAGCTGCCGCTTGAGGATCTCGACCTCCTCGGCGAGCCCGTTATCGCTGCCCACCAGCGCCTCGATCTTGCGGACCGCATGCAGGACGGTGGTGTGATCGCGGCCGCCGAAGCGCCGGCCGATTTCCGGCAGCGAGCGGAGCGTCAGCGTCTTGGCGAGATACATCGCCACCTGCCGTGGCCGCACGACGTTGGCGGTGCGGCGCGAGGACAGAAGATCGGAGCGGCTGACATTGTACTGGCGCGCGACCACCCGCTGGATGTCCTCGATCTTCACCCGTTTCGGCTCCTGCGGGCGGATGAGATCGCGTACTTCGCGCTCCGCCATCTCCAGCGTCACCGGATGACCGGTCAGCTTGTTGTGGGCCAGGAGGCGGTTGAGTGCGCCTTCGAGGTCGCGGCCGTTATGGGTGACGGTCTTGGCGATATAGCTCAGCACCGGCGCCGGCACGTCGAAGCCCGGATGATGCTGCCGCGCCGCGAGCGCCCGTGCCTTGAGGATTTCGAGCCGCAGCTCCTCGCCGAGGCCGCCGATCTCGACGACCAGCCCGCCGGCAAGCCGCGAGCGCACGCGGTCGTCGAGGCTTTCGAGGTCTGCCGGCGGCCGGTCCGAGGCAATCACCACCTGGCGACCGGCGTCGATCAGCGCATTCAGCGTGTGGCAGAACTCCGCCTGCGTGTTCTTGCCCTGAAGGAATTGCATGTCGTCGATCACCAGCACGCCGATGCCGCGCAACGCCTCCTTGAAGGCGATGGCGGTTTGCGTACGCAGTGCCGAGACGAAACCGTACATGAACTTCTCGGCGGTCAGGTAGAGCACCTTGCGCTCGCCGGTGGCGTTGCCGGCCCAAGTGATCGCCTGCAGCAGATGGGTCTTGCCGAGACCGACGCCCGCATGAATGTAAAGCGGGTTGAACATCACCGGCTCGCCGCGCCGGGCTGCAGCTACCTGCTTGGCGGCGGCCAGCGCCAGCGTGTTGGAACGGCCGACGATAAAGGTGTCGAAGGTCAGGCGCGGATCGAGCGGCGAGCCGCCGAGTCCTTCGTGGGCGCTGGCTTCGCCGAGCATGTGGCGCGCGTCGCCGTTGATTTTCGGGAAGGTCTCGGAGGGCGGATCGACCAGGTCGGGCTTGGTCTTCGGCGGATTCTGGCGCAGCACCGCGGTGCGGACCGTCAGCTCGATGCGGTTGATTGCTGCGGCCTCGGCCTGCCAGCACGTCAGCACCTTTTCGGCGTAGTGCGACTGAATCCAGCTTTTGAGAAACCGCGTCGGCACTGACAAACGGACGGTCTGGCTGTCGTGTCCGTCGAGCTCCATCCGCGCAAACCAGCTCATGAAGATGTCTTCGCCAACTTCGGCGCGCAGTCGATTCTTCACGCGCTGCCAGCGATCCTGATCCACGTCGGTCATTTTTTGTCTTTCGTTTCTGAAGTCTGGAAGGGAACGGTTAGGTGGTCGCGGAGAGCGACCAAGGTCGGCGATCAGTGCGATCGCGACTCCGCATCCGTAACCGATGATCTGGCGAGGCGGCAGACTGGGAAATCGACGAGGTTAGCCGTCGAATCCGAATGGTAGTGGCCCGCAGGCAAATGCGTTTCTGAAATCATTGTTCGCCCCTTTATCCAATCGCGCGGAGGTATCTTTGGAACTCTTGTGATTAGTCTGTTCCGAGGATCTCCAGCCGGTATTCGACACTGGTCCTGTTCCAGCGTCGCTGACGTTTTTGATCGCGGCGGTGAAACATGTCCCGTCGCTGATCATCAGTCTTCTTGTCGGTATCGTTCTCCTGTGGTTGCCGGTCTTGCGATCGCATCTCCTGTCATGCCATCGCCAGGCCGTCCTGAAGGCAAAGCGATATCGTCCTCGTGCGAGGCGAAGCGCGCTGCTCCAGATTGTGGAAGCGCCGGGGAAAGTCCGGGTAGGCCTAGAAATACACGGGCTGCCTGCGCCCGCAACGCCTTTAACACATCGGCGTCATGCAGATCGATCCGCATCATCGCACCATCGCATCCGTCGTCCATGCGCATTCATGCAAGGCGTTGAATCGCTATGCGGATTCATCTGCGTGTCAGGAAACCGGTTGAAAGCAGCCGCGACGATATTTCCCGCTCGCATGCGCGAGAAACGCGCTCCATTCACGGATTTTTCGAGTGGCTCCTCTCGCTATCCTCCTAAGTCGCTCGTAGCGCGTTGGTTTTTGTGTGCGCTGACGTGATCTAACCCGTGCCGACAGGGATGGCGAAAACGTGCGTGCGACGTTTTCCTGTCCAGTAAAATCACGCGATGCAGATGATTTTTACGAGCGCGTGATGAATTTGCGACAGCCCGCGATGCAAGTGCAGCAGTGGGACGCAAATGCACTGATCAAACGCGACGTGATGCAGTGCGAAGAATGCAAAGATGCAAAAGATGGAATGAATGGATGCGCGTTGCGGGAACGCATAAGGGACGGGCGGAAAAGTAACGAGCGGCAAAGGGGCGACGAAAAGAAACGAGCGAGAAGGCGATGGCGCGCGAAAGAAAATCCTTTGTCCTGTCGTCTCGCCGAAGTGCTGCGCGATCTCTCCCGATGATCTCTCTCGCTGATCTATCGCTTTACCGATCTATCGCTTTACGTTGACGCGTTCGCGACAACTTCGAGAGCGAGCGGCTTCATGCCGGCCGGATGATTTCGCTGCGGCGTGATGCAGAACGGAAATTTATCGGAGACGGGATGTACGCTGTGGTGTGCCGCAAAACCAAAAGCCCGGCATGTGCCGGGCTTGGCCGTTGGCTCGATCCTGCGCTGGATCGTCCGGGTGGCAATGGTCGACGTGCGCCGCACGAAGCAGTGTGCCGCCGCGGCACTTACTGACCGAGCTTGGCCACCTGCTTCGACAGACGCGAAACCTTGCGGCTTGCCGTCTTCTTGTGCGCGACGCCCTTTTGCGCAGCGCGCATGATCACCGGTTCGGCCGACTGGAGCGCGGCGGCGGCATTCGTCTTGTCGCCGCCCTTGATCGCTTCCTCGACCTTGCGGATGGCCGTGCGGAGCTGCGAGCGGCGTGCCTGGTTGGTCGCGGTACGTCGCGCAATGACGCGCGTCGCCTTGCGGGCGGATTTGGTGGTCGCCATGGGTCTCTCGAAAAAAACGTGATGTTGGCCGGGCTTATAAAGATGCATCCGGGGGGCGTCAACGCCTGCGCGGGTCTTCCTGCGCCGGGCGCGGGTCGATACGGGGAAGGATGCCTGCAATTGGCCGATTGCGGCTAAACTGCCGCGAACGGCGATCAAAACAGGCTGGAACCCCTGTTCCGTGCCGCTGGCGGTGATTTTGTCAGGCGGCCTGGCTGGCGCGGGCCGTCTCATAGCCGGCGACCACGGCGGCGCGATCGGCGGCAGAAAAGGCGGTCAGCGGCGGTTTCGTGCGCGCCAGCGCCTCGTCGCGATGGATATGCGCCAGCAGCGCCTTGATGCCGCTGACCAGCGCTTTGCCCTTGAACAGGTCGCGGATGGTCACTGCCGTCTCGAGCGCGGCTTTGTCGCCGGTCTTGAAGGCGCGCGCGCACAGATCGGCGTTGAGATTGGCAGTGGCGGAGATGCAGCCGGCGAAGGCACCGTTGCGTGCATCGACGAGACAGGCTTCGGTCGACGGGAATACGTCGAAGCTGGGAGACAGCGCTGCGATCGAACGGGCGTAATCCATATCGCCGGAGGAGTCTTTCAGGCCGACGATGCGCGTGCCATGCGCGGCCAATAGCCGCCGCACCAGGTCGATGTGCCAGGGCAGGCCGGATTGCGCCGGGAAGTGATAGAGATACAGCGGGATCGGCTGCTGTGCCGTGGCGGCGACGATCGCGTCGATATAGGCGACAAGCCCGTCATCCGGCACGCCCTTGTAATAAAACGGCGGGAGCACCAGCGCGCCGCCGAAACCGAGTTCGGCGGCGTGCCGGGTGAGCGCGATAGCATCGGCGACGGCAGCAGCGCCCGTACCGACCATCAGGCCGGCGAGCGGCAGCCCGGCCGCCTTGTAAGCATCCATCACCGATTTGCGCTCGGCGAGCGAGAAGGAAGTCGCCTCGCCGGTGGTGCCGAGCACGTTAAGCCCGTCGCAGCCGTTATCGAGCAGGAAGCGCGCCAGTTTGGTGGCCCGTTCGGTGTCCGGCGCGCCGGTTGCCTGGACCGGGGTAGCGATGGCGGCGACGACGCCGGTGATGCGTTTGCTCATGACGGATGACTCGGGAACGGTGACTCGGGAACGATGCTCTTCGGGGTTTGCTTCTGGTCTGAATGGTCGTTGGACGATGCCTCAGCCGCTGACGTTATAGGCTGCCAGCGCCGCCATATTGACGATCTGGCTGTCCTTGGCGCCGAGCTGCACGATCTGCACCGGCCGGTCGAAGCCGACCAGCAGCGGGCCGATCACCGTCGCGCCGCCCAGCTCCTGCAGCAGCTTGGTGGAGATCGAGGCCGAATGGAAGGCCGGCATGACCAGCACATTGGCCGGTCCGGACAGCCGGCTGAATGGATAAGCGGCGGCCAGTTCCGGGTTGAGCGCCACGTCGGCGGCCATTTCGCCTTCGTATTCGAAGTCGACGCGCTTGCGGTCGAGGATCTTTACCGCCTCAATCACCCGCTCCGACCGTTCGCCGGCAGGGTGGCCGAAGGTCGAGAAGGCGAGCATCGCCAGTCGCGGCTCGTAGCCGAAGCGGCGGGCAATGCCGGCGGCTTCGATGGCGATTTCGGCCAGATCGTTCTCGTCCGGCATTTCGGTGACGGCGGTGTCGGCGACCAGCACGGTGCGGCCGCGTGCCACCACGATCGACAGGCCGATCACCCGATGGCCGGGCTTTGGGTCGATCACGCGGCTCACCTCTTCCAGCGCCACCGAGAAGTTGCGGGTGACGCCGGTGACCATCGCATCCGCATCGCCAAGCGCCACCATGCAGGCGCCGAAATGGTTGCGGTCCTGGTGGATCAGCCGCTGGCAGTCGCGGATCAGGTAGCCTTTGCGCTGCAGCCGCTCGTAGAGATAGTTGGTGTAGATCGTCGTGCGGTCGGAAAGCCGGGCATTGGTAATCTCGATACCGGCACCGAGCTCGACGCCGGCATTGCGGGCGTTCTCGCGCACGATGTCCTCGCGGCCGACGACCAGCGCCGTGCCGAGCCCCTGATGCACGAAGCTCGCGGCGGCGCGGATCACCTGCTCTTCCTCGCCTTCGGCGAAGACGACGCGCTTGGGCGAACGGCGCAGCCGCGTGAACACCTGTTGCAGCACGCTCGCTGCCGGATCGCGCCGCGACTGCAGGACGTGCCGGTAGGCTTCCATGTCGGTGATCGGCTTGCGGGCGACGCCGCTGTCCATCGCCGCCTGCGCCACCGCCGGCGGCACCGCCGAAATCAATCGCGGATCGAACGGCGTCGGGATGATGTAGTCCGGTCCAAACTTCAGCCGCGTGCCGTAGATGGCGGCGACCTCGTCGGGGACGTCCTCGCGCGCCAGCGCAGCGAGCGCCTGCGCCGCGGCGATCTTCATCTCCATATTGATGGTCGAGGCGCGCACGTCGAGCGCGCCGCGGAAGATGTAGGGAAAGCCGAGCACGTTGTTGATCTGGTTCGGATAGTCGGAGCGGCCGGTCGCCATGATGGCGTCGTCGCGCACCTCCGCCACTTCTTCGGCGGAAATTTCCGGATCGGGATTGGCCATCGCGAAAATGATCGGCCGGTCGGCCATCGAGGCGACCATTTCCTTGGTCACCGCGCCCTTTGACGACAGGCCGAAGAACACGTCGGCGCCCTTCAGCGCGTCGGCCAGCGTGCGGGCATCGGTCTTCACCGCATGCGCCGACTTCCACTGGTTCATGCCCTCGGTGCGACCCTGATAGATGACGCCCTTGGTGTCGCACAAAATCAGGTTCTCAAACTTGATGCCGATCGCCTGCAGCAGTTCGAGGCAGGCGATGCCAGCGGCACCGGCGCCGTTGCAGACCAGCTTGATGTCCTCGATCTTGCGGCCGGTCAGATGCAGCGCGTTGAGCAGGCCGGCGGCGGCGATGATCGCGGTGCCGTGCTGGTCGTCGTGGAACACCGGAATGTCGACCACTTCGCGCAGCTTCTGCTCGATGATGAAGCATTCCGGCGCCTTGATGTCTTCCAGATTGACGCCGCCCCAGCCCTTGGTGAGGAGCTTGACGCAGTTGACGATCTCGTCGGGGTCCTGCGAGGAGACTTCGAGATCGATGGAATCGATATCGGCGAAGCGCTTGAACAGCACCGCCTTGCCTTCCATCACCGGCTTGGCGGCGAGCGCGCCGCGATTGCCGAGCCCGAGGATGGCGCTGCCATTGGTGACGACGGCAACGAAATTGCCCTTGGTGGTGTAATCGTAGGCGGTGTTCTCGTCCTCGGCGATGGCGAGGACCGGCACCGCGACCCCGGGCGAATAGGCGAGCGACAGGTCGCGCTGGGTCGCCATCGGCTTGGTGGCAACGATTTCCAGTTTTCCGGGACGTCCGTCACTGTGAAACTGCAGGGCTTCGAGATCGGTGAAAGTTGGCCGATTGGCAGGGGTCGTGGCCATGGAAACGCGCTACTCCTCATGCGGCTGCGGATCAGCCGGGGACGCAAGTTAGCGGAAGGAACAGCACCTGCTCAAGGGAACGAAGCGGCAGCGCCGGTCAGCGTTGCATTCCTGCACGGCTTGAACCTGTCGCAGCGGCACGTTACGGACAACGCGGAGCTACGTCCTTTGCGCGACATGCCGTCGCGCCATCAGACCGTTCCCTGTGACAGCGACAAACGGCAGCATGTCCCATGATCCGTTTTCTCTTCCGTCTGATCGGTCTTCTGTGTCTCGCGGCGGCTTTCATCCTGCTGGTCTATGACGGCATGCGTTCGATGACGAGCAACGCGCTGGCGCTGACCTCGGTCAGCGAATTCTGGGATATGCTGCAGGCGACCGGCACCCAGAGCTTCCAGCGTTATGTCGAAAGCCATGTTCCGGGGCTTTGGGACACGGTGCTGGTGCCGCTCCTTTCGGCACCGAGCTGGGGGGTGCTCGGGGTCTGCGGCGTGCTGCTGATGCTGCTGGGGCGCCGGAAAAAGCCCCTGATCGGCTATGCCCGCTAGGCATGCCCGGCAAGGCGGAAACTGCCGGTTTCCGAAGAACCTGACCGGATCGGCGACCCGGCCGGCTGTCCGGGCACCCATCCCCGGCGGTACAAACGTTAAAAGCGGTCGGGCGGGGATATGTGGCGGCCAGAGTTGTTTCTTGGGCGCCTGCACTGTTGCCTGCGCGAATGCGCTATCGTCCCCATATAGACGACGCTGCGTCGGGAATCTGCCGGAGGCCTGTCATGTTCATGTTGCGAAAGAAAGTCGAAATGCCGACCCGTGCCGAGGCGCTTCCGGGGCGGCCACAACCGCTGCCGACTGCGCGCGATCATTTCATCACCGGCTATTCGCTGAAGGGGCCGTATCCGGAGGGGATGGAGATGGCGGTCTTCGGTCTCGGCTGTTTCTGGGGCGCGGAGCGCAAGTTTTGGGAACTGGGCGACGGCATTCACGTGACTGCGGCCGGGTACGCCGGCGGCTATACGCCCAACCCCACCTATGAAGAGGTCTGCTCGGGCCGCACCGGCCACAACGAGGTGGTGCTGGTGGTCTATGATCCGCAGCGGATTTCCTACGAGGCCCTGCTGAAGACGTTCTGGGAGAGCCACGATCCGACCCAGGGCATGCGCCAGGGCAACGATATTGGTACGCAATACCGATCCGGCATTTATCCGGCGACGCCGGAACAGCGCCGCACCGCCGAAGCGTCGAAGATCGCCTATGCGGCGGCGCTGCAGCAACGGGGCTACGGGCCGGTGACCACCGAGATCGTCGATGCGCCGCCGTTCTACTTCGCCGAAGACTATCACCAGCAATATCTGGCAAAGAATCCGGCCGGTTATTGCGGGCTCGGCGGTACCGGCGTCGCGGCGCAGTCAGCCTAGGCGGCGCCGCTGCGACCCGTTGCGGCGCGGCGGGATCAGCGTCCGCGTGGTCAGACTTTATTAACCATAATAAGGCGTTAATCCGGGATATTTCACCGCCTGCCCCCGGTTCCCGGGTCTGTGAGACAAGATGCGGGGTATCCGCCTTTCGATCATCGTCGCGCTTGCCTGTCTGGCCTGTGCCTGCGCCCGGCAGCAGCCGCGCTATGTGGCGGTCAACGCCGCAGGCGGCGCGTCGGTCGCGCCGATGTCGGCTGCGGGTCAGGCCGCTCCGTCGGCAGTGCCTCATGACCGGCGGGGGCTATTTTCCGGCTCGACCCGACTATCAGGGTGGTCCGGTGCGAGCCGGCCGGCTGGTTCGGCTCGTTCCGAAGGGCGGGGATTGTTTTCGTCGTCTGCAGGCGTTGCGCTGGCGCAGCAGCGGCGCATTTCCCATCCCTCAATGGTGTTGCAGGCTCCGCAATCTGCACCGAATCTCGCTTCCGCGCCGGTATCCGCGTCGCCGCCATCCGCGGTGCTCCCGACGGAGGCTCTCGCCAGATATCCGACGCCGCGTCCTGCCGCTTCCGGTGCCTATGCGGCGACGCCGTCCGCCTATCAGCCGGCCTATACGCTCGATGCCGGCGACAAGCTGCGCATCGTCGTCTTCGGGCAGGACGGCATCTCCTCGTCCTATCTGGTCGACGCCGGTGGCAACGTAACCCTGCCGCTGGTCGGCGTCGTACGGGCGCGCGGCTTCACAACGACGCAACTGGCGCACGGAATCGCCGCCCGGCTGCGGCAAGGTTATATCCGCGATCCGAAGGTGACGGTCGAGGTCGAGGTCTACCGTCCGTTCTTCATTCTCGGCGAGGTGACGACGCCGGGCCAGTATCCGTATCTGCCGAACATGACCGCCGAGATGGCGGTGGCGGTCGCCGGCGGCTTTGGACCCCGCGCGTCGAAATCGAGCGTCAAAGTGACCCGCAATATTCCGGGACAGCAATTCTCCGGCGATGTGCCGCTGACCTTCCCGCTGCGGCCCGG
>DATMEV010000012.1:0-11441 GCA_035556795.1 Pseudolabrys sp. | reverse complement strand
CGTCGGGCAGCAGCGGCTGGCCCATCGGCGGCGGGATCACCGTGCGCGGCATCGGCGCCTGCGGCAACCAGTTCTCGACATTGACGATGGTCCACACCGCCACCCGCGCATCGCCCGGCAGCCGCAGCTGCGGCCGGTTATGGATCGACCGATACGGAATACGGCCGCGAACGCTCGAGCCGATTTCACTCATGCCGGCGTCGCCGCTGTCTGGATTTCGTCGAGACGCAGCAAACGTGCGGCGTTGGTCGTCAGAATGGCGGCGCGGTCCTTCTCCGTCAGCGAACCATGTGTGTTCACCACCTCGACCGGCTGGTCGTAACCCATGTCGAAGCAGTAATCGCTGCCGAGCAGCACGCGATCGGCGCCGACCAGATCGATGAGATAGGTCAATGCCTCCGGAGAATGGGTGATCGTGTCGTAATGGAAGCGCTGCAGATAATCGCGCGGGCTGCGCTCCAGATGCCGGCACTCCGGACGGACGCGCCAGCCATGCTCGATCCGCCCGATCAGGAACGGCAAGGCGCCGCCGCCGTGCGGCAACACCACGTCGAGCTTCGGGAAACGGTCCATCACCTGCCCGAGCACCAGATGCGCGGCGGCAACCGTCGTATCGAACGGATTGCCCAGCAGGTTGGAGAGGAAATAGTCGCCAAGCCGGTCCTGCATGCCGATCACCTCGACGGGATGCAGGAAAATCGGCAACCGCAACGCTTCAAGCCGCTCGTAGACCGGCCAGAACGCCTTATCGGACAGTTGGCGGCCGTCGATATAGGTCGCGAGATAGACACCACGGATTCCCGGCAACTTCGAAGCCCGCTCAAGCTCCGCCAGCGCCAGCGCCGCATCCTGCATCGGCAGAATGGCGAGGCCGTAGAACCGGTCCGGATGGCGCTCATGCGCGTCGGCAACCGCGTCGTTGAATGCCGCCGACAAGCGCCGGGCGGCGTCGCCGCGCGCCCAGTAAACCATCGGCTGCGTCAGCGACAGCGCCTGTGCGGTGACGCCCTGCGCATCCATCGCCTGCAGACGCTCGTCGAGATCGATGAACTTCGAGCCGATCGGACCGGCGAAGGTCGGACCGACCCGAACCTTCGGACCTTTATCAGTACGCTCGAAATGCGCGCCGAACGGACCGCCTTCGGCCTCGATAAGACGCAGATACGATTCGGGGTAATAATGCGCGTGGATATCGATGCCGACGGTGCCGCGCCCGTCGCAGCAGGAGCAATTGCCGTTGTCGTGAGCTTGCATGATCTCTTCCACGCCTTTCGCGCCTGCCATTGAAACGGTGCCGTCGGCCGAATCAGGACTTGCCGCTGCGGCCGAGATAGGCGTCCTTGACGCGCGGGTCCTGACGCAGGTCCGCGCAATCGCCGGACACCACCACATTGCCCGTCTGCAGAACATAACCACGCGCCGCCGTGCCGAGCGCATAGCGGGCGTTCTGCTCGACCAGCAGGATGGTGAGGCCCTGCTCGCTGATCTTGCGGATGATGCGGAAGATTTCCTGCACGATGATCGGTGCCAGGCCGAGCGACGGCTCGTCGAGACACAAGAGCCGCGGTTCCGACATCAGCGCACGGGCGAGCACCAGCATCTGCTGCTCGCCGCCGCTCAGCGTTCCGGCATTCTGCGAGGCGCGCTCGCGCAGACGCGGGAACATGTCCATCATCTGCTCGATCAGCGTGCGGACGCGCACCGCATCCTTGCGGTATTTGAACCCGCCCATTTCCAGATTCTCACGAACGGTGAGAAACGGGAAAACGTGCCGACCTTCCGGAACCAGCGCGATACCCATCAGCGCGCGCTCATAGGACTCAAGCCGGGTGATGTCCTTGCCGTCGAAACGGATCGTGCCGCGCCGCGGCGCCAGCAGACCGGCGACAGCGCGCATGGTGGTGCTCTTGCCGGCGCCGTTGGCGCCGATCAGGGTGACGATCTCGCCCTCGTTGACATGAAAATTCAGGTCCGGGCAAACGACGACGTCCCCGTAGGCCAGTTCGAGGCCGGTTGCTTCCAGAAGCGCGGTCAATGGAGTTCTTCTCCAAGATAGGCGGCAATGACGGCCGGATCGCTCTGCACCTCGTCCGGCGTGCCGACAAAGAGCTGCTGACCGGTTTCGAGCACGAAGATCCGGTCGGCCACGTTCATCACCAGTTCCATATTGTGCTCGACCAGCACGATGGTCATCTGCTGCTTGCGCAGCGTATCGAGCCGCTCCAGCAGGAAGCCGGCCTCGGCATTGTTCAGGCCGGCGGCAGGCTCGTCGAGCATGAACAGCTTCGGCTTCGTCGCGAGCGCGCGGGCGATTTCGAGCATCCGCTGCTGACCATAGGCCAGCGAGCCGGCGACCGTATCGGCGCGATCGACGAGGCCGACAAACGTCAGCAGTTCGAGGGCTTCCTCACGGCACCGCTTGCGATCCATCTCCGCGGCGCGCGCCGGCCAAACATATTCCCAGGCCGGCAGCTTCCGATGGATATGGAATCCGGCGATGATGTTCTCCAGCACCGTGAGATGCTTGAACAGACGAATCTTCTGGAACGTCCGCGCGATGCCGAGACGGGCCCGCTCATAGGCGGGTTTGCCCGCCAGATCGGCACCATCGAACAGCAGCGTGCCGGTGTCGGGCTGATAATTGCCGCTCAGCAGATTGAGCAGCGTGGACTTGCCCGCACCGTTCGGCCCGATGATCGCAAATACCGTTGCTTTCGGAATATCGAAGCTGACCGAGCGGACGGCATGGATGCCGCCGAAGCTCTTGCTGATGTTGCGGACGCTGAACAATGTCGGAGCCACCGGTGCATTGCCGGCAATCGCCGCCGTCCCGGACAGGGATGTTTCAGGCATGGGATGGTCCCTTCGCGGCAAGCGCACCCCGCGCACCGCTAAAACGGCGGGCGAACTGGATGAGCACGCCCGAAATACCGCCGGGCAGGAACAGCGCCACCAATGTCAGCGCCAGGCCATAGATGATCAGACGGGCATCGCCGATTCCGCGCAGCAGTTCCGGCACCACCGTGAGCAGCACGGCACCGAGCACCGCGCCCCACAGATTGCCGCGCCCGCCGATCACCACCATCGCCAGCAGCATGAAGGATTCGACGATGAAGAACGCGTCCGGAACCAGCGTGCCGATGAAGCTCGCATAGAAGCAGCCGGCCAGTCCGGCGATGGCGCAGCCGATGCCGAACGCCACAACCTTCCATTTGGTGCCACGGATGCCGAGCGATGCCGCCGAAATCTCGTCTTCCCGCACCGCGGTCAGGGCATCGCCGATCGGCGAGCGCGTCAGATTGCGCAGCATCAGATAGGAGAGCAGCGCCGCGCCGGCGACCAGATAGAAGAAATTCTGCTGGTCGGAGAAGCTGATGGTGACGACGCCCGGAATGGTCAGCGGCGGCGGCGAGGGAATGCCGTAGATGCCGAGCGGCCCCTGCGTCACGCTGATCCAGTTCACCAGGATCTGATAGGTGATGACGGCAAAGCCGAGGGAGGCAATCGCCAGATAGTGCCCCTTCAGCCGAACGGCGAAAGCAGAGAGCAGAACGCCGGCAAGCCCCGCCGCGCCAATGCCGCACAGCATGGCAACCCAGAAATTCACGCCGAGCGCCGTCACCAGCACGGTCGAGGTATAGGCCCCGATCCCGGAGAACGCCGAATGCCCGAGGCTGAGCTGCCCCGCATAGCCGAAGATGAAATCAAGGCCGAGCGCCAGCATGATGTTGATCGCGCAGATCGTCATCACGCCGCGCCAGTATGAATCCTGGAAGACGAGCGGCAGGATGGCGATAACGGCGATGCAGGCGAGCAGCCAGAGCCAGCGGGCGGAGCCGAACGCCCATCGCGACGAAGTGGAGGTCATACGGGTCACCGCCTTAGACGTTCTCTTCGCGCCGCTCGGCGATCAGGCCGGTCGGCCGGAACGCCAGCGTCAGCAGCAGCAGGCCGAACACCACGATGTCGCTCATGCCGGGCGACAGGAACTGCGCGGTGAAGCTCTCGATCAGACCGATCAGCAGACCGGCGACGATCGTGCCCTCGATATTGCCGAAGCCGCCGATGATGACGATTGCGAAGGCCTTGACGATCACCGAGGCGCCGGCAAAGGGCGTCAGCACCAGGATCGGCCCCAGCATCGCGCCGGCAAGGCCGGCAAAGGCGGAACCGATGATGAACGTCAGCGCAATGAGCTGCTTCTGGTTGATGCCCATCAGGCCGGCCGCCTCGCGATCCTGCGCCAGAGCGCGCAGCGCCTTGCCGATGAAGGTCAACTTCATGAACGCGTAGAGCGAGCCGACGGCCAGCACCGCGATGATCACCACCAGCAGGTTCTGCACGGTGAAGAACAAACCGGCGGCGCGGATCACCTGACTGCTGTAGGGGCTATCGAACGCGTAAGGCACCGGTCCAAGAAAGGCGAGCGCGGTATTCTCCAGCAGCACCGACACGCCGATGGTGGCGACCAGCGGCCGCGTTTCATCCGCATTGCGCAATGGTGAGAAAACTGTACCGTTGATGATGCTTCCGAGCAGCGCGCCGACCAGCAGCGCCGCAAAAATGGCGATGAGATAGTTTCCGCCCGTCGCGCGGGCCACGAAAAAGGCCGCGAAGGCGCCAAGCGTCACGAAATCGGCGTGAGCGAAATTGATTTGACCGAGCACTCCGAAGATCAGCGTCAGCCCAAGCGTAGCCAGCACATAGATGCTGCCGAGAACCAGACCATTGATGAGCTGCTGGGCGAAGATAGGGAGCAGGTCCAACATCGTATTTTTCCTGTAAGGCCCGAAGGGTGCCGGGCAGAGCAGCGGCGGAGCCGGGCATGACCCGCTCCGCCGCTGTTATCAAACCGACGGATTATTGCCAGTCGAGGGTCTTCCAGCCGAGATCAGCCGTGGTCTCGACATAGTGGATGGTATCCGGGCTGCTGTTCTGGCGGTGACCGTCGAAGATCACATGGCCGGTTGCGCCCTCGAAGTTCTTGGTCGCCAGCAGCGCATCCCGGATCGACTTGCCGTCGGTGCCGCCGCGGCGCACCGCATCGGCGATCAGCATCACCTGATCGTAGCCCTGCGCCTGCAGATGCGACGGAATCTTGTCGGCGCCATACTTGGCCTTGTAGAGCTTCAGGAACTCCTGCACCGGCGCACGCTGTTCAAGATGGTTGAACTGGACGATGCGGATGAAACCGGTCGCAGCCTTTCCGGCCTTTTCGTCAAATCCGGCAGGCAGCCAGATATTGCTGAGCTGGACGGCCTTGCCGCCGCCGGCCTTGGTGATGCCGGCCTGCGCCAGCGCCTGGGCGATCTTCACGCCCTGGCCTTCGAGCGAAGCCGTGGGAATGATGTCGACCGGGCCGAGACCGGCGATGCGGGTCGCGATCGCGGTGAAGTCGTTGACGTCGCGGCCAAAGCCGATCTTGGCGAGGATCTTGCCGCCCTTGGCGGTGAAAGCCTTCTCGAACGAATCGATCGTATCGATGCCGGCATTGGTATTTTCGTAGAGCAGCACCGCATTGCGTGCACCGAGCTTCTCGTAGACGTTGCGTGCGAAGCTGTCGCTCTGCTGGATGGCATGCGGGAAGATGCGGAACGTCCAGGCATTGCCCGGCTCCGTGATCTTCAGCGACGACGCGCTGGCATTGACCAGCGGAATGCCGGCGCGCTCGATCAGCGGCATCACCGCCAGCGTACCGTCGGAGCAGGATTCGCCGATGATCGCGTCCGGCTTGACGGTTTCGATCAGACGCTTGGCGGCTTGCGTCGCCGGAAGCGGGCCGCAAGCGGAGTCTTCCTGATGCAGCGAAAACTTGCGACCGTTCACGCCAGCCTTGTTCAGGAACTCGATCGCGAGTTCGGCTCCCTCTTTCTGCTGAGCGCCCTGATAGGCGCCCGGGCCGGACGTCGCGAGCAGCGCGCCGATCTTGATCGTTGGCTGCTGTGCGCTCGCGGGCGCGGCCAATAATGGTAAGCCGGCAACGCCGGCAATAATGGCGAAAGCGGCTGAAAATTTACGGCGTGACATACGCATTCAGAATTCCTCCGAAGTCGGCGCTACGACTTGCTGCCTATTTGCTGGCAGAATGAGGAACTGTAGAGTCGCGCCCAGAATGATGTCTACCGCAGGTTCCTTATAAAGATTATGCACGGAATCGATAGTTTAGACGATAGGCATTCCCTGCCTCGCTCCTGAGCAGACGCGCCTGCCTGATCGGCGGCGACGCCACGGCCCGATTTCCAACGGCTCCCCGATCGCAGACACTACGTCGCAACCACAATCATTCCGGGATAAGCCGCATCGACATCCGCGACAATCGACGCCGACAAGCATTCAATCTTCAACTTCTGCGCGATGCACGCGGCCGCTGCGGGGGCGAACCGTCGCGGAACAGCGAGACGAATGTCTCGCGCAACCAGCGGTTCTCGGGATTTATTTCCTCGCGCGCGTGCCAGCAGATACTGACCGGGAAGCTTGGGATTTTCTCCGGATAAGGCAGCAGCCGCACGTCGACATGGGTGCTGATTGCGAGGCCGAGACGGCTCGGCACCGTCACGATCAGATCGTTCTGCGCAACGATCAGCGGGATCGTCAGAAAGTGCGGCACCCGCAACACGATGCGTCCCTCGAGGCGTAATTGCGTGAGCAGGTTCTCGGCCAGAACGTGACCGGAATTTTCCGTACCGACCACAGCATGCGCCGATTGCAGAAAATCCCGTTTGTTCAGCCGACGCCGTCGCGCCACCGAATGGCGTGCATTGACCATGCAGACATAATGCTCCTCGAACAGGATTTTCGCCTGGAAGTCCTCGTCGAGCGAGGAGGGCAGGAATCCCACTGCCAGATCGATGGCGCCCGAGCGCAGTCCGTCGACGACCTCTTCAGCTGACAGATGTTCGGTACGGATTTTGATGCCCGGGGCCACTTCCTTCAGGTGGTTCATCAGCGCCGGCAGAAAAACAACCTCGCTGATATCGTTCATGCCGAGGATAAAGGTGCGGATTTCCCGGCTCGGATCGAAGCCGGCGTTCGATACGCAATTGTCGACAAGACTGAGTGCCCGGTGAATCGCGTCGTAGATCTCGTCGGCCCGCGCACTCGGCAACATTCCCTGCGGCGAGCGGATGAACAACGGATCTTTCAGCGAACGGCGCAACCGGGTCAGGGCATGGCTGATCGCCGGCTGGCTGAGACCGATCAGCGACGCAGCCCGTGTCACGCTGCCGGTCTGATAGACGGCATCGAACACCCGCAGCAGATTGAGATCGAGGCCACTATTAGAACTGTTCATATCGAGAATGTTTGCGATTGATTGGACACATTGAAATTGCACGTCTTAATTCAGAAGCAGGCGTCCAGACAAGGCGGCGGGCGATGCATGCATGAACGAGCGAGAGCAGGCAACATCGCAAACACCGCCAACGGTCACGCCTGATCCCCCCTTGCGCTGCGGACGGTGCGCTTTCCGCGCCGGTCGCATTCGTTCTTTTCGTCATCAGGATCAGCAATGAAACGCGAGATTATCAAGTCCGATAAGGTGCCCGCCCCGATGGCGCATTACTGCCAGGGCGTCGTCGCCGGCGACACGGTCTACGCCGCCGGGCAGATCGCCTCCGACTACAAGACCGGCATCCCGCCGGAGGCGAAGCAGGACGCCGCCTTCCCCTTCTACGGCTCCGACATCCAGCGCCAGACCCGCTACTTGCTCGAGAACCTGCGCGCGACCTTCGAGGCCGCCGGCTCGACACTGGCGGACGTCGTCAAGTCGCAGGTGTTCATGACCGACCTGAACGAGTTCTATTATTTCGATCAGGTCTGGCGCGAGTTCTTCCCCTCGCCGCCGCCGCGCACCACCGTGCAGGTCGGCGGGCTGCTGGTTCCCGGCTGCAAGGTCGAGATCGACCTCACCGGCGTCAAAAGTAATGTGAAGCGCACCATCATCACGTCCGACAAGGTGCCGGCTCCGATGGCGCATTATTGTCAGGGCGTCGTCGCCGGCGACACCGTCTACGCCGCCGGGCAGATCGCCTCCGACTACAAGACCGGCATTCCGCCGGAGGCGAAGCAGGACCCCGCCTTCCCGTTCTACGGCTCCGACATCCAGCGTCAGGCCCGCTACGTCCTCACCAATCTGCAGGCGACACTGCAGGCCGGCGGCTGCGATCTCTCCGACGTGGTGAAGTCGCAGGTGTTCATGACCGACCTGAACGAGTTCTATTATTTCGATCAGGTCTGGCGCGAGTTCTTCCCCTCGCCGCCGCCGCGCACCACCCTGCAGGTCGGCGGGCTGCTGGTCCCCGGCTGCAAGGTCGAGATCGACCTCACTGCCGTGAAGCGCGGCGTCAAGCGCGAGGTGATCACGTCGGCCAAGGTACCGGCCCCGATGGCGCACTATTGTCAGGGCGTCGTCGCCGGCGACACCGTCTACGCCGCCGGGCAGATCGCCTCCGACTACAAGACCGGCATCCCGCCGGAGGCGAAGCAGGATCCCGCCTTCCCGTTCTACGGCTCCGACATCCAGCGCCAGGCCCGCTACGTCCTCACCAATCTGCAGGCAACATTGCAGGCCGGCGGCTGCGATCTCTCCGACGTGGTGAAATCGCAGGTGTTCATGACCGACCTGAACGAGTTCTATTATTTCGATCAGGTCTGGCGCGAGTTCTTCCCCTCGCCGCCGCCGCGCACCACCGTGCAGGTTGGCGGGCTGCTGGTCCCCGGCTGCAAGGTCGAGATCGATCTCACCGCGGTTCGGAAATAGCCAGCCACCATCCTGACCATGCTGCCCGGCCGCAAAGGCCGGGCAGCTTCGACATCGATAAGGCCGGCGGCCCGGCCACCATTGATCCACGGGGTTGCACTTGCGACAGCGATCGGCCAACGTGCCCGCAATGGGCTCGAAGAATGCCGATTTCGACCTGAACCTGATCCGCGTATTCGACGCCATGTTGCGGACCAGGAGCGCGACTGCCGCTGCAGCGGAACTGTCCTGCGGCCAACCGGCAATCAGCCACGCGCTCGCCCGCCTGCGCGAGGTCTTCAAGGACCGGCTGTTCGTCCGGCGGCGCGCCGGCATGGTGCCCACGCCTTACGCGCTCGAACTGGCAAAGTCGTTCAACGCGGCAACCAGCCTGATCGAGCGATCACTGAGCCTGCCCGGCGATTTCGATCCGGCAACGGCAGAGCGCAAATTCAACATCGTCATGGACGATATCAGCGCCGTGCTGCTGCTGCCGCGCTTCGTCAGCCACCTGCGCCAGCACGGCCCCGGCCTGTCGCTCAACATCCGTGAGGTCTCGGAGCGGGAGACCGGCAAAGGGCTTCAGTCAGGCGACATCGATCTGGCGATCGGCTACCTGCCCAACCTGCGCGGCGGCTTTCATCAGCAGAAGATCCAGAGCGAGAAATTCGTCTGCATGATGCGCGCCGATCATCCGGCGGCCGGCGACACGTTGACGGTCAACGACCTGAAATATCTGCCGCATGCGCTGGTGAGCACGCGCGGCACCAATTACGACATCGAGGCGCTGTTCGAGAAGGCCAAGCTGGACAAGGCGATCACCCTTCACATCGCGCATTATCTCGCGGTACCGATGATCGTCGCAACCACCGACATGGTCGTCACCATTCCCGGCCAGCTCGGCGAGATGTTCCGGGAAGCCGAGAATTTCCGGCTGGTGAAGCATCCGCTGAACATGCCGCGCTTCGTCATCTGCCAATACTGGCATGCGCGCTACGACCAGGATCCGGCCAACCGCTGGCTGCGGCGCACCATCTCGCAGCTCTTCGCCAAGCGGAACGGCAGCTGATCCGGACGTTCGTCCGCGCCCTAGCGCACCGCAACCCGCATATCGCCGACGTCGGCAATGGTCGCTTCGACGGTGTCGCCGGGAACGATCGGACCGACGCCCTCCGGCGTGCCGGTGAGCAGCACGTCGCCCGGCATCAGCGTATAGAACGACGACGCGAAGACGATCAGATCGGCGATGCCGATGATCAGATCGCGGGTATTGGCACGCTGCCGAGTCTCGCCATTGACGGTCAGATGCAGATCGAGCGCCGACGGATCGCCGACCTCATCGGCGGTGATGAAATACGGACCGAGGACGGTGTAGCTGTCGATCGACTTGCGCAGACTGCGCTCCTCCGGCCCGCGCACGGTGATATCGAGGCCGATGCAGTAGCCGGCGATGTGGCGCATCGCGTCTTCGCGCGACACACGGTCGGCGCGCGTGCCGATCACCGCCGCCAGTTCGATCTCGTGATCGGTGCGCCGCTCGGGATGACGGATGACGATGCCCTCGCCCGGCCCGACGACCGAACTCGTCGCCTTCAGAAACAGGCCGACGCGCTGGATCTCCGCAACCTTGTTCTGGTGATGGATCTCCGGATCGGCCTGCGCCTCCTCGAGATGCTTCTTGTAGTTGACCGGCGCGGCAACGACCTTGCCGGGATTGGCGATCGGGCTGAGCAGCTTCAGGTCGGCGAGCGCATAGGCCTTTGCGGTCCCGGCAGCGGCAGCGATCGACGCCGCCAGAGCGGACAGGTTCTCGATCATCAGATCGCCATGCGGAAACGGATAACGGTGCGCCGGCAGGGCATCGAGCGCCGCAGTGACATCGAGCACCCGGTCGCCGGTCACCAGCCCCAGGCGATCATCGAACCGGCACAGCTTCATCGTCAAACCTCGCAGCTCTGGCGTTCCCGAGCGAAGTGAGCACCGGTTCGCGTGAAGAAAACGCGCATCAAAACAACAATCCAGTCCTTCGTGTCCGATTGCATCAGAAACAAAGCCGCGGATCGCAACACCGCTTATATCAGCCACCGCGCAGGTGGTATATCGCGCCGCCTCACCATGCGTAGCGCAGGCCGCCGGTCAGTTGGTGGCTCGTCGCGTTGCTGCGGAATTCGCCGCTATAGGCGGCGAACAGGCGCAGGTGATCGGTGGCCCAGCCGGCGAGCGTGAAGCCGACCAGCGCCGCGTCACGGCCGGGGCTGGCGGCACCGACGGTAAAGGCGCTGTCGAGTAGCGCCGCCTGGCTGATGAGCGTCGTGTCGCGCAGATCGTGTCCCCAGCCGATCCTGAATTCCGGCGTCACCACCACGCCGTTGGCGAAGCGCCGCTGCGTGCTGATTGCCGCGCCGAGCGTCGTCGTCAGCTTCTCGAACGACTGCGAGGGATAGACGAGACCAAACGGCTGCTGCGTCTCCGCGTAACCGTCCCGACGCAGGCCCTGCCAGGCAATGCCGGCATAGGGTTTCATCGTCACCGACCCAGCCAGGATGCGATAGCCGGCCTCGAAGCTGACGCCACCGCCAAACCCGCTGGCATTGCCATGGATCGTGCCCGGCGTCAGTACCGTGTTGCGCGACGTCTGCGTCTGTGACGGCCCGGCCGAAGCACGCAGATCAAAAACGGCCCGACCGGGCGTCCAGCTCGCATA
>DATMEV010000011.1:0-24465 GCA_035556795.1 Pseudolabrys sp. | reverse complement strand
TTTCTGGTCTTCCCGCAATTCCGCGCTCGGCGCGCGGGTGATGATCTGCGGCGGAATCACTTCGCCGTCGGGGCCGAGCGCGCCCTCGGGCTTCCACGCATTGCGCAGACGCGACAGCCTGAACACCTCGGTTTTGTAGAGATCCTTGATCGGATTGAATCCGCCGTTCATGTCGCCATAGAGCGTGGCGTAGCCGACCGACATCTCAGACTTGTTGCCGGTCGTCACGACCATCAGGCCGTATTTGTTGGAGATCGCCATCAGCATCGTGCCGCGCGCGCGCGACTGCAGATTCTCCTCGGTGACGTCGCGACCGGTCCCCGCGAGCATCGGCGCCAGCGCTGCTTCCAGACCTTTCACCGCATCGGCGATCGGCAGGACCTCGTACTGCACCCGAAGCGCTTTGGCGCAGGCGGCGGCGTCGGTCAGCGATTCCTGTGCCGTATATTTGTACGGCAGCATCACGCAGCGGACGCGGTCGCTGCCCAGCGCATCGACGGCGATCGCGGCGCACAGCGCGGAATCGATGCCGCCCGACAGGCCGAGCACGACGCCTTCGAAACCGTTCTTGTTGACGTAGTCGCGCAGGCCGAGCACGCAGGCGGCGTAGTCGACGCGCTCGCCCTCTTCCACCGCCGCGAGCGGCTGTCCGTCGCAACGCCAGCCATCCCGTCCGCGCGTCCAATGCGTCGCGACGACGCATTCGCGGAATGCCGGCAACTGCACGGCGAACGACTTGTCAGCATTGAGCACGAACGAGCGACCCTCGAACACCAGTTCGTCCTGGCCGCCCACCTGATTGACATAAAGCAGCGGCAAGCCGGATTCGACGACCCGCGAGACCACGACGTTGAGGCGCTCGTCGGAGACGCCGCGCCGATAGGGAGAACCGTTGGCGACGAGCAGGATTTCGCCGCCCGTTTCGGCGATACATTCGACCGGATCGGGCCCCCAGATATCCTCGCAGATCGGCACGCCGAGACGCACGCCACGAAAGCTCACCGGCCCCGGCAGCGGCCCCGACACGAAGATACGCTTTTCGTCGAACACGCCGTAATTCGGCAGGTCGACCTTGAAGCGCAGCGCCGCGATCCTGCCGCCATCGAGCAGCGCCACCGCATTGTAGAGCTTGCCGTTCTCCCGCCATGGCGTGCCGACGAGAAGCGCCGGGCCGCTCGTCGTTTCGCGCGCCAGTGCTTCCACCGCCGCGCGGCAGGCGGCCTGAAAGGCCGGCTTGAGCACCAGGTCTTCCGGCGGATAGCCGGAGATGAAGAGCTCCGGAAAAACCAGCAGGTCGGCGTCGCCGGCCTGCGCACGTGCGGCGCGGACCTTTTCCGCATTGCCGGCAATGTCGCCGACGGTCGGATTAAGCTGCGCGATCGCGATCGTCAGCCGGTCGGCAGGGCGGGTGTTCATGGCTCGGTTTTTAAGCCTCGCGACATCCGCCCGCAATCCGCCGTCAGAATGCCGAGACAGCCGGCAACGGCCGCGCCAGCCGGTTGCGCTGCGTCTTGATGCATTCGGCGATCAGAAACGCCATGTCGATCGCCTGCTCGGCGTTCAGACGCGGATCGCAGACCGTATGATAGCGGTCGTTGAGATCGGCATCGCTGATGGCGCGCGCACCGCCGGTGCATTCGGTGACGTTCTGTCCGGTCATCTCCAGATGGACGCCGCCGGCATAGGTTCCTTCCGCGGCATGGACCGCGAAGAAGTTCTTCACCTCCTTCAGGATCAGATCGAAAGGCCGCGTCTTGTAGCCGCTTGCCGAAGTGATGGTGTTGCCGTGCATCGGATCGCAGGACCAGATCACGCTGCGCCCTTCCCGCTGCACCGCGCGCACCAGCGCCGGCAGATGCTCCCGGACCTTGTCGGCGCCGAACCGGGCGATCAGCGTCAGCCGGCCGGGCTCGTTCTCCGGATTGAGGATGTCGATCAGCCTGATGAGATCGTCCGGCTTCGACGAAGGTCCGCATTTGAGACCGAGCGGATTCTTGATGCCGCGACAGAACTCGACATGCGCGTGATCGAGCTGGCGCGTGCGGTCGCCGATCCACAGCATGTGACCCGACGTGTCGTACCAGTCGCCCGACGTCGAATCGATGCGCGTCATTGCCTGCTCGAAGCCGAGCAGCAGTGCCTCGTGGCTGGTGTAGAAGTCCGTCGTCTTGAGTTCCGGATGGCGCTCAAGATCAAGACCGCACGCCTGCATGAAGGCGAGCGCCTCCGAGATCCGGTCGGTCAGTTCGACATAGCGCCGCGACTGCGGGCTGTCCTTGATGAAGCCCAGCATCCACTCGCGCACGCTGCCGAGATTGGCATAGCCGCCGCTCGCGAATGCGCGCAGCAGATTGAGCGTCGCCGCCGACTGCCGGTAGGCCTGCAACTGGCGGTGCGGATTCGGAATGCGCGCGTCCGGGGTGAACGCGATATCGTTGATGATGTCGCCGCGATAGCTCGGCAATTCCACGCCGTCGCGCTTTTCCATCGGCGAGGAGCGCGGCTTGGCGAACTGGCCGGCGATGCGCCCGACCTTCACCACCGGCGAGGACGCCGCATAGGTAAGCACCACCGCCATCTGCAGGAACATGCGGAAGAAATCGCGGATATTGTTGGCGCCGTGCTCGGCGAAGCTCTCGGCGCAATCGCCGCCCTGAAGCAGGAACGCGTCGCCAGAGGCGACCCGCGCCAGCGCTTTTTTCAGGCTGCGCGCCTCACCTGCAAAAACCAGCGGCGGAAAGCTTGCAAGCTGCTTTTCCACATCGGCCAACGCTCCCGCATCCGGATAATCCGGCACCTGGACAATCGGCTTGTTCCGCCAGCTATCGGGGGTCCAACGCTCCGCCATCACACCTGCTCCTGAAAGTGGCGGCCTTATACACGCCGCCGCAAGGCGATGCCAGCATATTGAAAGATCGAGACAATTTGCCCGTCCAAGTTGTCCACCCAGGCGCCGCAGGCAAGACTTTCCGGCCTATTCGGCGGCCTCCCGGCCGTAACTCATGGCCTTTTCGCGCATCGTCACCAGTTCCTCGGCCGCCGTCGGATGTACGGCCATGACGGCGTCGAACTCCGCCTTGGTAGCCTGCATCTTTACCGCAATGCCGACGACCTGGATCAGTTCCCCGGCATCCGGCCCGACGATGTGGCAACCGACCACCCGGTCGATCTCGCCGTCAACCACCAGCTTGAAGAACGAGCGCGTGTCGCGGCCGGCAAGCGTCGCCTTCATCGGCCGGAAGCTGGTCTTGTAGATATCGACCACCCGCAGGGCCTTCACCGCTTCCGCCTCGGTCAGGCCGATAACGCCGACCTCGGGCTCGGAGAAAACCGCGGTCGGCACATTGCTGTGATCGACCGTCACCGGCTTGTTGCCGAACACCGTGTCGGCGAAGGCATGGCCCTCGCGGATGGCGACCGGCGTCAGGTTGATACGGTTGGTGACGTCGCCGACCGCATAGATGCCGGGCACCGAAGTCTGCGAACCGGCATCGACGGCAATGCCGCCGTTGGGAGCGAGTTTGACGCCGGCCGTCTCCAGGCCAAGCCCGTCGACGTGCGGTCGCCGGCCGGTCGCGAACATCACCTTATCGACCGGGACGCGCGTGCCGTCGGACAACCGCACGACGAATTCATCGCCCGAGCGATCCACGGCAGCGACCGTGTGGCCGCAGATGATCCTGATGCCGCGTTTCTCCATCTCGTTGCGCAGATGCTCGCGCACGTCGTCGTCGAAACCGCGCAGGATGTTCTCGCCACGATAGACCAGCGTCACCTCGCTGCCGAGGCCGGCGAAAATGCCGGCGAACTCCACCGCGATATAACCGCCGCCCTGGATCACGATCCGCTTCGGCAGCGCGTCGAGATGGAAGGCCTCGTTCGACGAGATGACATGCTCGATGCCGGGAATGTCGTCGCCGTGATAAGGCCAGCCGCCGGTGGCGATCAGGATCGTCTTCGCGCGGACGCGCGTGCCGTCGGCGAGCCGCACGGCACCCGGGCCGTCGAGGACCGCGCGGCTTTTTACCAGCGCGACCTTGTAGCGCTCCAGTGTCGTCGTATACGCCGCTTCGAGCCGCGCGATTTCCCGATCCTTGTTGGCGATCAGCGTCGGCCAGTCGAACGCCGGCGTGCCGATGCTCCAGCCGTAGCCGGCGGCGTCCTCGAACTCCTCGCGGAAGCGCGACGCATAGACCAGGAGCTTCTTCGGCACGCAGCCGCGGATCACGCAGGTGCCGCCGACGCGGTATTCCTCCGCGATCATCACCCGCGCGCCATGGCTCGAGGCGACACGCGCCGCGCGCACGCCGCCAGAGCCCGCTCCGATCACGAAAAGATCGACGTCCTGTTCTGCCATCGCGATGCGCCAGCCTGCGTTGCGACCCCGTTGGTGCGGTTTAGAGGTCGTGCCCCTTCTTCTTCATCTCGGCGCGGAACTTGCCGAGCACTTCCTCGGAAAGCTTTTCCGCCCAGCCTTCGACGAAGACCATGCTCTGGTCGACAAGCTTCGGTTCTTCCTCGTTCATCTTCTTGCCGAGCGGCGACTTGTAGAAGGTCAGGATGTCCTTGAGCTCCTGCTCGTTGAAATGCTGCGCGTAAAGGCGCGCGAGCTGGTCGCGGATTTCGACGGCGCGCGGCGCATATTCGGCGCGCAGCGCATGGGCGACGCTGTCGAGATCCTTCTGAAGGTTGGGATTGGACTGCAGGAACGTCAGCTTGATCTTCTCGACCACGCCGGCAACCACCGGGTTGAACAGGTTCATCGCCCCCTTCACCTCGACGATCTCGCGCGCGCTCGCCATCGCCGCCGCCGACGGCTGCTGTTGCGCCGAGGCAGGCGCGGACAACATCGTCAGCGCAACCGCAACCATCATGCCCCGCGCCAGCCCCGCAACCATTCGATCGACGTTCATCTTCCAACGCTCCTCGTTGATGTAAACTTCAGCACACCGATCAGGGATCAGGGCCGCTCGACAATGCGTACGCCGGCAGGCCCGGCAAGAATCGCCGTCTGCGCGACCCCCACGAACAGGCCGTGCTCGACGACCCCCGGCACGGTTACCAGCCGGTCCGCCAGAGTCTGCGGATCGGCGATCCGGCCCAGCGCCGCATCGAGGATCAGGTGGCCGCCATCCGTGACGAAAGCATGGCCGTCCTTGCCGGACCGCAGCGACAGGCTCCCGTGCAGGCCGGCGTCGGCGATGGCGCGCTCGACCGCGCGACGGGTCGCGGCCAGGCCGAAGGCATTGACCTCGATCGGCAGCGGAAACCGGCCGAGGACCGACACCCATTTCGACTCGTCGGCGATGACGATCATCCGATGCGAGGCGCTGGCGACGATCTTCTCGCGCAACAGCGCGCCGCCGCCGCCCTTGATCAGCGTCAGTGCCGGGTCGATCTCGTCGGCGCCGTCGACGGTCAAATCGAGTTCGGGCGTCTCGTCGAGCGTGGTCAGCGGGATGCCGACCTCCGCAGCCAGCGCGCGCGTCGCTTCCGACGTCGGCACCGCAACGATCTGCATTCCGGCGCGCACTTTCTCGCCGACCATTTCCACGAAAGGCCGCGCCGTCGAACCGGTACCAAGCCCGAGCCGCATGCCGGAGCGCACGAATTCCAGCGCGCGCGCCGCCGCGGCGCGTTTCTGGGCATCGACGGTCAGGGGCGCGTTTTCGGCGGACATCGCAGCATCCGGCGGTTATCGGGGGCGGTGAACGGGCTATCTACCGTTGTTTGCAGCGCGAGGATAGCCGGTTTTGGCCGATATCCCGCAAGCATCGCCGCAAGCATTTGCCGCGCAAGATGCCGCGCGGCGCCGCCCGCGCGCCGGGCTTGCATGCCGGGCTTGCATATTGCGCCCGCCAGGGCTAGCGAACCAGCACCATGCACGCGCCACTCGTCGTCTTCGACCTCGACGGCACACTCGTCGATACCGCCCCGGACCTGATCGGCACGCTGAATACCGTGCTCGCGCCGGAAGGGATACCACCCGTCGCGCTGGATGCCGCGCGTCGCCTCGTCGGCGCCGGCGCCCGCGTGATGATCCAGCGCGCCTTTGCCGCCCATCAGCGGGTTTGCGACGAGACGAACCTCGAACGCCTGTTTCAGGCTTTCATCGCACATTACAGCGACCACATCGCCGAGCAGTCTCGCCCCTTTCCGGGCGCGATCGAGGCCATGGATCATCTGGAAAGCCGTGGCTGGCGCTTTGCCATCTGCACCAACAAGCTCGAGGGGCTGGCGCGCCGGCTGCTCGGCGCGCTGGGCATCGACGGACGTTTCCCGGTGATCTGCGGCCAGGACACATTCGGCGTCCCCAAGCCCGATCCGACGCCGCTGCTCCGCACCATCTCGGCCGCCGGCGCCGACCGGGCCGCTGCCGTCATGGTGGGCGACACAACGACGGATATCCGCACCGCCCGCGCGGCCAGGATTCCGGTGATCGCGGTCGACTTCGGCTATAGCGATGTTCCGCCCGCGCAGCTCGGGGCTGATCATACCATCAGCAGCTTCGCCGAATTGGCCGCCGCGGCACACGCCATGCTGCGGCGCGACGAGACGGCCGCATCCGGCTGAACGCGCCAAACGCACTGCCCGGGAAACGGTATGGGCTTTCCCGGGAAGCCCCGGGGTGAAATATGGCCTGCCCCGGGAATGACATGGTTCATCGCTACCGCGGTAAGGTTAACGGGGCTGCCAAGGTTGCACCGATCTGTGGCCGTCCGTATGGTTGATGCGGGCAGGTGACTATCCACCTGATGGACGGGATTCATCATGTATCGAGTGATCGCGATTATCGGCGGCAGCCTCCTGCTTGCGGCATGCTCGTCTTCGAATTCAGACTTCGACTTCTTCAAGCCGGCACCGGTAACGGATGCGGTGCGCTTTGAATCCGAGCCGCCGGGCGCGGAGGTGAAGGTCGGCGACCAGACCTGCAAGACCCCCTGCTCGCTTGCCCTGCAGACGACCGAGGGACAGACCGCAACATTCACCCTCGAAGGCTACCAGACCGCCACCGAGAACCTGCAGGTGATTACCGGCAACGGCCCGCCGACGCTGCGCCCCAATCCGGCGACCGTCGAGCTGGAAGCCGCACCGCCGCAGCCGACGGCCAAGCGCCGCCGCGCCGCACCGAAGAAACCGGCTCCGAAGCCGCGCGCCGCCGCGCCGGCTGCCACGCCGCAGGCCGCGGCACCGGCCCCCGCCGCCCCGGCGCCCGCACCAGCGGCTTCGTCGCCGTGGCCATCGGCGCCGCCCCCCGCTGCATCGCAGCAATAAGCACGCATTGCCGTATGCCCCGCAGCAGGCCGCACCCGATGGTGCGGCCTTTTTGCATTCCGCCTTTTGTATGACACTGCCGTGCTCGCGTTCGCTGGCCGGGCTGCCTACATTAGTATGGCTACAAGCTGGCCTGTCGTGCCCGCAGGATGTGCGATGAATGCAACCGACGTGATGGATTTGAAGATCGACCGTCCGACCACCGACATCGATCGTGCCGGTGAGCGTCCGCGTCCGCTGATCGATCCCTTCGCGCGGGCCATCACCTATCTGCGTGTCTCGGTGACGGATCGCTGCGACCTGCGCTGCGTCTACTGCATGGCGGAGAACATGACGTTCCTGCCGAAGGCCGACCTGCTGACGCTGGAAGAGCTGGATCGCCTGTGCAGCGCCTTCGTCGCCAAGGGTGTGCGCAAATTGCGGATGACCGGCGGCGAGCCGCTGGTCCGCCGCGGTGTGATGACCCTGTTCAGGTCGCTGTCGCGCCATCTGCAAAGCGGTGCGCTCGATGAACTGACGCTGACCACCAACGGCACGCAATTGCCGAAATATGCGGCCGAGCTGAAGGACCTCGGCGTCCGGCGCATCAACGTTTCGCTCGACACGCTCGATGCCGACAAATTCCGCGCAATCACCCGCTGGGGCGATCTCCACAAGGTGCTTGAAGGCATCGATGCCGCGCAGGCGGCCGGCCTGCAGGTGAAGATCAACGCCGTTGCGCTGAAAGGCGTCAACGACGACGAGATCCCTTCCCTGCTCTCCTGGGCGCATGGCCGTGGCATGGATCTCACGCTCATCGAGGTGATGCCGCTCGGCGATATCGGCGAGGAGCGTCGCATCGACCAGTATCTGCCACTGTCGATGGTGCGCACGCGGCTCTCCGAACGCTTCACGCTCGAAGATATCGACTACCGGACCGGCGGGCCGGCGCGCTTCGTGCGCGTGAAGGAAACCGGCGGGCGGCTCGGCCTGATCACGCCGCTGACGCATAATTTCTGCGAATCCTGCAACCGCGTCCGCCTCACCTGCACCGGCACGCTGTATATGTGTCTCGGTCAGGAGGATGCGGCCGACCTGCGCGCGCCGCTGCGGGCATCGGAAGCCAACGACCCGCTCTATGCCGCGATCGACGAAGCCATCCGGCACAAGCCGAAAGGGCACGATTTCGTCATCGACCGGCGGCACAAGCGGCCGGCGCTGGGACGACATATGAGCGTTACCGGCGGCTGACCGGTTCTGACGGAAACTATCTCCGGCTCGCCATCGTCCGATCATGCCGCAACGACGGGATAGGCGGGATCAGGCCGCCAGCGTCACCAGGTCGCGCAGTTCCTCAAGGCGCAGCGTCGCTGGCGAGAAGCTGATACCGAACTCGTGTCCCGAGGCTTCGCGCACGATATGCCCCTCGATGGCGCGCATGCCGTCGAAGACTACCGTCAGCCGGTCGCCGATCTGTATGCCTTCCAGCCGTTCGATCCGCACCCCGCCCTCGCTCACATCGAAAACGCGCACCGCGACAGTGCGGTCGCCGCAACTGATCGTGGCCGACAGATCCACATTGTAGCGGGGGTGTTCGCGCAGATCGGCCTTCACGGCGCGGTGGACCATCTCGGGGATGGACGTCCCCAGCGTGTCCGAGACGTCCTGGATCGCCTCGGCGGTTGCCGCGACCTCACGAATGCCCTCGGCCGAAGCGGTCAAAGCGTGGGAAACGTCGGCGATGCGCGTGGAGATCTCCGAGGAGACCGCGGTCATCTGCTTGGCGCTGTCCCAGAAACTCTCGGTCGTCGCGCGCTGCTCGTCGACCGCGGCGGAAATCGAGCCGGTAATGCCGGACAACTGCTCGATCGATTCGGCGATGCCACCAAGCGACGACACCACCTGTCGCGTCGTCGACTGGATTTCCGCAACCTTGGCGGCGATCTGCTCGGTGGAGCGGCCGGTCTGCATGGCCAGCGACTTGACCTCGGCGGCGACGACGCTGAAGCCGCGGCCGGCATCCCCGGCCCGCGCCGCCTCGATCGTGGCATTGAGCGCCAGCAGATTGGTCTGCTCGGCAATCGTCTGGATGACGCCGACGATGGCGCCGATGTCCTCGGCGGCACGCGCCAAAGCATTGATCGCGCCACGCGAGGCGTTGGCGCGCGACACGGCCGCGTCTCCCATTTCCGTGCCGAAACGCAACTGCGCGGCAATCTCGGTAATGGCGGCGGTCATTTCGCTGGAGAACTGGTCGATGGTGCCGTGCGTGACGCGCGCCGTTTCCGCCGTCTGCGCTGCGTCCGCGAAGATCGCATGCGCACTGTCGAGCATGGTCTGGATGTCGCCGGCCCGCCGGCGCAGCGCCGCCACGCCCTCGATGATCGGCTGCACGCCATAACCGGTGACGCTCTGCACCTCATCGGCGAGGCTCGACAGGTTGAGGCGCCGCGAGGTCTGCAGGCTGCGTTCGAGATCGCGATGCACGAGGTCGCGCCGTTCGCGCTCGCGGATCGCATCGGCCAGCCGCTCGACCGTGGCCGCGATCTGGGCCGCCTGGTCGCGCCCCGCCGGCGCGGCCGCACGCGTCGGCAACTGGGCATAGATCAGCGATTCCAGGGTATCCGCCGCGCCGTCCAGCGTCGATGAAAGCTGCCGCGCCAGCCGCCAGACCACCCAGCCAGCCGCAGCCGCCAGAACGATGCCGAGAGCTGCAGACGCGGCCAGAAAGGCGCCGGAGGATGGGACAAACTGCGTTGCGACGACTGCCGACAGCCCGTGCCACAGCAAAAACGCCAGCACCGGCGCCGACGCGGCGGCGACGAACCGTTCCGAAATCGTCAGATGCTGCATCGCGGCCGTCCCCCGCGCGGGCGTGCATGGAAATGGCAGCGCCTGCCCGGAAGCTGCCTTCGGAGATTGTTCCTACACGCAGCCGGTTAACAACGGGTTGGGGAGGCCAGGCCGGCTTGAGGGCCAAAAATGCGCCGGCAATGGCATCAGCAACACTATCAGCTTAACTTCCGATTGACGGTGGCCGGGGGCATCTGGCTAATCTCCGAGGCGCGGGGCAGATCGATGCTCACGGCGCGGGGGCGATGCGGCCGGCCAAATCGGCAGCGTTGGGGAGTTACGTGCGCAGTTTCAACTCGCTGATCAGATCGCTCCTGCCCTTGACGCGCGTCATTGACGCCTTCAACCGTGCCGTCGGACAATATCTGTCGTGGCTGATCCTGATCGCCGTCCTGGTGTCGGCGACCAACGCCACCGTCCGCAAGATCTTCGACACGTCCTCGAATTCCTGGCTCGAACTGCAATGGGTGCTGTACAGCGTCGTCTTCCTGCTGTGCGCGCCGTGGACGCTCCTCGATAACGAGCATATCCGCGTCGACATCATCAACAATCTGATGCCGACCTGGCTGCGCAACACCATCGACCTCGTCGGCCACGCCTTGTTCCTGCTGCCGCTGACCGTGGTGATGATCGTCACCGGCGTCCCGTTTTTTGAGAAGTCATACGAGATCAACGAGCAGTCGATGAATGCCGGCGGGCTGCCGCAATGGCCGGCGAAATCGCTGATCATGATCGGCTTCGCCATCCTGTTCCTTCAGGCGATCTCCGAAATCATCAAGCGTATCGCCATCATGCGAGGCCTGATCGACGATCCGCATGCCGCCAAGGTGAGCGCGCTGGAAGCCGAAGTCGAGCATCTCGTCGATGCCATCGAAAAACGTTGATCCAACAGGCACCGATCGCTCATGACCGCCTTCCTGATCCACAATATGGCGCCCATCATGTTCGCGGCGCTGGTGGCGTTCCTGCTGCTGGGATATCCGGTGGCGTTTTCCCTCGGCGCCGTCGGATTGATCTTCGGCCTGATCGGCATCGAGCTGGGGCAGTTCCATCCGGACTTCCTGCAGGCGCTGCCGGAACGCGTCTATGGCGTGATGAACAACGATACGTTGCTCGCCATACCGTTCTTCACGTTCATGGGGCTTATTCTCGAACGATCGGGCATGGCGGAAGATCTGCTCGACACCGTCGGGCAGCTCTTCGGAACGGTCCGCGGCGGCCTCGCCTATGCCGTGGTCTTCGTCGGCGCGCTGCTTGCCGCCACGACCGGCGTCGTTGCCGCATCGGTCATCTCGATGGGGCTGATCTCCCTGCCGATCATGCTGCGTTACGGCTATGACCGCCGCGTCGCCACCGGCGTCATCGCCGCTTCCGGCACGCTGGCGCAGATCATCCCGCCCTCGCTGGTGCTGATCGTGATGGCCGACCAGCTCGGCCGTTCCGTCGGCGACATGTATGAGGGCGCCTTCATCCCGGGCCTGGTGCTTGCCGGCCTCTACATCCTCTATATCTTCATCGTCTCGACCATCTTTCCGAAGGCGACGCCCGGCCTGCCGCCTGAGGCCGTGGGCTTTCGCGAGGACAATGGCAGCCGCGGCCTGACCTCGGTCATCGTGCTTGCGGTGATCAGCGGCCTGTTCGGCTATTTCGTGATGCTGCGTTCGAATACGAGCGGCGTCGATTTCGTCGTGCTGACGATGTTCGTCTCCATCAGCTTCGCGCTGGTGGTGGCGCTGATCAACCGCGTCAGCGACGCGGCGTTCAAGTTCCGCTTCCTGTCGCGGATCGCGCAGGAGATCACCTTCGTCATGGTGCCGCCGCTGCTGTTGATCTTCCTCGTTCTGGGAACGATCTTCATCGGCGTCGCCACCCCGACGGAAGGCGGCGCGATGGGCGCCGTCGGCGCGCTGATCCTCGGCTTCCTGAAGCGCCGGCTCACCATCGATCTCCTGCGGCAGGCGGTTCGCGCCACCGCCAAGCTGTCCGCCTTCGTGATGTTCATCCTGATCGGCGCGCGGGTGTTCTCCCTCACCTTCTACGGCGTCGACGGCCATGTCTGGGTCGAGGAACTGCTGGTCTCGCTACCGGGAGGACAGGTCGGCTTCCTGCTGTTCGTCAACGCGCTGGTCTTCGTCCTCGCCTTCTTCCTCGATTTCTTCGAGCTCGCTTTCATCATCGTGCCGCTGCTCGGCCCCGCGGCCGACCGGCTCGGCATCGACCTGATCTGGTTCGGCGTCATTCTCGGCGTCAACATGCAGACATCGTTCATGCATCCGCCGTTCGGCTTCGCTCTCTTCTATTTGCGCTCGGTGGCGCCGCGCGAAGCCTATATCGACCGGGTCAGCGGCAAGAGGATCGCGCCCGTCACCACCGGGCAGATTTACTGGGGCGCGGTGCCGTTCGTCGGCATCCAGATCATCATGATCCTGCTGGTGATCCTGTTCCCGGCGATGGTCATGCACTACAAGGGCGACACGGTGGTCATCGACCCCGGAAAGGTGAAGATCGAAGTCCCGCAGATCGAGATGCCGCCGCTCAATCTCGACCAGCCGCCGAAATTCTAGACCCGTACCATCCAGACTCGCACCATCCCGACTCGTACCGTCCAGACTCGCACAATTCGATGGAAGCGCGCCGGGCCACCGGCGCCGGGCCACAGCACCGGCACAATGCACCGGCACAATACACAATGAAAAAGCCCCCCGCCGAAACCGGCGGAGGGCCCGATGACGCATCGAACCGCGATGCAGACGCTCAGCCGCGCGAGCGCATGCGCACCATGAAGCTGTCGAAGCCGAGTTCGGCGACCTGCCACCACAGATATTCGTCGTTCCGGAACGCGACCATGCTGTCATAGACTTTCTTGAAGTCCGCGTTCTTGGCCGACACCTCGTTATAGGTGTCGGTCGTCGCCTTGTAGCAGGCTTCCATCACCGATTGCGGGAACGGCCGCAGTTGCGCGCCCGCACCGACGAGCCGCTTGATCGCCCCCGGATTGGCGGAATCGTATTTCGCCACCATCCAGTTGTGCGCCGCTTCCGAGCCGGCCTTGACCATTGCCTGATAGTTCTTCGGCAGCTTGTTCCACTCGTTGAGATTGATGAAGTTGTGCAGCATCGCGCCGCCTTCCCACCAACCCGGATAGTAATAGTACTTCGCCACCTTCTGGAAGCCGAGCTTCTCGTCGTCATAGGGGCCGACCCACTCGGCCGCATCGATCGTGCCTTTTTCCAGCGCCGGATAGATATCGCCGCCGGCAAGTTGCTGCGGCACGGTGCCGAGCTTGCTGAAAATCTGCCCGGCAAAACCGGCGATGCGGAACTTCAGGCCGTTGAGGTCGGCAACGTCCTTGATCTCCTTCCGGAACCAGCCGCCCATCTGGCAGCAGGTGTTGCCGGCCAGCAGCGCCATGAAATTGAACTTCTTGTAGAAGTCGTTGGCGAGGTCGAGCGCTCCGCCATGCAGCATCCATGCGCTCTGCATACGGGTATTGAGACCGAACGGCTGCGCCGTGAACAACCCGAAGGTCGGGTCCTTGCCGACATAGTAGTAGGAGGCCGTATGGCACATCTGGACGGTGCCGTTCGACACCGCGTCGGCAGCCTGCAGGCCGGGGACGATCTCGCCGGCCGCAAAGACCTGAATCTGGAATTTGTTGTCGCTCGCTTCGGCGACCGATTTGGCGAAAACCTCCGCCGCGCCAAACAGCGTATCGAGCGATTTGGGAAAGCTCGACGTGAGCCGCCACTTCACCTCGGGATTCGATTGGGCGATGGCCGGCTTTGCAATCGTTGCCGCCGCGAGACCGGCTCCTGCCGCGCCCAGAAACTGCCGACGTTTCATTCTCCAGCTCCGATGATTTTTGTCGAACACATTCAGTTACCCGGACAAAGAGGACACGGCCGGGCCGAACTCATGCAAGCATGTCGTGCACGGAAGGAAGCCCCGCACGCACATCCGAACATTTTGCATACAACCAATGCCCGCAGTCCAGCAAGACAAGACTGGCGGATGGGCGCTCGATAGAAAGTCCTAAACGGGCCGCGCAGCTTCGCTGCGCTGCGACATCGTCAGGGGATCCGCGCGACAGCCAGACGGGCTTCCGATGCCGCCGCCAGAAACCGGCCGGCGTCGATCTTGGCCGCCGGGCGCTTGATCCCCGGATAGGCCTGCGTCGCCAGATCGAGCGCCTTGCGGATGGCGGCCGCCTTTTTCGGTGCCTGCTGCTCAAGCCATGGCAACGCGGTTTTCGCCTGTGCCTGCGCCGCGAGGGTAAAACCGAGGCCGTCGAGATAGGACTCGAAATCCGTGCTGTTGGCGCTGACGTGATATTGCGCGGCGGCCCGCTCCAGCATTTCGGCCATCACTTCGGTCTTCACCGCCATCGCCGGCTTGTCGTCTTTCGGCGCGTGTGCCTCGGCGCCGGTCAGGGCATCGAGAACATCCGTCACCCGACGACGCACGACATCGACCGGCTTCTTGTCGGCCGCATCGTCGACTGCCGCATTGAGCTTGTCGCCGAGCCCCACGACGCCCCGCTTCTTCAGAATGTCCTCGAGCTCGACATAAACCTCGCTGAGCCCATGCGCGAACATCTGCGCGCCGGCATCCTGCTCGTTGTTCTCATAAGCGAGCAGGCCGGCATGGTAGTGCGCGGCGATCACCTGCAGGGCGATACCGTAATCGACCGGATCGGCATCGACGGCAGCAGGGTCGATCTGCCCTTCGCCACCCTCACCGCCTTCGCTTCCCTCGCCGCCGGCACCCTTGCCTTGCGCGAGGACAATATGGCCGGCCGGCTGCGTCGTGACCGCGAGCGCCTTGATATTGACCGGATCGAGCGAAGGCTCGGACGCAGCGGTCTGCGAAGACTGCGCACCTGCCGCAACGCCGCTGCTCACCATCGCGAAAGCGCCGACACCGAGCCAGATTTTGGTTTTCTTCTTCATCGTCCACCTCGTCGATCGCCGGACAATACAACCTTCGTGCATCGCGTCCAGTTACAAACATGTCGCGCACGACCATATCGCTTACAAGCCGCCTCCGGACACGTCGCATTTTCAATGGCGCATCCGCAGTCAAGTTTTGAGGCGTTCCAATCAGCACGTCCTGCAACCGGCCGGCTGGCAAGTTTGCACGCGCAGTGTCATAGAATGATCATGAGAATGACACTGATACAGTCCGTGACTTGTGCAGCCCGTGACTTGCGGAGCCTGAGATGCGGCTCGTGATCGGAAACGTCCTGAGCGCCGACGAAGTCAGAACCGTGCGCTCGGCACTCGCGAAAGCCCGCTTCGTCGACGGACGCGAGACGGCCGGCTTCGCCGCCAGGCTGGTGAAGCACAACCGGCAGGCCGCGGCGCGCGACCACTCGCTCGACACGGTGCGGGAGCTGATCGAAAGCCGGCTGCGCGCCAACGATGTTTTTACAATGGCGGCACGGCCGAAAGCCTTCACGCCGCTGTTGTTCTCGAAGACCGCGCCCGGCATGGAATATGGCACGCATATCGACGATGCGCTGATGCGCGGCCTGCGCACCGACATCGCCTTCACGCTGTTTCTGTACGAACCGAAAAGCTACGGCGGCGGCGAACTGGTGATCGAAGATCACGACGGCGAGGACAGCTACAAACTGCCGGCCGGCACGATGATCGCCTATCCGGCGACCACCCTGCATCGCGTCAATCCGGTGACGCGCGGCACGCGCATCGTCTGTGCCGGATGGGCGCGCAGTTTCATACGCGATGCGGCGCAGCGCGAATTGCTGTTCGATCTCGATACGGCGCGGCGGCGGCTGTTCGCGCGAGACGGCAAGAGCGCCGACTTCGACCTGCTGTCGAAATCGCTGTCCAACCTGCTGCGCATGTGGGCGGAAGACTGACTGACAAGCACAGCGGGACGCGTCGCACGCGTCCCGGCGTTTCACGGATATGGCGAAACGATCGCTTCGATGATGTCACGCAATCCTGGACGGAAAACCGTCACACACTTTTTCTGGAATTGCTCTTGTCCTCGACGCAATTCCGGACGGAAAACCGCCGCGCACTTTTTCCTGGAATTGCTTTTAGGCCTCGATGACGATCTTCGGCGCGGCGCGTGCCGCGCTGCCGCCGCGCAACTGGTCGCGCAGGCGCGTCGCGATCTCGCGATAGATCTTCGCATGCGGGCCGTCCGGGTCGGTCGCCACCACCGGCAGGCCGGCATCCGATTTCTCGCGAATATCGATATGCAACGGCACTTCGCCGAGGAACGGCACGCCGAGCCGCTGCGCCTCCGCATGCGCGCCGCCATGTCCGAAGATATCGGAGCGGGTGCCGCAACTCGGACAGACGAAGTGACTCATATTCTCGACGATGCCGAGGATCGGCACGTTGACGCGCTTGAACATGGCGACACCGCGCCGCGCATCGATGAGGGCGAGGTCCTGTGGCGTCGAGACGATCACCGCGCCGCGCAAAGGCACCTGCTGCGCCATGGTGAGTTGCGCGTCGCCGGTGCCGGGCGGCATGTCGACGACGATGACGTCGAGCGAGCCCCATTCGACCTCGCGCAGCATCTGCGTGAGCGCCGACATCACCATCGGGCCGCGCCAGATCATCGGTGTTTCCTCTTCGACGAGGAAGCCGATCGACATCACCTTGAGGCCGTAGCCTTCCATCGGCTTCAGCCGCTTGCCGTCGATGGTTTCCGGCTTGCCGTGGATCGCCAGCAGCTTCGGCATCGACGGGCCGTAGATGTCGGCGTCGAGCACCCCGACCCGCAGGCCGAGATCGCGCAGGCCGAGCGCCAGATTGACCGCGGTCGTCGATTTGCCGACCCCGCCCTTGCCCGAGGCAACGGCAATGATTGCATCGACCCCCGGAACGCCGGGCTGGTTGCTGCCCTGCCCGCTGGAACGGGCTGGCCCGCCGTGTCCTGCTCCGTGCCGATGCCCGCCTGGAGTGCCGCTTTGGGTGCCTCCCTGGGGCGCGGCTGACGACGCCGCAGCTCCCGCGGCCCGCTCCGCCGTCAACGCGATCAGCGCCGACTCAACCCCGGGCAGCGCCTTCACCGCATCCTCGGCCTGTTTGCGCACCGGCTCCCACGCCTTCACGGCGGCGGCCTCGACGCCGATGGAAAAGAACACTTTTCCATCCTTGGCGATGATCTGCGAAAGCACGCCGGCCTGCGGCAGCGGCGTGCCGTCCGGCGACGGCACCTTCGCCAGAGCTTCAAGAACCTGTTCCTTGGTGACTGACATGGCGAACGGACCCCGATCGGCGCAGCAAACGTTTGAAATCGTCTCCCTCACCATAGGGGCGCGGCCCCTGCGGTCAATGCGCCGTCGGTCGAACCGGCAGTTGACGAGCCTGCGCCAGCAATGACCTATGGCAGCAGCGAGGATACGCAAGGACACAGGGAGGGCGACAATGGCGAAGGTGGCGTTTCTGGGCCTCGGAGTAATGGGCTACCCGATGGCCGGGCATCTGAAGACCAAGGGCGGCCACGAGGTCACCGTCTATAACCGCACCGCCGCCAAGGCCGACCAGTGGGTCAAGCAATACGGGGGCAGCAGCGCCAGAACGCCGCAGGAAGCCGCCCGGGGTCAGGATTTCGTCATGGCCTGCGTCGGCAACGACAATAACCTGCGCGAGGTCATGCTCGGCCCGGACGGCGCCTTCCACGGCATGCAGAAGGGCACGGTGCTGGTCGACCACACCACCGCCTCCGCCGAGATCGCGCGCGAGCTGTATGCCGCCGCCAAGACCGGCGGCTTCGATTTCCTCGACGCGCCGGTTTCCGGCGGCCAGGCGGGGGCCGAAAACGGCGTCCTCACGGTGATGTGCGGCGGCGATGCGGCGGTCTTCGGCCGCGCCGAACCGGTGATTGCGGCCTATGCGCGCGCCTGCAACCTGATGGGCGAGGCCGGCGCCGGCCAGCTTGCCAAGATGGTCAACCAGATCTGCATCGCCGGGCTGGTCCAGGGCCTGTCCGAGGGGCTGCATTTCGCCATGAAGGCCGGCCTCGATATCGAGAAGCTGGTCGCCACCATCTCCAAGGGCGCCGCCCAGTCCTGGCAGATGGAGAACCGCTACAAGACCATGACCGAGGGTCAGTTTTCATTCGGCTTCGCCGTCGACTGGATGCGCAAAGACCTCGGCATCTGCCTCGCGGAGGCGCGCAACAATGGCGCCCGCCTGCCCGTCGCGGCCTTGGTTGACCAGTTCTATTCGCAGGTTCAGGCAATGGGCGGAAACCGCTGGGACACGTCGAGCCTGATCGCGCTGCTCAACCGCTGACCTGACCCTCGGTCATGACCCTTCCCACTCAACGGTCATGACCGCGCCAGCTCACGCCTCAAATCACGCTTTGGCGCTCGGGCGCGCCGAGACCTCGGCATGCCAGCGCCGGACATGGGCGAGATGGTCCGGCACTGCCAGTTTCACCGGCTTCATGAAATCGACGCTCACCAGCGCGGTGATGTCGGCGACCGAATAGCGGTCGCCGGCGACATAAGGACGTCGGGAAAGCTCGCCGTCGAGAAATTCCAGAAACGCAATGGCTTTCGGCCGGCTGGCCTCGCCGAATGCCGGCACCTGCGGCACTTCCATCTCCTTCATTGCCGGGTGCGAATGCCGGAACACGTTGGATACCGGCGTCAGCAGGTGGAATTCGACGCGCCGCTCCCACATCTCGACGACCGCACGATCCTGCGGGTCGCGCCCGAACAGCGGCGGCTGTGGATGCAGCGCCTCGAAATACCGGCAGATCGCGATCGATTCCGTCAAAACGGTGCCGTCGTCGAGCGCCAGCGCCGGCAGCCGCTGCATCGGGTTGAGTGCGGTGAAGGCCGCGCCCTTGTGCTCGAGCCCGCCGAGATCGACCGGCACCAGCGGAACCGTGATCCCCTTCTCGGCCAGGAAAATGCGCACCCGCCGGGGATTCGGCGCGCGGCCTCCGTCGTAAAGCTTCATCGCCGCTCTCTCCCGCCCGTTGTCCGTCCGCGGCGCAACGGATCGTTAACCATGACGGCCCGCGGGTTCCTTAAGACCGTCTTTAACGTATTCGTGAGACTTTACGGCAGTTTCCTGCGTATCGGTGGCAATGACAACTCTCAGCGAAAGACCCGACCTTGCCCTGCCGCCGGAAAGTTCACGCGTGAACCGCCGGCTTGCGGCGCAACATGTCCGCGAGGCACGCGATCGCCTGACGTCGACCAGCGGCACCCGTCCGGCATTCGACTACGAGTTGCTGCGTCTCTATGCGCAGAACCGAATTTCCGCCTCGCTCATCATCCTGCTGCTGGTCTCGACGATCGGCTTCCTGTCGAGCCTGTGGGCCGGCGCGCTCACCGCCAGCATATGGACCCTGTCGGTTCTGGTGATCCACGCGGTGATGATCACCAAGTGCCGTCAATTCCTGGCGGCGGCGAACGGCCCGGGGGAAATGCGGGCCTGGCGGCTGCGTTTCATCATTCTCGACCTGTTCTACGGCCTCGCCTGGATGTTCATCCTCATCCATCCGGTCGGCGGCGGCGACGAAAGCTCCAGCACCTTCATGCTGTTCGTGATGCTGCTGGTGGTTGCCGTGGCGAGCATGCTGGCGTCCAGCCTGCCGATAGCGGTCTACGCCGCGACCTTTCCGGTCGCGGCCGCAGTCGCACTCAACTTTCTGCTGCTCGGCACGCTGCGCGACTACATCCTCGCCGCGATGGCGGTGGCGGCGCAGGGTTATTTCGCGCTGCTGTCGTATCGCCTTTACTCGACCACGCTGTCGACGCTGGAAGCCCGCGCCGAAAAAGACGCCCTTATCGGCGAGCTGGAACAGGCGAAGGCGATCTCCGACGAAGCGCGCCGGCGCGCGGAAGCCGCGAACATTTCAAAATCGCGCTTCCTGGCGCAGATGAGCCACGAATTGCGCACGCCGCTCAATGCGATCCTCGGCTTCTCGGAGGTCATGAAGGGCGAAATCTTCGGCGAGCACTCGGTTCCGGTCTACAAGGAATACTCCGCCGACATTCACAATTCCGGCGTGCATCTTCTCGGCCTCATCAACGAGATCCTCGATCTTTCGCGCATCGAGGCCGGCCGTTACGAGCTGAACGAAGAATCGATCTCGCTGACCATGGTGGTAGAGGATTGCCACCATCTGCTGAAGCTGCGCGCCAGCAACCGCGACATCACCATTCATGAAGCCTTTGAGCCCGATCTGCCCCGCCTGTGGGCGGACGAACGCGCGGTGCGCCAGATCTGCCTCAACCTCCTGTCGAACGCGATCAAGTTCACCCCGCAAGGCGGCGAGATCTGGCTCAAGGCCGGCTGGACGGCCTCCGGCGGACAATATCTGAGCTGCACCGACACCGGCCCCGGCATTCCCGAAGAGGAGATTCCGGTGGTGCTGGCGTCGTTCGGCCAGGGCTCGAATTCCATCAAATCGGCCGAACAGGGCGCCGGTCTCGGCCTGCCGATCGCCAAAAGCCTGGTCGATCTGCACGGCGGCACCTTCTCGCTGAAATCCAAGTTGCGCATCGGCACCGAGGTTATCGTCACCTTCCCGCCGGAACGGGTGGTCACCGCGATGGCCCCGCTCGCGGACGAAGCGCCGTCGATCGCCCCGGAAACGCCGGGCGCCGCCGAGACACGCCCCCCTCGCAAAGGTCTTTTGTTCAGACTCGACCTTTGAGGCTGGATTTTAACGCCGTCCCCTGCAATTGCTTTGCAACGCGCGGTGCGTATCTTGCCGCTGCGAGTCTTTTTGCCTTCTGTTGCCTGTGCCGCCATGGCCGCCACCACCACCGATAGCGCGATGATCGAAAGCCCATGCGTCAAGGTCTGCGTCATGGACGCCGGCACCGGATTATGCCTCGGCTGCAACCGCCGGATCGACGAGATCGCCCGGTGGCGCGCAATGTCCGCCGGCGAACGGGCGCGGATCATGTCCGAGCTGCCGACCCGCACCCGCCGCGCGCGGGCGGCGCGTTGACGGACCGCGCGCCGTGAACCGCCCATTCGCTCTCGTGATCCTGATCGCCTGTGCCGCGGCGCTGGCGGTGATCATCACGCCATTCGATCCGGACCAGATCGGCAGCTTTCTCGACACCCAGGACATGCTGATCCTCGGCCGCAAGATCATCTGGGCCATTATCTTCGGCGCGATTGCGCTGCTGATGTTTCGCGGACGTCTCTGGAAAGCCGCCGAGGCACTGCTGTTCTGGATGCTGCTCGCCGCGCTGCTTGGCGTCGGCTACACTTACCGGTTCGAACTGCGCGACGTCGCGGACCGCGTCCTGGCCGAACTGATGCCGGGCCGCGCCGCAACGCATGGCGATCTGGTTGAAATCGTCCGCCCGCATGGCGGCGAATTCACCATCAATGCGCATATCAACGACACGCGGGTGTCGATGATCCTCGATACGGGGGCAAGCCGCGTGGTGCTGACCGCGGAAGCTGCCCATGCCGCCGGACTGCCGACCGGTTTCCTCTCCTATTCGGTGCGTGTCGACACGGCGAACGGCCATACGCAGGCCGCGCCGGTAACTCTCGACCGGATATCGATCGGCGGCATCACCGAGCGTGCGGTGCCGGCGCTGATCGCCCAGCCGGGACAGCTCAAAACCAGCCTGCTCGGCATGAGCTTCCTCAACCGGCTGGAAAGCTGGGAAGTTCGCGGCACCAAGCTGATGCTGCGCGCGGCGCGCGCCGGCTCCTAGCGTCTTTCCGTTTCATTGCGACGCTGAAGGGCTCCGGTTCTTGATCTGGGGTTCTTGATGCGGCGCGTTTGCTTCGCAGCGAACCAATGTCCGCTGCGCCCGAAAACGCTTCGGGCCGCGATCAAACCACTGCGCTGTGCCGAAGCGGAATCAAAACAGACTGACGAGGAAGCGCGCGGCAACCAGCAGCAGGAAGACGCCGAAGGCAATCTCCAGCTTGCGCCGCGGCAAGCGGTGCGCCAGCCGCACGCCATAGCCGGCCATGAAACTGGATACCGGCGCCATCAGCGCGATACCGATGATCGACACGAAACCGATCGACAGCGGTGGCATCTGTGACTGATAGGGCCAGCCGGCCAGCATGTAACCGAGCGCACCGGCAATGGTGATCGGCACGCCGGCGCCGGCAGAGGTCGCCACCGCATTGTGGATCGGCACCCCGTAGAGGGACAGCACCATATTGGAAACAGAACCGCCGCTGACGCCCATCAGCGACGAACACAAGCCAACCACAAAACCGTAGGCAGACATCGCAAGGCGGCCGGGCAGCGTTTTGCCCAGGCGCCATTTGTCATGACCGACAAAGACTTTCACCGCGACGAATGTGGCGATGACCACGAAAGCCAGCTTGAACACCGACGCCGACGCCAGGGCGGCGGTCAAGGCACCGACACCGACGCCGACGATCGACGGCAGCATCCACTGGCGCACCACCGTCGACAACGCGGCGCCATGTGCAGAATGGGCGCGATAGGAGCGAATGGCGGTGGGGACGATGATCGCAAGCGACGTTCCGATACAGAGCTGCATGCGCACGTCTTCCGGAACAGCCAGAACCCGGAACACTTCGTACAGCACCGGCACGATGATGCCGCCGCCGCCAATGCCGAACAGGCCGGCAAGGACGCCCGTCACCATGCCGCCGACGATGATCATCGCGGCCAGCCAGGCCAGTTCTGAAACAGGGACGCCCAGCACCGGGGCACTCCGCAGGAGGGGACTCTAAGCCGCGGCGGTTTGCGCCAAATCGGCCGGGCTGTCCAGCGCAGGACTGCCATGCAGCGAACCGTGATGCGCCGGATCGTCGGCAACGAAATCCAACGCGTCGCGCAGCACGCGCGCATCCGCGCCGGGCTTCACCGCCTCCGTCGCAAGATGCCGCCGAAACGCACGCGCGCCCGGCACCGACCGGAAGAGCCCGAGCATATGGCGGGTGATCGCATGCAGGCGGGTGCCCTGGCTCAGTTCGTGCTCGATATAGGGCAGCAGCGCCAGCGCCGCGGCTTTCGCCGTCGCGAACGGCGGCGGGACGCCATAGATGTCCGGATCCACGGCCAGCAACCGCCAAGGCTCCTGATAGGCCGCGCGCCCCATCATGACTCCATCGACGTGGCCGAGATGCCGCCGCGCCTCGGCGAGGCTGCGAATACCGCCATTGATGGACACCGGCATTTCCGGCATCGCCGCTTTCAGCCGATAGACGCGATCATAATCGAGCGGCGGCACGTCGCGATTTTCGCGCGGCGACAGACCTTTCAGCCACGCCTTGCGGGCATGCACGATGAGCGCATCGCTGCCCGCCTCTCGCGCCGCGGCGGCCAGCGCCGCCAGCGATTGTTCGGAGTCCTGATCGTCGATGCCGATCCGGCATTTCACCGTCACCGGAATGCGCACCGCCTGCTTCATTGCCGCGACGCAGTCGCCGACGAGTTGCGGCTCCGCCATCAGGCAGGCGCCAAAGCGCCCCTCCTGCACACGGTCCGACGGGCAACCGACATTGAGGTTGATCTCGTCGTAGCCGAAATCCTCGCCGATCCGGGCGCTCTCCGCGAGCGCCTGCGGATCGCTGCCGCCAAGCTGCAGCGCCACCGGATGTTCGGAAGCGTCGTATCCAAGCAGACGCTGCCTGTCACCGTGCAGCACCGCGCCGGTGGTCAGCATTTCGGTATAAAGCAGCGCCTGCCGCGTGAGCTGACGATGGAAGACACGGCAATGCCGGTCCGTCCAGTCCATCATCGGCGCGACACTGAACCGCCATTGGCTATATTGTCTTTTATTTTCAGACATTTACCTAATATAGGCCAGACATCGGGATGCGGCAATCGTCGCGCCGCGACGTCACCACGCCGGATCGCCGGCAGCACTGGTTATACGAAGCACGGCTGCGGGAAAAGCCGGCGACGGGTTCGCCGTCCGCCGGAGTCCGTGGCCTCTCCGGTACTGGTTCGCCTGCAAGGACCAGTTCATCTCACCGGTACAAGCGTTCGCCGCGGTGTCAGTTCGGCCGGCTGCCGAGCCCTGCCCGCTGCAGCGCCGCCGCCAGCGCGCCACCACCGCCGCCACCACCGCCGCTGCCGCCGCGCGCCTCCGACGTCGTCGCTCGCGACGCTTTGCGTTCCGGCGCGGGCGCGGAGCGCGCCTGCCTGCCTCCCACCTCGTCATCGAGACGCAGCGACAGGCTGATCCGCTTGCGCGGCTTGTCGACGTCAAGCACTTTCACCCGCACGATATCGCCAGGCTTCGCCACAGCGCGCGGATCTTTCACGAAGGTCTTCGACATCGCCGAGACATGCACCAGCCCGTCCTGATGCACGCCGATATCGACGAACGCGCCGAAGGCGGCAACATTGGTGACGACGCCTTCGAGCACCATGCCGGGTTTCAGGTCG
>DATMEV010000010.1:0-238809 GCA_035556795.1 Pseudolabrys sp. | reverse complement strand
TAGTCGTCACGGTCCCTTGAATCGCAAGATCGAGGGCCAAGAGGGAAGCCGGTGAGCCGTCAGGGCAAGGCCGGCGCTGCCCCCGCAACTGTAAGCGGTAGCTGAAGTCCATTCTGCGTCACTGGGGCTGAAAAGCTTCGGGAAGGCCGGACCGACGCCACGACCCGCGAGCCAGGAGACCTGCCGTGACCGCATGAACGTCCTCGGGCGGGGTGCCCCGATGGATCGCTGGCGGCTTCCGGCGATGGCCGGGCGTGCGCGCGACTCCTCGGCTCCAGCCCCAACATATGGAGTGAGCCGATGTCCCTCGCGCTGGAAACCAACCGGCCTCAGAGTTCACCTCCCGCCCGCCAGGCGGTGCCGGCGCCAGTATCGGAGCCCGCCTATCAGATCATCCGCCGTAACGGCGCGGTGACGCCGTTCGACGCCGGCAAGATCGCGGTGGCGCTGACCAAGGCGTTCCTTGCCGTGGAAGGCAGCAACGCCGCCGCTTCTCGCCGCGTTCACGATGCGGTCGCCGAGCTGACGCAGCAGATCGTTGCCAATCTCACGCGGCGTGTCGAGGTTGGCCGCACCTTCCACATCGAGGATGTGCAGGACCAGGTGGAGCTGGCGCTGATGCGCGGCGAACATCACAAAGTGGCGCGCGCCTATGTACTTTACAGAGAGGAACGGGCGAGGGAGCGGGCACGCAAGGAAGCCGAGGCTGCTCCGGCGCAGCAATCTCCGCAGCGCATTCTGCGGATGTCGTTGCCGGACGGGTCGCAGGCGCCGCTCGATATTGCGCGCCTGGAAGCGGTGATCGGCGAAGCCTGCGATGGTCTCGACGGCGTCTCGGCACAGGCGATTGCCGCCGAAACGCAGCGCAATCTTTATGATGGTATCTCACTTGACGAACTTGCACAGGCGCCGATCCTCGCGGCGCGCACGCTGATCGAGACAGATCCGAACTACGCAAAAGCGAGCGCGCGGTTGTTGCTCGACAAATTGCGTCGCGAGGCGCTGACATTTGTCTCGGAACGGCCGGAAAGCGCGACGCAGGCCGACATGACCGAACGCTACGCCGACTATCTCAATCTTTATATCAAGACGGGAATAGCGGCCGAACTGCTCGATCCGGAACTCGGTCGCTTCGATATTGCGCGTCTTGCCGCCGCGCTGAAACCGGAGCGCGATCTGCAGTTCGACTATCTCGGCTTGCAGACGCTTTATGATCGCTACTTCCTGCATGTGCATGGTACCCGCTTCGAACTGCCGCAGGCGTTCTTCATGCGCGTGGCGATGGGGCTTGCCTTGCGCGAGATCGACCGCGAGGCAAGGGCCATCGAATTCTACGATCTGCTCTCGTCGTTTTCGTTCATGGCTTCGACGCCAACGCTGTTCAATGCCGGGACGACGCGGCCGCAGCTTTCGTCCTGCTTCCTGACGACGGTCGCCGACGATCTCGATGGCATCTTCAAGGCTGTGAAGGACAACGCATTGCTTGCCAAATATTCCGGCGGCCTCGGCAACGACTGGACGCAGGTGCGCGGTCTTGGCGCGCATATCAAGGGCACCAATGGCGAAAGCCAGGGGGTGGTGCCGTTCCTCAAGGTTGCCAACGATACCGCCATCGCCGTCAATCAAGGCGGCAAGCGCAAGGGTGCAGTCTGCGCTTATCTGGAGACGTGGCACGTCGATATCGAGGAATTTCTCGATCTGCGCAAGAACACCGGCGACGATCGTCGCCGCACGCACGACATGAATACCGCCAACTGGGTGCCGGACCTGTTCATGGAACGAGTCGAGGCGGACGGAGCGTGGACTTTATTTTCTCCGGACGAGACGCCGGATCTGCATGATCTCTATGGCGCAGCATTCAAAGCGGCATACGAGACCTATGAAATCCGGGCCGCGCGCGGCGAGATGCGCGTCTTCAAGCAGATTCGCGCGGTCGACCTCTGGCGTCGCATGCTGACCATGCTGTTCGAGACCGGGCATCCGTGGATTACTTTCAAGGACGTGTGCAATCTGCGCTCGCCGCAACGCCATATCGGCGTCGTGCACTCCTCCAATCTGTGCACCGAGATCACGCTGAACACATCGGCGAGCGAGGTTGCGGTGTGCAATCTCGGATCGGTCAATCTTGTAAACCATCTGCGCGATGGACAGCTCGACCACGAGAAGCTGGCGTGCACGGTAAAGACCGCGATGCGGATGCTCGACAATGTGATCGACATCAATTTCTACACCATCCCGGAGGCGCGCAACTCAAACCTGCGGCATCGGCCGGTTGGGCTCGGCGTCATGGGCTTCCAGGACGCGCTCAATATTCTGCGTCTGCCCTATGCCTCGGACGATGCTGTCGCTTTCGCCGACGAGAGCATGGAGGCGGTTTCCTATTGGGCAATTTCGGCTTCCGCCGATCTCGCCGCGGAGCGCGGGCGTTATCCGTCATATGAAGGGTCGCTCTGGTCGAAGGGCGTACTGCCGATCGATTCCATCAGGCTGGTCGATGAGGCGCGTGGCGCACCGATCGACGTCGACCGCGGCAGCCGTCTGGATTGGGATACGTTGCGCCGGCGCGTCATGAGCACCGGAATGCGCAACTCCAATACGATGGCGATTGCTCCGACCGCGACAATCTCGAACATCTGCGGCGTCAGCCAGTCGATCGAGCCAGCCTATCAGAACCTGTTCGTCAAATCGAACATGTCGGGGGATTTCACGGTGGTGAATGCGCATCTCGTCCGCGATCTCAAGGAGCGGGGGTTGTGGGACGAGGTAATGATATCCGACCTGAAGTACTTCGACGGCAGTCTCGGCCGGATCGATCGCGTTCCCGCCGACCTGAAAGCGCTCTATGCGACGGCGTTTGAGATCGATACGGCCTGGTTGATCGAGGCGGCAGCGCGCCGTCAGAAGTGGATCGACCAGGCGCAGTCGCTCAATCTCTATATCGCCAACCCGTCGGGCAAGGCGCTTGACGCGCTGTACCGGCTGGCGTGGAAACGTGGCCTCAAGACCACGTATTATCTGCGCTCGCGCTCGGCGACGCATGTCGAAAAATCGACGCTGAAAGGCACCGACGGCAAGCTCAACGCCGTGTCGGTTGGCGCGATATCGATGGCGCCTGCGTCTCCGATGGCCTGTTCCATCGACGATCCGACCTGCGAGGCATGTCAGTGATTTGTCGTTGAGCCCGCGCGGTTTGCGGGCATCTACGACGTTTCCGTTGCGACAGGCGAGCGGGGGACGGCTCCGAGGCCAGTACCGCTCGCGCACGCCAAATCATTCCGGGAGAATATCAATGTCACTCGACTGGTCCGATGCCGCTTCCTCCGTGCAGGAGCGCTCGATTCCGCAGCAGGTATCTACGCCGTCCGTCACGAAGTCCGCGAACGCGCCGCATGCCATCGTGCTGCCTACGACACCTGCCGACGCGACCGGTCTTGGTGCGATCGATCGCGCCGGCGCGCGCGTCTCCGTCGACGACAAAGCGATGATCAATTGCCGTGCCGACGTGAATCAACTCCTGCCGCTGAAATATCGCTGGGCGTGGGAAAAATACCTCGCCGGCTGCAACAACCACTGGATGCCGACCGAAATCTCAATGCAGGCCGACATCGCGCTGTGGAAGTCCAAGGAAGGTTTGTCCGAGGACGAACGCCGCGCCATCAAGCGCAACCTTGGATTCTTCGCCGCGTCGGAGAGCCTCGTCGCCAACAATATCGTTCTGGCGATCTATCGCCATCTGACCAACCCCGAGTGCCGGCAGTATCTGCTGCGTCAGGCGTTCGAGGAGGCGGTGCATACGCATACGTTCCAGTATATCGTCGAAAGTCTCGGCCTCGACGAGGGCGAGCTGTTCAATATGTATCGGGAAGTTCCGTCGATCACCGACAAGGCGGCCTGGGCGCTCAAGCACACCCAGAATCTGGACGATCCGGATTTCAAGACCGGAACCCCGGAGCGCGACCAGGCGTTCATGCGCGATCTCGTCGCGTTCTATGTCGTCTTCGAGGGAATGTGGTTCTACACGGGTTTCGCGCAGATCCTGTCGCTCGGCCGGCGCAACAAGATGGTCGGTATCGCAGAGCAGTATCAGTACATCCTCCGCGACGAGAGCATTCATCTCAATTTCGGCATCGACGTCATCAACCAGATCAGGATCGAGAATCCGCATCTGTGGACCAGGGCGTTTCAGGATGAAATCCGCGGCATGATCGCGGAAGCGGCTCAACTCGAAGCGGCTTATGGCCGCGATACGATGCCGCGTGGTTTCCTTGGCCTCAATGCGGTGCTCTGCGAGCAATATATGCACTTCATCGCTAATCGGCGCTGCGCGCAGCTTGGCCTTGCACCCGTGTTTGCGGAGACCGACAATCCGTTCCCGTGGATGTCGGAAGCAATGGACCTGAAGAAAGAAAAGAACTTCTTTGAGACGCGGGTGATCGAATACCAGAACGGCGGTGCGCTCAGTTGGGACTAAGCGCACTAAGCGCACTAAGCGCAGTGTAATAATTCGTCCGAGGGATCAGCCGCGTAGCGCCTGCGCCGCGCGGGCGATCACGGCCAGCTTTGCCTCCGCATGCGTCCCCGAGCAGATTGGATTATCGGCAAAGGTTGCAAAGCCGCAGTCCGGATGCAGCAGCACGCGGTCACGCCCGAACATGTTCACCGCATCGCGGATCTTCGTCATGACGTCGTCGAGCGCTTCGGTTTCCGTGTGCTTCTGGTTGACCACGCCGACACCGATGCGGGTGTCGCCCGGCAGTGCCTTGAGAATATCCATCTCGCCGGCGCGCGGCGTGCACATCTCCAGAAGGTAGCCGCCGACATGCATGGCGGCGAGCGTCTCGACGAGCGGCGCATAGCTGCCGCTCAGCGCGACGCTTTCGTCGGGTGTCCAGTTGCCGCGGCAGACATGGACGACGATCCGCTCCCGCGGCAGGCCGTCGACCACCGCGTTCATCAGGTCGCGGGCGAAGCCGAGTTCGTGTGTCGGCCCGAGCGATTCCGAAAGGGCGCCGCACATGAAGCTGCGCTTGTTCTTGGCGCCGCTGAAGACGACCTCGGAGAGGACCGGTTCGTCGAGCTGGATCAGCGCCGCACCGCCGTCGAGCAGATCGACGACTTCCTCGCGCAGCACGCGGACGATATCCGCCGCAATCTCCTCGCGCGAGGCATAGACCTGCTCGGAAATGCACTCCATCCACATGGTGCGCGTCAGCAGATAGGGACCGGGGAGAGCGATCTTGATCGGCTTGTCAGTGACGCCGCGAAGGAAACCCAGTTCGTGCCCGGCAATCGGCCGGCTCCGCTTTATGCGTCCGAACACACCGGGATGCCGGACGTCGCCGGCGGGGACATCCAGCGCACGCAGTTCCGCCTCGAATTCCTCCGGGTGATCGACCAGTGGCAGCAGGTCGATCAGCGGTACGAGCTGGCAGCCGTCGAGCCGCGTGGCAACGAAGCTCGCATAGCTGTCGCGCCGTTGTTCTCCGTCTGTCATCACGTCGACGCCGGCGCGTTCCTGTGCGCCGACGACGAGGCGCACCGCGTCGTTCGCCGTTTCCTGAAATGCCGGATCGTCGAGGCGACCCTGAACGTGCTCGTGCAGCGCCTCGGTCATCCAGCGCGGCCGCGGCCAGCTTCCCATGCCCATCACCGCGAGCGCTGGAACCGGTGGCGCCGGGATCGGCGCAGCGCGGCGTGGCGCGGGTTCCGATACCGCCTGTTCGACTTGCGGCGCAGGCCGTGCTGTGACGGATGGAGTTGCCACGCCGGCTTCGCCGCGCTCCTCGATCTTGCCCTTGCAGACGAGGAAGCTGCGCTGCTTGCCGTCCTTGGTCCAGCTTATGAGATCGTTGCCGGTGAGACGGCACCAGGCCGGCAGATCCTCGTCGACCGAAATCTCCGTGGAACGGATTTCCAGCAGACCGCCGCGCGGCAGCGGGTCGATGTGTTTGCGGATCAGCAGCAGCAGACCGTTGCCGCAGTCGAGATCGCCGCCGTCGAAGCTGACGTCGGGGGTTTCATGATGCTGCGATATCGGTTTCATGAGATCGTTCCGCGTGCGGCCATTCGTGCCGGCCGCGTTTCATAGAGAGACTGGTAGGCGTGTTCGTCGAACGCATCTGCCTGGCAATCGATCACGACACGCCCACGCGCCAGGCCGACAATACGGTCTGCGTAATTGCGGGCGAAATGGACCTGATGGAGGCTGCAGGCCACGCCGACGCCGTCGGAACGGGCTATGTCGCGCAGGAGATCGAGAACCTCTCCGCCTGTCGTCGGATCGAGGCTCGCGACCGGTTCGTCGGCGATGATCAAATCAGGCTGTTGGCAAAGTGCCCGCGCGATGGCGACACGCTGCTGCTGCCCGCCGGACAGCGTATCGGCGCGTTGCGCCGCCTTGCTCAGCAACCCGACCCGATCGAGGCATTCCATCGCAAGCAGCCGGTCGCTGCGGCTGAACTGGCGGAACGTGCCGCGCCATGCGGAAAGATAGCCGAGCCGGCCGGCGAGGACATTGTCGAGCGCGCTGAGGCGGTTGACGAGATTGAACTGCTGGAACACGACCGCGATGCGGCGACGTCGGCGCCCCTGCAGGCTCGCGATGTCGTCGCCGTCGATATGGATCGAGCCGCTGTCCGGCGTGATCAGTCCGGCAATACAACGGAACAGCGTCGTTTTGCCGGAGCCGCTTGGCCCGAGAACGGCAACAAACTCCCTGCCGCTGACGCTGCAACTGACATCGTCCACGGCGATCATATCGCCGAAAGATTTACTGATGCGGTTGACGATCAGCCGTGCGGCCGATCCGGCCGGCGGCATGTCTGCAACAGCCACCGCGTTTGGCGGCGAAGTTTCCACGACGACGTTCACACCAGTTTCCTGCGAAGCCAGCTCGACAACTGGTCGAGCAGCGTTACGACGATCAGAATGATGCCGATAATGGTGAATAGTCGTGAGAAGTCGAGGAGATCCATGCTGTTCTTCAGCTCTTGTCCGATGCCGCCGGCTCCGACAACGCCGAGCACCGTCGACGCGCGTACGTTGAATTCCCACCAGAACAGAGCAGTCGACAGCAATACCGGCAACACGTCCGGAAGCAGGGCGTAGGTAATGCGCGTGATGTGGCCGGCGCCGGTCGTGCCGACGGCTTCGAATGGGCCCATATTGGCATTCTCGATATGGTCCGCGAACAGTTTGGCCGCGCTGCCCCAGGTATGCAGGGCAATGCCCAGAACGCCTGCAAACGGACCCAGGCCGACCGCCGCGACGAACAGCAGCGCAAAGACGAAGGAGTCTATTCCACGCAGCGCATTGAGAAACCAGCGCGCGGGATAATAGAGAACCGGGAACGGGGTGATGTTGCGGCTGGCGAGGACGGCCATCGGCAGCGCCAGCAGACACGCCAGCGTCGTGCCGATGAGCGCCATCGCGACGGTTTCTGCCGTGCGATAGAGGAAGAGCGGAATCTCATCCGTCTTTGGTGGCCAGGCGTTATAGATCCAGCCCCATAGGCGCGGCAGGCCGGAAACGAGCCGCGCCGGATCGATGGCCGTCAGGTTCCACGAAACCGCATAGAGCGCGATCACGGCGATGGTGACGATCCAGAACCGTATCCGCATGACGGAGAAGCTCCGTCGTGTCGCATCCAGCTCTCTCAGTGCCTGCTCAGCCGCTGTCATGACGGCGACGCCTGCGAAAGATCCGGTGGAGAACGAGGCCGCCGTTTAGCGGCCATCGTTCGGGGCCCACACCGGTAGATATCCAGCGTCAGGATAATTCATGATTTCGCTTTGATCTTGCCGACAGCAAGACCTGCCTTTTCGATCGGAGCGTAATCCGCGTGAGTGGCTGCGACGAAACCGGTGTAGCGAGGCGGCAGCAGCGTCTTGGCCTGTTCTTCGGAGATCGCGGCGAGGATTTTCTGAACCTGCTCTCCCAGTTCCTTCGGCGCATTGGGCGCTATCGCGATGGCGTCGTTCGGCAGCGGGTCGGATGTCCAGACGATCTTGTTGGATTCCGGTTTGACGCGTCCACTTGCGATCATCGCATTACGATTGCGGTCGAAGTCGGTGGCCATATCCACGTGGCCGGACGACACCGCAATCTCGTTTGCCCCATGGGTCGCGCCTTCGCTGTACTTCCAGAAAGTCTTGGGGTCGATCTTCCAGACTTCCTTGGCGTAATAGCTCGGCACCAACCAGCCGGAGGTCGACCCGACATCGGCGAAAGAGATCGAACGCCCCTTGGTATCGTCCGGAAACTTCGATACCTGCAGATCGGGTCTGGCGATGATGATGGCGTAGTAGATCGGCTTGCCGTCATATTTTACCGTCGCCACAGCCTGACAGTTCGTCGTGTTGTTGGCGATCACATAACCCCACGGTCCCATCCAGGCGATATCGAGCTGTCCGGAGCCCATTCCGACCGCCATGCCGGCCCAGTCCGTGGTCGCGAAAAGTTCGAAGTCGACGCCGAGTTGTTTGGCCAGATACGTAAAGACAGGCGTGTAAGCACGTTTTGTATCGTCCGGGTTCGGTAGCAGCGGCCCGACTCCGAAACGCAGTTTTTTTGTCTGGGCAATAGCCGGCGTCGCCAGCGCAAGGCCGGCGGCTCCGGCACTCAACAGCAATGTGCGGCGCTTGATCATCATCATCGTTTCCCCCGTTTGATTTCAGGACCGCGTCCGCCGCCGGCCGAACTCGTAGCCGACCGCCCCGACGCCGAGGCCGAAGACGCCGAGTGCAGCCAGCAAGCCTGGTGAAAGGGAGAGGCCGGAAGACGAGGCGTGTACCGTTTGCGGAGCCGCGGACTGTGCCATTGGCGAAGCTGTCGATGCGGGCGCGCCCGACGTCTGCATATTTGTATAGGTGCGCTCCAGCATCTGCCGGCCGACGTCTTTCAGGATAGCCTGACCGGCGACGCGGCCCTGGCCAAGGACGAGATCGACATTGGTGATCGTCGGGCCACCGAGGTTAGCCGAACGGTTTCCCTGTCGATCTTCGACATGCCAAGCCAGCACCTTGTCGCCATCCAGGCGGTCGACGGCGATCGAGAAATAGCCTTCGGGTCCTTTTACCGTCTCGCCGGGCTTGATTCTGATCTCGTCCTTGTTGGTGAGCATGAATCCGAAATTGTGGCCGGTTGGGCAGCCCACGGGATAGACGGCGAAACGGGCGTCGCCGGCATAGGTGTCGCCGTAGCGCAGGCTGAATGCCTTGGCATAGATTTTAAGATTGGCCTTGCCATCCTTGAATGGCTCGGGCCATGGCGACAGGAAGCCGATGATATCGCCATGCTCGAAGACCAGCGCCTTGCGAGCATCGTTGTCCTCGATCAGCAGTTCGTTGCGGATCGGGCCGAGCGTTTTGGTCAGTATGGGCTTGCCGTCCTCGATCACCTCGATGCTGGCGGTTCCGGCATTCGTGTCGATCGCCGCCAGCCGGATTGTCCGGTTTCCGGCTTGCCATGTGTCGCCCGGGCCGGCGAGGCCGGCAAAGACCTTTTCATCCGCCAGCACGATCCGGTCCATACGCACGCCGGACAGCCAGTCGAACACCATCTTCTGCGGCATGACCTCGCGTGCCTTGCCCTGATTGTAGAGCTGCGCGAACTGCATGCCGCTCCACCACCCGGTTTGCGTCGGCGACAAGACTGGCGCGCCGAACGCCCATTCCCAGTCCGTACCGGCGATGGTCTTGACGTGCAGCGTATGGTTGGCGGTTTTGTTGTGAACGACAGTCGCATAATAATGATAGACCTGCCCGCCGACGACGACGCTCTGGCCTGCCGGAATGGTGATGTTTTCCTTCACCACTGTGGTCATGTCGTAATCGACATAGGTTGAGAGCCGGCCAAGGACCGGAATCTGCTCGCCACGCAGCGCGACTTCGCCGCCCCAGGTGTCCTCGTGATAGACGAGACCACCGGCGGGAATGACCACTTCGCCATTCTCGACGCGACTCTTGCGGATGAACACGCCGTCGAACTTTGGCGGCTTGCGGCCGAAGTCATCTGTCACCACGCGGTTCTGCGGCAGGCCGGGCAGGCCCGGCACGTAAGCCGGCCGCACCGGCCGATCGGCAATGAGCGACAGGGGCGGTGGTGCGATGTCGTTGGTCGCGATCGGATGCGCGAGCGGCATTCCCGGTTTTGCCGGGTGGAGAACCGTGGCGTAGTCGGTCGCACTTGCCGGGGACATTGCGGCGATCAGGATCGCAGCAGCGGCTCCCGCGAACAGATGATGTCTCATAGGTCCCTCCCTAGCTGGCGGTGATTGCTGACGGTCGCGGCTGCGATGGCAGCGCGCAGGCATTGGCCCGACGCGAGAGAAACAGCATTCCCCAGCCGGTCAGCAGCAGGATATTGACGGTGATCAGCCATTTCGGGACGCCTGCAAGCAGCGTTCCGACGATGCCGAGCCCGACCACCGACAGCACTGGTGCAAGGCAGCTCACGCACAGGGCGGAGAGCGCCAGCGCACCGCCACCGATTGCGCCTCCGGCCGCCGTCGTGCCGCCAGCGCGGCGGCCGACGCTCAGCGCGAAGGCGATGAACGCGACCGCCAGCCCGACCGATATGGACGTCCAGTATTCCTGCAGGCGCGTGAAGCTGATCCACCATGCGTCGAGGGGAGCGTGGAGAAATTGACCGGAAGCGCTGAAATCCTGATCGATGAAACCACACAGTTCGGCTTCTGCGGCCGATGTCGGCACCTTGAAGGCGAGATAGCTCAGTACGACATAGCCAAGCATCCCCGCTACGAATGCCATGGCCACTGTGCGTTTCGGATTCATCGTATCGCTCCGGTCTTCGATGTTGTGCGGCGCTCAGTAGCTGATGCTCGGCACCGCTTCGCTCATAAACTCGACGAGCTTGGCGCCGCCGACAATCACCGCACCCGGCACGAGATTGTTTTCGTCGAGCTTTCGTTTCTTGAAGCAGGGCGAGCAGACATAGATTTCTCCGCCGGCCTCGGCGAAATTCGTCATCAGGTCCTTGAGGGGCGCAAAGCCGTCTTCATGGACACTGTCGGCATAACCCTTCTGCGACAGATGGGTCCCTTCGGTAGACAGGAACACCACGGTTTTCTTGTCGGATGCGACTGCAGCATTCGCGACGACAAAGGCGACGGTAGCCTTGTCGGTATCGTTCTTCGCGCAGGTTAGGCTGATGACGAACTTTCCAGACATTTCTGTTTCCCTCGGATTGACGGTTCGGTTTTGAAAATCGATGTTTGATGACGCTCGATATCGGGTGCCGGTTCAGCTCCAGTTCTGTCTCGACCTGATCCAGAAGGCGTGCGCTCCCGGATCGTGATCGATAAGTTCGTTGTGCGTTAGTCGGCACCAGGCCGGGAGATCGATCGGCGCGGCAGGGTCGAGTGCAATGACCTTCAGCACAAGGCCGGGAACCCGGCGCAGTTTCTTGCGCAGCTCGAGTACCAGTTCGCCGCAGCCGAGCGCGCCGGCATCCCACTCCTCGACTGCATCGACAGGCGCTGCAAAAGGCATGGCCAAAGGTGATGTCACGTCGTCGCTTTTGGCCGCAGACACGACTTCTCTCCTCCGCAAATGCCTCTGACCGATGGGCATGCGGCGCGCTTGGCTAGGCAGCGACGCGATGCGCAAGAGCGCAACGCAGTCGTTGATCTGCACTGTGAAGGAATGCGGCTGCTCGATTGGCGTCCCGTCTCGACAAGACGGATCAATCCCGACACGCGGTATGACGCTTGAGCAAAGTCGCGTGATGGAAAGACTACGAGCGGCGTATCAGATGGTCAAGGACATCGTTCTAGACGAAAGCCGAATGACGCCTGCGGCATATCATCATGACATGTCATGATGCGCCGGCGTATGCGCCGCGCTGCCGAACGATCTGCCGAACATTCTGCCATGCGTCGCTTAGAGCCGACGCGGCCTCGGCGATGTCGGCAGCGGTGGTGTCGAAGCCCAGCGACAGGCGCACGGCGCCGAGCGCCTCGTGTTCCGGAATGCCGAGCGCGCGCAGAACCGGGGAGGCTTCCTCGCGGTCGGCATGGCAGGCGGAGCCGGTGGATGCGGAAACGGCGGGGCAGGCGGCCAGCACCTCGCGCCCGGAGACCTCGGGGAACAGCACATTCAGCGTATTGGGCAGACGCTCGGTCGGATGACCGACACGCGCCAGCCCCGGCACAGCCTTCTGCAGGCGTGCGAGCAGATCGTCGGTGAGCGGCCGGATTCTCGTCTCGGCCTGCGGCAGACGGCTTGCCGCCAAGCGGCAGGCTTCGCCGAGCCCGACGATATAAGGCACGTTCTCCGTGCCCGGACGGCGACCCGATTCCTGACCGGCGCCGACCAGAACCGGTTCGAGCTCGATACCGTCGCGTACGTAGAGCGCACCGATGCCTTTCGGTGCGTACAGCTTGTGGCCGGCGATCGACAGCAGATCGATATCCATCGCCTCGACATCGATCGGGATCTTGCCGACGGATTGCGCGGCGTCGACGTGGACGATGGCGCCGTGGCGATGCGCCTGTCTTGCAATCTCGGTGACCGGCTGGAGAACGCCGATCTCGTTCTGCGCGTGGATCAGCGTCACCAGGTTTGCTCCGGTGCTGATCGCTTCGAGTGCTTCGGCAACGGCAAGACGTCCGTCCGGTTCGACCTGGATGCGGCGGAGCGCATGGCCCTCCCGAGCCAGCCGCCTGCACGGTTCTTCCGTCGCCGGATGCTCGACGGTGCTGGTGACGATGCTCTGTCGGCCGCCGCGCCGCAGGACGGAGCCGCGGATCGCAAGATTGCTCGCTTCGGTGCCGCCGCTGGTGAAGATGACGGTCTCCGGTCTGGCGCCGATCAGCGCCGCGACCTGGGCGCGCGCCGTCTCGACGGCCTCTTTTGCGCGGCGGCCGAGCGCATAACCGGAGGAGGGATTGCCAAACTCCGCGCGCAGGAACGGCAGCATCGCGTCGAGCACGGCAGGGGCGACCGGTGTCGTCGCATTGTGATCGAGATAGATATCCGTCATGACGCGCCGGCCTCGTTCAGTTTCACCGCTGCTTCCTGATCCGGAATATCAGGAGTGCCTCACGGCTGTCCTGTCCTGTCAGGAGATGACCGGTCTGATTGACGAAATGCGGCACGTCGATGCTGGCCAGTGGATCAGTGCACTCCAGCACCAGCGTTCCGCCGACGGGGACATCGCGGAGCGCCCGCTTGGCACGCAGCACGACATGCGGGCAGCGGATGCCGCGCAGATCGAGGATCGTTTCGTGGTTGGGCGGCGTGTCCGTCAACTGCATGTTTGGCTAGGTGTCCGGCGGATCTTGGTTGATCGCGTGAGACAACGATCTTGTCGGGCAAACCGATCGGCTTCAATGGGCCCGAAGGAGCGGTCGAACAAGGAGAGACGTCTCGACAGTCGGCCGACACGCCGGGCTCTTCCCGTCAAATAGTAGCTCTTGCGCCGCCCTCGGTGCGATTCGACCGATGCCGCAGGGGGATGCCATAGCAGAATACCGAACTGCTGCGGCGCACCGGCGTATCCGGAGTATTTTTGAAGATGCCGACCACTCCAGATGTTAGCGGAGCGATATAATTAAAAGGTAGTAAGACTAAAGTCTGATGTGAAGTCAGGCGAAGCCCCGAAGTCGGCCCCTTCCGCGTCGATAAACGTTCGTCAGAAGTATTCTATTTTGCGAGGGTTAATCCAGATTACGGTCCGGTAATGTTGGCGAAGGTTTGTCATCCGATCCTGCCTGAGGCTTCCGCTGACTGTAACGTATTCGCGGAGCGAATAGCCTCACGATTCAAGTCTACAGGATCAAAAACAAAGTATTGTAGGAAGAATTCTGACGTCTGCCGATTTGATATTCTCTATATAGGGTTGGGCTATATGAATAGTGTCATCCTATAAGTGCGATGCAGCGCGAAATGTGCGCTGCACATCATACGAAATTAGGGGGGAGTGCGCTGTTTTGCTCTCTCTACTTTTCTTGACACAAGTATAGCTCGCTCCTTAGCCTTCAGATTGGACGAACTCTAAGGTTCGGGCGTCCCCCGTTGGGGGCCTATTTCGAAGGACATCGTCAGATGAACATGGAGCTCTCGCGGCGCTCTTTTATGATCGGCGCCGGCGCGGGTTTGGCAGGGACGACGATCGGCGCATTCGGATTTGGTGAAATCGAAGCCGCGCACGCATTGTCAATCCGGCCATTCAAACTTGCGCAGACCAAAGAAACCCGCAGTTCGTGCCCGTATTGTGCGGTCTGCTGCGGCATGATGATTTACTCGGCCGAGAGCAAGGTCGAAAAGGGCAAGATGGAAGTCACCCATATCGAGGGTGACGTCGACAACCCGGTGAACCGCGGCACGCTGTGCCCGAAGGGAGCCGGGGCTCTCGGCTACATCAAGGCGAAAACGCGGGTTAAGTACCCGATGTACCGCAAGCCGGGCTCCGACAAGTTCGAGCGCGTCTCCTGGGATTTCGCGATGGATCGTATCGCGAAGCTGATGAAGGAAGATCGCGACAAGAACTTCGTCGAGAAGAACCGCGACGGCGTCACCGTCAACCGCTGGCCGACGATGGCGTTTCTTTCCGGCAGCTCGGTGACCAACGAAACCGGATGGCTGACATACAAGGTCTCTCGCGGCCTTGGTATGTTGCAGATCGAAAACCAAGCCAGAATATGACACGGACCGACGGTGGCCAGTCTTGGCCCCACATTTGGTCGCGGTGCAATGACGAATTCCTGGACGGACATCAGGAACACTGATCTCGTCTGGATTATGGGCGGTAACGCAGCGGAAGCGCATCCCTGCGGATTCAAGTGGGTCACCGAGGCGAAGGCCGAGCGTGGCGCCAAGCTGATGGTTGTCGATCCGCGGTTCAACCGCTCGGCTGCCTTGGCAGACCACTATGCGCCCATCCGCGCCGGCTCCGATATCGCGTTCCTGTCGGGCGTGGTGAACTATCTGCTCACCAACGACAAGATCCATAAGGAGTATGTACGGAACTACACGAACGCGTCCTACATCATCAAGGAAGGATACGAGTTCAACGACGGTATCTTCTCCGGCTACGATGAATCGAAGCGTAGCTACGACCGCAGCACCTGGGACTACGAGTTCGGCGCCGACGGCTTTGCCGTTCGCGACATGTCGCTCGAACATCCGCGCTGCGTGTTCCAGATGATGAAGGAGCACTTCAAGCGGTATACGCCGGAACTGGTCGAGCGCGTCAGCGGCACCCCGAAGGACAAGTTCCTGAAGGTGGCCGAATGGGTGGCTTCGACGGCGAACGGCGAGCGCGCCATGACCATCATGTATGCGCTCGGCTGGACGCAGCATTCGCACGGTGCACAGAACATCCGCACCGCGGCGATGATCCAGCTCCTGTGCGGCAATATCGGTATCCCCGGCGGCGGCGTGAACGCATTGCGCGGTCACTCCAATGTGCAGGGCATCACCGACGTCGGTACGCTGGCGGCGGCGATCCCGGGTTACCTGGCTCTGCCGACGGAAGCCGAGCCGACGCTTGAGGCGCATCTGAGCAAGCGCGCCTTCAAGCCGCTGCAGCCGAACCAGACCAGCTACTGGCAGAACTACAACAAGTTCTTCGTCAGCTTCCTGAAGACCTATTTCGGGGCCAAGGCGACGAAGGAAAACAGCTTCGGCTACGACTGGCTGCCGAAACTCGATGTTGTTTATGACGCATTGCGCATGTTCGACGTGATGCATCAGGGCAAGACCACCGGGCTTCTGTGCCAGGGCTTCAATCCGCTGATGTCGATCGCCTACTCCGGCAAGACGGTGGCGGCGTTGTCGAAGCTGAAGTTCCTGGTCAGCATGGACCCGATCGAGACGGACACCGTCCGGTTCTGGGAAAATCATGGCGAGTACAACAATGTTGATACCGCCAAGATCCAGACCGAGGTGTTCATGCTCCCGGTCACGTCCTTCGCCGAAGAAGAGGGTAGCTTCACCAACTCCAGTCGCTGCATCCAGTGGAAGTGGAAGGCGGCCGATGCGTATTTCGAGTCCCGCAAGGATATCGAGATTCTGTCGGACCTCTTCAACCGCATCCGCAAGCTCTATGAGAAGGATGGCGGCAAGGGTGCCGAGGCCTTGATGGCCATCGACTGGAGCTACAAGGACCCGCAGCATCCGTCGGCTGACGAACTCCTGAAGGAGCTCAATGGCCGCGCGCTGGTGGATCTGAAGGATGCCGACGGTAAGGTCATTCGCGCCGCAGGCCAGCAGCTTGCCAGTTTCGGCGAGATGCGGGACGACGGCTCGACCGACGGCTCAATGTGGATCTATACGGGCGTCTACGGGCCGACCGGAAACCTCGCGCAGCGTCGCGATACGTCCGATCCGTCCGGCCTGGGTGTCTACGGCAACTGGGGCTTCTCGTGGCCCGCCAACCGCCGCATCCAGTACAACCGCGCCTCGGCGGATCCGCAGGGCAAGCCGTGGAGCGAAAAGAAGAAGTACATGTACTGGGATGGCAGCCGGTGGAACGGCCCCGACGTCCCGGACTATGTGCCGACCATCCCGCCAGAGCGTTCGGTCGGTCCGTTCATCATGAACCAGGAAGGCGTCTCGCGTCTTTGGGTTCGTGGCCTGATGGCAGACGGTCCGTTCCCGGCGCATTACGAATCCTTCGAGTCACCGTTGGCTGCAAACCCGGTGTTCCCGAAGGTCCGTGGCAACCCGGCGGCGCGGGTGTTTGCCGGCGACATGGAAATCTTTGGTACCGCCAAGGAATTCCCGATCGTCGCGACCACCTATCGTCTGGTCGAGCACTTCCACTACTGGACCAAGAGCGTCCACGCGAACGCGGTCATGCAGCCCGAGTTCTTCGTGGAGATCTCCGAAGAACTGGCCAAGGAGAAGGGGATCAAGCACGGACAGCTCGTCCGCGTCTGGTCCAACCGCGGTCAGGTCAAGGGCAAGGCCGTCGTCACCAAGCGGATGATACCGCTCAAGATCGACGGCAAGATCGTCCACCAGGTCGGTCTGCCGCTCAACTTCGGCTTCATCGGCGAAACCAAGAAGGCCTCGCCGGTCAATTCGCTCACACCGCCTGTGGGTGACGCGAATTCTCAGACGCCGGAGTTCAAATCGTTCCTTGTCAATATCGAACCCGTCTCGGGTCCGGTGGCATAAGGGGAGGGCATCAGCATGTTTACGCCAATTGCAAACCCCACCACTCAGCCCGCTGCACCGAAATTCGGTGACAAGGACCTGATCCGCCGATCGGCCTCCAGCATCACGCCTGCCGCGCAGCGGCAGACCGAGGTGGCCAAGCTGATCGACGTGTCGAAATGCATCGGCTGCAAGGCATGTCAGGTGGCGTGCCTTGAGTGGAACAACCTCACCGAGGAAGTCGGCATCAACGTCGGAGTTTACGACAACCCGCACGATCTGACGCCGAATACCTGGACGCTGATGCGTTACACTGAGTATTCCAACCCGGAATCCGGCAATCTTGAATGGCTGATCCGCAAGGACGGCTGCATGCATTGCGAGGACCCGGGTTGCCTGAAGGCGTGTCCGGCACCGGGCGCCATCGTTCAGTACTCGAACGGAATCGTCGATTTCGTTCACGAGAACTGCATCGGTTGCGGTTACTGCGTGAAGGGCTGCCCGTTCAACATCCCGCGCATCTCGAAGGTCGATAACAAGGCCTACAAGTGCACTTTGTGTGTCGATCGCGTTGCGGTCGGTCAGGGGCCGGCATGCCAGAAGGCATGCCCAACCCAGGCGATCGTGTTCGGCACCAAGGACGAGATGAAGAAGTGGGCCGAGAAGCGCATCACGGATCTGAAATCCCGCGGTTTCAAGAACGCCGGGCTTTACGATCCGCCGGGTGTGAGCGGCACGCACGTCATGTACGTCCTGCAGCACAACGACAAGCCGGAGATCTACGCCAATCTGCCGAACAATCCGTCGATCAGCCCGATTGTCGAATTGTGGAAGGGGGCGACCAAGTACGCCGGCTTGGCTGCGATGGGCGCTTTCGCAGCGATCGGCTTCCTCCATCATATGATCGCCGGCCCCAACCGGGTTTCGGCGGATGATGAGCGGAACGCCGAGAAGCTGGCGAAGGGAGGCTAGGCATGACGATGTACGACGTCGAATCGGGCGACAAAGTCCGTGTCGGCCAGGAGGTGACGGTGGACCGGTATACAACCGGTGCCCGCATCAACCACTGGATCACGGCTATCTGCCTGATCCTGCTGGCGCTTTCCGGATTGGCCCTGTTCACCCCCAGCCTGTACTTCCTGTCGGGGCTGTTCGGTGGCGGTCAGTTCACGCGCTTCATCCATCCGTGGATCGGCGTGGTGCTGTTCTTCAGTTTCGCAGGGCTGTTCCTGCGATTCTGGAAGGCCAATCTCTGGAAGAGCGAGGATGGAACCTGGATGGCCCGCTTGCGCGACGTGCTTGCGGCCAACGAGGATCGCCTCCCGGAAGTCGGCAAATACAATGCCGGCCAGAAGGTGGTGTTCTGGTCGATGTCGATCCTGATCATTACACTGATCGCAAGCGGCGTGGTGGTCTGGGACCAGTACTTCTTCGAATACACCACCATTCCGCAGAAACGAGTGGCGATCCTGATCCATGCGGTTGCGGCCGTCGCTATCATCTGCGTGTGGATCGTTCATGTTTATGCGGCGATCTGGGTGCGCGGCACGATCAACGCCATGACCAAGGGTCAGGTTACCGGCGGCTGGGCGTGGCGCCACCATCGCAAATGGCTCAAGGAATTGGTCGTCGGTCACAAGACCGCGAACGGTTCTGCGAAGAGCTGAGCATCGATCAACGCGGCGCCGACAACTGGTCTTGTTGCCGGCGCCGTTTCATACAAGACGGCACGTGGCCCGTGCGGTTCGTGAGGTAAGATGATGTCGCCTGTCGACATGACCGAGCCCGATCCCTCAGTGATCGGCAATATTCCGATCCCACCGTTCGCCAAGCTTCCGAATCCGGCGCGGCTTTTCGCGATCCGGGCAGCTCGTTTCCGTGCGCTGGCGGAAGGGCATCAGCTTGAGCCGTATTTGCGCCTGCTGGCGGATCTGTCGGATGCCCAGGCTGCCATTCAGGAAGATTTACCGGACCCTGAACCGATCGATCCGCAACAGATCGCGCGTGCCAAGGAGCACAAGATGCCACCGCTTGATCGCGGCGGGTTCGTGCCGGATGCCGCGTTCAAGGAAACCTTGAAGCGTTTGCTCGAAGCTGCGGGCCGCATGAATATGCCACCCCAGGCGCAGGTGGCGCTTGCGCGGGTTGCCGCCGCCGACGAGGCCGGTCGCGCGGTCATGTTGCAGAACGTGCTCGCCGATGCGATCCCGGTCGAGGCACTGGCCGAACATGTCTATATAGCAGCGGCGCTGCAGGTGCATTTTGCCCGACTCGCGGCCCGGCTCGATGCCGCTGCACTGGAGGACGTGGGTGACGGCGTCTGTCCGTCATGCGGCGGGCCGCCGACATCGTCGGTGCTCGTCAACTGGCCTGGTATTCAAGGTGCCCGCTATTGTTCCTGCTCGCTATGCAATACGTGGTGGAACTATGTCCGTTCCAAATGCTGTATCTGTGGCTCGACCCGGCAGATCCTGTTCCAGGAAGTGGCCGAGGGCGACGGCAGCATCAAGGCGGAAACCTGCGACGATTGCCACGGTTATACGAAGGTGTTCAATCAGCAGAAGAACCGTGCGCTTGATCCCGTGGCAGATGACGTTGCCAGTCTCGGTCTTGATCTGCTCGTGCGGGAACTGGAATTTCGGCGAGGCGGGGTCAATCCGTTTCTGATCGGCTACTGACGAGGCCGTGATGCGTGCTCCGGGTGCTGATCTGAGGACAATTCCGTCAGTCGACGAGGTGCTCAAGACGCCCGCCGCGATGGACTCCGTCGAGCGCTACGGCCGGCCGGCCACGGTCGCCGCGGTGAGACGACAGATCGACGTCGTCCGCCAAGCTGTTATTGCGGGAACGGCGCTCACTCATCGGGTAGATGATATTGCAAGCCTCGCGGTTACGCGTCTCGACGCGGATTCGCGGCTCAATGCCCGCCCGGTCTTCAACCTCACCGGTACGGTGCTGCATACCAATCTCGGCCGCGCCGTTCTGGCCGACGCGGCGATCGTCGCCGCTACCGACGCCATGCGCGAGGCGCTGGCGCTAGAGTTCAATCTGGATGATGGGAAGCGCGGCGAGCGCGATACGCTGCTCCGCGATCTGCTGTGTGAGTTGACCAGTGCGGAGGATGCAACCGTCGTCAACAACAATGCCGCGGCGGTGTTGCTGGTGCTCAATACGCTGGCCGATGGACGCGATGCTATCGTGTCGCGAGGCGAATTGATCGAGATCGGCGGCGCGTTCCGCATGCCGGAGATCATGGCGCGGGCCGGTGCCCGCCTCGTCGAAGTCGGCACCACCAATCGCACCCATGAAAGAGATTATGCGGACGCTATCGGGCCCGGTACCGGCGTGGTCCTCAAAGTGCATACCTCCAACTACCGGATCGAAGGTTTTACCAGCGCCGTTCCGGCAAAGTCGCTCTCGGCAATGGCGCGTGTCGCCGGCGTGCCGCTGGTCAACGATCTGGGTTCCGGCACACTCGTCGATCTCGCCCGCTATGGCCTTACGCACGAGCCGACGGTTGCCGAAGCTGTTGTCGAGGGCGCGGATCTGGTGACGTTCTCCGGCGACAAGTTGCTCGGCGGCCCGCAAGCCGGCTTCATCGTCGGCCGTCGCGACCTGATCGCAAAGATCAACAAAAATCCGATGAAGCGCGCTCTGCGGATGGACAAGATCCGGCTCGCAGCGCTGGAAGCCACTTTAAGGCTTTATCGCGATCCGGACCGCCTTGTGGAGCGGCTGCCGACGATCCGTCACATCGCAAGAAGCAAGGCCGACATCGAGGCCATGGCAAACCGCCTGCAGCCACTCTTCGCCGCCGCATTGGGGGAGAGCTATGCGGTGGGCGTGGTCTCCTGCTCCAGCCAGATCGGCTCCGGCGCGCTGCCGCTCGAAACCATTCCGAGCGCCGGCCTGGCGATCCGATCTGTGAAGGGGCGGGGCGAGGCATTGCAGATGCTCGCTGCCGGCCTGCGCCGTCTTGCCATTCCGGTCATCGGCCGGATCGAGGACCAGGCAGTCATTCTCGATCTTCGCTGCCTTGATAACGAAGAGCGCTTTGCTGCCAATCTGACACAGTTCGAACGCGGAGAGGGCTTGTGATGGACTGGCTCCGCCGCATGCTGGACAATGCGCCGCGGTCGGAAAAGCTGGCTGCCGAGCAGATGGCTGCGGCGTATGAGGCGGCTCAGAACAACGATTACGATACCGCGTTGTCGATCTGGGGGCCGCTGGCGCATCAGGGTGTGCCGCGGGCGCAGAATAATATCGGAGCCTGTTTTGCCGAAGGCATCGGCGTGGAGCGGGATCCGGAACTGGCGGTGAAGTGGCTCACGCTCGCTGCTGATGCCGGCGATCCGGTTGGCGGGCGAAACCTCGCGGCTTTGTACTTCAAGGGTGAGGGGGTCGACCCGGATCCGGTCCGCGCTGCCGAACTCTACCGCGCCGCGGCCGAGGCGGGCGACGGGCCGGCACAGGACATGCTGTCGTGGATGCTGCTCGAAGGGGAGATGATCCCGGGCGATCTGGCGGAGGCCAAACGCTGGGCTGAAGCGGCCGCCGAACAGGGCGTGGCGCCGGCGATGACCCGCCTCGGGATGATCTATCACAATGCTCTGGGTGTTGAGCGCGATGCGGTCGCAGCAGCGCATTGGTGGGATAAAGCAGCGGCACGCAGTGACGGCGATGCGCAGGCGATGCTGGGTGCTGCCTACCATCTCGGCGCCGGGGTGCCGCGTGACGCGGTGGCGGCGCTGATGTGGCTGCTGCGCGCGCAGATCAACGGCAGCCAGTTGGCCGACCCGTTCATCCAGCCGGCGCGTGCTGCGCTGTCGGCGACCGAGGCGGAGCGTGCGGAAAAACTGGCAATGATGCAGCTGGCGGAGCCGGTGTCGTGATCGTCGGGACGGCCGGACATATCGATCACGGCAAGACCTCTCTGGTGCGGGCGCTTACCGGTGTCGATACAGACCGCTTGAAAGAGGAGAAGTCACGGGGCATCTCCATCGATCTCGGTTTTGCCTATCTGCCGACGCCGGATGGCAGCGTGCTCGGCTTTGTCGACGTGCCGGGGCATGAGCGGTTCGTGCACAATATGCTGGCAGGCGCGAGCGGGATCGACTTTGTGTTGCTCGTCATCGCCGCTGACGACGGCGTAATGCCGCAGACCTCCGAACATCTCGCGATTGTCGATCTTCTGGGGATCAGACGCGGCATCGTCGCGATCAGCAAGGCGGATATGGTCGATGCGGCCAGGCTGGCGGAGGTGCGAACCGAGATCGCCAATACGCTTGCCGGGACCGCGCTCAGTGACATCGATATGATCGCCGTATCGAGCCAGACCCGACAGGGTATCGATGAATTGCGCGAGCGGCTGTTCGTCGAGGCGCATGGCTTTTCCCAGCGCGCGCGTCGGGGCCGGTTCAGGCTGGCGGTGGATCGCTCGTTTAGTCTGCCAGGGGCCGGCACGGTCATCACCGGCACCGTCCTTTCCGGCACTGTCGCCGTCGGCGATCAGGTGACGATCAGCCCAGCCGGGCTGTCGGCGCGCGTGCGCACCATTCATGCCCAGAACCGGGCGGCCGACGTCGGCCGGACGGGCGATCGTTGCGCGCTCAATCTGGCCGGTGAAGCAATTGCCAAGGATGCGATCTCCCGTGGTGATGTGGTTGTCGATCCGCTGCTGCATGCACCGGCGGAGCGTATCGACGCGACGATGCGCGTTCTTGCCTCGGAAACCCGAGCGCTGAGCCAATGGATGCCCGTGCGTCTGCACCATGCCGCAGCAGAGGTCGGAGCGCGGATCGTGCTGCTCGGCGATGCGCCGATTGGGCCGGGTGCCGATGGACTGATCCAGCTGGTCCTGGAAAAGCCGATCGCAGCGGCGGCGGGGGACCGCTTCGTGCTGCGCGATACAACCGCGCAGCGGACGATCGGCGGCGGCGTTTTTCTCGACCTGCGGGCGCCGGCTCGCAAGCGGCGGACGCCGGAGCGGCTGGCCCAGCTCGAAGCGCAGGCGATTACCGATCCTGTCGCGGCACTCAACGCGCTGCTGGAACGCCCGCCGGGTTATGTGGATTTCACGGCGTTCAGCCGTGACCGCGCGCTTTCTGCCGAAGAGCAGGAGGCCGTGGTCACGAAGACAAATGTCTTCCGCCTGACCACGCCGAAGGCGGAGTTAGGCCTTTCGCCGGCAAACTGGCTGCGCCTCAAGCGCGGCATGCTGGCGGCGTTACAGGCATTCCACGCCGAGAATCCCGATCTCGCTGGAATCGGGATGGAGCGGCTGAGACTGCAACTGGAGCCGCGCCTGCCGGCGCCTGCTTTTACCGCGATGTTGCAGGGATTGGCGCGTACCAAGGAGATTTCGCTCGACGGCGCCTGGATCCGTCTGGCGAGCCATGAGGTTCGTCTCACTCCGCAGGACGAGGCGACATGGCGGAAGATTCAACCGCTGATCAGCGGCACCGAACGATTCCGGCCACCGCGGGTTCGCGATATCGCAGGCATGACGCATGGATCCGAACCGGATCTGCGGCGCCTGTTCAAGCTGCTTAGCCGCATCGGCCGCGTCGACGAGGTGGCACACGATCATTTCTTCCTGCGGGCGACGGTTGCGGAAATGGTCGAGATTGCCACGAAGCTGGCGGCTGTCGGTCCGGGCGGCGAATTCACGGTGGCGCAGTTCCGCGATCAGCTCCTCAATGGGCGCAAGGTCGCAATCCAGATACTCGAGTTTTTTGATCGACACGGCGTTACAATGCGGCGCGGTGATTTACGCCGTATCAACAAGCACCGGCTTGGGCTATTTTCTCGGTCGGTCGAGACGCCGGCGGCGGAGAATGACGCGCCGGCACAGTTAGGAAGAGCATCGTCCCCGGTGGGGCGTCCGGACTTCAAATCCGGGAAGGGCCGCGAGCCGGTCCTTGGTGGGTTCGACTCCCATTCTCTTCCGCCAAAATTCGGACGAGGACAGCACGGGAGCGCTCGATGACCGCGCAGATTTTGACCGCTTATCTCGATGATCTCGAACGTACCGCCCATAAGGTCAGCGCCGATGAGGAGACCTATCGTCGCGAAGCGGCCGCGCGGTTTCGCGAGCTTGAACAAGCGCGCGCCTTCGCGTTTCGTCGCCTCAACCTGATGCGGACGGTCATCGATGCGGTTACCGGCATCGAAGAAGAAGAGGAGGCGATAAAAACGGGAACCATCGCCTTCATGCGCGAGGTGGAGTGGTCTGGCGCGACGGAAGCGCAGCGCCAGGCGATCGAGCAGTTCAATCCGGTGGTGCTCGCAGCGTGGCAATTGTCGCGCACGGAAGGCGATGCAGGCGATACCGCCGGGTTGACGCGTGCGCTTGCTGATTTCGAGCAGTGGTTCTCGAATTCACGAAATAGCCCGTTCCTCACTGTGATGGAGCGGGAAGTGGTGGAGTTGCCGCTTGTCGAAGTTTGAACCCTATGCGGGGGAAGAGCTTCTGTTTGACGAGTGGGTCGTCAACGAATATCGCCGCACCGGCGGATTCACGGCCCTGGTCGTTCTGATCGCGACCGGCAATCTCGAAGTCATCCCGCTACGATCGACCTTCATGCATGTGATCGGCGACGAACTGAACTGGCTTGAACTCTCGAAATTGTTGCACGGATCGGGTGTGTCGTGGAACAGCGTCCTCATGATGTCGATTGCCGACACCGACGGTGGTCCGATCGAAGATATTACCGCCCGCGAGGCGTTGCGTTCGCTCGAAAAGCGCATCATTGAAGATCGCATGGTGATCAACGAAGGTCATTTCTTCGACAAATGGGGGCGGCGGATGAAGATCGAGGAGGCGCAGGCACAATGACCGCAGCCTTGCGGGTGGTCGACACTGGCCTCAATCCCGCTTGCTGGAATGTCGCGATGACCGCGGCGATGATGGAGATGCGTCGCGCAGGCCACATACCCGATACCCTCCGGTTTCATCGTTATCCGCGCTCGGTGCTGGTCGGTCGCCACGAAGCCTTGCAGTCCGTCGTCGATCTGCCGCTGTGTCGCGCACGCGATATCGCGGTTGCCCGCCGGATTACCGGCGGCGGCGCCGTCTATATGAGCCCAGGCGTTCTCGCCTGGGAGGTTACGGCTGATCTGCGAAGTGTCGGCGGTGATCTCGAGACTGTAGCACGCCGGCTGGGCGAAGCTGTGGCTCAGGGGCTGGGGTCGCTCGCTCTTGATGCGCGTTATCGTGCACCTAATGACGTTGAAATTGACGGCCGCAAGATCGGCGGTGCTTGCGGTTATGTCGATGGGGCGACGCTGGTCTATCAGGGCGCTGTGCTGATTGCCGTCGACCTCGTCGAGATGGTAGCGGCACTGGCCTTGCCTGCGTCGGTGGACGAGCGCTTGACGATGGTGTCGGATGTGCTGGGTCAGACGGTGACGCACGAACAGGTGACCGGTGCCTTGGCTGCTGCAATCGCGGAACGGCTGAGCCGCCGGCCATATCCGGAGGAGATCAGTGCCGATGAGCAGGCGTTGGCGCAGACGATGCTGGCGCAGGAGATTGGCGACGATGCCTTTATCGATGGTGTCGACCCGCAACGCGGAGCGTCGCGGCGCAGCGCGCGGCCGCTTGCGAATGGCGTTGCTGCGCATGTCCGCGTTCATCCGGGCGTCGAGCGCCGCATCGATCAGATATGGCTGACCGGCGCATTTTCACTTACGCCGGAGCGGGCGCTTCCCGATCTCGAGGCCGCGCTGCGTGGCTTGCCGTTGGCAGGTGCCGCGTCGCATGCGCTTGCATTTCTTGACGATCGGCAGATTTCTGTCCACGGCGTCAGCCGGCTCGATATTGCCACCGCGATCGCTGCAGCGGCACAGGAGACCTCGCCGTGACGCGTCGACTGCTGATCGTCCTGGTCAATACCGATCCCCGCAATAGTGAGGAACTCGGCGCGCCGTTCTATCATGCGGCGGTGGCTGCGGCGATGGATTACGAGGTGGATGTTGTTTGCACGGCGACGGCGGGGAAGCTGATGATCAAGGGTGTCGCGGCCGGGCTGCACGTAAAGGCCGGCCACCCGCGAACGGTCTACGACTGGATCCGTGAGGCCCACGAGCAGGGGGCTCGTTTCTGGGCATGCCCCGCCAATCTCGATCTGTTCGAGATCACCGAGGATGACCTCATTCCTGAATGCGCCGGCTTGATGGGAGCTGCGACGATGATTCAGGGCATCATGGACGGCGATTACCGCGTGCTGACTTATTGAGCTGAAGTGAATTGAGCTGAAGTGAGAAGAACCGATGGCGACGGTGCGCGGCTGCGTATTTCCGGATCACTTGCTGTACGATGTCCCGCACCACACATGGTACACGCCTGTCGATGATGGGCTCTTGCGTTTCGGGATATCCGAAGTCGGCTTGCTGCTGGCACGCGAGGTTCTGGTGTTCACGCCGAAGCGTGTCGGTCACGAATTTGAGAAAGACCGTTCGCTGGCGACGCTGGAAAGCGCAAAATGGGTGGGGTCGGTGCGCTCCGCCTTCGACGGAACGGTGGTGGCTATCAACGAGGCGTTGGTACAGCGCGCGACTCTCGCCAATGAGGATTGCTACGGCGAGGGCTGGATGCTGCTGGTGTGTCCGGCCCAATCAGATTGGCGCGAGGGCCTCGTGACCGGCGCGGAGATTGCACCGGCCTACGAAGCCTGGATGGAGAGTGCCGCTTTCGCCGGCCGCGGTATTTTTTAAGGCAGCGTTTTCTGAACGTTGGTCGTATCGCTAACGGTTGTCCTCTGACGCAGCCTTACACGATGCGGATTTCCGCCGGCCCGGCTTCCGCATGGCCGACGATCCGCGCCGAGGGATAGCCGGCAGCAATGACAGTCGCGAGCGTTTCCTCTGCCTTGTCTGGCGCACAGGCAATCAGCAAGCCACCGGAAGTCTGCGGATCAGTCAGCAGATCACGCTGCCAGTCGGTCATTCCCGCAGGAAGCCTTACCGAACTGCCATAGCTTGCCCAGTTGCGTTTCGAGGCGCCGGTGATGAAACCGGCCTGTGCCAATCGGCTTGCATGGGTGAACAACGGCACTTCGGCGGCGTTCACGACGATCGATAGGCCGGCGCCCCTGGCCATTTCGAGGCCGTGGCCGAGAAGTCCGAAGCCGGTGACATCGGTCACCGCATGGACGGCACTATTGTCTGCCAGATCCGCTCCGATCCGATTGAGCAGTGTCGTCGAGGCGATCATCTCGGCATAGCCAGCGCCGTCGAGCTCGCCCTTCTTCAGCGCCGCCGAATAGATGCCGACGCCGAGCGCCTTGGTCAGGATCAGCGCATCGCCGTTCCTGATACTGGCGTTGCGCCGCACTTGTTCCGGTTTGCAGACGCCGATGACGGCAAGGCCATAGATCGGCTCCGGGGAATCGATCGAATGTCCGCCGGCGACAGGGATGCCGGCGGTGCTGCAGACCGAGGCGCCGCCCTTGAGGATTTCGCGGACCACCTCGACCGGGATCTTGTCGAGCGGCATGCCGAGGATGGCGAGGGCCATGATCGGCCTGGCGCCCATCGCGTAAACATCGGAGATCGCGTTGGTGGCGGCGATGCAGCCAAAATCGAACGGGTCATCGACCACGGGAAGAAAAAAATCGGTCGTGGCAACGATGCAGGTGTTCGCATCGATTTGCCAGACTGCGGCATCATCACCGGTTTCGGTGCCGACAAGCAGCTGGCGATAGGGGGCGGCCGCCGGCTGATCGGCGAGCAGTTCCTGCAGGACGGATGGCGCCAGCTTGCAGCCGCAGCCGCCGCCATGCGCCAGACTGGTCAACTTTGTGATGGGCGCGTTCATGGTGGGTACTCCTTCAGCACCGCGCCGCGGCAGACCCACTGGCATCCCGCGCACTACGCGGGGCAGAGAGCAAGATCGGAAATGTCTAGACTATGCCAGAAGGAGAGAGGGGCGCAAACCGGCGAGAGGGAGCGGAAACCCGCCGCCGAGACCGCGAATGCACGAGAAACCTGATGTTACAGCCTGTCGGGGGCGTGTTCCCGATAGCGTCAGACAATCAGAATCAGGGCTCGATCAGTTGAAGCAGGTAGCGGCCATAATCGGTCGATCGCATCGTGTTCCCGATGGCAGCGACTTGCTCACTTGTAATCCATCCGTTTGTGAAGGCGATTTCTTCCGGGCAGGCGATTTTCAGACCCTGCCGGTTCTCGATGGCGCGGATGAACTCCGAGGCTTCGAGAAGGGATTCATGCGTGCCGGTATCGAGCCACGCAAAACCCCGCCCGAGCTTGTGGACCTGCAATCTGTCCTGCTGGAGATAGTGCCGGTTGACATCGGTAATTTCGAGCTCGCCGCGCGCCGATGGTTTCAGGGATTTGGCGATATCGACGACGGTATTGTCGTAGAAATAGAGGCCGGTGACGGCCCAGTCGGATTTGGGATGCGACGGTTTTTCTTCGATGGACAGAACTCGTCCCGACGGGTCGAACTCGACAACACCGTACCGTTGCGGATCCCGGACACGATATCCGAATACGGTCGCGCCGTGGCCGAACTGCGCGGCCTCCTTGAGCGTGTTGCTCATCGAATGGCCATAGAAAATATTGTCGCCCAGTACCAGGGCACAGGGGGAGCCTTGGATGAATTGCTCGCCAATGATGAATGCTTCCGCCAACCCGCGTGGAGCGGGCTGGACCGCATAGGAAATCGAGACACCCCATTTCGAACCGTCGCCGAGCAGTTCGGAAAAAACCGGCGTATCCCGTGGTGTCGAGATCACCAGAATATCGCGAATGCCGGCCAGCAGCAGCACCGACAGCGGATAATAGATCATCGGCTTATCGTAGATCGGCAGCAATTGTTTCGAAGTTGCAAGTGTCAGCGGATGCAGTCGGGTGCCGCTGCCGCCGGCTAGAATGATACCCTTATTGAGCGTCATGGTGGTGTCACCTGCGCAGCAGAGCGGCGATGACCGCTTCGCTTTCCTGTTTCCATGGAAGTGGTGCGATACCGAAGAGCGAGCTGAAGAGGCTGGTATCGAGAACGGAATTCACCGGCCGGGTTGCTTTGGTTGGAAAATCGCGCGTTTCGATGGGAACGACTTCGGGATTTCGGTGCGTGATGGCGGCCTGTGTCGTCACGATATGCTGCGCAAAGCCGTGCCAGGTCGTGTTGCCGTCGCCGACGAAATGATAGGTGCCCCAGACAGCGGTATCGTCGGTCAGGCGCGGTGCGATTCTCAGGATCGTGCAGGCGAGTGAGCGGGTCGAGGTTGGGCAACCGTACTGATCGGCGACTACCCGCAACTCGTCGCGCTCCATTGCCAGGCGCAGGATGGTTTTGAGAAAATTTGTGCCGAACTCCCCATAGACCCACGCCGTGCGCAAGATCACATGCTGCGATAGCAGTTGCCGGATGGCTGCCTCGCCGGCAGCCTTGCTGCGGCCATATGTGCTGACCGGCGCGATCGGGTCGGTCTCCCTATAGGCGTCGGGCTTGGCGCCGTCGAACACATAGTCGGTCGAAATATGGATGAGCGGAACGTTACGTGCGGCGCAGACTCTGGCGATGGCGGCGGCGCCATCGGCATTCGCGCGGTAGGCGCTTGCCCAGTTCTCCTCTGCCGCATCGACTTTGGTGTAGGCGGCGGCATTGACGATCAGCGATGGCGACAGCGCTTCAACGGCCCGGTCGATAGCTGTTTCATCGGCAATATCGACGGCTTCTTTGCTTAAACCTCGCAGTGATACGTTGCTCGCGCCTGCCTCGCGGGACAATTCCTGACCTAACTGTCCATTGCTACCGAAGACAAGGATCACGGGCGGTCCCCGACATCGGCGCGAGGACGGCGTGCTCGATTATTGGCAGGCGTCGAGCTGAAGTCCCTAAGATTTGTCGTGTGATTGCTGATTGCCGATGTTCTGGCGATCAATATTGTCTTTGAACTCGTAGCCATCGCACGCACCACGCGTATTCCTGCTCTAGAACAAGCGCTCGATGTTCTTCATCAACGGCTGTTTGGAATCTTTAAGCGAAATCTCGACATCCTCGGCTTTGAACGGCCAGTTGATCTTGAGTGTCGGGTCGTTCCAATAGATGCCGAGGTCATGGGCTGCGGAATAGTAGTTGGTGACTTTGTAGGTAACCACGGTATCCGGCTCCAGTGTGCAGAAGCCATGGGCGAAGCCGACCGGAACGAGGATTTGTTCGCCGTTCTCTGCAGACAGTTCTGCCGTGACGTGTTCACCAAAGCTCGTTGATGCTCGCCGGATGTCGACCGCGACGTCGAGTATCCGGCCGCGGATAACCTGTACGAGCTTTGTCTGCGCAAACGGCGGCGCCTGATAATGCAGTCCGCGCAGTGTGCCGGCACGGCGCGAATGTGAAAGATTGTCCTGTACGAATTCCAGATCGAAACCGGCGTCCGCCAGCGTCCGCTTGCTGTAGGTCTCGGCGAAGAAGCCGCGTTCGTCTGCATGGCGTTTCGGCGTGAGGACGACAATATCGGGGATCGCCAGGCGCCGGACCTCGATACTCATCGTCGATCCTCGTTCCACTGTTCGCCGCGCTAGTTGACGGCCGTCAGGCGTCAGCGTGCATGGCTCGATACTCGAAGTCGTTTGCGCCCGTGATTGTCGCCGCCGGGAGTATCAGGATAGCCGTATCTGATGTTATGTTATCGCGGGTTTTTTAACAAATAAAAGCAATGCGGATGTTAATCTTACCGTGGCGGCGACCATTGGGACTTGCGGAGTATTGGCCATGCTGCGAATGCGACCGTCGCCTCCGGCGCTGAGCGCGCGAGGGCAGGGCATCGAAGGTGAAATGATCGAGTATCGAACGCAGGAGACATCGGTCATGTGCGTTGTAACTGCCTGCTCTCGTCATAGAACGATGCGGCTTGACGCTCGTCGGGGCGCCGTATCCGGCGGTTCGTCATTGCCGGATGGCGATGGTTGCGGCAGCATCCCCTTCAATGCTTGGCAGCAGACCAGTCTGACCGGAATTCGAGAGTATCGATGACGACATCCGACCTGAGCGTCGAACGCCCCGCGCCCGGGGTTGCGCTGATCCGCTACAGCCGTCCGAAAACGTTGAATGCGCTCGACGTCGAGATGCGCCGTCGGCTGGCCGACCAGCTTGTAGCGCTGGGTGAGGATGAGACTGTCCGCGTCGCGGTCCTTGCCGGCACCGACAAGGCATTTGCGGCCGGCGCTGATCTTTCCGAGATGGCCAAGGCCGACAGCGTCACGGTGCACGGCTGGAACACCGGCCAGTCATGGAAGCAGATCGCTGCTTTTCCGAAGCCGCTGATTGCTGCGGTCAAGGGCTTCGCTCTCGGCGGCGGCTGCGAACTGGCTATGCATTGCGACATCATCATCGCCGGTGAATCGGCGCGGTTCGGCCAGCCCGAGGTCAAGGTCGGTATCATGCCAGGCGCCGGCGGCACCCAGCGCCTGACGCGGGCGGTCGGCAAGTTTCGGGCAAACCTCTATCTGATGACCGGGCGGCTGTTCAGTGCCCAGACTGCACTGGAGATGGGGCTGGTGAGCGAGGTCGTGGCGGACGCCGATGTCGAGACGACGGCGCTGACTCTGGCCGGCGAGATCGCTGCCTTGCCGCCGCTGGCGCTGAAATTTATCAAGGAATCGGTGGCGCTCGCCGACAATGCACCGCTTGAGGCCGGGCTCGAATACGAGCGTCGATCCTTCCAGTTCCTGTTTTCGACGGCGGATCAAAAGGAAGGCATGGCGGCATTCCTGGAGAAGCGCAAACCGACTTACCAGGGGCGTTAAGTCCGGCCTTATTGGGTGGGCGCGGCTGCGCGGTAGTCGGGGCGCTACAAAATCTCGCGCAAGGATCGCGCACGGGCCTCGGTCCGGAACAGGCCAGCTTCCAGGGAAGTGTCGCTGAAAAGGCCATCGAAGAGTTCCAGCTATGCGGCGCGATCAGGCACAAGCCTTGGCACGGATGCCTCGCGTCGAGATGGCCAAAAGTCGGAGTGTAGCGGCGGGCGTTGCAGGTCTAGGATCGGCCCGAAAGTCGAGGTGCCGTCATGACGCATGCATTGCAACCGCACGGGTTTCCCGGTTCGCATGCAGACAGGACGACCGCACGTCGGCGTGCCCTGGCCTTCTGCGATCGATATGCCCTGCGCGTGCCGGTGTTGCAGGCGCCGATGGCAGGGGCCTGCCCAACATCGCTGGCCATCGCCGTTGCCAATGCCGGGGGCATGGGAGGTATGGGTGCGCTGACGACGGAGCCGGACGGGATCAGGGCATGGGCCTCGGAGTTCCGTAGTCAGAGCAACGGCGCCTTCCAGCTCAATCTGTGGATCCCCGATCCGCCCCCGGTTCGCGACCCGATTGCCGAAGCGGAGATGCGGGAATTCCTCGGATGTTGGGGGCCGCCGGTCTCACCGGAAGCGGGCGATGCGCGGCCGCTCGATTTCGATCGGCAATGTGAGGCGCTGCTCGACGTCGGGCCGCCGGTGGTCTCGTCCATTATGGGCGTGTTCCCGGAGGATTTTCTGCGGCAGCTCAAGCAGCGTGGCATCGCCTGGTTTGCGACGGTCACGACATTGGCCGAAGCGATCGAGGCAAGAGATGCCGGTGCTGATGCGCTGATCGTGCAGGGAGTCGAGGCCGGCGGACACCGTGGCGCCTTCGATAATTCTTCAGCGGAACGGCACACCGGAACCCTGTTCGCGCTGTTACCGCGCATCGCTGACAAGATCGACCTGCCTTTGATCGCCACCGGAGGCATCGGCGATGGTCGTGGAATCGCCGCAGCGCTCACCCTCGGCGCCAGTGCGGTGCAGATCGGCACTGCGTTCCTGCGTTGTCCGGAAGCAAGGATGAGTCCGGCCTATGCCGCAGCGCTCGTCGAACTGGAGCCGGAAGATACGATGGCCACCCGGACGTTCAGCGGGCGGCTCGGTCGTGCTGTCGCGACCGAATATGTCAGGGCTGCAAGCGTGCGTGGCGCGCCACCGCCGGCGCCTTATCCGGTACAGCGCGGCCTGACGGCGGCGATGCGGCTGGCTGCCCAGAATGCGGGCGACATTCAGCGGATGCAGATATGGGCGGGGCAGGCGGGCGCGCTGGCGCGTGACGAGCCGGCTGCCGATCTGGTGCAGCATATCTGGAGTGAAGCCCAGGCGCTGCTGCCGGGCTGAGCGAGGGATAGCCCGCGAGGCCGGCAAAAAAAGACGCCGGGCGAAAGGCAGGTCTGCCTGTCCGCACCGGCGTCGTTTGGCCTGCTGATCTTACTTTTTCAGTGCTTCGCTGAAGGTCGCGGTGTCGTTGCGCAGCGTCGCGGTGAACTGATCCGGGGTCGATGTCGAAACGGTCGTGCCCTGCTTGGCGAGACGTTCCTTGACATCCGGCTGCGACATGGCAGTCGCAACGTCCTTGCTGATTTTTTCCAGGATGTCCTTCGGCGTGCCGGTCGGGGCCATCAGGCCGAACCAGGCATCGTACTCGAATTCGGGTACGCCGGCTTCCTTGAAGGTCGGCACGTCCGGCAGGCTGGCCACGCGTTCGGTGCCGGTGACGGCCACAGCCTTGACCTTGTTGGTCTTGATGAGGTCATCGCTCAGCGAGGCCGGCGAGAAGAAGAAGTCGGTGTCGCCGCGCATGATGCTGGTCTGTGCGTCCGGTGTGCCCTTGTACGGCACGTGAACGACATTGATGTTCTTGGTCTTGTTGAGAAGGGCGCCGGCAATATAGGCGGTGCTGGCGAGGCCGGCGGAGGCGAAGCTCAGCTTGCCGGGTGTTTCCTGCGCATGGCGGATCAGGCTCTGCAGCGAGTCATGTTTGGCGCTCGGCGGAACGAGCAGGATCATCGGCATGGATGCGAGCTTGGTAACGCCGGCGAAGTCGCCCACCGGGTCGAAGGGTACGTTCGGATTGACCAGCTTGATTACCGTATGGCCGTTGGAGGTGATCATCAGTGTGTAGCCGTCCGGCGGAGACTTCGCGGCGAGGGCGGTGCCGGCGATGCCCGGATGGTTCTCGACGATGACCGTCTGCTTCCACATCGTGCCGAGCTTGTCGCTGAGCGTGCGGGCCAGAAGATCGGTCAGGCTGCCCGCGGAGAAGGGAACAATGATTTTGACGATCCGGTTCGGATAGGAGGTTTGTGCTGTCGCCGGCTGGGCAAACAGTCCTGCTGCAATGGCGCAGGCGGCAATTTGCAGATATTTTTTCATAGTCCTCACTCTGAGCGTTCCATGTCTTATGTCGCTATGTGCCAAAAAAACCGATGCACACGGTGGGGGCAATCGTTTGCACGCACGGGACTGCAAGTCAAACGGCACTTGGGGTGACAGGGCGCCACATGTGCGGCGCCGACTGGCTTGCCGGGAATGGTAGATTACAGGCTGGATCAGCCGGCCTGTTGCGGTGGGCAGGTCGATTGCCGCTGAATGAATTCCGGGTGCAGCAAGGTATCGGCGATAGCGTGATGTCCTGCCATTCTCGCGAGCAGAATACGCGCGGCTTCCAGGCCCATTTCCCGCTGGTTGATCCGCACCGTGGTCAGCGGGGGCTGCACGAGATCGACGAACGGCGCATCGTTGTAGCCGGTGATCGAAATATCGTCCGGGCAGCGGATGCCGTTTTGCATGAGCACATCGTAGCAGCCGAGTGCGATCAGATCATTCGCGGCAACGATGGCAGTGACGTCCGGCTGTTGCGCCAGCAGTTCGATACAGGCGGAGCGGCCGGCCTCGCGCGTAAAGGCTGCGGCCCGGACGATGGCGTCGCGCCTGTCCGGTATGCCGAGTTCGACGCAGGCGAGCTGGAAGCCGCGCACACGCACCGCGCCGGTCGATAGAAAGTCCGGACCGGCGATATGCGCAACACGCTTGTGGCCGAGCTCGACAAGATGACGGGCGGCAAGGCCGATGCCGCGCAGATCGTCGTTCACCACCGCGGGTGCGCGGCCGGATTCATCGGTTCGATTCATCAGAACGATGGGCGCGGGATTTTCCAGCCATTCGTCGAGAATCGGATCGTGCAGCGTGGCGGAAGCGATAATGAGTCCGTCGACCTGACGTTCGACCATGCCGGCGAGGATGCGACGATGCCGTTCCGGATCATTGGCGGAATTGGCCACGATCGTCATGTAACCCTCTTTCAGGAGGGTGTGCTCTATCCCTTCCAGAATGGGCGGAAACAGCAGGCTGGCGATATCGGGGACGACGACGCCGACGACCCGCGAGCGTTTGGTGCGCAGACTCGATGCCAGGGAGTTGGTCCGATAACCGAGCTGCTTGGCGGTCTCCAGAATCCGGGTAGCGATCTGCGGCTTGACCAGATCGCGGGTGGCGGGATTGAGGGCGCGCGAGACGGTCGAGAAGTGCACGCCGGCTGCGGTCGCCACGTCCTTCATCGTTACCGGGGATTTTCGTGAAGTCGTCATGTCTGCGAAGCCATCGGGGCCGCCCTTCTCGGTGGCCTTTCTAGGATGCACGCCCCCGCAAGACCATGGCGCGCCCGCACTACGGAGAGAAAAACCACAGCCGTTTCCGATATTTGGAAGCCTGCCTCGCCGGGTCGACAGGTCGATGGGCTGCAAACGATTGTAAAAATAAGTGCCAAGATCGGTTTTGTCGAGTTGACATGGCTTTAAAATAAGGACATTTTATTTCTACAAACGTTTGCAAAAGGAGATCGCCCAATGGCCCCCCGTATTAGTTACGTTGATCCCTCGACCATCACGGACGAAGCGATGCTCAAGGAGCTTGATCGCTGCCGTCGTGAAGGCACGCCTCGTCCCGAGAGCCAGGCAATCCGCGCCCATGTGCCGGCGACGTTCTGGTCGTTCGCCAATACCTGGCGCGATGTCTTCCATCAGGGCGTCGTCGATCACAACATCAAGGAGCTGTGCCGTATCTACGTGTCGCGCTCAGTGCTGTGTGAGTTCTGCGGCAACCAGCGGTCCATGAAGTCGGCGAAGGCAGGTCTCATCGAGGCCGATTACGAGGACCTGATCAATTTCGAGAAATCGTCGCGCTACAACGAGAAGCAGAAAGCAGCGCTGGCCTACGCCGAATGCATCACCTGGGACCTGCCGTCCGACGACAAGCTGTGGGAGCGGCTGCACGCCAATTTCACCGAACCGGAGATCGTCGAGATCGGCTATTTCGTCTCGATCACCATGGGACAGCAGCGCTGGCTGCGGACCTTGAATATCGAGCATCATCAGATCCTTGCCGGTACAGATGCGTCAATGGCCCCGGGGTTCAAGACGATGGATGAACTGACGGAATCGAAGTCCGATCCCAGCTACTGGGCAAAGTCGAAGCCGGCACCGGCGAAATCCGTCGCCTGATCTGTCTGATGTTGGCTGGCGCCTTGCCCAAACGGGCAGGGCGCTAGTATGCGCTATCGGTACGATCCCGTCGTGAATGCGGGGTGCTGGACGTTCTCCCGGGCATCAGTGCTTCCGTATCGGTGGCCTTGCAGGCGACTGACGCCCATCCGGGCTGATTGTCGTCGCGGCGTTCCGGTGGTGCCGCTATTGTTGGGTTGTCGTTGTCGCTGAGTATCCGCTGCTTCAATCAAGGGTTGAGGTGGGGCGGAGCTGGTTCGGACGAGAATGCGACAAGTTCTCGGTGGGCACGGGGCGAAGGTGATTGACTTTTGCGCGCAGTTCGGCAAACGTTTGCCATTGCCTTTCGGCGCGCACTTGCTGCTGACCGAGTGGCGACACCGCACATCGGGAATCGGAATCCGGGCCCTGGTTGGGCAAGGCCGAGATGCGGGACAGAATAGAACACAGAAGGCTGCGAACCGCCGCAATCGTCGGGATCGGACGGCAGCCGAGACAGATCGTGAGGAGTAAGGGCAGATGGACAAGCACCTGAGGCAGATTGACCCGGATGACATCAACCCGCGGTTCAACTGGGGTCGGCATCTGCCGGCGCTCGGCACGATGGGGGTCGATTTCGAGGAGCGGGTGAACTACCAGCGCCTCCACAAGTACCGTATCGGTCGGGTGCGTCAGGCGCTTGAGAATTCCGAACTCGGCGCCTTGATCACGTTTGACGTCAACAATATTCGCTACATCACCTCCACCAAGATCGGTGAGTGGGAGCGCGACAAGCTTTCGCGCTGGGCGCTGTTGACGCGTGGTGGTGAGCCGATCCTGTGGGACTTCGGTTCGGCGGCGGTGCATCACAAGCTCTACTGCCCGTGGCTCAAGCCCGAGAATATGAAAGCGGGGCTTGTCGGCCTGCGCGGCACGGTGCATCCGGATTTCGGTCTGATGGAGCGCCACGCCAAGGAAATCTACGGCCTGCTTAAGGAAGCTGGCGTCGAGAAGATGCCGATCGGCGTCGATATCATCGAGCCTCCGATGATGTTTCAGTTGCAGAAGCTCGGTCTCAATATCGTCGATGGTCAGCAGACCATGCTGGAGGCGCGCGAGATCAAGAACATCGACGAGATCGCGCTGCTCAACCGCGCCGCCGCGATGGTCGACGGTGCCTATGATCTGATCAACCGCGAACTGCGTCCCGGCGTGCGCGAGAACGACATCGTCGCCGAGGTCAACAAGTTCCTCTATACGCACGGCTCCGATGACGTCGAGGCGATCAACGCGATCTCCGGCGAACGCTGCAATCCGCATCCGCACAACTTCACCGACCGGATGATCCGCCCCGGCGACCAGGCATTCTTCGACATCCTGCAGTCGTTCATGGGCTATCGGACCTGCTATTATCGCACCTTCAATGTCGGTCGTGCCACGCCGGCGCAGCACGACGCCTACAAGAAGGCGCGCGGCTGGCTCGACGAGGCGATGACGCGCATCAAGCCCGGCGCTTCGACCGCGCATATCTGCGCTGCCTTCCCGAAGGCGGAAGAGTTCGGCTTCCCGGACGAAATGAGCGCCTTCGGCCTGCAGTTCGCGCACGGCCTCGGGCTGGCGCTGCACGAGCGGCCGATCATCTCGCGGGTGGTGTCGATGGATCATCCGACCGAGATCAAGGAAGGTATGGTGTTCGCGATCGAAACCTACTGCCCGGCGACCGATGGTTATTCCGCGGCGCGCATCGAGGAAGAAGTCGTCGTCACCGATACCGGGTGCCGCGTCATCTCCCTGTTCCCGGCCGAAGAACTGCCGATCGCGAACAGGTATTAACAACACAGTCGAACAACGCAGACGATCGTCCGTCGCACAACGTTGGAAGAGGGTAAGATATGACTGACACGAAGCAGAAGCTTGGCTGGATCGGCGTCGGCCGCATGGGTTATCAGATGGCGGAACGGCTGCTGAAGGCCGGATACGACGTCTCCATCTGGAACCGGACGAAGTCGAAGGCCGAGCCGCTGTCCGCGTTCGGTGGGAAGGTCGTCGACAATCCGGTCGACCTCGCCGGTGTCGACGTGCTGTTCACCATTGTCTCGACCGGTCCGGATCTCGAAGAGATCTATTTCGGCAAGAACGGCATTGTCACCAACGCCAAGGGCGCGCTCCCGAAGATCTTCGTCGACTGCTCGACCATTGCTGTCGAGGATTCGCAGAAGATCGGTGCTCGCCTGAAGGAGCGCGGCATCGAGTTCGTGGCTTCGCCGGTGTCCGGCAATGGTCACGTCATCAAGGCCGGCAAGCTTTCGGCGGTGGTGTCGGGTCCCGAGGCTGCGGCGAAGTCGGTGATGCCGGTGATCCAGGTGTTCGCGCCGAAGGGCGTCTCCTATGTCGGCGAAGGCGATCTGGCGCGCATCTGCAAGATCGCGCACAACGTCATGCTCGGCGTCGTCAACCAGAACCTGATCGAGATCACGCTACTCGCCAACAAGATGGGCGTGCCGCGCCACGCTTTCCTGTCGTTCATGAACAACAGCGTCATGGGCTCGATGTTCACCGCGTATAAGAGCCCGGCGCTGGTCAACCTCGACTGGAATACGACCTTCACGTCGGAACTGCTGCGCAAGGATCTTGATCTGGGTCTCGATCTGGGCCGTGAGTGGGAAGTGCCGATGCCGGTTACCTCGGCGACGCGCGACGTCCTGCAGGGGCACATGGGTCGTGCGCAGACCAAGCCGAACGGAAAGGAAATCCTCGCCAACGATTTCGCGCAGTTGTTGGAAACGATGGCGGAGCTCTCCGGCATGACGCTGAAGAGCGAGAACAAGAACGTTCCGACCGGCCTGGAAAGCTGAACGCCGGATTTTTGGAGGTCGTCATATGAAGCCGTCGGCACAAACCAAGCCCGTTCCGACACCGGTCAACGACGATATCGGCGAGGCCAAGCGCCTCGCCCTCTATCGTTCGCAGATCCGGCTGCGCGAGGCCGAGCAGCGGGCCTACGATCTGTTCCTGCAGAACCTGGTAAAGGGCACGAGTCATCTTTCGCTCGGGCAGGAGGCGATTGCCGCCGGCTTCGCCGAGGCGATGCGCAAGGGTGACCTGTCGTTCTGCACCTATCGCGGTCATGCGCATACGCTCGCGCGTGGCGTGCCGGTGGAGAAGGTTCTGGGCGAGCTTATGCAGCGCGATAACGGCCTGATGCGCGGCAAGGGCGGTTCGATGCATCTGACCTCCGAAGAACACGGAGTGATGGGATGCTACGCCATCATTGGTGCGCATCTGCCGATCGCTTGCGGCGCTGCGTGGCGCGCGCAGTATCGCGGCGACACCGACGTGACGGTGTGCTTCTTCGGCGACGGCACCACCAATATCGGAGCGTTCCATGAAGCGCTGAACTTCGCCGCGGTGTGGAAGCTGCCGGTGGTGTTCGTGTGCGAGAACAACCACTACATGGAATATACGCCGATCGCCGACGTCACCGCGGTGAAACACCCGGCGGCGGACCGCGCGGCCTCCTACGGGCTCGAACGCATCGTCATCGACGGCAACGACGCCGACGCCGTCTACCGCGAAGCGCAGAAGGCCTATGCCAAGGCGCGGGCCGGGCAGGGGCCCTCGCTGATCGAGTGCCTCACCTATCGTCACAGCGGCCATTCGCGCGCCGACCCGGCCAAGTATCGCCCCGAGGGCGAGCTGGAGAAGTGGAAAGAGCACGATCCGATCAAGGTCTATCGTGAACGTCTGAAAAGCTTCGGCATCACCGATGCGCAGATCGCCGAGATCGATGCGGCGGTGCTCAAGGAAGTCGACGACGCGACTGAAGTCTGCAAGGCGGCGCCGCTGCCGCCGACGGACATCATTTTCACCGATGTGTATGCCGATGGAGGCTGGGCGTGGCGGAACTGACCTATAGAGACGCGGTCGCCCGCGGGATCACGCAGGAGATGGAGCGCGATCCCGACGTCGTCTTCCTCGGCGAGGACGTGGCGAAAGCCGGCGGTGTGTTCAAGGCGACGGTCGGCCTGTACGAAAAGTTCGGCCCGCTGCGGGTACGTGACACGCCGATCTCCGAGCAGGCCATTCTTGGCGCGGCAATGGGTGCGGCGATGACCGGACTGAAGCCGATTGCCGAGATCATGTTTTCGGACTTCATCGCGGTGTGTTTCGACTACATCGCCAACGAGTTTCCGAAGAGCCGCTATATGTCGAATGGGCAGAGCAAGTGCCCGCTCGTGGTGCGCAGTGGCAACGGTGCGGGATCGCGGTTCGGTGCGCAGCACTCTCAGAGCGTCGAGAACTGGTGCATGATGATCCCGGGTCTCAAGGTGGTGGCGCCGTCCAATCCGCGTGACGTGGTTGGTCTGCTCGCTGCAGCGGTACGTGATCCCGACCCGGTCATTTTCTTCGAACACAAATCGCTTTACGCGACCAAGGGCGAGGTGCCGGACGGCGAGATCGTTGACACGCTCGGTACTGCCAAGATTATACGGCCCGGCAAGGATGCGACGATCGTCGCGCTGGCGCTGATGGTGCCGCGTGCGCTCGAAGCGGCCGAACGGCTCGCTATCGATCACGGCATCGACGCCGAGGTCATCGACGTGCGTTCGCTGGTGCCGCTCGACACCCAGACGATCCTGAACTCGGTGGCAAAAACGCACCGGCTGTTCACCGTCGAGGAAAATCCGCGGCTGTGCGGCTGGGGCGCCGAGATCGTTTCGATCGTTGCCGACGAGGCGTTCTACGATCTCGACGGTCCGCCGGTCCGCATCACCACGCCGCATATTCCGCTCCCGGCTGCCGACAATCTGGAAGACCTGGTGCTGCCGACGGTGGAGCGCACTGTCGATACAATTCGCCGCTCGCTCGGCGCTTGATGGTATGGTTTCCCGACCTCGGCGGATTGCCGGGGCCGGGGAGCATCCTGACGCTGGATTGCAGGCCGCGCGGCGGCGAAGAGCCGCTGATGCCATCGGGATACCAGCCTGATCGTCGCGACCGGAATGTTGAAGAGATGCAGTGCCGGAAGGCCCAGTTATGAGGACTGCGTGATGTACGACAATCTGCTCGCCAATGTGCCGACCGACCTCTATATCGGCGGCCAATGGAAGAAAGCCTCGGATGGGGCACGCTTTGACGTAATCGACCCGGCAACCGAGAAGACGATTGCATCGGTGGCGAGCGGCACGGTCGATGACGCGATCGCTGCCATCGACGCGGCGCAGGCGGCATTCCCGGCCTGGGCAGCGAAGAAGCCGCGCGAACGCGCCGAGATCCTGCGCAAGGCATATGAGTTGACCGTCCGCGACGCGGAGCGGCTCGCCAAGCTGATCACGCTGGAAAACGGCAAGGCGCTTTCGGATTCGCGCAGCGAGATCATGTATGCGGCCGAGTTCTTCCGCTGGTATGCGGAAGAGGCCGTGCGCAATGTCGGCGAGGTTTCGACTGCCCCGGCATCCGGCGCGCGCATTCTGGTTCAGCACAAGCCGGCGGGCATCGCGGTGCTGGTGACGCCGTGGAACTATCCGGCGGCAATGGCCACCCGCAAGATCGGTCCGGCGCTCGCCGCCGGTTGCCCGGTGGTGCTCAAGCCCGCCTCCGATACGCCGCTGACCATGCTGGCGCTGATGCCGATCATGGAAGAGGCGGGCGTCCCCGCCGGCGTGATCAACGTCGTGCCGTCGCGGTCCTCCGGCAAGGTGGTGTCGGCGATGCTGCACGATCCGCGCGTGCGCGTCGTGTCCTTTACCGGTTCGACGGAAGTCGGCCGCAAGCTGCTGCATGAAGCAGCCGACAACATCATCAAGCCGGCGATGGAGCTTGGCGGCAACGCACCATTCATCGTGCTCGAGGATGCCGATGTCGACGCTGCCGTGGAAGGCGCGATGCTCGCCAAGATGCGCAATATGGGCGAGGCCTGCACGGCTGCGAACCGCTTCTATGTGCACGAGAAGGTGCACGACGCGTTTGCCGAGAAGCTCGCCGCCAAGATGAAGGCCCTGAAGATGGGCAACGGGCTCGACGAGGACGTCGCCTACGGGCCGCTGGCGAATGCCGAGGGTCGGGAGAAGGTGATCGAGCTTGTCGATGATGCCCTGGCCAAGGGGGCCAAGCTGCTGACGGGTGGCCAGCGCATCGATGGTCCCGGATACTTCTATCCGGCTACCGTGCTGACCAATGTGCCGGACAATGCGCAGATGCTGCGCGAGGAAATTTTCGGCCCGGTGGTTTCGATGCAGACCTTCAAGACCGACGACGAGGTCGTGCACCGCGCCAACGACACGGAATACGGCCTTGTAGCCTATCTCTACACCAGAGATATGAGCCGTGGCCTGCGCGTCTCGGAGCAGCTTGATTTCGGCATGATCGGCCTCAATCGCGGGCTGGTATCTGATCCGGCGGCGCCGTTCGGTGGCACCAAGCAGTCCGGCCTCGGGCGCGAGGGCGCGCGCGAGGGCATGAAGGAGTTTCTCGAGACGCAATACGTCTCGGTGAGCTGGTAAGGAATATCGGCGTGCAGTATGGGCGCAGTTTGCGGCCATGCTGCCTGCTGAAAAGGGCAGGCCGTTGCTGCTTCAGGGTGACGGTGTGGCCTCGTCAAGGTGGCGGTGCGAGATAAGATTATCGCGGGGAATGCAATGGATGTATTGATGCCGCAACTCGGCGAGACGGTCGCCGAGGGCAAGATCACCAAGTGGTTCAAGGCGGCGGGCGATGCGGTGAAGCCCGGCGATAATCTGTTCGAGATCGAGACCGACAAGACCTCGATGGAAGTGCCGGCAACGTTCGGCGGCACGCTTTCCGACATTCGCTTTCAGGTCGGCGAGGTGGCCAAGGTCGGCGCCGTCGTCGCGGTCATCACCGGCGAGGGCGAAACCGCCGCGCCGAAGGGAGCTACCCCGGCTGCGGCGCCTGCGCCAGTCACGGCTGCTCCTGCACCGGCCGCTGTTGCGCCGAAGCGGCCAGCTGCTCCCGTCACGCCGTCGCGTAGCGCGGAAACCGCGGTGACACGCCGGGTCATTCCGTTCGCCGAGCGCGATCCGTATCATGTGGTGATGACGCCGGACCGCAATTATGGTCCGGCTGTCGTCGGTGGCGTGTCGGTGACGCCGCTGGCGCGCCGCCTGGCGAGCGAGCGTGGCATCGACCTGTCGCGCCTGAGCGGCTCCGGCCCACATGGCCGTATCGTTGCGAAGGACGTGGAGACTGCCGTTCCGACGGCAGCGCGTGGCACGGCGCTGGCGACAGGTGCGTCTGCGGCGCAGGTGAAGGCGCTGTACGAGGGTGTCGCCTACGAGGAAATTCCGCTCGACGGCATGCGCACCACCATTGCGCGGCGGCTCGTCGAATCGAAGCAGACGGTGCCGCATTTCTATCTCACCGCCGATATCGACGTTGCGCGTCTTGTCGCGATGCGCGAAGAGGCGAACGCTGGCAATGAGGATGCGGCACGCAAGCTGTCGCTCAACGATTTCATCATCAAGGCATGGGCCGGAGCGCTGATGCGCGTGCCGGAAGCCAATGCCGTCTGGGCGGAAGACCGCGTGCTGCGTTTCGCGCAGGCCGATATCGGTGTCGCCGTGGCGCTGGATGGCGGGTTGATCACGCCGGTGATCCGCAATGCCGACAGCAAGGCGGTGAGCGCCATCTCCGCCGAGATGAAGGAACTCGCGGCGCGGGCACGCGACCGCAAGCTGGCGCCCGCCGACTATCAGGGCGGATCGAGCGCCATCTCCAATCTCGGCATGTATGGCGTGCGTGAATTTTCCGCGATCATCAATCCGCCGCACGCGACGATTCTCGCGGTCGGCGCCTCGCGCCGCGTGCCGGTTGAGGCCGCGGACGGTTCGGTGCGCTTCACCACGCAGATGACCGTCACGGTGTCCTGCGATCACCGCGCGGTCGATGGCGCGCTGGGCGCCAAGCTACTCGCCGCGTTCAAAGCCATCCTGGAGAAGCCGATCGCCGCCATCGTCTGACGCCCCAATTCGTCTGACGCCCCAATTCGGGCTCACAGACGGCAATTGCGGCGGACGGCGATTGCGACGTGGTCATGGTCGCCGGACCGCTTCTCCGGCGGATGTCCTGCGTCTGCGGCCAATCAGCGATCCCGGCTGGCCAGCACCGCCTGCGTGGCGTGATCGGGGCCGAATTCCTCGGTGCTGTCGATCGCCATCAGTTCGGCAAGTCGAGTCCGCGCGCGGTTGACGCGCGACTTGATGGTGCCGACCGCGCAGCCGCAGATATTCGCCGCCTCCTCGTAGGAGAAGCCGGATGCACCGACCAGGATCAGCGCTTCGCGCTGATCGCTTGGCAATTTGGCGAGCGCCTCGCGGAATTCCGCGAACTCGACATGCCCCTGTTGTTCGGGGTGCGATTTGAGGCTGTCGGCATAGCTGCCGTCGGCGTCTTCGACCTCGCGGCGGCGCTTGCGATACTCCGAGCGGAAATGGTTGCGCAGGATGGTGAACAGCCACGCCGACATATTCGTGCCGGGCTGGAATGAATTGATATTGGCCAGCGCCCGCAGCATGGTTTCCTGAACCAGATCGTCGGCGCGGTCGACATTGCCACACAGCGAGATGGCAAACGCCCGCAGGCTCGGAATCGTATTCAGAATGGCTTGACGAACGGAGGGATCCATCATTGCTTTCCCTTGTCGTCCGATTTGTCCAGTTGATCGAGCAGCGCTGCGAACCGGTCGGGTACGCCCTGGTTCACGACGTCGTCGTAGACGGCGCGCAACTGCTGGCCGAGCTTGGCCTGTATATCGCGCGTGAGTTTCGGACTTGGCTTCTTTTGCCCTGCAGCGGCTTGCATCGTTTGCCCGGCCTCTGGTGGTTTTCGATCTGTCATCGTCTCTCGCCATCCCCCCGCTATGCTCTAAGCCGGTCTCCGCCCCGGATACCTCCCCACCAAAACACTTGAAAAGCCTGTTGGTTCCAGCGGTATGGAACTTTTTTAAGATGAAGGCGTTGACCGGCGGGCTTGACGAAAAGGCTCAGATTTCCAAGGCTTCCCCGCCACAGGCGGGGAGCGGCCAGCAAGCGGGGAGGGATTCCTTGTCCACATCTCAAGCGGTAGCTCAACACCTGCCTTACCTGCGTCGCTACGCGCGGGCGCTGGCGGGAAATCAGCAGTCCGGTGACGCTTATGTCGCTGCGACGCTGGAGGCTCTGATCAGCGATCCGAAGGTTCTGGAACACGACGCCTCCACCCGGGTGGCGCTCTATAAAGTGTTCACCCGTATATGGAATTCGGTGTCCGCCAACGACATCGTGCAGCCAGCGTCGGACGGCAATCCTGTCGAGAACAGGCTGTCGCAGATCACGCCGAAACCGCGGCAGGCGTTCCTGCTGGTAGCGCTCGAAGGCATGTCCGAAGACGATGCGGCGAAGGTTCTGGATGTCGATGCGCCGACTGTACGCAGCCTGGTCGACGAGTCCGGCAAGGAACTGGCGGCGGAGATCGCGACCGACGTGCTGATCATCGAGGACGAGACGTTCATCGCGCTCGATCTCGAAAGCCTGGTGGAGAATCTCGGTCACAATGTCATCGGCGTCGCCCGCACCCATACCGAGGCGGTGACGCTGGCGAAAGCGAAGCGCCCGGGCCTGATCCTTGCCGACATCCAGTTGGCGGACGGCAGTTCGGGACTCGATGCGGTCAACGAGTTGCTGCGCAGCTTCGAGGTGCCGGTGATCTTCATCACCGCCTATCCGGAGCGCTTCCTGACTGGCGAGCGGCCGGAGCCGGCCTTCCTGATCGCCAAGCCGTTCCAGCCCTCTACTGTATCGGCGGTGCTCAGCCAGGCGCTGTTCTTCGAGCGTAACGCCAAACGTCGCGAACGGCGCGCGTCATAGGGCATAAGTCGTCTAAACGCTCATACCCCGGCGCGTGTCAGGAGTGCCTTGGCGCGGACGAGGTGCGGGCGGTCGTACATCTTGCCGCCGATGCCGACCACCCCGGCTCCGGGTGTCTGCGCGAAGGCGTCAATCACCGTTTTCGCATGGGCGATCGCTTCGGCGGATGGCGTGAAGGCCTGATTGATGACGGCGACCTGGGCCGGATGGATTGCCATCTTGCCGATGAAGCCGTCCCGGCGGGCATCCTCACATTCGCGTCGCAAGCCCGCTTCGTTCCGGAAATCGACATAGACGGTGTCGATCGGCTGCACCTGCGCGGCGGCGGCGCCGGCGAGGCAGAGGCTGCGCGCCAACCGGTAGGGATCAAGAAACCGTCCGTCGGCATCCCGGTTGGTGTCGGCGCCGAGTTCTGCGGACAGGTCTTCCGCTCCCCAGGTCAGCCCGATGAGCCGGGGACTGGCGTCTGCATAGGTCCCGGCCAGGAACAGCGCCTTGGCCGTCTCGGTGGCAATGGCGACGATCTTGATGCTGCCGGCGTTAAGACCGTGCATTGCCTCGCGGGCTGTCAGCTTGGCGTCGAGATGGGTGACGGCGCTGCCGCCCTCGGCTTTCGGAAACATCACCGCATCCGGTGCTCCGGCGACGATGACGTCGAGATCCGCATCGGTGAAGCCGGTGTCGAAGCCATTGATCCGCACGATGAGCTTCGGCCGATCGGTGAGACCGCGATGCGCCTGCAGGAATTCCAGCGCGCCTTGTCGGGCCGCATCTTTGCGGTCGACGGCGATCGAGTCCTCCAGATCGAGCAGCAGCGCATCGGCGCCGCTGGCGAGGCCCTTGGCGAGTTTGTTCGGGCTGTCGGCGGGAATAAAGAGTAGCGAGCGCATCGGTCAGCCCTTCGGATGCATCAGTATGAACGCCTGGCGATGGCATTCGGCGACCAGCTTGCCGTCCTGCTTATAGGCACAGTGGCGGAATTCGACGATGCCGGCCCCGGGCCGGGATTTCGATTCACGCTTGGTGAGAATCTCGGTGGTCGCCCGGACCGTGTCGTTCTCGAACAGCGGGTTGGGGAAGCGGACGTCCTTCATTCCGAGATTGGCGATGGTGGTGCCGACGGTGAGATCGCTCACCGACATGCCGATCATCAGGCCGAGCGTGAACAGCGAATTCATCAGCGGTTGTCCCCAGTCGGTTTCCTTTTCGCAGAATTCGCGATCGATATGCAGCGGCTGCGGGTTGAGCGTCATGTTGGAGAACAGCATGTTGTCCATCTGCGTCACCGTGCGCGTATAGCGGTGCTCGTAGACTTTGCCGATTTCGAAATCCTCGAAATACAGCCCTCCGCGCTTGTGTCGCCGTTCGGTCTCCGCCATTTCCACCTCCGCTGCCCCTCCGCCGCGGCGACTTTTACTGACGATGTCGCCCGTTAAGGTTTCGTTTACCATAATTACCCATCTTCGCCAGGACGCATGCACGGGGCACGCTGGTTTGTCCGGCGTCGATTGAGGCACACCGTTTCACATGACGGCCGATGTCACCAGTGTAGGTGCGGCAACGCAGGTCGCCGGTGCGATCCGGCAGGCCGCGCACGCGACCGGGGCCAGCTTCGATTATTTGCTGGCGACGGCGCGGCTCGAATCCAATCTCGATCCGGCGGCGCAGGCACCGACTTCCTCGGCGAGTGGGCTTTTCCAGTTCATCGAGCAGACCTGGCTCGGCACCATGAAAACCTCCGGTGCCAGCCTCGGCTTGGGCGCCTATGCCGACGCTGTTTCCTTCAACACTGCGACCGGCCGCTACGAGGTTGCCGATGCCGGCATGCGGCAGGCGATTATGGCCCTGCGCAACGATGCTTCGGCGAGCGCGGCACTGGCCGGAGCCTATACCCGCAACAACGCGGCTCAGCTTGCCGGTGTGCTCGGCCGGCGGCCGACAGACGGCGAACTCTATATCGCGCATTTTCTGGGACCACAGGGCGCAGAGCGGCTGATCCATGCCGCCGTCAGCCAGCCCGATACGCCGGCGGCCGGCCTGTTTCCGGCCGCCGCGCAGGCCAACCGTTCGATCTTCTACGATCGTGCTGGCAGGGCGCGCGGGACCGCCGACGTCTATGCCGTTCTGGCCAACAGGTTCGATGTAGCTCGCCGCTCGACCGGTGGCGCCGGTTTGCGCGGCAGCGTCGGCGTCGTTCCGGATACCGCCGGCGTGGCGCAGGCCTATGCGCAGGCGAACCGTGCCGAAACCGCCAGGACAGTCGAGCGTGCGGTGCCCGATAACCGGCCGCTGTTTCAGGCGATGTTCCGTTCGGGGGGGCAGCCGATCGCTCCTGTTGTCGAGGCGCTCTGGAGCGACGCTGCCGCGCCTGCCGTCCCCGTCGGCGTGGCCGCGCCGGCACGAGTTTCCCGGCCGCCGGCCGGGGCCTCGGCGGGAGATACGCTCAGCCCGCTGGATTTCTTCCGCGATGCGCGCGGCAGTCTGGGTCGTGGCGGCACCTGAATATCGTCGTTAACAGTCGATCAAAATTCATGCTGAACGATTTATTAAGCGACCGCAGCTAGGGTCTGTTCGCGCCTCGTTGATGTGCGCGGTTCTTCGTAGCGTCGGTCGGTAAGCATGATTGTACGTCAGTTCTTGCAGTGGCTGCAGACGGCGACTCCGGGCGATCGCGCCGATGCGACGTCGGCTCTGGCGCGGGCCTATCTATACTCCGATCTGTCTGCCGACGATCTCGCGGCCGCCGAGGGCGCGATGATCATGCTGCTCGACGATCCCTCGCCATTGGTACGGCGGGCGCTGGCGGAAGCATTTTCGGTCAGCCAGAAGGCACCGCGGGTGGTCGTACATGCGCTGGCGTCGGATCAGCCCGACGTCGCGCAGCCAATCCTCGCACATTCGCCGCTGTTGCTCGATTCCGAACTGGTCGATCAGATCGCGACCGGCCACACCGATTGCCAGATGGCGATTGCCGGCCGGCTGGTGCTGTCGCCCTCTGTGGCGGCGGCCATCGCCGAGGTCGGCTGCGCACAGGCCTGCCTGGTGCTCATCGAGAATGCTGGTGCGGAGATTGCCGCATTTTCGATCGACCGGATCGTCGCCCGCTTTGGTCATCTCGCTCCGATCCGCGAGACGCTGCTGCAGCGGGATGATCTGCCGGTAGCGACGCGACAAGCCCTGCTGGCGCAACTGTCGCAGACGCTCGCCGGATTTGTGGTCGCGCGGCATTGGCTCGCCAAGGATCACGCCGATTACGCAACAAGGGAAGCCTGCGAAAAGGCGACGATCGCGCTGGCCGCCCAGACACCATGCGAAGAACTCGCCGACTTGGTCGCGCATTTACGCGTCAGCGGTCAGCTCAATGCCAGCCTGATTCTGCGGGCCCTGCTGTCAGGCCACATTGTGCTGTTCGAGGAGGCGCTGGCGGACCTGTCGGATGTGCCGGTGGAGCGCGTGTCGGGTTATATCCATGACCGCAACCTGTCCGGTTTCGCGGCGCTCTATGGCAAGGCCGGATTGCCGCAGACGGCTTACCCGGCGTTCCGTGAGGCCGTGGCCGCCCTGCGCGAGGGGATCCTGCTCGGCGAAGTCGGCGGCGCGACGCATCTCAAGCGCCGGATGGTGGAGCGGGTGCTGGAGGGATGCGCGGAGGATACTGACGGCGCGCTGACGCCGTTGACGGCATTGCTGCGGCGCTTTGCAACCGAAGCCGCGCGCGACGAAGCGCGGATGTTCTGTCACGATCTCGTCGCCGAAGACCGGTTCGTGGCCGAGGATTATCGGCTGGTGGCCTAATCTGGCGGCTGCTGCGCTTGTGGCGATAACGCCACGGCAATCTTCGTCCTGACGGTCAGCGATTGTCGGGCGCGAGCGGCGGACTCATCACCAGCGCCACGATCTCCGGCCGATCCTTGTTGATGTCCAGCAGGAATGCGTCGGTCACGTCGCGCAGGCGTCTGGTCAGTTTTTCCGCCAGATCAATGGCATCCGACCGGGCATATTCACGATAGATGGCGCGTATCGCGTCGACATGCTGGTCAACGAGCGCCAGTGGAATTCGCGTTGTCTCGGGCGAATATTCGATCAGCCGGCACAGGCTTCTGGCCGCGCCGGTAATTGCGGGAAAACCGAAGGTGTCTGCCTCTCCCTTGATGTCATGGGCAGCGTTGAACAGTGCATCCGTGGTCCGCCGGGTAAAACCCAGGCGCTTGACCGCCGCCCGGGCCTCGGCAAGGCGCTCACATTCGGCATTCATCCAGGCGCCGAACTCGCTCGACAGTTTTCCCAGTGCCTCTTCGGCGCGCGCAACCGGATCATCGCCGTCGGGCGCAGGTTCGGTACTGATCGCCTTGTGCAGCGTATTGACCGGCGTGATGACCTCGTGATCAGCGAATGTCTGGATCAGCGTGTCGTCCTTGGTCATGGTGCTACTGCTTGTCATCCGATCGACCGGACCTTGTCCAGCAGCGGTGCTGGCCGAATGACGTCGGCCTTGCCGCCCTTGCGTCGGTCGGGACCATTGTAATTATGGTTGCTGTTGCGGCGTCGGTCCGGCCCGAAATAGGTCCGGGTCTTGATGAACGGGCGCGGGTTGGCGACCGCGTTGATGATGCGCTCGTGCAGGCTCTTGGCCGAGATCGGCTTGGCGAGAAATTCGGTGACGCCGGCGTCGCGTGCCGCGGTGACGCGGTTCTTCTCGGAATGGCCGGTGAGCATGATGATCGCAACATATGGGTTGGCGTTGGCGCCGGGCTGCCGGATCATCTGGGTCAGCTCGAGGCCATTGAAAATCGGCATCACCCAGTCGGTGATGATGATGTCGGGAACGTAGTGGGTGAAGGCCTCGAGCCCGGAGGCACCATCCTCGGCTTCATAGACTTCGCGTGCGCCGAAACCGTGCAGCAGCGTCCGCACGATGCGGCGCATATGCGTGTTATCGTCGATGACGAGAAATCGCAGTCTGTTGAAGTCGATGCGGATCATGAACGCCCCGGACGCCGGAGGACGTGCCGGCATCTTCACCCACAAGCCTATCCACCCGGCGTTAACGAGTGGTTTAGGATATCGGCGGGCTTCAGTAGCCGAACTGCTCGCGCAGGATGCGGTCGTCGAGGCTATGTCCGGGGTCGAACAGGAGATTGATCGAAACGTGGTGATCCATCACGATATCGACGGTGGTCACCGTTCGCACATCATCATGATCGGCTACGGCGGCGACCGGGCGCCGCTCGGGCTCCATCACTTCGACGGTTACCCGGGCGCGGTCGGGAAGCAACGCGCCACGCCAGCGGCGGGGGCGGAAAGGGCAGATCGGGGTAAGCGCCAGCAGTGAGGCGTTGATCGGGATGATCGGACCCTGCGCCGAAAGATTGTATGCGGTCGATCCGGCCGGCGTTGCCACCAATATGCCGTCGGCGACAAGCTCCGACAGCCGCAGTTCGCCGTCGATCGATACGCGCAGATTGGCCGCCTGCGCACTTTGCCGATACAGCGACACCTCGTTGATGGCGTAGCGCTCGTGCGTGACACCCTCGATATCGCGCGCGCGCATCAGCAGCGGGTGGATCACGGTGAGTTGGGCGGCGGCAAGGCGCGCCGTGAGGTCGTCGGCGGTGAAATCGTTCATCAGAAAACCGACCGTGCCGCGGTGCATGCCGTAGATCGGCTTGCCCGACGTCATGAACTTGTGCAGGGTCTGCAGCATCAAGCCGTCGCCGCCGAGTGCGACGATGATGTCGGCATGTGCCGGGTCGACGCTGCCGTAGCGTTCTTCAAGTTCGCGACAGGCGGCGCGCGCCTCGGGCGTCTGGCTGGCGACGAAGGCGATTGTTCTGAAAGTCTGGCTCATCCGGGCCCGTTCGTGAAAGCTCGCACCAAAGGATCGCATAATGGAACGGGCAATGCTCGTCTATACAACTTATCCGTCGCTTGTCGAGGCGGAGCGGGCAGGGCGCGCCATCGTGGAGCGGCGTCTGGCGGCCTGCGCCAATATTCTGCCCGGCATGATCTCGCATTATTGGTGGCAGGGCACAGTCGAGCGCGGCGAGGAAGTGGTGATGATCCTCAAGACACGCGCGTCGCTTGTGGAACGCGTGCAAGCCGCCGTTCGCGAGCGGCACCCTTACGAAACGCCGGCGATCCTGGCGCTGCCCGTCGAGGCGGCCGATCCAGCCTATCATGCCTGGATCGTGGCCGAGACCGCAGCGATCGGTCCTGAGTCCGTATCTCCGTGACGGCGTGCTAGACTTGATCCGGGTAGGATCATCGCCGGACGACGGCGCGATCGAAGGGGACGATTGATGGGCCTGCTGACCAGACGGGAATGGATTGTTTTGTCGGTAGCTACAGGGGCTGCGGCATCGGTGGGTGAGACGGCGTGGGCGCAGCAGCACTTTCCGTCGAAGCCGATCACACTGGTCGTGCCGTTTCCCGCCGGCAGCACCACCGATCTGGTCGGCCGCATCCTGGCCGGCGAACTTGCGAAGGCGACGGGGCAAACCGTTGTGGTCGATAATCGCGGCGGCGCCGGCGGCAATGTCGGCACGGAGGCGGTGGCGCGTTCCGCACCCGATGGCTACACGCTGCTGATGGGGACGATCGGCACGCACTCCATCAATCCCGCCGTTTATCCCAAGATCAATTACAATCCGATTGCCGATTTCGCGCCGATCATTCAGTTCGGCACCGCGCCGAATGTTCTGGTGGTCAATCCCGACCTGCCGGTGAAGTCGGTCAAGGAGTTGATCGATTTTGTGCGCGCACGGCCGGGCAAGGTGAACTACGCATCCTCCGGAAACGGGACGTCAAATCATCTGTCGGGTGCGATGTTTGCTGCTCGCTACGGCCTCGTTGCGACGCATGTGCCGTATCGCGGCGGCGCGCAGGCGATCACCGACCTGATGCGCAATGAAGTGCAGTTCATGTTCTATCATTACTTGCCGCTGCTTCCGCATATCCACGACGGCAAGTTGCGGGCGCTGGCGATCACCAGCGCACGGCGGATCGACGCCTTGCCGGACGTGCCGACGATGCAGCAAGCCGGCGTGCCAGACTTCGAAGTGTCCGCCTGGTTCGCGGTTTATGCTCCGGCGCGCACGCCGAAACCTGTCGTCACCGCCCTCAACACCACGATCCGCCGCATCATCAATACTCCGGCGGTGCAGGCGAGCCTGACTAAGCAGGGCATTGACCCGGTTTCCGGGACGCCCGACGACCTGCGCAAGCTGATGACGTCCGAGATCGCGCGCTGGGCCAAGGCGGTGCAGCAGGCCGGTGCGCGGCTGCCGGAATGATGCGGAAACACACTCTGCCGGGTGGCGTCGTCTTCGGCGGGCTAAACCGCGTCGCGACACTTCGGTCGACGCCGGCGATGATGTGACGATGGCGAATGATGCCGTTATGGTGCGCCGATCGCGAGCACCGGAGGCGTCATGCGCCCTTTGATTCTTCTTGCCGCAATGCTGCTGGCGGCATGTTCGACCTACCCGGAAGAGCCGACGCGCGCTGAACTCGACGCGATCCGCAAGGCGCAGAATATTTTTCCGGCTAACTACAAGGCCGACGTCATCGCGTTTCTGCGCAATTATCTGAACGATCCGACGGGGATCCGCGGTGCGGCGATTTCCACGCCGGAGTTGAAAACGCTCCCCACCGGCGAGCGCTATATTGCCTGCCTACGCTATGACGCGAAGAAGGCCAGCGGGGAGTATGCAGGCCTGAAAACGGTGCTGGTCGTCTTCATTTCCGGCAGGCTCGATCGATTCGTCGATTCGCCGCCGGGCCGCGATACCCAGGATGAGAATGCCACGGCGCGGCGGGCGGAAGTCCGGGAAGCCTGCAAGGATGTGAGTTTTGCGCCGTTTCCGGAGCTGCAGTTTCTCAAGCGCTGACGAGCGGAAAACGACCGGTTTTGCGTGATAACCGGGCCGAAAAGGAGGGTGGAAGAGGGACACTGCTCTGGTTCTGCCGGCTGAAGCGCCTATATGAGGGGCGGACTTGCGGCTGCCCTCCTAGCAGAGACCTCGCCGCCTCGGACTCCCCAGAGGCGCGCCGCGCCGCAAGTCCACTTTCCCTTGAATTCTTCCCGTTGGCGCACAGCCCGGGTTTTTCCTTTGGGTTTCGTTCGCGGTTTTTCGTTTCGCCGGCTTTCGTCCGCAGCAGCGTTTTTGGCCCCTCTTGGAGCGGAGCGTGGCCGGATGACGTCATATTCCGCAGCGTGAATGATTCAACGGGCCGCCCCTCAGTCGTCGTGTGGCGACGCATCCGTGTCGCCTCGGCATAGCAAGCCCTGTAAAACGTGTGATATAGGCCACGCGGCGCCGGGTTAGCTCAGCGGTAGAGCAGCGGTTTTGTAAACCGTTGGTCGGGGGTTCAAGTCCCTCACCCGGCACCAGCCCACTGGCTCCTGATCGGCTGGAAGTCGGCGCGCTAGCCGCTGTCGGTATGCTCGGAGAGCGCGAAGGCTCTATCCAGAGCACCTTAACTGTGCCAAACTGCATAGGTTAGGTAACTCTCGGAGATCTAGAATATGCCTCAGGGCACCGTTAAGTGGTTTAATCCGACCAAAGGCTATGGCTTCATCCAACCCCAGGAAGGCGGCAAGGACGTGTTCGTGCACATCTCGGCTGTCGAGCGGGCTGGGCTCAGCAGCCTGAACGAAGGACAGACCGTCCAGTACGAACTCGTCGAAAATCGTGGCAAGGTCTCTGCAGAGAACCTGAAGGTTAAGTAGCCTTCTCTCCTCGTTTATTCGTCGTATTATCACTGCAATCTAACCCACCGGCTTGAACCCGGCGGGTTCTTTGCGTTTCGGCATAGGCCAGTTCGCGCCGCGACTCGCGTCGTTGCGGAGCAGGCCTATGCTTTTCTTTTGCGCGCCTGTCGCAGATACGAATGTCGCGACAGGATGCTGCGCGCGACAGATTCGTGAGCAGACCGGGCGGGCTGCGGCGCACTCGGCAGTTAGAGGTCGAGCGGCACGCGTAAGCCGACATTCGCGCCTGTGGCGAATGCCGATCAATGCGACCTTCGGCGCATGGCGCAGGGAGCGGTTTTCGCCTTCATCGGCCCGGGCGGGCTGCGCCGCCGCGCCAATGGCTGGTTGGGCCGGTACTGTCAGGCGGACGCCGGCAGGCCAGCTTGCCGGTTGGGGAAGAGGGGGACAATGCAGGGACTTTATCCAGGCGACGCGTCGATTTGGGACAGTGTCGCGCGCTTGCTGATCGTCGGCTTTTTCGTGGTTCTGCTGATCCGGAATCTGTGGCCGCATCAGATCGCCGATCACATCGCGCGCCTGCGAACATTCGGCTGCCCGTTGCCCAGACAGGCGTTTTGGACGGGCGTGACGCTCGAGGCCGTCGGCTGCGCCCTGGTGCTGTCCAACTGGCATCCGGCGGCCGGCGTTGCCTGCCTCATGACATTCACGGTCTTTGCAACCGCGTTGCTGCTGCGGTTCTGGGAGGTCGACGATCCCGGTTATCGCACCGGCATGCAGAATGGTTTCTTCGCCAATTTCGCAATACTTGGCGGACTTATTCTGCTGATGCAGAAGGTGGCTTGACGCGTGGCTGGGGTTCGCCTTTACCCGATCAGTCCGGCGATCAAAAGCGCGGCTGCCGTGCTGCTCTGACGTGCCGCACGTTTGCGCATCGGGGCCGGCCGCGGCATGGAGCGGCCGGGCTGGCAGCCTGGCCAGGGTTGGAGTGTGATGAAGGACGCGAGGGATCCGAAGACCATTGCCGCGGTGAACGGCGTAGCGACCGATCGGGCCTTCGGCTCCGTAACGCCGCCGATCTATCTGTCGAGCAATTTCGCTTTCGCCGGGTACGAGAAGTCGCGCGGGCACGAATATACGCGCACGTCCAATCCGACGCGCGATCTGCTTGCCGACACGCTGGCGAAACTTGAAGGCGGCGCGGGCGCCGTTGTCACCGCCTCCGGCATGGCGGCGGTCGATCTCGTTCTGTCGCAGATCAGGCGCGATGAACTGGTCGTCGCTCCACATGATTGTTACGGCGGCACCTACCGGCTTCTGGCCTTGCGGCGCGAGCGCGGCGATTTCGACGTCGTCTTTGTCGATCAGAACGACGACCCGGCGCTGGCGACGGTGCTGGCGCGCAAGCCGGCGCTGGTACTGATCGAAACGCCGAGCAATCCGCTGATGCGGATCACCGATATTCGCGGCGTCGCCGGTCGCGCCAGGGCGGCGGGCGCCAAGGTGGCGGTCGACAACACCTTCCTGTCGCCGGCGCTGCAGCGACCGATCGCGCTTGGCGCCGATTTCGTCCTGCATTCGACGACAAAATATCTCAACGGCCATTCGGACGTCGTCGGTGGAGCGGTGATTGCCGCCGACAAGGCGGACGCGGATGCGCTGCTGGCCTGGTCGAACGTCGTTGGCACTGTCGGTTCGCCGTTCGACGCCTATCTGACCCTGCGCGGCGTGCGCACCCTGTTTCCGCGCGTCCATCAACAGGAAGCGAATGCGACGGCGGTGGCGAAATTCCTGCACCGCCATCCGGCGGTGCGCGTCGTGCACTATCCCGGTCTGCCGTCCGATCCGGGGCACAATCTGGCAGCATCGCAGCAGTCGGGCTTCGGCGCGATGCTGAGCTTTGAGATGGCCGGCGGGGTCGAGGCGGTTCGCCAACTGGTCGAGGCGCTGCGTGTGTTCACGCTGGCCGAGTCGCTTGGTGGCGTCGAAAGCCTGATCGCGCATCCGACGACGATGACGCATGCCGGCATGAGCGAGGACGCGCGCCGCGTCGCCGGCATCGGCGAAGGGCTGTTGCGGCTTTCCGTCGGGCTGGAGGCGGAAGCGGATTTGGTCGCCGACCTCGATCAGGGGCTCGCCGCCATCGATCCGCGCCCCGCGTGACATCAATTCCCGTCGACGGGCAGAACATCCGGCAATCACGACTTCTGGCAGTACTGGATTTCGATATGGCAGATCTTTCCGCTTTTCCGATTACCAAACGTTGGCCAGCGGCGCAGCCGGATCGGTTGCAGCTCTATTCGCTGCCGACGCCGAATGGCGTCAAGGTGTCGATCATGCTGGAAGAGATCGGCCTGCCTTACGAGCCGCACGCCATCGACATCGGCAAGAACGAGACCTGGACGCCGGAATTCCTGTCGCTCAATCCGAACGGCAAGATCCCGGCGATCATCGACCCGGACGGGCCTGGCGGCAAACCGCTCGCACTGTTCGAGTCGGGCGCGATCCTGCTCTATCTCGCCGAGAAGACCGGCAAACTCATTCCCGCCGATCCGGCGCAGCGCCTCGAAACCATCCAGTGGGTGTTCTTCCAGATGGCGGGGATCGGCCCGATGTTCGGGCAGGTCGGATTCTTCAACAAATTCGCCGGCCGGCACTATGAGGACAAGCGGCCGCTGCAGCGCTATGTCGATGAATCGAAGCGCCTGCTCGGTGTTCTGGAGACCCGCCTGCGGGGGCGCCAGTGGATCATGGGCGAGGACTACACCATCGCCGATGTTTCGATGCTCGGCTGGGTCCGCAATCTCGTCGGCTTTTACGAAGCGCGTGAACTCGTGGCATTCGACAGCCTGACCGAGGTGCCGGCCTGGCTGGAGCGAGGGCTGGCGCGACCGGCGGTGCAGCGCGGCCTCAATATTCCGAAACGGCCGTAGTCCGGCGGCAGCGTCCAGAAGGAGATGGGCATGGCGATCACCATGTACGGCATCAAGAGCTGCGACACGATAAAGAAAGCGCGTACCTGGCTGGAAAAGCACGGCGTCGACTATGCTTTCCACGACTACAAGACCGCGGGTATCGAGCGCGCGCAGCTTGAGCGGTGGAGCAAGAAGGTTGGCTGGGAAACGCTGCTCAACCGTGCCGGCACCACGTTCCGCAAGCTGTCGGAGAGGGACAAGGCGGTCGCCAACGAGAAGCAGGCGATCGCGCTGATGCTGGCGCAGCCCTCGATGATCAAGCGACCGGTGCTCGATCTCGGCGGCGGCAAACTTGTCGTCGGCTTCAAGCCGGAAATCTATCAGGACGCGGTCGCGGCGAAACGCTGATTTTTCCGGCGCGTATTCACGCGCTTGCGCTGCGACAATGCATCGTTTCTTCTGATGCGGCCACGACATATGACGGCGTGTTCGACCAGGACACGCGCGCGGCTTCATTAAAGCATTGTAATGCTGTGCCGCAAATTTGCCGCAAGATGCTCCAGATTTGACATGCCGGGATTCCGGCGGGGCTCATCCGGCTTTCCGGGCGAGGCGGGCGACATCACCATCAAACTTTTCCGGCATGGAGATCGCCGCCATGCGCATGTCGCATTTTGCCTTTGCCAGTCTGCTTGCTCTTGCCTACGCCATGCCGCTGACCGCGGCACTTGCCGATCCGGCGACGGATACGTCCAAGGATGTGAAAGGCCTCTATCTGCTCACTGATTATCCCGCGCTGTCGGCGCGGCCGGGCACGACCTCCACGATCGCCATCAAACTGCAGAACTACGGTCTTGCGCCCGATCGTTTCCAGCTTTCGGTCGGCGGCGTGCCGCAAGGATGGACGGCAACGCTGCTCGGTGGCGGTCAGCCAGTCGCCGCCGCCATGCCGCCGAGCGACGGCAGCGTGCCGCTCCAGCTTCGTCTCGATATTCCGGCCAATGCCGGAACGGGGACGCAGACGCTGACGGTGAAGGCCGAAGGCGCCGGCCGCAGCCTGACGCTGCCGATCACGGTGACGCTGGCCGAGCAGCTTCCGGCCAAGCTGAAAGTGGAATCGAAGCTGCCGGATCTGCGCGGCAGCGCCAAGTCGGCTTTCGATTATCAACTCACCATCAAGAACGATAGCGGCCGCAATCTGGTCGCCAGCTTCGCTGCCGATGCGCCGAAGAACTTCGAAACTTCGTTCACCGAGGCTTACGGCAGTCAGGAATTGTCGTCGATCCCGATCGATGCGGGGCAGTCCAAGGATATCAAGCTGCATGTGCGCCCGCCATCGACCGTCGATGCGGGCCGCTATCCGGTCACGGTGAAAGTCAGCGCCGACGATGCAACCGCCGACACCAGGCTATCGGTCGAAGTCGTGGGGCAGCCGCGGTTGCGGGTCGCCGGTCGCGACGGTCTTGTCAGCGCCCGCGCCGAAGCCGGAACGCAAAGCACGATCCCGGTCGTCATATCGAATACCGGCAGCGCGCCCGCCGATAACATCACGCTGAGCGGCTCCGGCCCCAGCGGGTGGAAGATCGCCTTCGAGCCGAAGACCATCGACCGGATCGCACCCGGCGAGGACAAGGAGGTGCAGGCGTTGATCACACCGACGGTGAAGTCGCTTGCGGGTGATTACATGGTCTCGCTGGACGCGGCCTCGCGTGGCGAGAATGCCTCGGCGCAATATCGCGTCACCGTCAGCACTTCGACGATGTGGGGCATGACCGGTGCCGGGATCATCGGCATTGCGCTCATCATCATGGTCGGTGCCATCGCACGGTATGGCCGCCGATGACCGATGTTGTGATCAGCGCGCAGCGGCTCACCAAGCGCTATGGCATGGCGACGGTCGTCGATGCGGTCGACCTGAGCGTGTACAAGGGTGAAACATTCGGCGTGCTCGGCCCCAACGGGTCGGGCAAGACGACGACGATCCTGATGATGCTCGGCCTGACCGAACGCTCGGCAGGAAGCGTGAACGTGCTCGGTCACGATCCGGCGCGTGCGCCGCTTACCGTCAAGCGACGGGTGGGTTATCTGCCGGATTCAATCGGCTTCTACGACAATCTGACGGCGTGGGAGAACCTTGCCTATACCGCCAAGCTGATGGGGATCGGCGCGACGGAACGGCCGCAGCGTATCGCTGGTGCGCTGGCGCGTGTGCGCCTCGTGGAGGTGACCGACAAGCGCGTCGGCACGTTCTCGCGTGGCATGCGCCAGCGGCTCGGCCTCGCCGAGATCATCATGAAGCAGGCCGAGATCGCCATTCTCGACGAGCCGACCTCCGGCCTCGATCCGCAGTCGACGGTGGAATTTCTCGATCTCATCCGCCAGTTGCGGGGCGAGGGCGTTACCGTGCTGCTATCGTCGCATCAGCTCGATCAGGTTCAGCGCGTCTGCGACCGCGTCGCGTTGTTCCAGGCGGGCCGCATCGTGCTGATGGGAGCTGTTCGCGACCTCGCGCGCAACATTCTCGGTGCCGGCTTTGTCGTCGAGGTGGAAGCCGAAGGCCATGGACTCGACCGCCGCTTTGCGGCGATGCCGGGCGTCAGCTCCGTCGAAACGGTCGCGCCCGGCCAGTATCGCCTCACTGCCGACCGCGACGTGCGGCCGGAGGCAGCCCGCGCCGTGGTGGCGGCGAACGGGGCGCTGCTGCGTCTGTCCGTCCACGAGCCGAGTCTCGAAGCGATCTATACGCGTTATTTCCAGAACGGGGCGGCGCCGAAGGAGGGCGTGTCCGATGCGGCGTGAAGGATCCCCGTGGCAAGGCCTCGGTACCGTCGTGCTGAAGGAGCTTGCCGATAATCTGTCGAGTGCGCGCATGCGCGTGCTGGAATGGCTGGTCGTGCTGACTGCGGTGGCGGCGTTGTACGGCGCCATCGGCCAGTTGCGGGATACGACGGCGGAAGATCCGTTTCTGCTGTTGCGGTTGTTCACGGCCTCGCGGGCGCCACTGCCATCTTTCGTCTCGATCCTCGGCTTCCTGATTCCGCTGATGGCGATCGGGCTCGGCTTCGATGCGATCAACGGCGAGTATAATCGCCGGACACTGTCGCGGCTGCTGGCGCAGCCGATCTACCGCGATGCGTTGATGGCGGGAAAATTCCTCGCCGGGCTGCTGACGCTCGCGGTGTCGCTCACCTGCATGTGGCTGCTGGTGCTCGGTCTCGCGCTGCTGTTCCTCGGCGTGCCGCCGAGTGGCGAGGAAATCGCGCGGTCGTTGGTGTTCCTGATCGTCGCGGTGGTCTATGGCGGCGTCTGGCTGGCGTTGGCGATGCTGCTGTCGGTGATCTTCCGTTCGCCGGCGACGGCGGCGCTGGTTGCGCTTGGTATCTGGCTGCTGCTGACGCTGATCTGGCCGATGCTGGCGCCGGCGCTCGCCAGCATCGTGGCGCCGGCCGACCCGCGCTATGCGGCGCTGGGCCTGCCGACGCCGGAGACGCTGGAATGGCAACAGATGCTGGAACGGCTGTCGCCCAACGACCTGTTCGGCGAGGCGATGCTGGCGGTGCTGTCGCCATCGACGCGGGCCCTCGGCGCCGTGTTTCTCGAACAGTTGCAGGGTGCGGTTCTCGGTGCGCCGCTGCCGCTTGGACAGAGCCTGCTCATCGCCTGGCCGCAGATCGTGGCGCTGGTGGCAGCGACCATCATGCTGTTTGTCGCCGCCTATGTGGTCTTCCAGCGCCAGGAGGTGCGTGCCTGAGACGCTGCGGCGCGAGCGCGATATCGATCCGTTGACGAGTGTGCTCGCGCGACGCAGTTTCGAGAGGAAGGCTGTGCGCGGCTCGCCGACAGGCGCCGCGCGACGCTCAGCCTGATCGTCTGCGATATCGATTGTTTCAAATCGCTCGACGACAACTACGGCCATGCCGCCGGCGATGCGGTGCTGCGGCAGCTCGGCGCGATCATGCGCAACGGCATCGGTGCCGGAGACTTGATGGGACGATGCGCGGCAGTTCGCGGAGCGATTGCGGCTGACGATTGCCCGGACGGCGTTTCCGCCATTGTCGGGTGGGCAAGCGGTAACGGCCAGCTTCGGTGCCGCCGAGCGTCGATCCGGCGAAGAAATGTGGGAGCTGTCCGCGCGTGCCGGTGTTGCGCTTTACGAAGTCAAGAGCGCCGGCGGTGACCGGGTCGTTGCCGATGTCGTGGCGACGCAATCGAAGGGCATCGCCGTCACGCGGCCGTGGGCGCTCGCGTGACGGACGACGTTCAGGAGGCGTCCTGACAGATGTCGACCCAGGTGGCGTTGGTGATCTCGGCCATCCGCTGCGGCGTGATGAACAGCGCGCTGTTCGCCGAGCCGGCGGCGGGGACCACCTGCTCGAATGACTTCAGCGAGATATCGCAATAGACCGGCAGCGGCGATGCCAGCCCGAACGGGCAGACGCCGCCGACCGGGTGGCCGGTGATCGCCGCGACTTCGTCGGGCCCGAGCATCCGCGGTTTGCCGCCGAAGGCGGCCTTGGCCTTGCGGTTGTCGAGCCGGGCGTCGCCGCGGGTGACCGCGATGATTACCTGATCGCCGACCCGCAGCGACAGGGTCTTGGCGATCTGGCCCGGCTCGACGCCATGCGCCAGCGCCGCGAGCGGCACGGTCGCGCTGCTGGCTTCGGTTTCGATGACGGCGATGTCGGGGGCATTCTCGGCGAGGAAGGCGCGGACGGACTCAAGGCTCATATCGGGACCTGCGGCGGAACGGCGACGAAAGGTGCTGACCCCGCATATCCGGGAACCGGCCGGCCGATCAAGACGGGCGCGCAGGGCCATTTCTGCCTGGCGATCCTCTTGATCGGGGCGGCGATCCCTGCCACATGCGCGGCATGAATGTCGCAGTTTCCTCCCGCGATTCCACTTCCGGGTCGCCGCTGGCCGCCGAGGTCGAGCGGCGGCGAACCTTTGCCATCATTTCCCACCCCGACGCCGGCAAGACCACGCTGACCGAGAAACTGCTGCTGTTCGGGGGCGCGATCAATCTCGCCGGCCAGGTCAAGGCGAAGCGGGATCGCCGCTCGACGCGCTCCGACTGGATGTCGATCGAGCGCGAGCGTGGCATCTCCGTCGTCACCTCGGTGATGACCTTCGAATATGGCGGGCATGTCTTCAACCTGCTCGACACGCCGGGCCACGAGGACTTCTCGGAGGATACCTATCGCACGCTGACCGCCGTTGACAGCGCAGTGATGGTGATCGACGCTGCCAAGGGTATCGAGGCACGCACCCGCAAGCTGTTCGAGGTGTGCCGGCTGCGCGACATTCCGATCGTCACCTTCATCAACAAGATGGACCGCGAGACCCGCGATCCGTTCGACCTGCTCGACGAGATCGAGAAGACGCTGGCGCTCGACACTGCGCCGATGACCTGGCCGATCGGGCGGGGCAGGGACTTTGCCGGCACCTTCGATCGTGCTTCGGGCCAGATGCGTCTGCTCGATCCGGACGGCCATACCAATGCCGAGCAGCCGCTCGATCTGCCGATGCTCGCTGCGCAGAATTCCATGCTCGACGCCGAGACGATCGCCGAGGAACTGGAGATGGTCAGGGACCTCTGCCGTAACGTCGACTTCGAAGCGTTCCGCGAAGGCCATCTGACGCCGGTGCTGTTCGGTTCGGCGCTGAAGAATTTCGGCGTCAAGGACCTGCTCGACACATTGTCGACCTATGCGCCGCCGCCGCGCGCGCAGCAGAGCGCGACGCGCCGGATCGAGGCGACCGAGAACAAGATGTCGGCCTTCGTGTTCAAGATCCAGGCGAACATGGATCCGAACCATCGCGACCGCATCGCTTTCGCGCGGCTATGCTCGGGCAAGCTGGTGCGCGGCATGAAGGCGAAGCTGGTGCGCACCGGAAAGCCGCTGTCGCTGTCGGCGCCGCAGTTCTTCTTCGCGCAGGATCGTGCGCTGGCCGACGAAGCCTATGCCGGCGACGTGGTCGGCATCCCCAACCATGGTACGCTGCGTATTGGCGACACGCTCACCGAGGGCGAGGATCTGAACTTCGTCGGTGTGCCGAACTTCGCGCCGGAAATCCTGCGCCGCGTAAGGCTCGCCGATCCGATGAAGGCCAAGAAGCTCCGCGAGGCCTTGCAGCAGATGGCCGAGGAAGGCGTGGTGCAGGTTTTCCGCCCCGTCGACGGCGCGCCGGCGATGGTCGGCGTCGTCGGACCGTTGCAGCTCGATGTGTTGAAGACGCGGCTTGATGCCGAATATGGCCTCGATATCGGCTTCGAACAGTCTGAGTTCTCGCTGGCGCGCTGGATTTCCAGCGACGACAAGAAGGCGTTCGAGACCTTCAAGAGCGCCAACGGATCGAGCCTCGCGGAGGATCTCGACGGCGATCTGGTGTTCATGGCGCGCAACCAGTTCACGCTCGACTATACGCGCGAGCGCGCACCGGCGATCACATTCGCCGATATCAAGGACTTGCGGAAAGACGCGGCCTAGCACCGGCCATCGGCTGGTTTCTTCTGAGCATGATCTTTTCCGAAAACCGGTCACCGCTTTTCGGGATCATGCTCTAGTTCACCTTCACGTCTGCCGCCTTGATCACCGGCGCCCAGCGCGCGATCTCGTTGTCGATCAGGGCGCGGAACTCCTCCGGCGTGCTGCCGACCGGCTCCATGAATTGCGTGGCCAGCTTTTCGCGTACCTGCGGCAGTTTGATGAGAGCGACGACTTCCCTGGCGATGGCGTCGACGAGCGGCTTCGGCGTACCGCCCGGCGCGATGAGGCCCATCCAGGCGTCGGCTTCGACGTCGATGCCGGATTCCTTCAATGTCGGCACGTTCGGCAGGAAGCTCGAGCGCTTTGCCGTCGATACCGCCAGCATCGCCACTTTCCCGGCTTCCACTTGCGGCACCACCGAAATGGCAGGAAGGCAGGCGAGCTGCGCGTCGCCGCGGATCACCGCCGTGACCGCTTGCGGCGAGCTGGTATAGGGAACATGCACCAGCCTGGTGCCGCTCTTGATGGCGATGGCTTCCATCGCCAGATGCGATAGCGAGCCGTTGCCGATCGAAGCGAAATTGTATTTGCCGGGATTCTTCCGCAGCAGTTCGACCAGATCCGCCACCGTTTTGACATTCAACGACGGCGTCACCGTGAGCACGCTCGCCTGAGTGATGAGCTGTGTGATCGGTGCGATGTCCTTGCGCGGATCGTAGGACAGCTTCGAGAACAACAGCGTATTGATGGCGAGCGGTCCGCCGATGCTGACGCCGATGGTCTGCCCGTCCGGCTCAGCCTTGGCGACCGCGTCCGTGCCGAGATTGCCGCTGGCGCCGGGCTTGTTCTCGACGATGACCGTTGCTCCCGGATGCCGTGCCTTGAGTTGATCGGCAATCACCCGCGCCACGGTGTCGGGCGTCGATCCGGGACCGAATGGCACGACGATCCGCACATTCTTGTCTGGCCATGTTTGTGCGGTGGCCGTCTGCGTGGCCGCGGCAGTCACGATCAGCGCCAGCAAGGCGGTGAGGAAAGCGCGTGTCGTCGTTTGTACGGTCATCTGCATCATCTTGCATGTCGTCATGGCGGAATGCTCCCCGGCGGTGGCATTTACTTGGATGTCATGTTGGCTCATCGAGCCCGAGATAAACGCCGTTGTCGCGCAGCAGCGCCTGCAGTGCGGCCGTGTCGATACCGTCCGCATCGGCGTTACGCGCCAGCGCCAGATGCGCAGCGGTGCCGGCCGCTTCGCCCATGACGAAGCAGGCGCCGCTGACGCGCGCCGCCGATTGTCCGTCATGGGTCATGGAGGCGCAGCGCCCTGCTACCAGCAGGTTGCGCGGGCCATGCGGCACCATCATCCGGTAGGGCAGATGATTGAAGCCGCGCGATTGCGGGATCGGCGGCCAGCCCCATTCGACACTGCCGGCGATATGCTTCTCCAGCGGCCAGCCGTTGACGCCGATGGTGTCGTCGAAACTGGCGCAGGTCAGCACGTCCTCGCCGGTGAGTTGATAGCGGCCGGTGATGCGCCGCGTCTCGCGGATGCCGAGCTGCGGCGGGATATCGACGACATAGGCGTCGGCAAAGCCCGGCGCCTCGCCGCGAAGAAATTTAAAGAACGCCATCGCCTGCCGTCGTCCCTCGATCTCGCCGCGCGTGAGCGCCATCGCATCGGTGCCGTCGACGGCGCGGCCCGCGGCATCCTTGACCTGGGTGACATTCACGCGCCACTCGCTCGCGTGCTTTTGCGGTCGCACGATCGCACCCTTGCGCGGAAAACTGACGCCGCGCGCTTCGGCCTCGCGCATCAGGCCGGGGATCGTGTTCCAGGCTTCGCCGGCGGCATCCGGATCGACGCCGGCAAGACGGAACATCATCGTCGGGTACAGCAGATTGCCGTCCGCATCGCCTTTCTCGAATGGCGCTCCGGCGAAGGCGGCGAGGTCGCCGTCGCCGGAACAGTCGATGAAGAAGCGCCCGCGGATGGCGCGGCGGCCGGAGCGGCCCTCGATGATCAGCGCACCGATCGTTGCGTCATTGTAGAACGCCACGCCGGCGGCGAGCGTATGAAACCGGATGGCGACGCCGCGCGCGAGCAGGAGATCGTCGGCCGCGCATTTATAGGCGGCGGTATCGTAAGCCTGCGCCATGGTCTTGCCGAGCACGAGGTGCGGCTCGTTCAACCCGCCATAGGCGTCGATCCGTTGCAGCAGATCGTCGGCGGCACCGAACACGACGCGGCGGATGTCGCCATGGATATTCGCGTGCAGCCCGCAGAAATTCGTAACCCCCGCCGCTGTCCCCATGCCGCCGAGGAAGCCGTAGCGTTCGATCAGGACCGTGCTGCATCCCTGCCTTGCGGCAGCCGTAGCCGCGGCGATGCCGGCCGGACCGCCGCCCAGCACCACGACGTCATACTCCCCCTCGACGGGAAGCCGGCGTGGCGGTTCTTCCAGAAAGTCCGGGCCGTGAGTCATTTGAGCCGAGTCTAGGGGATCGTTGGCGGCCGAGCTACCCGCGACGAAGGTTGGCAAAGGTCGGCTTGACGATAGGCGCGGGCATCGTCTAGGCCGGCTGGCAAGGTCCGTAACCGGAGCCGATCATGGGTCTTGCAAGTCTCGTTCTCGGGATGGTGCTGTTTCTGGCCACGCATCTGTTCGCGCGGTCGCAGGTCTGGCGGCCGGCACTGATCGCGCGGCTCGGCAAGACGACCTACAGAATCCTGTTCTCGATTGTGTCGATCGGCATTCTCGCGCTGATCGTCTATGGCTTTGCCCTTTATCGTGCCGAGGAATGGGTGGATGTCTGGTATCCGCCGCTCGCCATGCGCCACATCACGCTGGCGCTGATGCTGCCAGCGGTGATCCTGCTGTTTGCCGCTTTCCTGCCCGGCCATATCCGTACCTGGACGCGCTATCCGGCTGTGCTGGCTGTGAAGATCTGGGCCTTCGCGCATCTGCTGGCGAACGGCGATCTCGGTTCGATCATCCTGTTCGGCGGCTTCCTCGCCTGGGCGGTCATCGCCCGCATCATGCTCAAGCGGCGGCCGCCGGCGGAAGCGAACGACAATGACGGCGGCTGGTTCAATGACGGGCTGGCCATCGTCCTCGGCGTCGTCGCCTATGCGGCGCTGGGCTTCGTCTTTCATCCGGTCGTCATCGGCGTGCCGGTCTTCGGAGGCTGATCCATGTCCGTTCAGAACGACATCCGCCGGCTGACGGCTCCCGATATCGCCGCGCGCAAGGGCGGCGAGCCGATCGTTATGCTCACCGCCTATCATGCGCATACGGCACGCCTCGCCGACAAATACTGCGATGCGCTGCTGGTCGGCGACTCGCTCGGCATGGTGATGCACGGACTGGAGACGACCGTGCCGGTGACGCTCGACATGATGATCCTGCAGGGGCGCGCGGTGATGCGCGGCTCGCAGCGGGCGCTGATTGTCGTCGACATGCCGTTCGGCAGCTATGAGGGCTCGAAGGAGCAGGCCTTCGCCAGCGCCGCGCGGGTGATGAAGGAGACCGGCTGCGGCGCCATCAAGCTTGAAGGCGGCCGCCGGATGGCCGACACCATCGCCTTCCTGGTGGAGCGCGGCGTGCCGGTGATGGCGCATGTCGGGCTGACGCCGCAGGCGATCAATGTGCTCGGCTCGTTCCGTGCCCAGGGGCGCGAGGAGGCGGACTGGGCGCGGATCGAAGACGATGCGCTGGCGGTGGCGCAGGCGGGCGCCTTCTCGGTGGTGATCGAGGCGGTGGCCGAGCCGCTGGCACGCAAGCTGACGGCACAGGTGGCAATTCCGACGATCGGTATCGGTGCCAGCCCGGCCTGCGACGGCCAGGTGCTGGTGATGGAAGACATGCTGGGGCTGACCCCGCGGGTGCCGAAATTCGTCAAGCGCTACGGCGACCTTGGTCCGGGCATCGAAAAGGCGATGGCCGACTATGCGCGCGAGGTCAGGGAGCGGACCTTCCCGGGGCCGGAACACACCTATCCGATGCGCGCCAAAAAGCCTTAAAACCTCCGGCTAAGCTGCTGATTTTTAAAGGTTCGGCTGCTTTTGCCTTGCGGCCGCCATAACCTTGGGCTACGTGGCTCTGCCAGAGGGTGCGGGTGGCGCGCTTTCGTTACGCTGCGGATGGTCCGCGCCGTCGCGGCGCCAGTCTGCAAGGTCGGATTTCACAAGTCCGGATTTCACAAGTCTGGATTTCATAGGCGGATTCAGGAGCGGTTTCTTGGCCGACATTTTCAGCGAGATCGACGAGGAAGTCCGGCGCGAGAAGTTCAAGCAGCTTTGGGATCGCTACGGCCTCTATGTGATCATCGTGGCGGTGCTGATCGTTCTGGCGATCGGCGGCTGGCGCGGCTACGAGTTCTGGCAGAACCGCAAGGCGGCCGAGTCCGGTTCGGCGTTCGAGGCGGCGATCGCGCTGAGCGACGAAGGCAAGGCCGCCGAGGCTGAGGAAGCCTTTGCCAAAATTGCCGTCGAGGGCACGCCGGGCTATCGCGAACTGGCGCGGTTCCGGCAGGCGGCAGCATTGGCGCAGCATGACGTTCCCGCCGCAGTGCGCGAATATGACGGCCTGGCGAAGTCGGGCAGCATCAGCCAGACGCTGCAGGATCTCGCTGGGATCCGGGCCGGCTTCCTGCTGGTCGACAGCGCGCCCTTCAGCGAACTGCAGCAGCGGCTCGGCCCGCTTGCCGAGCCGGGGCGGCCGTTCCGCCATTCGGCTCGCGAACTGTTGGCCTTCTCCGCCTGGAAGGCGAACGATGCGGCCGCGGCGCGCCGTTATGTCGACATGATTTCTGCCGATGCCGAGACGCCGCAGGGCGTGCGCACGCGCATCGAGGTGCTCAATGCCCTGCTTGCCGCCGACGGCAAAGCAGCGAACGGCCCGTCGGATGGCAAGACCGAAAGCAAGCCGGAAGGCAACAAGAGCTGATGGCTGTACAGCGCCGGGGACCGTCCATGTTTCGCATCGATCGTGTGATTTTGATCGCGTCGCTGCTGTCGTTCGGCATGGCACTATCGTCCTGCGCCGATTTCGATCCGGACAAGCTGGATGTTTTCGGCGTCAACGAAAAGAAGAAGCTGCCGGGTGAGCGGCGGGCGCTGTTTCCGGAAGGGGTGCCGGGCGTGACGCAGGGCGTGCCGCCGGACTTGATGAAGGGACATCAGCAGGCTCTCGAAACGCAGCAAGCCGATCTCCCGCCGGTGGCCGAGGAAAAGCCGAAACCGAAGCCCAAGCCGCGGGCCGTCCGCCGTCCGCCGGCTCAGGCGCCAGCGCAGCCGGCGCAGGCAGCCCCGCCGTCGCCGCCGAAACAGCAGCAGGTGGCGCCGTGGCCGGAGACCTCGCCGGCGTCGCAGCAGAGTCAGCAGACCCAACAGGCTCCGTGGCCAGCGCCACAGCAGCAGCAACAGAGGGCGCCGACGCCGTGGCCGGACCCGCCGCCAGCCGGCACGTTCACGCGCTAGAGCATCATCCCGAAAATTGGATGACCGGTTTTCGGAAAGGTCAGGCCCGGGTAAAAGGATGATCGGCGGGCTGGTTCGACGCGGTTGGATATTGTCCTGAGCGGCATTTTCTCCGGCGCGTATCCGCCTGACAGCGTTTTTTGAGCGAAGTGGATGCCGGTTCGCGTGAAGAAAACGCGTCAACGCAACAAGCCAGCGCTTCGCTTCTGTTTTCTTCAGGGGCGAGCCCCGGTTCAGGGTTAGCATGAGTTTCACCGTCGCGATCGTCGGCCGGCCGAATGTCGGCAAGTCGACCCTGTTCAATCGTCTGGTCGGGCGGCGGCTGGCTTTGGTCGACGACCGGCCGGGCGTCACGCGCGACCGTCGGCCGGGCGCCGGGCAGCTCGGCGATCTGGATTTCACGGTGATCGACACCGCCGGTCTTGAGGAAGCACCTGCCGAAAGCCTTGCCGGACGGATGCGGGCGCAGACCGAAACAGCAATCGCGCAGGCCGACGCGATCTTTTTCGTCATCGATGCGCGGGCCGGCTTGACGCCGGTAGACCGCGCCTTTGCCGCCGAGGTCCGCCGCTCCGGCAAGCCGGTCGTGGTGGTCGCCAACAAGAGCGAGGGCCGTGCCGGCGAGGCCGGCCGTCTCGAAGCTTTCGGGCTGGGGCTCGGCGATCCGATCGCCATTTCCGCCGAGCATGCCGAGGGCATGGCCGATCTGCATGAGGCGCTGGTGGAGGCGTTGCCCGAACATGTCCAGGCGCAGCGCGACGAGCGTCGCCGCGCCCGCGAAGACCTTGGCCAGGAGAGTGACGAGCAGTCCGGCGACCTCGACGAAGCGGCGCTCGCGGCAGCGCGCCTGCGTCACCCGATCCGGGTCGCGGTGATCGGTCGGCCAAATGCCGGCAAGTCGACGTTGATCAACCGGCTGCTCGGCGAGGACCGGCTGCTGACCGGGCCGGAGGCCGGCATCACCCGCGACTCGATCACGGTCGATATCCAGTGGAACGGCCGGACCTTCCGCTTCGACGACACCGCCGGCATGCGCCGCCGCTCGCGCGTCGACGACAAGCTGGAGAAGCTCTCGGTCGCCGACGGGCTCAATGCGGTGCGGTTCGCCGAGGTCGTCGTCGTCCTGTTCGATACCGAGCGTGGCATCGAGGAGCAGGACCAGCGGATCGCCGATCTGGCGGAGCGGGAAGGCCGTGCCGTGGTGCTGGCCGCCGGAAAATGGGATCTGGCGGACAACAAGCCCGGCGCGATCAGCAAATTGCGTCAGGAAGCCGAACGCAAGCTGACGCAACTCAAGGGGGCGCCTTTCGTTGCCGTGTCGGGCCTGACCGGGGAAGGGATCGACCGGCTGATGCAGGCGATCCTCGATGCCTTCGAAATCTGGAACAAGCGGGTGCCGACCAGCGCCCTGAACCGCTGGCTCATCGCCTCGACCAGTGCGCATCCGCCGCCGGCGGTGTCGGGCCGACGCATCAAGCTCAACTATATGACGCAGCCGAAGGCGCGGCCGCCAAGCTTCGTGCTGTTCTGCTCGCGTGCCGACGCGGTGCCGGACGCCTACAAGCGTTATCTGGTCAACAGCCTGCGGGATACATTCGAGCTGCCGGGAACACCGATCCGGCTGACGCTGCGCGAAAAGGCCAATCCCTTCGAGAAGAAGAAGCGCCGGTAGATTTACGCCGGCGGCTGGAAATCCAGAAACCGCCCGGCCGGGACGTCATAGAGCCTGCCGCTCTCGGTGCAGTCGGGACGGCAGAGCGGCACCAGCGCGGTGGCGACTTCTTCGGCCGGCGGCAGGGTCTGCGGATCGAGCCCCGGAAATGCGACGGCCATCATCTTGGTCCGCGTGCGGCCGGGATTGAACAGGTTGACGCGCACCGGGCTCGAAGCGACTTCCGCCGCGTAAGTGCGCACCAGCATGTCGAGCCCTGCCTTCGATACCGCATAGGCACCGAAATAGGGCAGCGCGCGCGTCGCGAGCCCCGAAGTGACGAATACCGCGCGCCCGGCATCCGAGCGCCGGAGCAGCGGGTCGAGAGCGCGGATCAGGTGCCAGTTGGCGCTGACATTGATCGCCAGCATGTCGTCCCAGACCTTCGGCTCGACATGGCCGAGCGGCGAGGGCGTGCCGAGGATTCCGGCATTGCCGAGAAGGATATCGAGCCGGCCATGGCGCTCGTTGAGCGCCAGCGCCAGGCGCAGGATGCCATCGGTATCCTTCAGGTCGAGCGGCACCAGCGTCGCCGTGCCGCCGGCGGCGGTGATGCCATCGTCGAGTTCTTCGAGGCCGCCGACGGTGCGGGCGACGGCGACGACATGCGCGCCCTCGGCTGCGAGCGCCAGTGCCGCTGCGGCGCCAATGCCGCGCGATGCGCCAGTAACGAGCGCGATGCGCCCTGCAAGCGGTTTGGTCATGTCGTGGCCGGTCTAGCTGGCTTCGGCGAGCAGCGAAAGCTGCCGCGGCGTGTCGCTGCGGGCGGCCTGATCGGTCAGGCCGGTCGGATAGTCGCCGGTAAAGCAGTGATCGGTGAATTGCGGCTGCTGCGGATCGCGTCCCGGCTCGCCCATCGCCCGGTAGATACCGTCGACGGACAGGAAAGCCAGCGAGTCCGCGCCGATGAATTCGCGGATTTCCTCGACGCTGTGGGTCGCGGCCAGCAGCTTTTCCTTTTCCGGCGTGTCGATGCCGTAATAGTCGGGGAACTTGATCGGCGGCGAGGCGATGCGGAAATGCACCTCGGTGGCGCCGGCGTCGCGCATCATCTGCACGATCTTGCGCGAGGTGGTGCCGCGGACGATGGAGTCATCGACCAGCACGATGCGCTTGCCGCTGACCACCGTACGGTTGGCGGAATGCTTCATCCGGACGCCGGATTCGCGGATCGCCTGCGTCGGCTGGATGAAGGTGCGCCCGACGTAATGGTTGCGGATGATGCCGAGCTCGTAGGGCAGGCCGGATTCGTGGGCGAAGCCGATGGCGGCAGGCACGCCGGAATCGGGCACCGGAACGATGACGTCGGCGATAGCCGGAGCCTCGCGCGCCAGCTCCGCGCCCATGGTCTTGCGCACGTCGTAGACGGCGCGGCCGCCGACGATGGAATCAGGGCGGGCGAAATAGATGTATTCGAAGACGCAGGGGCGCGCCGGCGTGGCCGGAAACGGCTTCAGGCTCTGCACGCCGTCTTCGTCGAAGACGACGACTTCGCCGTTCTCGACGTCGCGCACATAGGTCGCGCCGATGATGTCGAGCGCGCAGGTCTCCGAGGCGAGGATCGGACAGCCGTCGAGTGAGCCGAGCACCAGCGGGCGGATGCCGAGCGGATCGCGCGCACCGACCAGCTTCTTGTTGGTCAGCCCGACGAAGGCATAGGCGCCTTCGAGCTGCTGCAGGCCGTCGATGAAGCGGTCGACGAAACGGTTGCGGGTGGACCGCGCGACGAGGTGCAGGATCACCTCGGTGTCGGTGGTCGACTGCATCATCGCGCCGTTGCGCACCAGTTCGCGCCGCAGCGTCAGCCCGTTGGTGAGGTTGCCGTTGTGGCCGATGGCGAACCCGCCGGCGTTCAACTCGGCGAACAGCGGCTGCACGTTGCGCATCACCGTCTCGCCGGTGGTGGAATAGCGGACATGGCCGATGGCCGAATTGCCCGGCAGACGCTCGATGACATCGCGCTTGGAAAAGGTATCGCCGACCAGGCCGAGCCGGCGCTCCGAATGGAAGCGGCCGCCGTCATAGGTGACGATGCCGCAGGCTTCCTGGCCACGATGCTGAAGTGCGTGCAGGCCGAGCGCGGTGATTGCGGCGGCATCCGGGTGACCGAAAATGCCGAAAACGCCGCATTCCTCGCGCAACCGATCTGCCTGGAGATCGAGTGCCGCGTCGGGGGTCTCAGCCATTGCTCCTCGCTCCGTCGTGCAATGCCGTTATTGGCCGTTATCGGCCGCCGGCGCCCACCGTCGATGGCGGTGGGCCTGCATCGGACCTTTGTCCAGGTGCAGCAGGGGTGGCGGTGTCCTGATCGTCAGGTGTCGGCTTCTTCAGCCGCTTTAAGATGGTGGTCTCCGGGTCGTCCGGCAACATCGAGATCAACCAGTTTCCGGTTCCCTGCAACACGACTTTCGATTTGGCGTTCTGCACCCATTCCGGCTGGCGGTTGTCGGGAACCAGCCAGGCGAAGAACAGGAACGCGATGACGACGATCACCAGCCCGCGCCCCAAGCCGAACAGGAAACCGAGCGTGCGGTCGAGCGCGCCGACCCGACTATCGAGAATCATGTCGGAAATGCGCACCGTCAGGATGGTCACCAGCAACAGCGTGCCGAGGAACACGCCGACGACGGCGATGCCTTTGGCGGCAATATCGTTCTGGATGTATTGCTGGACCAGCGGCGTGACCCGGGTGAACGAATAGAGCGTGACCAGCGCGGCGATGCCCCAGGCGGCGATCGACAGGACTTCGCGCATGAAGCCGCGGATCATCGCGAGCAGGCCGGAGACCAGCATCACGATCAGCAGGATGACGTCGAGAAGCGTGAACGGCATGGGCTACTCAGCTCAGCGGAACCGGGACGGACGGCGGGAGCGAATCCAAAGCTGCGGGGCGACTGCGGGAGTTCCTAGCGGCCATCGGACAAGCCTTTGATTTTGCCCTTGAACTTGCCAGCCTTCTATTGGCGGGCCGCTGGTTTGGCAATGCCGGCGCGACCGGCGGTGTGCTTGTGTATAGCCGGGCGGGTGCGGCGCGTCACCCCGTCCGGGGGACATCTCCCGGGACGGAAAACGGGGCGGTAAAAAATGCGGCCGGCAGCCTTGCAGGTTTCACGCCCGTCGGGCGGGCTTGGGGCTGCTGGCGGCGATGTCCGCAACCAGGGTGGTGAGATTGCCGGTTTCCGAGAGGCGCAGACCTGCGTCCCCACCGTCGCGGCCCGCTTCCGGCACCACGGCGCGCTTGAAGCCGAGCTTGGCGGCCTCCTTGAGGCGCGCGCCGCTCTGCGCCACCGGGCGGACCGCGCCCGACAGCGAAACTTCCCCGAAATAGACAGCGTCGGCCGGCAACGGCGCGCCGGCCAGCGATGAAACGAGGGCAGCGGCGGCGGCGAGGTCGGCCGCCGGCTCGTTGATCCGCAATCCGCCGGCGACATTGAGGTAGACGTCGTGGCCGCCGAGCTTGATGCCGCAATGCGCCTCCAGCACCGCCAGCACCATGGCCAGCCGGCTGTTCTCCCAGCCGACCACGGCCCGGCGCGGCGTGCCGAGCGAGGTGGGCGCGACCAGCGCCTGGATTTCCACCAGCACCGGGCGTGTGCCCTCGATGCCAGCAAACACCGCCGTGCCGGGGGAGCCGAGGTCGCGTTCCGACAGGAACAGCTCCGAGGGATTGGAGACCTCGCGCAGGCCGGCGCCGGTCATCTCGAACACGCCGATTTCGTCGGTCGGGCCGAAGCGGTTTTTCACCGCCCGCAGGATACGGAACTGGTGCGAACCTTCTCCCTCGAACGACATCACCGCATCGACCATATGCTCGACGACGCGGGGGCCGGCGATCTGGCCGTCCTTGGTGACATGGCCGACCAGCATCAGCGCCGCGCCGGAGCGCTTGGCATAGCGGATCAGCGTCTGTGCCGAGCCGCGCACCTGCGTCACCGTGCCGGGCGCGCTGTCGACGGCGCTGCTCCACATCGTCTGGATCGAATCGATGACGATCAGCCGCGGCGTCTTGCCTTCCGAGACGGTGGCGATGATGTCCTCCACCGCGGTCTCGGAGGCGAGCTCGACCGGCGCCTTCGCCAGTCCCAGCCGCTCGGCGCGCAGCCGCACCTGGGCAACCGCTTCCTCGCCGGAAATATAGACGGTGCGGTGGCCGCCTTTCGCCAGTGCGGCAGCCGCCTGGATCAGCAGCGTCGATTTGCCGATACCGGGATCGCCCGCCATCAGCAGCACCGATCCGCGCACGAATCCGCCGCCGGTGACGCGGTCGAGTTCGGCGATGCCGGAGGGCAGGCGCGGCGCGTCCTGCGTCTCGCCGGCCAGGGGGACAAGGTTGAAGGTCCGTCCCTTGCGCGGCGCCCGCGCGCCACCGGCCAGCGGCGCCGTGGCGCCTTCCTCGACCAGCGTATTCCACTCGCCGCAGGATTCGCACTTGCCCTGCCAGCGCCCATAGGCGGCGCCGCAATTCTGGCAGACGAAGTTCGCGCTGGCTTTGGCCATGATTCCACAATGGAGGAGAACGCCGGTGAATCGCAATGCCGGCGCGACCGATATACGCATCGCGACGTGGTGGACAAGCCGGACAACGATGCGATAGTGCGGCGCGGCTCAATCGCGGGCCGCCAATCGCCGGCCGCGAATGCGGCCATCAAGTCGTGGAGCGACAGACGATGAGTTTGAAACGTGAGCACATCCAGCCGGAAAAGCTGTTCGTGCGCAAGGATGGCCAGAAGGTTCTCTATTCGCAGGTGATCGTGGTGCATGCCGCCGATCACAAGCAGATTTACGTTGCCGGCCAGACGCCGCGCGACCGCGAAGGCAACAGCGTCGGCGTCGGCGATATGCGCGCGCAGATCGTGCAGGTTGGCGAGAATATCAAGGATGCGCTGGAAGCGGCGGGCGCGACGCTCGCCGACGTGGTGAAGACCACGACCTATGTCACCGACATGGACGAGTACTTCAAGCACCAGGACGTGCGCATGCAGTATTTCGCGGAAGCGCTGCCGACCAGCACCACGATCGGCGTGAACCGTCTGTCGCGGCCGGAATTCCTGGTCGAGATCGAAGTCTACGCGATCGTCTGACGCACGCCTGAGACGGAAAAAAGGACGGCACGCTGTCGGCGTGCCGTCCTCGTTTTTTATTGACGCTTGACGCTCGAGAACGGGTAGACGAACGGTCCCGACTTGAATTCCGACGGATACAGGATGACCTGCTTGCCGGCCTGCCGGAACTGGTTCACGTCATTGGGCGCGACGTTCTGATATTGAACGAAAAGCGCCCGCGACTTCGCCCATTCGCCGTTCGGCGCGAACTTGATATCGCCGACGATGGTCTTGAACGTCGTCTTGCGGATGTAGTCGCCGATCTTGTTCTGATCGAGCCCGCCGGTCTTGGTCACCGCCTCGTGCAGGATCTGCATCTCGGCATAGGCGAAGGGCGGCAGGAAGTAGCCGAGCGCATCGACGCCGGCCGGCGCCGCACGATCCTGATAGCGCTTGAGGAAGTCCTCGACGCCGGGGAACTTCATCGTCGGTTCCGGCGCGTAGACGTCATAGGTCACGACGCCGTTGAGCAGCGGGCCGAGCTGCGTCTTGATCGGCGCATAGGCGAGACCGATCATGCCGCCGCCGAACATTTTGACGTCGAGGTTGAGCTCGTTGACGGCGCGCAGCATCGCGACGGAATCCGCCGGATAGGACGCGACGTAGACGACGTCGGGCTTGGCTGCCTGCACCGAGCGGACGATCGGCGCCAGGTCGACGGTGCTCGGCGGATAGCTGCGGTCGTAGACGATCTCGAAGCCGAGCTCTTTGGCGATGGTGCGGGCGGCGCGGATCGTGTTCTGCGCATATTCCGCGTCGGCGCCGACGAGAGCGAGCGTCTTCGGCTTCGGATTCATCGTCATCGCGGTTTCCAGATAACCGCGCGCATTGGCGCCCGCCGAGTCGGTGCCGTTCGGCAGCATCTGGAAATATTTGTCGTAGTTGAACTTCTCGTTCACCGCGGTGCCGAACAGGGCAAGGAACACCATGTTCTTCTGCATCACGATCGGCATTGCCGGCGCGATCTGGTTGGTCGCGTAGCCGGAGACGACGAGATCGACCTTATCGACCGAGAGAAGCTTGGTGTAGATCGCCGGGACGTTGGCCGGGTTGGACTGGTCGTCATAGTGGACGAACTGGATCTGGCGGCCGAGCAACCCGCCCTTGGCATTGATCTCCTCGCGCCAGATTTCGTAGGCGAGCAGGGCAGCCTTGCCGCCGCTGGCGAGACCGCCGGTCAGCGACATGCTGAAACCGATCTTGATCGGGTCGGCAGCCTGCGCCGAGCTGAGCATCGCCGCGAGCAACATGGTCGCGCCGTAAAGAACGCTCTTGAACAATCGCATTGGGATATTTCCCCCCTCGTATTGTTGTGACGAGGCAGGTTAGCCCAAGATGACGGTACGACGATAGGATTGTTTTCGAGGTGGAGAGCGCGCGTGCCGCAATGTCAGGTTGCGCGATCCGTCCTGCGATAGATCCGATGATAGCGGTGGCTGAGTTGGGTCAGCACCTCGTAGCCGATGGTTTTACCGGCGGCGGCGACGTCGTCGACGCCAATTCCGTCGCCGATCAGCGTCACGACATCGCCGCGGCGCGCCTGCGTCTCGGGGATATCGGTGACGTCGATGGCGATCAGGTCCATCGATATGCGTCCGGCGAAACGGCAGCGCTGCCCCCCGACGATCGCCTGCCCACCGGGCGTGCGGTCATCCGCGCCGCTCGAGCGCAGGACGCCGTCGGCATAGCCGATCGGCACCACGGCGATGCGGCAGGTTTTTTTGGCGGTCCAGCCGGCGCCATAGCCGACGGTTTCGCCGCGCTCGACGCTGCGCACGAGCAGGATGCGGGTGCGCAGCGTGACGACCGGCTGCATCGGATTGTCCTGGCCCGGCGTCGGGTTGACGCCGTAGAGAGCGGCGCCGGGCCGAACCAGGTCGCAATGCGCCGGCGCGCCGAGAAAGATGCCGGAAGAATTCGCCAGCGAGGCCGGGATGCCGCGATAGAGCAGGCGGATGTCGCGGAACAGCCTGATCTGCTTGTCGTTGAGCGGATGCTCCGGCGTGTCGGCGCAGGCGAGATGGCTCATCAGCAGAGCGATGCCGTGGCGTTCCGAGCGGATGCGCGCCGCCGCGGCTGCCGCTTCGTCCGGCGTAATGCCGAGCCGGTTCATGCCGGTGTCGACATGCAGCGCGAAGCTGCCGCGCCAGCCGCTCTGTGCGACGAAGGCGTCCCATTCCGCCAGTTCGATCAGGCTGCCGATACAGGGGCGGACATTGAGGTCGGCAAAAGCAGGGCCTGTGCCGGGTGGCAGGCCGCCAAGAACATAGATCGTCGCGTCGTTGACGATGGCGCGCAGGCGCCGTGCCTCGTCGAGATCGGCGACGAAGAACGTCCGGCATCCGGCCTGCGCCAAGGCCGTGCCGATCTGCGCGAGACCGCAACCATAGGCGTCGGCCTTGACCACCGCCGCGCATTCCGCCGGCATTGCGCGGCGTCCGAGCGCGCGCCAGTTGGCGACGATGGCGTCGAGGTCGATGGTGAGGATGCCGCCGGCTTCGGCCTCCGGCGGTCCGGATACCATCCTGATATCCGGCTGCGGGTTGTCCGATTGCACTGCAGGGGCGGGCGCGGTCGCTGGCATGACTCGTCTTAACCCGGAGGGTGCTGTTCGTCCAATGAGCCGGGAGCGAATCCGGACGGCGGCGCTATCCCATAGATTTTACTCGAGCGATTCCGGCAGACGGTGGCCCTGCGCAAGATTGCCGAAACGGGTGATCGAGGCGTCGAACTGCAATTCCACCGTGCCGGTGGGACCATGGCGCTGCTTGCCGATGATCACCTCGGCCTTGCCGTGCACCTTGTCGCTCTCGGCAAGCCAGGCCGCGAACTTTTCGCGGTCGGATTCCAGCGGCTTGCGCATCATGTGGTAATATTCCTCGCGGTAGACGAACAGCACCACGTCGGCGTCCTGCTCGATCGAGCCGGATTCGCGCAGGTCCGAGAGTTGCGGGCGCTTGTCGTCGCGGTTTTCCACTTGACGCGAGAGCTGCGACAACGCGATCACCGGAACCGCCAGTTCCTTGGCGAGCGCCTTGAGCTTGGTGGTGATCTCGGTGATTTCCTGCACGCGGTTCTCGTTGCTGCGCCGCGTCGAGCCCTGCAGAAGCTGGATATAGTCGATCACCAGCAGATCGAGACCGCGCTGGCGCTTGAGCCGGCGGGCGCGCGCCGCGAGCTGCGCGATCGACAGGCCGCCGGTCTCGTCGACATACAGCGGCAGCCCCTGCAACTCGATCGAATGGTCCTTGAGCTTCTCGAAATCCGCTTCGCTGATGCCGCCACGCCGGATCTGGCTCGACGGGATGCCGGTCTGTTCGGCGATGATACGCGTGGCGAGCTGTTCCGCCGACATTTCCAGCGAGAAGAAACCGACGGCTCCGCCATTGACGGTGACGGTGTGGCCGTCCGCCTGCACGTCGCCGCGCCAGGCCTTGGCGATGTTGTAGGCGATATTGGTGGCGAGCGAGGTCTTGCCCATGCCGGGACGGCCGGCGAGGACGATCAGGTCGGAGGACTGCAGTCCGCCCATCATCCGGTCGAGGTCGTCGAGGCCGGTGGCGAGGCCGGAGAGCTTGCCGTCGCGCTGATAGGCCTTCGCCGCCATGTCGACGGCGGTGGTCAGCGCCTGTGCGAAGCGCTGGAAGCCGCCGTCATAACGGCCGGTTTCAGCCAGTTCGTAGAGCTGGCGCTCGGCTTCCTCGATCTGCTGGCGCGGCTCGACGTCGACGGCCGCATCGTAGGCACCGTTGACCATCTCCTCGCCGAGCAGGATCAGCGCCCGGCGCACTGCCAGGTCGTAAATGGTGCGGCCGTAGTCCTGCGCGTTGATGATCGTCGTCGCCTCGGCGGCGAGCCGCGCCAGATACTGGCTGACGGTGATGCCGCCGATATCGACATTGCCGTCGAGGAACGTCTTCAGCGTTACCGGCGTCGCGACCTTGCCGGCGCGGATCAGCCCGCTCATCAGCTCGTAGGTCTTCTGGTGCAGCGGCTCGAAGAAATGCCGCGGCTCGAGAAAATCCGAAACCCGATAGAATGCCTCGTTGTTGACGAGGATCGCGCCCAAAAGCTGTTGCTCCGCCTCGATGTTGTGCGGGGCGGTGCGGTAAGTGGGGGAAGCCGGTTCCACCTGCTTGCGAACTGCCGAATCGAATGGGGGCATGCGCTACGACACAATGAGATTGGGAAAACAGTATGTCGCTTTAACACCGACCGGCGGTGTTGGAGCGAAAGAATATTTTTTTTCTGGAAACGCTTTGGATAGCGGTATCGGCGGCCCGTCGGTCTTGACGAACGGGCGCAGCGGTGAACGCGCTATTCTCCCGCGAGCCGGATCGGCGGCCGCCGCTCGCTTTCCAGCCGTCGCAGCCGCGCCTCTTCCTGGGCGATGTAATCGCGCGTGATCGGCACGACATCCTGCCGCTTGGTGATCTGGATCTGCATCACCATCATCGCCTGTTCGCGGAACGCCATTTCCGACGAGGCGAGGTAGAACTCCCACATCCGCACGAAGCGCTCGTCGTAGATGCGTTCGATTTGCTCGCGATGGGCCAGGAACCGCTGCCGCCATGCTTTCAGCGTCTCGGCATAATGCAGCCGCAGGATCTCGACATCGGTGACCAGCAGGCCGGCGCGCTCGATCGCCGGGATCGCCTCGGACAGCGCCGGGATATAGCCGCCGGGGAAGATGTATTTGGCGATCCAGGGATTGGTGTAGCCGGGTCCTTCCGAACGCCCGATCGAATGCAGCAGCATGGCGCCGTCGTCCTTGAGCAGCTCGGCGCATTTGCTGAAATATTGATCGTAGAAGCGCGCGCCGACATGCTCGAACATGCCCACCGAGACGATACGATCGAAGCTCGGAGGCACGTCGCGATAGTCCTGCAGCCGGAACTGGGCGCGGTTGGCGAGGCCGGATTCGACGGCGCGCTCATTGGCGATCCGGTACTGTTCGTCGGACAGCGTGACGCCGATGACCGAGACGTCGGCGACGCCAGCGAGATAAAGGCCCATGCCGCCCCAGCCGCAGCCGATATCGAGCACCCGCTGGCCCGGCGCCAGCCGCAGCTTCGCCGCGATATGCCGCTTCTTCGCCAGTTGCGCATCGTCGAGCGACAGGTCGGGCCGCTCGAAATAGGCGCAGCTATATTGGCGGTCGGCGTCGAGGAACAGCGAGTAGAGCCGGCCGTCGAGATCGTAGTGGTGTGCGACATTGTTGCGCGAGCGGCGCCGGCGGTTGAACTGCTGCACCGGGCGCAGCAGCATGCGCAGGGCCCAGAGCGGCCGCACCCAGGTCGGGATGACGAGATTGTTCTGCCGCATGGCGATGGCGAGAACATCGGCGACCGAACCCTGTTCGATCACCACGTCGCCGTCCATATAGGCTTCGCCGAATTTCAGTTCGGGATCGAGCACGCAGGCCCATTCCGCCGCCCGGGATCGGAAACGCACGGAAAGCGGTTCGCCTGTGCCGTCGCCGCAGGTGAAAGAGTGGCCGCTTGCGGTCGTGACGCGCACGTCGCCGACGCGGAAATAGAAGTTCAACAGACGTTGCAGCAACCGGTCCATTGGCCGTCATCCATCAGCCCGTGCCGGTCGAGCCGGCTGATTTTACCCCCCGCCGAACGCAGCCAGACGTTCGCGCTCCATTATCTAACCAGCTAAAACCGCAACCAGCAATGCTGCCGGTTTGCCTCACGCATGCAATTTTCGGGGGCTTGTTCGCTTGCGCCGCCTGCGCTGCGGCGCGGAATCCGTTATGTCATGTGCCCACGCTGGGGAGCGGTCGATTGGGCAGAGAATTCAGATGCTGGGTTTTGGACGATTGCGGTGGGGCGCCGGTCTAGTAGAGGCCGGTCTTGCACGATCCTGTTTTGCACGTTCCTGTTTTGCGAGAGCCTGGTGTGCAGGCGCTGCGATGGCGCTGGTGATGATGGCGCCGGCGCAGGCGCAGATATCGATCAATGAAGGCAGGACGCCGTCGCAAATCTATGCGGTGCAGTGCGGACCTTGCCACGAACGGCCGCAGGAATTGACGAAGGCACCGCCGGCGCGTCTGGTGGCATTCCTGGGCGAGCACTACACCGAAAGTCGGGAGACGGCGGTGCTGCTGGCCGACTATCTGCTCAGACGCGCCAGCAATGCGCCGGAGCCGCGTGTCGCCACGCCGCGCCGTTCCCGCGAGAGGCCGGCCGCGGATGAAGCGGGACAGGCGGAGTCGCGGGCCACGGCCGGCTCTCCCGATCAGCGTGGCGGCGACAGAGCCGGACGGAAGCGGCAGAAGCCGCAGGAGGCCAAGCCGACCGACAGCGGCGGCGCGCGTGGAGCGGCCCCAGTCGAACCGGTTGCCGCGCCGGCGGCGTTCGACGCCAAGCCTTTCGACGCCAAGCCTGTCGACGCCAAGCCTGTCGAAACCGAATCCGTCGATGCGCCGGCCGTCGGCAAGCCCGCGGATGCATCCCTGAACAAGGAATCGCCGGAGGAGCAGTCGTCCGGAAGCCGGGGCACCGGTACGGAGAACAAGGCCGTATCTTCCGAAGAAAAGCCGGAGGCGGCGCTGCCGCAAATCCCGGCTGCGAAGTCGGATGCCGCAGATACGAAACCGGAGGCTCCATCGGCTGCGGAAACAGAGGCCAGGCCGGATGGCAAGGCGGGCAGCAAGCCGGATACCAAGGCTGATACCGGATCGGAAACCAGACCGTCGGAGTGACGGCCGGGCAGGGACTGCCGGTTGCGGCAGTCCCTGTCGCTTGAAGGCGCGGATTACTTCTCGGTCTCGGCCGCCTCGGATTCGGTCTCGGCCGCTTCGGTGTCCTCGTCCTCGAACAGTGCCTGGGCGGCTGCGGCGGCCGCCGCCTTCTGCGCTTCTTCGTCATCCTCGTCGTCGTGACGGCGCACGGTGACGTTCTCGCCCTTCATCAGGCGCTCCGCTTCCTCTTCGTTGCGGGCGACATTGACCAGCACGATCACCTCGACCTCGGGGTGGAGGGCGATCGGCACCTCGTACTGGCCGATCAGCTTGATCGGGGCGTGGAGCGCCACCTGCGAACGGTTGACCGGGGTGCCGTTGGCAGACAGCATCTCGGCGATGTCGCGCGGCGACACCGAACCGTAGAGCTGACCGGTTTCCGACGCCTGCCGCAGCACCACCAGCGACTTGCCCTCGAAATTGCCGGCGAGCTTGCTGGCGTCGGTCTTCTGCGCCTCGTTCTTGGCCTGCAGCTCGACCTTCATGGCGTCGAACTTGGTGCGGTTATCCTTGGTGGCACGCAGCGCCTTGTTGCGCGGCAGCAGGAAATTGCGGGCATAGCCGTCCTTGACGCGCACGACGTCGCCCATCTGGCCGAGCTTGCCGACACGTTCCAACAAAATCACTTCCATCTGTTTTCTCCTTTTTGGGTACCGTTGAAGTTGAATAGATGCATCAGAAGGGTGCCGGCGGACCGCGCCTTTGCGCGATGCGGGCGCGCAGGCCGAACAGCGTTTCGGCGACCCCGAACAGCGACATGAAGACGATCGGCCAGCCGAACAGCAGCGTCGCCGCATAGAGGCCGGACAGAACGAACGGCCGGCTCGACGTGCCACGGGTGACGGCGTGCAGCACGGCGAAGCCGAGAATGCCGAACGCGGTCATCAGGCTCGCGGCCAGTACGGTCGCGGCGATGCCGACGAGGCCGCCGACCAGCGAGACGACCAGCGCCGCCGGCAGCAGTGCGGCCGCGCCGAGCGGAAACTGCATTGCCGCAATATCCGGCCACGGCCGGCGCAGCCGGCCGGAGAAGGCGACGGCGCGTGCCGCCAGCCAGAGATTGATGAGGTTGGTGATCGTCGCCAGCACCGCCGCGGTCGGCGGAATGATGAGAACCAGGAAATCGACCAGGCGCGAGGCATCGCCGCCGGCCGTCTCGCTGCCGCCCGGTGCCGGCACGCCGGATTCGGCGCGAATCAGCCGCTCGAAACCGGCACGCAGCGCGGCGTTGAAGCTGGCCTCGTCGGTGCCGAACACCGGAATGGCGACGATCACCACCAGCGCGCCCAGCAGCGCCGACCACACCACCAGCCGGCCGACGGGATACCATTCATAGCTGCCGTCATTTCCCGGACGCGCCAGCAGCGCCAGATAGCCGAGCCACCAGGCGGGCAGCCCGACGCCGGCGAGAAATGCGAAGAACAGCGGCCAGCCGAAGGTCGCGGCCAGCGCCAGCGATGCCGCGGCTGCAGCGACAAGTCCGGCTACATGGCTCCAGCCGAGCACCGCGATCAGGATCGGCAGCGGCGCCAGATAGAACAGCAGAATGGAGAGAATGGCGCCCGAGCGGACGGATGCGAACAACAGCGCCGCGGCGGCGCCGGCTCCCAGTCCGATGGCAACGATCTGCAGCATCACGAGCTGTCCCGCTCTTTGAGCGGTTAGAGGTGGATCGACGTCCACCCCAACCATCGGCGTCCGGACCATCCGGACGCCGCGTTATCGGTCAACCGGCGATCAGCCGATGACGTAGGGCAGCAGGCCCAGGAAGCGCGCGCGCTTGATGGCCTGCGCCAGTTCACGCTGCTTCTTTGCCGATACCGCGGTGATGCGGCTCGGCACGATCTTGCCGCGCTCGGAAATGTAGCGCTGCAACAGCCTCACGTCCTTGTAGTCGATCTTCGGCGCATTGGCGCCCGAGAACGGGCAGGTCTTGCGGCGGCGAAAGAACGGCCGGCGGCCACCGGCGGCTTGAGCTCCCATTGCCATGGCTTAGTCCTCCGACGCAGTGTTGTCGCCGCCGCGCGGCTCGCGTTCTTCCCGGTCACGGCGCGGGCCGCGGTCTCCGCGGTCGAATCGTCCGCCGCCGCCGCCAAAGCGATCGCCGCCGAAGCGCTCGTCGCGCTCGCGGTCGGCCTTGCGCATCATCGCCGAGGGACCTTCCTCGAGCTCTTCGACGCGGATGGTGAGGTAGCGCAGAATGTCTTCGCTCAGGCGCTGCTGACGCTCGACCTCGACCAGCGCCGCGGAGGGCGCGTCGATATTGAGCAGCGTCATGTGCGCCTTGCGGTTCTTCTGCATGCGGTAGGCGAGCGACTTGACGCCCCAGTATTCGGTCTTGGCGACCTTTCCGCCCATCTGCTCGATGACGTCGGAATACTGCTTGGTCAGGTCTTCGACCTGTTGCGCGCTCAAATCCTGGCGCGCCAGAAAGACGTGTTCGTAAAGCGGCATGTGTGTCCTTTCCTGACAACGGTCCGTTCGTTGCCCCGGCGCAAAGCCCTTCGAGCCTTTCGGGAAAGGCTCGAACGCTCAGAAGGCGGGAACACGGGACGCCGAGCCAGCGGGCTCTGCCGCAACCGCTTGAAAAACAATAGATTTTTCAAAAGATCAGGGCCGTCCGTTCAGCTCCCGGCCGGAACTGACGAAACGCAGCGGCTTATGCCCGGATTTCCGCAGGAATTCAAGGCATCCGCAGCAACGGGCTCGCTGCTCCTGACGAAACTCTCGGCGCGCGCCGGCTGCGCCGCGCCATCGAGCGTTTTTGTCAGCATCTGCAGCCGGTCGGCAAGCCTGACCGCCAGATCGATGCCGTCGCGAAGTTGTTGCGCCGTCGTTGCCGGGCTCACGGGCGAATCCATCGCCGGTTTGTAGGCCCGCAGGAGCGCGATTCTGCCGAGCAGCAGGTCGAGCGACCTGACCATCAGCGCGCGACGCGCGGCCAAGTCGCTGCGCGCGCGGACGAATTCCTCCTCGGCAATCGGTGCGCCCATTATCCGGTGCTCGTTCAGGGGCTCGCGGAGGGCGGGCCAGACAATCGATCGAAACGGCTCCCGGAGAGCCTAGGTTGAGAGGGTTGTTTCCAGGTTACCGGCCGCGGGTGCTTGACAGGCGGTTGCAGCCAGTGTCTCTCGCGCCCGGTTGCGGGCGGAATGCCCGGGGCTCACGATATACAGGGGCGGCAAGTTAGCGATGGCGGTTGCGTTCGTATTTCCCGGCCAGGGCAGCCAGGCGGTCGGCATGGGCAAGGCTCTGGCCGATCAGTTTGCGCCGGCCCGCCATGTCTTCGAGGAAGTCGACGCGGCCCTCGGCGAGAAGCTTTCGGCGATCATCTGGGACGGTCCCGCCGACGTGCTGACCCTGACGGAGAACACCCAGCCGGCGCTGATGGCGGTGTCGCTCGCCGCGTTGCGCGTGCTGGAGGCGGAAGCCGGCCTCGATCTCAAACGCGATGTGAAATTCGTCGCCGGTCATTCGCTCGGCGAATATTCGGCGCTGGCTGCGGCCGGCGCACTGACCGTCGCCGACACGGCGCGGCTGGTGCGCGCCCGCGGACAGGCGATGCAGAAGGCGGTGCCGGTCGGCGTCGGTGCGATGGCAGCGCTGATCGGCCTCGAATTCGAGCAGGCCGCCGCTGCTGCGGCGGAAGCGGCGCAGGGCGAGGTCTGTCAGGCGGCCAACGACAATGGCGGCGGTCAGGTCGTCATCTCCGGCACGAAGGCGGCGGTCGAGCGCGCCTGCGAGATCGCCAAGGCCAAGGGCGCCAAGCGTGCGATGCTGTTGCAGGTGTCCGCACCCTTCCATTGCGCGCTGATGCAGCCGGCCGCCGACGTGATGGCGGAGGAACTGGCAAAGGTCGCCGTGAAGGCCCCGGTGGTGCCGGTGGTTGCCAATGTGCTGGCGCAGCCGGTCAGCGATCCGGCCGAGATTGTCAAAAGACTTGTGGAGCAAGTGACCGGCACGGTTCGCTGGCGCGAGTCCGTCGCCTATATGGCCGCGCAAGGCGTCACCTCGTTCTACGAGATCGGCGCCGGCAAGGTTTTGAGCGGCCTCGTCAAGCGGATTGCCGACGGGGCAACCGGCACGCCGGTCGGGACGCCCGACGACGTCGCAGCGTTCAAAGCATCGCGCGGCTGAACGGAAGGGGTCGTGATGTTCGATCTGAGCGGCAAGACCGCGCTTGTGACCGGCGCCACTGGCGGCATCGGCGGCGCCATCGCGCGCGCCTTGCACGGGCAGGGCGCGACCGTGGCGGTTTCCGGCACACGACGCGAGGCGCTCGATGCACTGGCGGCGACGTTCGGCGAGCGCGTGCATGTTCTGCCTTGCGATCTGTCGGACGCCGCGGCGGTCGAGGCGCTGGTACCGGCCGCGGAAGCGGCCATGGGCAAGCTCGATATTCTGGTGGCGAATGCCGGCATCACCCGCGACAATCTGTTCGTCCAGTTGAAGGACGAGGACTGGGATCAGGTGCTGGCGGTCAATCTGACGGCGACGTTCCGTCTGGCGCGCGCCGCGGTGAAAACCATGATGCGCCGCAAATACGGCCGGCTGATCGGCATCACCTCGGTCGTCGGCGTCACCGGCAATCCGGGGCAGGGCAACTACACCGCAGCAAAGGCCGGCATGATCGGCATGATGAAGTCGGTCGCTGCCGAATATGCCAAGCGCAACGTCACCGCCAACTGCATCGCGCCCGGCTTCATCGCCACGCCGATGACCGACAAATTGAATGAAAAGCAGCGCGAAGCCATTCTCGGCCGCGTGCCGGCCGGCCGGCTCGGCAGCGCCGAGGACGTCGCCGCGGCAGCGGTTTTTCTGGCGTCCGACGAGGCCGCCTACGTCACCGGACAGACGCTGCACGTCAATGGCGGAATGGCCATGATCTGAGATGTTCTGCCTGTCTTTTCAGGCAGTTCGAGGCCAGCTTTGGACGGTTGAGCGCCCTTGCTGGTCAATGAATTTGAAGTATGTTAACCGGACCCCGGCTCGCTTTACCGTCGAGCCCAATCCGAAACGACGAGGACGGAACGATGAGTGACATCAGCGAGCGGGTAAAGAAGATTGTCGTGGAGCATCTGGGCGTCGAGCCCGATAAAGTGGTCGAGGGGGCCAGCTTCATCGATGATCTCGGCGCCGACAGCCTCGACACCGTCGAGCTCGTGATGGCTTTCGAGGAAGAGTTCGGCTGCGAGATTCCCGACGACGCAGCGGAAACCATCCTCACCGTGGGCGACGCCACGAAGTTTCTTGAGAAGAACGCCAAGAGCTGAATTGCAGGCTGAACGCGCAACGGGCGAAGCGCGCTGCGGCAGTCCTCTCCCGAGTTCGACAAGGAGATGAGTCCGATGCCGTATGGTGCCGGGAGTCTTGACGCTTGAGCGAGACTACGCAATTGCGGCGCGTCGTCGTCACCGGGATGGGCATGGTTACGCCGCTTGGTTGCGGCGTCGAACCGACGTGGCAGCGGCTCATCAAGGGTGAAAGCGGCGCATGCCGGGTCGAGCGGTTCGAGACGGCCGACCTGCCGTGCAAAATCGCTTGTGAGATCCCGCGCGGCGACGGCAGCAACGGCACCTTCAACGCCGACCAGTGGATGGAGGCGAAGGAGCAGCGCAAGGTCGATGAATTCATCGTCTTTGCGGTGGCAGCCGCGTCGCAGGCACTGGCTGATTCCGGCTGGAAACCGACCAGCGCCGAGGACCAGGCGCGCACCGGCGTGCTGATCGGATCGGGCATTGGCGGCATCCAAGGCATTGCCGAGACCGCGATCGTCCTGCACGAGCGCGGCCCGCGCCGCGTCTCGCCGTTCTTCATTCCCGGGCGGATCATCAACCTGGCTTCGGGCTATGTCTCGATCGAACACGGTCTCAAGGGGCCGAATCATTCGGTGGTGACTGCCTGCTCGACCGGCGCGCATGCGCTTGGTGATGCCAGCCGGCTGATCGCGCTCGGCGATGCCGATGTGATGGTGGCCGGCGGCGCCGAGTCCCCGGTCAACCGGATTTCGCTCGCCGGTTTCTCGGCGCTGCGGGCGCTCTCCACCGGCTACAACGACGATCCGACGCGCGCGTCGCGGCCTTACGACAAGGACCGTGACGGCTTCGTCATGGGCGAGGGGGCGGGCGTCGTCGTGCTTGAGGCGCTCGACCATGCCAAGGCGCGCGGCGCCAAGATCTATGGCGAACTGATCGGCTATGGCCTCTCCGGCGATGCCTTTCACATCACCGCGCCGGCGCCCGACGGCGACGGCGCCTTCCGCTGCATGACCGCGGCACTCAAGCGTGCCGGAGTCACCGCGGCGGAGGTCGACTATATCAACGCGCACGGCACCTCGACGCCGATGGGCGACGAGATCGAGCTTGGCGCGGTGCAGCGGCTAGTGGGCAATGCGGCGGGGCGCGTGTCGATGTCCTCGACCAAATCCTGCGTCGGTCATCTGCTCGGCGCCGCCGGCGCGATTGAGGCAATCTTCTCGATCCTCGCGATCCGCGATGGTATCGCGCCGCCGACTATCAATCTCGACAACCCGTCGGTTGAAACGTCGATCGATCTCGTGCCGCATCAGGCGCGCAAGCGCGAGATCAACGTGGCGTTGTCGAACTCGTTCGGCTTTGGCGGAACGAATGCGTCCCTGGTTTTCCGCCGCTACGACGGTTGAACCGGGAGCGATGCTGGCGCCGTCCCTATTTTTCGCCATAATCGCTCTTACGCTTGCGATCCCGTCGATTTGTGGCCCGCGCCTGTGCAGGCGGGCACCGTCGAGGCTTGCTAGATCCATTGCTGATTCAATCTTGCTGAACAGTCATGTCTGCGGAATGAGCGGAGCAGATCGGTGAATTCGAATACGCCGCCGGGGCAGAACGGCCACGGCACCGGCTCGCCGGGCAAGATTGCATCGACCGACGACCGGCGTCCGGCGTTGCTGAAGAGCCCGCGTGCGGCGCTCGAGCCGGAGCGCATTCCGCCACCGCGCCGTTCGCGTTCGGCCAAGCATCCGCTGATTGTCGCCGGCAATGCGATCTTCAGTATTCTGGCAGTTATCGCCATCGCCGCCGCCGCGGCGGTGTTCATCGGCAAGCAGCGCATGACGCAACCCGGCCCGCTGACCGAAGCCAAGACCGTCACCATCTCCCGCGGTCTCGGCACCAAGGATATCTCTGATCTGCTGACGCGCGAGGGCGTCATCGATCAGCCGGCGGTGTTCATCGCCGGCGCCACGGTCTTGAAGCTGCGCGGCGAGCGGCTGAAATTTGGCGAATACGAATTCCCCAAACAGGCGAGCCTCGGCGATGTGCTCGACACGATCGCCGAAGGGCGGGTGGTGCAGCACACCGTCTCCGTGCCGGAAGGGCTGACGTCGGAGCAGATCGTCGCCCGGCTGATGGAGAACGACCTGTTGACCGGCGCGATCAAGGACATTCCGCGCGAGGGCACGCTGCTGCCGGAAACCTACAAGATCGATCGCGGCACGCCGCGCGAGCAGATCGTCCAGCGCATGCAGCAGGCGCATCGTCGCGTGCTGCAGGAGGTGTGGGAGCGCCGCAGTCCCGATCTGCCGATCAAGACGCCGGAGCAGCTCGTCGTGCTCGCCTCCATCGTCGAGAAAGAAACCGGGCGCCCCGACGAGCGTACGCGCGTTGCCGCGGTGTTCGTCAACCGGCTGAAGAACCGGATGCGGCTGCAGTCCGATCCGACGATCATCTACGGCCTCACCGGCGGCAAGGGGACGCTCGGCCGGCCGATCATGCGCAGCGAGATCGAGCAGGCGACGCCATACAACACCTATACGATCGACGGCCTGCCGCCGGGACCGATCGCCAATCCGGGCCGCGCATCGCTCGAAGCGGCCGCCAATCCGGCGCGCACCAAGGAACTGTATTTCGTCGCCGACGGCACCGGCGGACACGCCTTCTCCGACAATTACGAGCAGCACCAGAAGAATGTCGCGCGTCTGCGCGCCATCGAGCGGGAAGGCGCGCCGCCGCCGGTGACGCTGCCGACGCCCGCACCGCTGCCGGCAACGCCGCCGGCACCCGGACTGCGTGGCTCCTCTCGCTGAGTTTCGCGCTCGCGGCAGCCTGAAGCCACGGCAGTGGAAAAGCCTGCTTCCCGTGGCCGGACCTCGATTGCATCGGGCCGTGCCGGGTGGAAAGCGCTTCGCACTTTCCATGGAATTGCATTAAGGTCGCCCGACTTTTCAACGGACATCCTTCAGCGGAGATGAGCGAGACGATGGCGCTGTCGAGCATGACAGGCTTTGCGCGCAGCCATGGCGTTGCCGGCACGTATGCGTGGGCCTGGGAAATCAAGTCGGTGAATGCCAAGGGCCTCGACGTGCGGCTGCGCCTGCCGCCGGGCTGGGATGCGGTGGAAGCGCCGGCGCGCAAACGCGCCAGCGAGACGCTGGCACGCGGCACCGTCTATGCCAATCTGACCGTCGAGCGCAAAGGCGTGGTGCCTGCCGTGAAGATCAACGAGCCGGTGCTGGATGCCGTGCTCGGCGCGATCAGAAGCCTCGACGGCAGGGTCGACGCGGCGGCGCCGCGCCTCGACGGCATCCTGGCGCTCCGGGGCGTGATCGAAGTCACTGAAGAGGACGAGCGCGAAGAGGACCGGCGCGTCGCGGAAGCGGCGATCGGCGCGGGGTTCGAGCAGGCGCTTGCGGCGCTGGTCGCGATGCGGCGCGAGGAGGGCGCGGCGCTACACCGCATCCTGTCGGAGCGGCTCGGCGACATCGCAATGCTGACGCAACGGGCCGACGCTGCGCCGGGGCGCAGGCCGGAGGCGATCAAGGCGCGGCTCACCGAGCAGATCGCGACGCTGCTCGACCAGTCGGAACGGTTCGATGCCGACCGCCTGCACCAGGAGGCGTTGTTGCTGGCTTCGAAGGCGGATATCCGCGAGGAACTCGACCGGCTCGCCGCGCATGTTGCGCAGGCGCAGAAGCTGATCGCCGCCGGCGGGCCGGCCGGTCGCAAGCTCGATTTCCTGTCGCAGGAGCTCAACCGCGAATCGAATACCCTGTGCTCGAAGTCGAACGACATCGAACTCACCAATATCGGGCTCGAGTTGAAAAGCGTTGTCGAACAGTTCCGCGAGCAGGTGCAGAACCTCGAATGATAAAGGATGCGGGCAATCCATCGGGCGTCGCGCGCCGCGGCCTGATGCTGGTGCTGTCGTCGCCTTCCGGCGCCGGCAAGACCACCCTGTCGCGCCGCCTGCTGCAGGAGGACGGCCGCATCGCATTGTCGGTCTCGGTGACGACGCGCGCGCCGCGCCGCGGCGAGGTCGACGGCCGCGACTATCATTTCATCGACCGGCCGCGCTTCGATTCAATGGTCGAGCGTGGCGAATTGCTGGAATGGGCCGAGGTGTTCGGCAACTGCTACGGCACGCCGCGCGCGCCGGTGGAACAGACGCTGGCCGACGGCAAGGATGTGCTGTTCGACATCGACTGGCAGGGCACCCAGCAATTGCGCGAGAAGGCGGACCGCGACCTGGTCTCGGTCTTCGTCTTGCCGCCGTCGATCCCGGATCTCGAAAAGCGGTTGCGGGCACGCGCGCAGGACGACGATGCGGTGATCCGGCAGCGGATGAGCAAGGCCGCCGACGAGATGAGCCATTGGGCGGAATACGACTATGTCGTGATCAACCGCGAGATCGAGTCGGCTTTTGCCGAGGTGAGATCGATTCTTGCCGCCGAGCGTCTCAAGCGCGACCGGCAGACCGGACTGTCCGGCTTCGTGCGCGACCTGCAGGCGCATATCTGAACGATCGCGGTTATCGCTTCCCCGTCGTCTGCTCGAGGCCGCGCGCCAGCGCGACGAAACCGGCGACCGGGATTTCCTCGGCGCGCGCGGTCTGGGCGATGCCTGCCTGCTCCAGCAGCGGCAGCGGATCGACGCCGAGACTCTTGAGGCTTTGCCGCAGCATCTTGCGGCGCTGGCCGAAGGCCGCGGCGGTGACACGTTCGAGTATGGCGGCGCGGCAATCGAGCGGCGCCGGGCGCGGCACCAGTTGCACCACCGACGAAACGACGCTCGGCGGCGGCACGAAGGCGCTCGGCGCAATGTCGAACAGGATGCGGTTTTCGCAGCGCCAGCCGGCAAGCACCGAGAGGCGTCCGTAGGATTTGCTGCCCGGTGCGGCGACGATGCGCTCGGCGACCTCGCGCTGGAACATCAGCACCATGCGGTCGTACCACGGCGGCCACGGTTCGGCTGTCAGCCAGCCGATCAGCAATGGCGTCGCGATATTGTAGGGCAGGTTGGCGACGATCCGCACCGGTCCGTCGCCGAGCATCGCGCGCGGATCGAAGCCGAGTGCGTCGGCGCCAACGACGTCGAGCCGCCCGGGATAATGCGCGGCGATCTCCGCCAGCGCCGCCAGCGCGCGGTCGTCGCGCTCGACAGCGATGACGCGGCTGGCGCCGAGCGCCAGCAAGGCGCGCGTCAATCCGCCGGGGCCGGGGCCGATCTCCAGCACCGTCGTGCCGTCGAGCGGTTCGGCGGCGCGGGCGATGCGCGCCGTCAGGTTCAGGTCGAGCAGGAAGTTCTGTCCGAGCGATTTCCTGGCGCGAAGCTCGTGCCGCCGGATCACCTCCCGCAGCGCGGGGAGATCGTCGATGGCGCTCATGAAGCCGGCGCCAGCGTCGGTGCGGGATGCGGCGCCGACAGGCGCGCCGCGAGCTTCAGCGCCTCGATCAGGCTCATCGGCTTGGCGCGGCCCGAGCCGGCGACGGCGAAGGCGGTGCCGTGATCGGGCGAGGTGCGCACGAAAGGCAGGCCGAGCGTGACATTGACGGCATAATCGAAGGCGAGGGTCTTCGCCGGGATCAGCGCCTGGTCGTGATACATGCACAGCGCCGCGTCGTACTCGGCGCGGGCGCTGGCATGGAACATCGTGTCGGCCGGGAACGGCCCGCGTGCGTCGATGCCTTCGGCGACGAGCTGGCGCACGGCGGGCGCGATCACGTCGCGGTCGTCGCCGCCGATGGTGCCGTCCTCGCCGGCATGCGGATTGAGTCCGGCGACCGCCAGCCGCGGTCTGGCAATGCCGAAGCGCTGCATGAGATCGCGCGCGGTGATGCGGCCGATCTCGACGATCATCGGCGTGTTGAGCGTATCGGCGACCTCGCGCAGCGGCTGATGGATCGTTACCGGCACCACGGCCAGTTCCTTCGACCAGATCATCATCACCGGCCGCGCCGGCAGCCCGGTTTGCTCGCGCGCCAGCTCGCCGAGGAATTCCGTGTGGCCTGGATGCTTGAATCCGGCGCGGTAGAGCACGTTCTTGGCGACGGGATTGGTGACGACGGCGCTGGCGCGGCCGCCGGCCACGTCGGCAACGGCAGCGCGGATCGAGGCGATCGCGGCGGTGGCGCTGGTGTCGTCCGGCTGTCCCGGCTCGGCCGTCGCGCTGAGACCGAGCGGCACGACCGGCAAGGCGCGCGGGAACAGATCGGCGGCGGTTTCCGGCCGGCTTTCGGCAAGCGGGACGGAGAGGTTGAGCACGCGGGCACGCCGCGCCAGCGCCTCGGGGTCGGCATGGATATAGAACGGCGGCAGGGACAGCGCGTCGCGTGCCTGCCACGCGGCAAGCGTGATGTCGGCACCGATGCCTGCCGGCTCGCCGAAGGTTACGGCGAGCGGGGCGGGGTGGAACGGTGCGGTCGTCATCGCCGATGTCCTTGCCGCGATCAGCCTTGCTGCGTTCAGCCCTGCTGTCGCTGGTTCCGCTTTATCGGGCCCTGCTGTCGTCTGGCCGCACGCCGGCGGTCATCTGTATTCGATGATGGCAGAGCGCCGGGTTTCCTCGAGGAACTTATTGGCCTCCCGCTCGAAGCGCTGCGTGAACAGCTTTTCCTTCAATTGGCGCTTTTCGGCGGTTTCGGTCTTGGTTGTTTTCTTGTCGCACAGCGCGAACATCTCGAAGCCCTGCGCCGTCATCTCCGGCGTGGTCAGGCGACCGATCTCCAGCTTGCTGAGGATTTCGCGCAGCGGGCCGGGCAGTTCGGCCGAGTTGCGACGCACCGGATTGCGCACCGCCACGTCGCGCAGCCGGCGCGCCATGGCGAGGCCCTCGTCGCAGCTCTGGAATCGCGAGCGGATCGCCTCGGCTTCGCGCCGCTTGGCGTCGACGACCGTCCCGCTCGATCCGCGTGGCACGACGACGATGACGGGGCGCAGCGTATAGATATAGCCAACCTCGTCCTTGTCGTCGGACTTCAGCACGTTGGCGAGTTCGCCTTCGCTGACCTGCAGCGACGCGCCGAATTTGCCGCGAATGAGCTGCTGCCAGACGGTGTCGGCGCGGATGCGATTCTTCAGCGCGCCGGCGGACACGCCGGAGCGCGACAGCGCCTGCTCGAACTGGTCGGGCGATTGCCGCATGCGCTTGGCGATGTCGGCGAAATTGGAATTCACCTCCGCATCCGACATCTCGACGCCGTAGCGTTGGGCGATGGTGATCTTGAGCTTGTCGTCGATGAGCAACTTGAGCGCCTGGTCGCGCGATATGTGCTTTTGCGACAGCGCCTCGAGCTTCATCCGCTGCTGGATATCGAGCGCGGTGACCGGCAGGCCGTTGACCATCACCACCACCTGCGCGGCGGCCGGGTGCGGCGCGCCCACCGTCAGTCCTGCAAACAGGGCGCCGGCGAAGATCCAGCCGATCAATCGCTGCTTGCGGTGTGTGTGTGCCTGTCGTGGCTTGCCGGTGGACGTCGTCATCATGCCTGTGCCGGTTGCGCGGTGTCCGTATCGTGATGGGTTGCGGTTTACGGCCCGCCGACGGACTGGCTGACCGCCGTACCGCCGATTGTACGCAGGCCGATCTGGAACATGATCCGGTGATCGGAGGTCGCGTTCCCGCTATAGGTGTAATCAGTGATGTAGTTCAGCGCGAGGATAAAGCAATCGTCGACATAGCCGATGCCGATCTGCGTCTGGCTCAGCTTGCTGGCGTTGATGTCGTAGCGCGCGGCGCCGGTAAGGATCCAGTTGGCGTCGATCTTGTACATCGCGCTGCCGAGGATGCCCTGACGGCGGTTGAAGAAGCCCAGTTCCGGCTGTGCGTCATAGCTGCCGTAGAGCAGGGTGGTGTTCCAGCGGCCGAGATTGGCGCGCGCTTCCGCCTCGAAGCGGCGGACCGCGAAATTGTTGTCGTCGAAGCGGGCGCGGGCGGTGAACATATAGACGCTGTTCGGCTGGTACGACACGCGGCTCACATAATCGGAGCGCCGCTTGTCGAGGCCGCTGTCGAGGCCGGTATTGGTCGGGCCGCCGAAGGCGAAGGAGTTCTCGCCGAACAGGTGATAGGACTGGCCGAACATCGCGCTGAGAAAGCCGGCCTCGTTGAATTGCGCGGTGTACTGGACGCCGACATTGGCGCGGCCGCCGCCCTCGACGCGATCCCAGCCGGAATATTTGTCGATGCGGAACAGGTTGCTGTCGTCGAACACCAGGCTTTGCGCATCCTCGTTGGGGAAGCGGCCGGCGCCGGTTTCGTTCGGGCGTGCGATGACCTGCGCGATCGGCTCGAAGGTCTGCGTGCCCCATGACTGCACGTTGATGAACGGATAGCGATATTCCATGCCGATCGTCGGCATGGCGCGGAACAGAGCGTTATTGCCGGTCGGCAGGTAGTTGGCGACGTCGGCGTCGTTGCGGATCGAGGTTTGCGCGGCATCGGCGCGCAGCCGTATGAACGGCGTCCATACCTGGCCGAACTGGTCGGTGATGGCGCGCTTCCAGTTCGCCTCGGCGGAGAGCCGCGTATAGCTGCCCGGGATTCCGCGCAGCAGGCAGTTCGCCGGAATTTTCTGCGCCGGATCGGCGCCGGCAAGACAGGTGCCGTTGGTGAGGGCGGTGCTGCTGACCGCATCGAAGTCCGGCGAGTTGCGGGTCAGGCTGACGAAGTTCACCTTGTAGCTGAGTTCGCCGCCGACGATCGGGTTCTTGAACGTATAGGCATAGTCCAGCACCGGGTGGATCACCGGCAACTGGCTCTGATTGTCGAATTCCGAGAAGCCGTAATAGTAGATCGAACGCAGGTCGAAATAGCTGCGCTCGCCGCGGCCGGCGATATAGGCCTGCGAGATGCCCTCGGTGAAATTGCTTTCCAGGATGTTGGTGGTGCCGCGATAGCGCGACAGGCTCGGCCGGTAGTCCTGGATGAAGGTCTTGTCGGTCAGCGCGATCGCGTCCCAGCCCCACACCCACTTGTCGGTGATGGCGAACTGGCCCGAGGATTCGACGCTGCCGCGGAAACGGCGGTAGCCGGGCGTCGTGGTGCCATCGGAACGCTCGAACGGGCTGAGGTCGAGCTGATAGATGCCGGCGGCGCGAACCGCGAGCGCGCCGCTCTCGAAGCGCTGGCGGAATTCGCCTTGCACCAGCGGACCCTGCTTGGTGGTGATGTTCGGCGCCAGCGTGATGTCGTAGTTCGGCGCCAGCGCCCAGAAATACGGCACTTCGAGACCGACGCCGTATTTGGTCGACGAGGTGATCATCGGCGGCAGCACGCCGGTCTTGCGCTTTACCGTCGGGTCGGGCGTCGACAGATAGGGCAGATAGGCGATCGGCTTGCCGAAGAATTCGAGGTTGGCGTCCTCGAAATACATCATCCGTTCGCCCTGGTCGTGGATGATGCGGGCCGCCTTCACCTGCCACAGCGGCGGCTTCGTCGGGTTGTCGCGGCACGGTTCGCAGGCCGTGTAGACGCCGTTCTGGAAGGTGGTGAAATTGCCGCCGGAGCGCTCGGCGCGCTCGGCCGCGACACGCGTCTGGTCGGGCGCTTCGAGCCGCAGCGAATCGACGAAACCGTTGCGGTAGTCGTCCGACAGATCGATGATCTGGCCGTAGGTCACCTTGCCGTCGGGCTCGGTGAGCTGGACGTTGCCCTCGGCGCGCAGGCGCTTGGTGTTCTGATCGTAGACGACGCGATCGGCCTGCAGCGAGGAGCCGCCGAAATACATCTGCACATTGCCGACGGCCGACACGCGATGGTTGACGTAGTCATAGTCGATCTCGCGCGCCTGCAGCAGCATCTGGTCGTCCGACCCGGCGGGCCGGGCAGGCTGGGTCACCGGCGGCGGCACCGCCGGGAAGGTCAGCACCTGCGCGGCAGCCGGCGTCGCGCCGAATCCATAGGCGAGCGCCGCGGCAATGGCCGCCAGACCGATCCGTATTGTCTGTGTTCCGGCGCCGCTGCGCCGGGTCACGCCAAACCCGCTCAAGCCAAACCCGTCAAAGGGCTGACGCACGACAGGACGAGCGTGCAGCAGCGCAGCCATCACCCGTCCTCTTGATACAACAATGCTACAAACCCAGTCAGACCCCCCATCAGCACCGGCAGCCATGCGGCGGCAGCCGGGTGCATCAGTTGTGCCTTACTGAAGTCCTCGGTGACTTTCGAGAAGACATAAAGCAAAAAGCCTGCGGCAATGCCACTTAAAACCATCTTTTGAACACCGCCGAAGCGGAAAAAGCGTAAACTGACGGCTGCCGCGAGAAAAACCATAGCCGCCAGCAGGAACGGGCGGGCCAAGAGCTTCTGGTATTGCAGACGATAGCCGGCCGCGACAAGTCCTGCCGAATCGGCCAAGTTGATATACTGCGGCAATTGCCAGAATGGCACAGTCTCCGGAGTGGCGAAACTTTCACGAACCTGCGCCGGCGTCAGATTTGTTCGCAATTGATAGTCCCGATGCTCGACCGGCGGCGTACCGGGCGCGAAAATACGCACCCCCGAGAGGCGCCAGACCCCGGCCTCGAGCGCCGCGCGCGCCGCCTCGATCCGCTCGACATATTGCCCGGCCGGGTTGAACACGAAAATGCTCACCGCGCCGAGTTCGCTGCCCTGATTGCGGCTGGTCTTGGCGCTGACGATCGCCTGCCCCTCGTCGGTGCGCTGGCGCACCCAGAAGACGGTGCCGTCGGCGCGCTGGCCGGTCGGCGCCTGATTGAAGATTTCCGCCTCCAGCCGCTTGGAGCGTTCCTGCAGCGTCGCGGAGACCGGGTTGTAGATCGCCGTCGCCAGCACGCCGAACAGGAAGGCGATGATCACCGCCGGCGCGATGAACTGCCAAGCCGACATCCCGGCGGCGCGCGCCACGACCAGTTCGAGCCGGCGCGACAGGCTGAGGTAGCAGGCCATCGCGCCGATCAGCACGCAGAACGACAGGATGCGCTCGGTCACCTGCGGCACACGGAAGAACGACGCCTTGGCGACCAGCAGCGCCGAGGCGTTCGGTGCGTCGGCGGCGCGCCGCATCAGCTCGATATAGTCGAGGAGCGCCACCATCACGAACAGCCCGAAGAACACGCCGAGCACCGCGCCGAGAAAGCGCATGCCGAAATAGCGAGCCAGCTTGCCGTGATACGCCATCATCATGTGCGGTCTGCCGTCATGTCGGGGCCATCGCGCGGCTGATGCGGTCGTTGATCGCCGCCATCGCATTGGTGACGACGGCCGGCGGCTCGATGACGATGCCGCGCGCGATCGCGAACAGGCCGAAGCCGATCGTCGCCGCGATCGCGACATAGGGCACGATCAGCGCCGCCGGAAACTGCACGCCGAAGACCGTGGCGGCAAAGCCGAGGAGACGCAGCGTCGCCACCGCGCCGATGGCACCGAGCAGCGACATGGTGCGGCTCTGCCGGGTGGTCTGCGCCGGGCCGAGATAGACGAAGGCGATGATGACGAAGGCGATCGGATAGAGCGGCGCCGTCAGGCGGTCGTGCATTTCGGCGCGAAACTGTGCCGGCTGCTCGGCATAAAGCGCGTCGGAGCGGCTGGGAAACATGAGCTGCCAGATATAGCGTTCGCGCACCGAATATTTTACCGCGCCGGCAGCGCCGGTGAAGCGCGACAGGTCGAAGGCATAGCGGTCGAAGACGACGACCGTCGGATCGGTCTCCTTGGCTTCCAGCCGCTGCACATTGCCGTTCTGCAGCAGCAGGAACTTGCCGGTGTCGTTCTCCAGCATCTCGCCGGTCTCGGCGAGCACGGTGACGCGCTCCTGCGGGTTGCGCTGATCGTCGACGAAGACGCCGAGCAACTGGCCGCCGGGGCTGCGCTCGCGGATATGGATGGTGAGGCCGCCTTCCACCGTCGTGAAGCGCCCCGGCTGCACCACATTGGCGACGAGGTCGGCGCTCACGGCGGTGAGCCAGTCGCGCAGCTTGCGCAGGCCCTGCGGCGCCACATAGGCCGACAGGATCGCCACCAGCACGGCGACGACCACCGCGACATTGAGGAAGGAGCGGAACAGCACCCAGGGCGAGACGCCGGCGCCGCTGATGACGATGAGTTCGGAATCGGTGCTCATCCGGTTGAGCGTGTGCACCACCGCGATCAGCAGCGCGATCGGCGCGATGATCATCACCAGGAGCGGCACGATCATGCCGGTGATGCCGATGAACACCAGCACCGTCTGACCCTGATTGGTCAGCAGGTCGATGTCGCGCAGCGCCTGGGTCACCCAGATGACCGCCGTCAGACTGACGAGCACGACCATAAACGCCCCAAAGGTGGAGCGGAAAACGTAGCGGCTAAGCGACCCCATATACGGACGCATCCCCCGTCACCAATCAGGCTAATCCCCTGAGCCTGCGGCAGATTCTCCACCGGCCGGTAAGGTAAGCCAAATTCGTCGATTGCTTTACCTGATCGTCCCGGAAAATGACCCGCTAAAGGCAAAGCTATTGATTATGCATAATGCAAAGTAAATGGAGGTATTATAATGCCGGGACGGCTCAAGGCGCTGTGGCACGGATCGGCAAAGCGCTGTGGCACGGATCGGGATGTGCCGGCGTCGGGGCGAAAATGGTTCGCCGCATCTGATTTTTAGGCGGCGCGGGCGTTTTTGGCTTCCGCAAGCGGACGCGGCGCGTCATACCGGGACGCGGCCTCGGTTCCGGCCGCGCTGTGTCCGCTATTTGTCTGGCCCCCAGACCGAGACGCCGAAGGATTGACCATGGCCGATGCTCTCAAACTTGCTTTTGCCACTTACGCCGCGCCGACGAAGGGCGCGCTCGTCGTCTTTTGCGACGACAGTCTCAAATTCGGCCCGGCGACGCGCAAGGTGCTGGCGCCGACCGGCGATCTGGTCGCCCGCGCCGCCAAGGCCGATGGGTTTACCGGCAAGAGCGCCACGGCGCTGAGCCTTCCGGCCCCGCAGGGGCTGAAGGTCGCGCGTCTCGTCGTCGTCGGTCTCGGCAAGGCGTCGGCGTTGAAGCAGGGCGATTTCGTTCGCTTCGGCGGCATCGCCATGTCGAAGATCCCGGCGAGCGAAGCCGATGTCTCGATCTTCGCCGAACTGGCGGGTGGCGCCATGTCGCCGCGACAGGCGGCCGACGTCGCGATGGGCGCGCGGCTGCGCAGCTATCGTTTCGATCGCTACAAGACGAGGCGCAAGGACGAGGACAAGCGCCCGGCCGCGGCCAAGGTGACGATCGCCGTCGGCGACGTTGCGGCCGCGCAGCGCGCCTTCGCGCCGAATGCCGGCATTGCCGACGGCGTGATGCTGGCGCGCGACCTTGTCAACGAGCCGGCCAATATTCTTTATCCCGACGAATTCGCGCGCCGTGCGCAGACGCTGCGCAAGCAGGGCGTCAAGGTCGAGGTTCTCGACGTGCGCGCCATGCGCAAGCTCGGTATGAACGCGCTGCTCGGCGTCGGGCAGGGTTCGCGGCGCGACAGCCGCCTCGTGGTGATGCAGTGGAACGGCGGCAGGAAGGGCGAGAAACCGGTCGCCTTCATCGGCAAGGGCGTCTGCTTCGACACCGGCGGCATCTCGATCAAGCCGGCCGGCGGCATGGAGGACATGAAGGGCGACATGGCGGGCGCCGCCTGCGTCGTCGGCCTGATGCATGCGCTTGCCGCCCGCAAGGCCAAGGTCAACGCCGTGGGCCTGATCGGCTGCGTCGAGAACATGCCGGACGGCAACGCCCAGCGCCCCGGCGATATCGTCACCTCGATGTCGGGACAGACGATCGAGATCATCAACACCGACGCCGAAGGCCGTCTCGTGCTCGCCGACGTGCTCTGGTACGCGGCGACGCGCTTCAAGCCGAAATTCATGGTCAATCTGGCGACGCTCACCGGTGCCATCATCGTCGCGCTCGGCCAGCATCATGCCGGGCTGTTCTCCAATGACGACAAGCTTGCCGCGCGTCTCGAACAGTGCGGAAAGGATGTCAGCGAGGCGGTCTGGCGCATGCCGCTCGGGCCGGACTACGACAAGATGATCGATTCCCGTTTTGCCGACGTGAAGAACACCGGCGGCAGCCGCTGGGCGGGCGCGATCACCGCGGCGCAGTTCCTGCAACGCTTCGTCAAGGACGGCACTCCGTGGGCGCATCTCGATATCGCCGGCACCGGCATGGATTCGCGGCAGACCGACATCAATCGGAGCTGGGGCTCCGGCTGGGGCGTGCGGCTGCTCGATCATCTGGTGAAGGAGCACTACGAGGGGTGAGACCGCGCGGCACTGGGAGATCGGCGCGATGACCGAGGTGCTGTTCTATCATCTGCAGCGCCAGCCGATCGAGCGCATGTTGCCGACGCTGCTGGAGAAGTCGCTGGAGCGCGGCTGGCGCGTCGTCGTGCAGGCCACCTCGGACGAGCGCATCGAGGCGCTCGACGCGCATCTGTGGACCTATCGCGACGACAGCTTCCTCGCCCATGCGACGACCCGCGAGGGCGATGCCGCGTTGCAGCCGGTGCTGCTGACCAGCAACGAGGGCAACGCCAATGGCGCCGCAGTGCGGTTCCTGATCGACGGCGCGCCGCTGCCGGAAGATGCCGAACGCTACGAGCGGATCGTGCTGATGTTCGACGGCGAGGACGAGGAGGCGGTGACGCAGGCGCGGGCGCACTGGAGCGCGGCCAAGGCCAAAGGACTTGATGTGACCTACTGGCAGGCCGACGAGAACGGACGCTGGAGCAAGCGCGCCTAGAGAGCCGTTCATTGAAACGGCGGGAGGCGCCGGTTTTTGCGTCTGGCCCGAGGGTGGGGACCGGCGTTTGGGGCGGGATCACGCGGGCAAGCGGGATCACTCGGGTGAGTGGGATCACCCGCGCAAGCACGACCGGTGAACCCGGATGGAAGCAGCGGGCGTCGGGCGCGGCAATTTGGGGTGGCGACGGCCTTGTTGCTGACGTAAACCATCTGACTGTTGCGAATGCTCCGGCTGGCCGCAGGCGCGGCTGGGGAAGGGACATGAGACCCGGTAGCGAGAATGCCGGGCAACGAGAGAACGAGGACCGTTTTGAGCGTGCAATCGGGATATGGAACGGCGCGTGTATTCATGGCGCTGGCGGCGGCGGTGGTGTTGTCCGGCTGCTCGAATACCGACATGTTCTCCTCGCAGGGTGCCGAACAGTGGTTCAACAAGCCGTTCAGCGGCTTTACCAAGCAGGATTGGGGAACGCGGACCTCGACCACGGACCCGATCGCGCGCCGGCCGGTGACGCCCGAGGACCTCGTCGATGCCAACGGCCAGTGCGCGGCGCAGGCGGTGCCCGCGGCCACCGCGCAGCCGGCCGGTGAATCCGGCGCGGCACAGGGCGGACTCGAAGCAGCCGCGATTGCCGGTGGCGTCACCCTGACGATGACCGAATGTGAGGTTGTTTCGCGCTCCGGTGCGCCCTCGCGGGTCGAGATCGGGGCCGACGCGGCCGGTCAGCGCACGGCGGTGCTGACCTATGCGCAGGGACCCGCTCCGGGCGTCTACCGCTTCGTCGCCGGTCGGCTGAAGGTGGTCGACGCGCTGGCCGAGCCGGCAAAACCGGCGCCGCGCAAAAAATCCACGAAGCGAAGCTAAATCCGCGAAGCGAAGCGAGAGCATAATTCCGGAAAGTGCGGCATCCGCGCCCCGCCGGGGCCGTTCAGGCGTCGGCGGCCTCGTGGGCCGCGCTTGCCTCCAGCCATTCTTCCTCGGCCTTCGCCAGCGCCGCGGCTGCCGCCGCGCGTTGCTTCGCCAGCGCCGCCGCCTGCGCCGGATCGCGGGTGAACAGGCTGCCGTCCATCAAGAGTGTGTCGAGTTCGGCGATCCTGCCGGTTGCCGCGTCGATGTCGCTTTGCGCGCGGGCGACACGGCGGCGCAGATGCGCGGTTTCGGCGCGCCGTTCCGCCGCCGATTTGCGCAGTTCGGAGGGCGTTGCTTTTCCCGGCCTGGATTTTTGCTTCGCCCCGTCGTCGTTGCGCTCGCTGATGACCTGCCGCCGATAGTCGTCGAGATCGCCGTCGAAGCTGTGCACGCCGCCGTCGGCCACCAGCCACAGCCGGTCGGCGCAGGCGTCGAGCAGATGCCGGTCGTGCGACACCAGCACCGTCGCGCCGGGAAAATCCGCGATCGCCTCGATCAGCGCGGCGCGGCTGTCGATGTCGAGATGGTTGGTCGGTTCGTCGAGAATGAGCAGGTGCGGTCCGTCGAAGGTGGCGAGCGCCAGCATCAGCCGCGCCTTCTCGCCGCCCGACAGATTGCCGACTTTGGTGTCGGCGGCCTCGCCGGAAAAGCCGATGCTGCCGACGCGGGTGCGTACCTTCGCCTCCGGCGCCTCCGGCATCAGCGCGCGGACGTGATCATAGGCGCTGTGGGTCTCGTTGAGTTCGTCGAGCTGATGCTGGGCGAAATAGGCAACCTTGAGCTTCTGCGCCCGGGTGACGGTACCGTCGAACGGATCGAGCCGCTCGGCGATCAGCTTCACCAGCGTCGACTTGCCGTTGCCGTTGGCGCCGATCAGGCCGATACGGTCGTCGTTGTCGATGCGCAGCGACAGCCGCGACAGCACCGGCCGGCCCGGTTCGTAGCCGACGCTGACCTGGTCGATCGCGATGATCGGCGGCGACAGTAATTTCTCCGGCGCGGGAATCCTGATCGGCCGCACCTCGCTCGTCACCAGCGCGGTGATCGGTTCGAGCCGCTCCAGCATCTTCAGCCGCGACTGGGCCTGCCGCGCCTTCGTCGCCTTGGCGCGGAAGCGGTCGACGAAGGCCTGCATGTGGCGGCGCTGCTCTTCCTGCTTCTTCGCCAGCTTCTGGTCGAGAAGCTGCTGTTCGGCGCGCGCCCGCTCGAAGGCGCTGTAGCCGCCGCGATAGAGCGTCAGCTTCTTGTGCTCCAGCGACAGGATGAAATTCACCGACGTGTCGAGCAGGTCGCGGTCGTGGCTGACGACGATCATCGTCTTCGGATATTTTGCCAGATGATCCTGCAGCCACAGCGTGCCCTCGAGATCGAGGTAGTTGGTCGGCTCGTCGAGCAGCAGCAGGTCCGGTTCGGAAAACAGCACCGCGGCGAGCGCGACGCGCATGCGCCAGCCGCCGGAGAATTCGTGACACGGCCGCGCCTGATCGGCGGCGGAAAAGCCGAGGCCGGAGAGAATGGCGGCTGCCCGCGCCGGCGCGGCATAGGCGCCGATATCGGCGAGCCGGGTCTGGATGTCGGCGATGCGCTGGGGGTCGGTCGCCGTCTCCGCTTCTGCGAGAAGCGCGCTGCGCTCGGTGTCGCCCTTGAGGACGACGTCGACGAGGTTCTCCGGGCCGTTCGGCGCTTCCTGCGCCAGCCTTCCGATGCGCCAGCGCGACGGCAGTTCGATGCGCCCGGTTTCCGTCGGCTGCTCGCCGGTGAGGGCGTTGAACAGCGTCGACTTGCCGGTGCCGTTGCGGCCGACGAGGCCGACGCGCGAACCGGGCAAGATACGCGCCGTCGCCTGGTCGAGCAGCAACCGGCCGGCAATGCGGATGGACAGGTCGTCGATCGTGAGCATCCGCGCCTTTTGGCCGAGCGGCGGCCGGCGCGCAACCCTCGCCGCAACCTCCGCCGCGATCCTGGCCACGACCCTCGCCATGGCCTTTGCCGCGCCCTGTCGCCCGCTCGCGAGCCGGCTTGCCGCCGCCCGGTCGCCGCCGCTATAAGCCCGGCGACACTTCTCCTCACATCGTCAAAGGGACCGAACACATGGCGCTCGAGCGCACCTTCTCCATCCTCAAGCCGGACGCGACCGAGCGTAATCTCACCGGTGCGATCAACGCGATCATCGAAAAGTCCGGACTGCGGATCGTCGCCCAGAAGCGCATCCGCATGGGCCGCGCCGAGGCCGAGACCTTCTATGCGGTGCACAAGGAGCGGCCGTTCTTCGGGGAACTCGTCGAGTTCATGACCTCGGGTCCAGTGGTCGTGCAGGTGCTGGAAGGCGAGAACGCGATCGCCAAATACCGCGAGATCATGGGCGCCACCGATCCGGCCAAGGCGGCCGACGGCACGATCCGCAAGCTGCACGCCAAGTCGGTGGGCGAGAATTCCGTGCACGGATCGGACGCCGCCGACACCGCGGCGAAGGAAATCGCCCAGTTCTTTTCAGGTAACGAAATCACTGGCTAAAAATCCGGGCGCCTCGCTGGCCACGGCAAGGCGTCTTGGCTAACCTGAGACCGGCCGGAGTCCTTCCGGCCGAGTCCCGTCCGGCGGTGTTCGATCCGGCCGGACCGGAACAAGCGAAACACATCAGGCGGCAGCCGGCGGCAACGAAGGCCGGCAGAAGAGATAAAAGCGGGAGGCGAGAGTGGGGTCGTTAATGGATCCGTCGACGTGGGGCGCGGTATTGTCCCATGGCTGGGGTGAAATGGGTCAGGCGACGTTCTGGGTCGCGCTCCTCAAGATCATCTGGATCAACATCCTGCTCTCCGGCGACAACGCCGTGGTCATCGCCATGGCCTGCCGCAGCCTGCCGGCGCGTCAGCGCATGTGGGGCATGGTGCTCGGCGCCGGCGTTGCCGTGTTGCTGCGCGTTGTGTTCACGGTGGTCATCGCGTCGCTGATGACGCTGCCTTATCTGAAGATCGTCGGCGGCATCGCGCTGTTCTATATCGCGGTGAAGCTGCTGGTGCCGGAGGATGAGGGCGACGGCGAAACCGAGGCTGCCGATCATCTCTGGCGGGCCGTCAAGATGGTGGCCATCGCCGATATCGTGATGAGCCTCGACAACGTCATCGCCATTGCCGCCGCGGCCGGCGACAATGTGGCGCTGCTGGTGCTCGGCCTTGCCATCAGCATTCCGCTGATCGTTGCCGGCGCGGCGCTGATCATGTCGCTGCTCGACCGGTTCCCGATCCTGATCTGGGCCGGCGCGGCGCTGCTCGGCTGGATCGTCGGTGAAGTGATGGCGACCGATCCGGTCGTGCATGCCTCGCTCAGCGGCAACTTCGATGCCGGCACGGTGCACAATATCGAGATCGTCTGCGGCATCATCGGCGCGGTGCTCGTGGTCGCCGTCGGCGGCCTGTGGCGGCGCTCGCGGCTTGCGGCCCATGCCGGGAAGACCTCGGTCGAGAAGGTGGCGGCGGAGTAACGCCGCCGCCCGCACCGGGGCTTTCCGCCGATCGCTTGCCGGATTCTTCCGCTCACTTTGAGCGTCAGACGGGAGGCGTCAGGCGGACAGGCCGAAACGCTGCACCAGCGGCGGGGTGGCCTCGGTCGCTTCGCCGCTCGCGACACGCTGCAGCGCCAGCGGATAGATCTGGTGCTCGACGGCGATGACGCGCTTCGCCAGCGTCTCCGGCGTATCGCCGGGCAGCACCGGCACCTCTCCCTGCACCACGATCGGGCCGGCATCCATGTCCGGCACGACGAAATGCACGGTCGCGCCATGCGTGGCGACACCGGCGGCCAGCGCCCGCGCATGGGTGTCGAGACCCTTGAACGCCGGCAGCAGCGCCGGGTGGATATTCAGCATCCGGCCCGCCCAGCGGTCGACCAGCCACGGCGTCAGGAGGCGCATGAAGCCGGCGAGGCAGACGAGGTCGATACGGTGCCGCTCGAGCTTTTCCTGCACCGCGCGCTCGAAGGCTTCGCGATCCGAATCTTTACCGTTCTTGCCGAAGGCGCGGTGGTCGACAATCTCGGTGGCGATGCCGTGTGCCTGCGCGGTGGCAAGCCCCGCCGCTTCCGGCCGGTTGGAGAGCACCAGCACGATCTCGGCCGGAAAGGTTTCGTCCTTGGCCGCCGCGATCAGCGCCTGCATGTTGGAGCCGCGACCGGAGATCAGGACGGCGGTGCGCTTGCGGGCCATCGTTGCCGCGCGTCAGGCCAGATCGAGCGTGCCGGCATAGGCGACGCGCGGGCCGCCCTCGGTCACCTCGCCGACGATGCGCGCGCTTTCGCCTTCGCGTTCGAGGACCGCGATCGCCGCCGCGGCCTTGTCGGCGGCGACGACGGCGATCATGCCGAGGCCGCAATTGAAGGTGCGCAGCATTTCCGCCTCGGCGATGTCGCCGGTGCGCGCCAGCCATTTGAACACCGGCAGCACCGGCACTTGAGCGAGGTCGAGCCGGATGCCGAGACCGTCCGGCAGCACGCGCGGAAGGTTGTCGGGAAAACCGCCGCCGGTGATGTGGGCGAGCGCCTTCACCGCGCCGGTCTCGCGGATCGCCGCGAGGCAGGATCTGACATAGATGCGGGTCGGCTCCAGCACGGCCTCGCCGAGGCTGCGGCCCGGCGCGAACGGCGCGGGCGCGCTCCAGGACAAGCCGCTCGCTTCGACGACTTTGCGGACCAGCGAATAGCCGTTGGAATGCACGCCGGAGGAGGCGATGCCGATCACTGCGTCGCCCGGCCGGATATCCTTCGTCGGCAGCAGGGCGCCGCGTTCGGCCGCGCCGACGGCAAAGCCGGCGAGGTCGTAGTCGCCGCCGTGATAGACGCCCGGCATCTCCGCCGTCTCGCCGCCGATCAGCGCACAGCCAGCCTGCTTGCAGCCCTCGCTGATGCCGGCGACGACGGCGGCACCGGTCTCCGGATCGAGCTTTCCGCAAGCAAAATAGTCGAGGAAGAACAGCGGTTCGGCACCCTGCACGACGAGGTCGTTGACCGACATGGCGACGAGGTCGATGCCGATGGTCGTGTGCAGGCCGGTCTCGATGGCGATCTTGACCTTGGTGCCGACGCCGTCGGTGGCGGCGACCAGAACGGGGTCGGTGAAGCCCGCGCGCTTGAGGTCGAACAGACCGCCGAAACCGCCGATCTCGGCATCGGCGCCGCGGCGCGCGGTTGCGCGCACCAGCGGCTTGATCAGCTCGACCATCCGGTTGCCGGCATCGATATCGACGCCGGCTTGCGCGTAGGTGAGGCCGCGCCGCTGTTCCGCCATGTTCGCCCTCGTTTGTCGGGGTCCTACGGCGAAATCGCATTGCGTGCAATGGCTGGAACGCCGATATACTCAGAACAAAACCGCGACGCCGGGGCGATACGTTGACGATTCCGAACCTGATTACCCTCGGGCGCATCCTGCTGGTTCCCATCGTCGTGTGGGCCATCGTTTCCGGCGCGATGCTGGCGGCCTTCCTGCTGTTCGTGGCGGCAGGCGTCAGCGATGCCGTCGACGGGTTCCTCGCCAAGCGGCTGCGGCAGACCAGCGAACTGGGCGCCTATCTCGATCCGCTCGCCGACAAGGCGCTGATCGTCTCGATCTATGTGACGCTCGGCATCATCGGCGAAATTCCCCGCTGGCTGGTGATCCTGGTGGTGTCGCGCGACATCATGATCATCGGCGGGGTGATCCTGTCGTGGCTGCTCGGCAGCCCGGTGCGGATGAAGCCGCTGTGGGTGTCAAAGTTCAACACCGCGGCACAGATCCTGTTCGCCTGCCTGGTTCTGGCCTCGCTGGGGTTCGGATTCACGGTCGAGCCGCTGAGGATAGCGCTGATGGCGGCGGTCGCCGTCTTGACCTTGCTTTCGGTCGCCTTCTATGTCGCCGAATGGATGCGCCACATGAACTCCGCGGCGGCCGGCCGCTGACCATCCGCGGGGTGCCGGGCGGCTGTCTTGCATGCCCCGCGGCAGTGTCCGCAGAACCACGCCGCGTCGGGACCGGCAGCCGGGTGAGGGCGGAATGAGCCTCGAAGGCCAATTCAAGTTCTGGATCGGCGTCTGCGCCGTGCTCGCCGTCCTGTTGTGGCTGCTCAGCCCGATCCTGCTGCCGTTCGTGGTCGGCTTCGGCATCGCTTATCTGATGCGGCCGCTGGTCGATCGGCTGGAGCGCCTGCGCATCAACCGGCTGGTCGCGGCGCTGATGGTTGTGGCGCTGGTGGTGCTGATGTTCGTCGTCGTCATCCTGGCGGTGGTGCCGACATTGGCGCAGCAGCTCACCTCGTTCATCCAGAAGGTGCCGGAATATGTCGGCAAGCTGCAGGCGCTGATCAACGATCCCACGCATCCGTGGGTCCGCCGCATCGTCGGGCTGTCGGGCGTCGAGGACGGCGGCTCGGTCGCCGATCTGGTGAAGCAGGGCACCGGCTGGATCAGCACCTTCCTTGCCTCGCTGTGGTCGGGCGGCCGCTCGCTGATCTCGCTGTTTTCGCTGATGGTGGTGGCGCCGGTCGTCGCCTTCTACCTCGTCTATGACTGGAACCGGATGACGGCGACGATGGACGGCTGGGTGCCGGTGCGCCAGCGCGCCACGGTGCGGCGGCTGGCCCGGGAGGTCGATGCCGCGGTCGCCGGCTTCGTGCGCGGCCAGTCGGCGGTGTGCCTGCTGCTCGGCCTGTTCTATGCGGCCGGCCTGACGCTCGCCGGGCTGAATTTCGGCCTGCTGATCGGGCTCGTCTCCGGAATCCTCACCTTCATCCCCTATGTCGGCTCGCTGACCGGGCTGGTGCTGGCGACCGGCGTCGCCGTCGCGCAGTTCTGGCCGGAATGGACGCCGATCATCGTCGTCATCGCCATCTTCCTCGCCGGGCAGTTCATCGAGGGCAATATCCTCGCCCCGAAACTGGTGGGCGAAAGCATCGGCGTGCATCCGGTGTGGCTGATCTTCGCGCTGCTCGCCTTCGGCTATCTGTTCGGCTTCGTCGGCCTGCTGCTTGGCGCGCCGCTGGCCGCGACGGTCGGCGTGCTGGTGCGCTTCGCGATGGAACGCTACCGGGCAAGCGCGCTGTTCACCGGCGGCGCGGCGCCGCCGCCGAACCCGCGATGACCGCCGTTCCCCGCCAACTCGCGCTGGCCCTCGAACATGCCGAGAGCTTCTCGCGCGAGGACTTCCTCAGCGGCACCTGCAACGCGGCGGCGCTCGCGCTGGTCGAGCGGTGGCCGGACTGGCCGAACCGCAGCGTCGTCATCGTCGGGCCGGAGGGGGCGGGTAAGAGCCATCTCGGCGCCATCTGGGCGCAGGCGGCGGGGGCGCGGATCGTCGCCGCCCGCCGGCTCGGCGAGGTCGACCCGCTGCGGGCGCTGGCTACCGGCGCGCTGCTGGTCGAGGACCTCGACGCCGGCACGCTCGACGAGCGCGCGCTGTTCCATCTGATGAACCTGGTGCGCGAGGAGCACGCGTTCCTGCTGATCACCGCCCGCGTCGCGCCGACGACGATGCGGCTCGCGGTGCCCGATCTCGCCTCGCGGCTGCGCGCCGTGCCGAGCGTGACGCTGACCGCGCCGGACGATGCGCTGCTCCAGGCGCTGCTGGTCAAACTTGCGGCCGACCGGCAACTGACGCTCGGCGACGACCTGATCCGCTACCTGATGCCGCGCATCGAGCGCTCCTTCGCCGGCGCGCGTGCCGCGCTCGCCCGGCTGGACGAGGAGGCGATGCGGCGGCAGCGGCCTTTGACCCGGGCGCTCGCCTCAGGGTTGTTTCGCCAGGCACCGGAGTAGTACGCCCGCGCGCGCCTGTCACAACTCCTTCATGATGCTGCGTTAGATTGATGCTCCACTATAGCAGCAATTTATCATGAATTCCGAACAAGATATTGTTCTAGAAGAAAAAAATAAAATTGAACCAAGTTCCGAGCGACTTCATCCGCCGGCTCCGGATGTTGCCGTGCCGCCGGCCATCGCCGACACGCCGGGACGCTTCATCAATCGTGAGTTGTCCTGGCTGCATTTCAACCGGCGGGTCCTGGAAGAGGCCGGCAACGAGAACCATCCGCTGCTCGAGCGCGTGCGATTCCTGTCGATCTCCGCCAACAACCTGATCGAGTTCTTCATGGTCCGCGTCGCCGGCCTGAAGGCGCAGGTGCGCGAGGGCATCGCCACCAAAAGTCCCGACGGCCTGACGCCGCTCGAACAGCTTTCGCGCATCGCCGAGGCGGTGACGCTGCTGGCCAGCGACCAGCAGACCTGCTGGATGCAGTTGCGGCCGCTGCTGGCCGAGAAGGGCATCGTGCTGGTCGACGGCAACAGCGTCACCAGGCAGGAGCGGGCCTGGCTGGAAAACCACTTCCTCACCCAGGTCTTCCCGCTGCTCACCCCGCTTGCCATCGACCCGGCGCATCCGTTCCCGTTCATCCCCAACCTCGGCTTCACCATCGGCCTGTCGCTGGCGCGCAGCCATGACGGCCGGGCGATGAATGCGCTGCTGCGCATGCCGCAGAAGATCGACCGCTTCATCCGCCTGCCAAGCAGCGAGCCGGGCATCGTGCGGCTGATCACGCTCGAGCAGACGACGGCCTTGTTCATCGCCCGCCTGTTCCCCGGCTATGTGGTGAAGGGGGCGGGCGCGTTCCGGGCGATCCGCGATTCCGAGGTCGAGATCGAGGAGGAAGCGGAGGATCTGGTCCGCCTGTTCGAGACGGCGCTCAAGCGGCGGCGGCGCGGATCGGTGATCCGGCTGGAGGTCGAGACCACCATGCCGGTGGAACTGCGCCGCTTCGTGCAGCGCGCGCTCGGCGTCGCCGACGACGAGGTGTTTCTGGTCGAGGGCGTGCTGGCGCTGAACGAACTGTCGCAGCTCACCAATTTCGACCGGCCCGATCTGGAGTTCGAGCCCTATGCGCCGCGCTTTCCCGAGCGCATCCGCGAGCAGGGCGGCGACTGCTTTGCCGCCATCCGCCAGAAGGATCTGATCGTCCACCACCCCTATGAGAGCTTCGACGTCGTCGTGCAGTTCCTGCAGCAGGCGGCGCGCGATCCCAACGTCGTGGCGATCAAGCAGACGCTTTACCGGACCTCGGCGGAATCGCCGATCGTCAAGGCGCTGATCGAGGCGGCGGAGGCCGGCAAAAGTGTCACCGCGCTGATCGAGATCAAGGCGCGCTTTGACGAGGAGGCCAATATCCGCTGGGCACGCGATCTGGAACGCGCCGGCGTGCAGGTCGTCTTCGGTTTCCTCGATCTGAAGACCCACGCCAAGCTGTCGCTGGTGGTGCGCCGCGAAGGCAAGGCGCCGGTCAACTACGTCCATGTCGGCTCCGGCAATTATCATCCGGTGACGGCGCGGATTTACACCGATCTGTCGTTCTTCACCGCCGATCCGGCGATCGCGCATGACGTCGCCTGCATCTTCAATTTCATCACCGGCTATGCGGAACCGGACAGTCTGAAGCGCATGGCGGTGTCGCCGCTGACGCTGCGCGGGCGCATCCGCGACCACATCGAGCAGGAGATCGCCAACGCCAAAAGCGGCAAGCCGGCGGCGATCTGGATGAAGATGAATGCGCTGGTCGATCCCGACATGATCGACCTGCTGTACGATGCTTCGCGCGCCGGCGTGTCGGTCGATCTGGTGGTGCGCGGCATCTGCTGCCTGCGGCCGGGCGTCCCCGGCCTGTCGGACAATATCCGGGTGAAATCCATCGTCGGCCGTTTTCTCGAACACAGCCGAATCTACTGCTTCGGCGCCGGCCATCTGCTGCCGCACGCGAAATCGGCGGTCTATATCTCGTCCGCCGACATGATGCCGCGCAATCTCGACCGGCGCGTCGAGCTCCTGTGCCCGATCCTCAATCCGACGGTGCACGAGCAGGTCCTCAACCAGATCATGGTCGCCAATTTCAAGGATAACGAACAGAGCTGGCGGCTCTTGCCCGATGGCACCTCGACGCGCATAAAAGCGGCGGAGGGCGAAGAGCCGTTCAATGCGCATAAATATTTCATGACCAATCCGAGTCTGTCGGGACGTGGCAAGTCACTCAAAGAATCCTCGCCTCGCAGTCTCATCCGCCGGCTCGAAGGCGCGTAGGCGCCGCCGGCGGCGGCGCCATCCGAAGGGGCGCCTCGACCTCGGCACGCCGATCGCGGTGATCGACATCGGCTCCAACTCGGTGCGCCTTGTCGTCTATGAGGGGCTGACGCGTAATCTCACCCCGATTTTCAACGAGAAGGTCATGGCCGGCCTCGGCCGCGAGGTGCAGTCGACCGGCCTGATCACCGACGACGCCATCGCCGTGGCGCACGATGCGTTGCGGCGTTTCCGCGCGCTCTGCGACACGCTGCAGGCCCGCAAGGTTTTGGCCATCGCCACCGCGGCCTGCCGCGACGCCAGCAACGGCCCGGAATTCATCGCCAAGGCCGAGCGCATCTGCCGCGTCCGCATCCGCATCCTCTCCGGCAAGGAGGAGGCGCGCTATACCGCGCTCGGCGTGGTCTCGGCGTTTCACGATCCCGACGGCATCGTCGCCGATCTCGGCGGCGGCTCGCTGGAACTGGCCGACGTCGAGGGCGGACGCATCCGGCTCGGCAACACCATGCCGCTGGGCGGCCTGGCGCTGCAGGACATTTCCGGCCGCTCGGTCAAGAAGGCGCAGAAATTCGTCGCCGCGCGGCTTGCCGATTCGCCCTTGCTGCACGAGGGGCAAGGGCGCGTCCTCTACGCGGTCGGCGGAACCTGGCGCGCGCTGGCCCGCCTGCACATGCATCAGACGCGCTACCCGCTGCTGGTCATGCACGGCTACGAAATCGCCGCGAAAGACGCGATTGCCTTCTGTCGCAGCCTGTATCGCCCGACGCCGTCGCCCACGCGCCGGTTCGCGGCCGTGAGCAAGGGCCGCCGCTCGCTTCTGCCCTATGCGGCGCTGGTGCTGGAGCGGCTGCTGCGCGAGACCGGCGCGGCGAAGGTGGTCGTCTCCGTTCACGGCGTGCGCGAAGGGCTGCTCTATTCACGGCTGATCCCGGCCAAGCGGCGGCAGGACGCGCTGATCGAGGCGGCCCGCGAGTTGAACGTGCTGCGCTCGCGCTCGCCGCGCCACGGCGAGGAACTCATCCACTGGACCGACCGGCTGATGCATGCGATCGCCGTCGACGAGACCGCCGACGAGCGCCGCCTGCGGCATGCCGCCTGCCTGCTTGCCGATATCGGCTGGCGCGCCCACCCGGACTATCGCGGCGAGCAGTCGCTCAACATCATTGCCAATGGCGGCTTCGCGGCCATCGACCATCCGGGACGCGTCTATCTGGCGCTGGCGGTGTATTACCGCCACGCCGGCCCGGACGACACGGAACTGTCGCCGCGCATGCAGCATCTGACGACGCCGCGGCTGATGCAGCGCGCCCGCGTCCTCGCCGCCGCCATGCGGGTTGCCTATCAGCTCTCTGCGTCGCAGAGCGGCGTATTGCCGAAGACGCCGCTCGTCGCGTCGCGCGGCAAGCTGGTGCTCAAACTGGAAGGGCCGCGGATGTCGGCGCTCGGCAGCGAGCGGGTGCTGAGCCGCCTCAAGCAATTGGCGCGACTCGTCAATCTCAAGCCGCAACTCGTCAGCGACAGGTCGCCGGCGCGCGATATTTGAGCGCGTGAAAATGACGATAAATAAATTGGTTATCGAGATATTTTAATAAGGCACTTTAGGGGAGGGCGTCGGGCCGGCCGGTCCCGGAGCCTGACCGGGGGCGGTCAGCCTGCAGCCGAGCTTTGATTGCCTGGTTTCTCAGATCTTCGCGCTTTTCTCGTGCTTGGCTTCGTGCCGGCAGAAGCAGCGCATTGCCTGTCGCGAGGGGCGGGTCGCCCCGCATCGTCCCGAGGGGTTGCGCGGATCTCGAAGGATGATGCCGTCCGCAGAGACCGCATGCGGTCCCGCGCCATCCGCAACAGGCGGCTGCCCTTTTGAGACAGACTGTCAGGATGCCGCGCGCTCGACCGGCACGACGCGGCCTTTCTCGATCGCCAGCGCCAGTTGGCCGTGCTTGAGCGCCAGCGCCTTCTCGCCGAACAGTTCGCGTCGCCAGCCGTACATGGCCGGTACGTCGGCCTTGTCGTCGGCGGCGATACGGTCGAGGTCGTCGACCGTGGCGATGATCTTGGCGGCGACGCCGTGGCGTTCCGACGTCATCCGCAGCAGCACCTTCAGCAGTTCGACGGTGGCGGCGCCGTTCGGCGTGGGCTTGTGGCGCTCGATGCGGGGCAGGGCCTTCGGATCGACCGCCAGGCCGCGCTTGACCGCCTCGACGATCTGCTCGCCCCAGCGCGATTTCTCGAAGCCCTTCGGCAGCGAGCGCAGATGCGCGAGCCGCTCCGTCGATGTCGGTGCCTGCACGGCAATATCGCTGACGGCATCGTCCTTGAGCACGCGCGAGCGCGGCACGTCGCGGGTCTGCGCCTCGCGCTCGCGCCAGGCGGCGACTTCCATCAGCACCGCCAGTTCCTTGGGCTTGCGCACCCGCGCGCGCAGCCGCTCCCAGGCGCGCACCGGGTCCATGCGGTAGGTGTCTTCCGAGGTGAGGATGCTCATTTCCTCCTCGACCCAGGCGCCGCGGCCCTGTCTGTCGAGATCGGCGGAGAGCTTGCGGTAGATGTCGCGCAGATGCGTGACGTCCGATGCCGCATACTGAAGCTGCGCGTCGCTGAGCGGCCGGCGCGTCCAGTCGGTGAACCGGTGCGACTTGTCGAGCGTGTCGCCGGTGATGCGCTGCACGAGCTGGTCGTAGGAGATCGAATCGCCGTAGCCGAGCACCATGGCGGCGACCTGCGAATCGAAGATCGGATGCGGAATCGTCTGCGCCATGTTCCAGACGATCTCGATGTCCTGGCGCGCCGCGTGAAAGACCTTCAGCACGCGAGCGTCTGCGAGCAGCGCGAACAGCGGGGCAAGGTCGATGCCGGGCGCCCGTGCGTCGATCACCGCCACCTCATCGGGGCTGGCGATCTGCGCCACGCAGAGCAGCGGATAATACGTGCTTTCGCGCAGGAATTCGGTGTCGACGGTGACGAAGGGATGGCGCGCCATGCGCGCGCAAATCTCCGCGAGGTCTTCGGTGGTGCTGACGAGGTTCATGGGCGAGCGCAAAGTGCCGAACGACGCGGCGCACTGCAACCGTTAACTGCCGCGCACGCGCGTCATGTGGATGAATGCCCAGGGGCTCGGCATGGCGCCGACGGGAACCTCGATCAGCGCCGGCTCGCGACGGGCGAAACTTTCCTTCAGGGCGCGGCGCAGTGCCTCGGGGGTGGTGACGCGCCGGCCGGCGACGCCGAAGCTCTCGGCGAATTTCACGAAGTCGGGGTTGGCGAGATCGCAGGCGATCAGCCGGTTGCCGAAGTGCTCCTCCTGGATGCGGCGGACATTGCCGAAAGCGCCGTCGGCGAAGACCACGGCGACCAGCGGGATATTGTGGCGCACGGCGGTGGCAAGTTCGTTCGCCGTATACATGAAGCCGCCGTCGCCGTTGATCGACACGACCGGCACGTCGCGGCGCGCATCCTGGGCGCCGAGCGCGGTGGCGAAGCCCCAGCCGAGATTGTCCTGGTAGCCCGGCGACAGGAAGGTGCGCGGCTTGTAGACCGGCATGGCGAGGCGGGCGGCGAAGCCGATCTGCGTCACCTCGTCGACATAGATGCCGTCCTCGGGCAGTTCCGCGCGGATTGCATCGACGAAAGCGAGCTGCGGCGCGAGCGCTTCGCGCAGTCGCTTGTCCCATTTCGCCTGCCGCTCCTGCATCTCCTCGCGGCGGGAGGCGCGCCCGGCATTGGCGGCCGGCAGCGCCGCGAGCAATTGCCGGGCGATGGTGGCGGCGTCGCCGGCCAGCATCACCCGCGGCTTGCGGATGCGCGCCGGCGCCGCCGCATCGGTGTCGATCTGGACGACGGCGAGCGATTTATCCACACCCCAGGCGAGCTGTGGCATAAACAGCCGGGTGCCGATGGCGAGCACCGCGTCGGCCTCGACCCACAGTTCATGACCGAGGGGCAGGTTGACGGCGAACGGGCTCCGCCCGTCCAAAATCCCTTTTCCCCGCCGGTAGGCGAGGACCGGGGCCTGCAGCATCTCCGACAGGGCGGTGACCTCCGCCGCGGCATCCTGGGCGCCGCCGCCGGCGACGATGAGGATGCGTCGGGCCTTGCCGAGAAGCCGCGCCGCGGCGCGGATCTTGTCCGCCGGCGCGGATTGCGGCCGCGGCATCGGCGTCGGCAGGATCGGCCCGACCGGGCCGGATTTGCCCCAGACGTCAATCGCGCATTGCAGGACCGCCGGGCCGGGACGCGGGCCCGTCTGCATCGTCCGCAGCGCTTTGGCGACGAGCCGCGGCGCTTCGCCGGGCGACCTGATCAGGGCGGAGTAATCCACGAGCCGCGCGACGATGCCTGCCTGATCGGTGATCTCATGCAGGTGACCCTGTCCCTTGCCGATCGCGCCGGCCGGGATCTGGCCGATCAGCCCGAGTACCGGCGCGCCCATGCCGTAGGCGGTCAGCAGTGCCGCGCCGGAATTGAGCAGGCCGGGGCCCGGCACCACGGAATAGGCCTGCGGACGACCGGTGGCGAGCGCCGCGCCGAGCGCCATATAGGCCGCGCCCTGTTCGTGGCGTGCATGCACCGTGCGCAGCCGGTCGCTGGCGCGCTGCACGGCGTCGAAGAAATGGTCGTTGTGCACGCCCGGGAGCGCGTAGAGCGTATCGATACCGTTGATCGTCGTGGCGGCGACGACGGCTTCGCCGGTCGTCATCGTTGTGCTTTTGCTCTGCCCGGAACGAGGCCGTTTTGCGTCCGGTCGCTGGCGTGTGGATCGCATCGATCAACGCTCGGGGAAGGAATGAATAGCGATCAGCGCATCGAGCATCGCATCATGCGGCGGTGTACCGAAGGTTTTCGCCAGCAGCGCACGAACCTTACCGGAACGATAGAGCTCCGCAAGCGCGCGATCGACCTGCAGGCGGAACGCGTCGTCGCCATGGGGCAGGCCGAGCGCATAGGTTTCGTAGCTGAAATAGCGCCGTCCGAGTTCGAGGCCCGGCAGACCGCCTTCGTAGAGCAGCGAGGCGAGAATGGCGCGGTCGCCGAAATAAGCGTCGATCTTGTCGGCCATCAGCAGGTCCAGCCCCTGGTGATGATCGGTGACCTGCGTGACCTTGGCCTCGACCTTGACCAGACGCATGCCATTGTAAAGGTTGTCGGCCGTCGTCGTGCCTTTCAGCACGCCGACCCGACGCCCCGCCAGTTCCTCGAAGGTCTGGATCGGGCGATCGCTCCGGTACAGCACGCTGGTGCCGTCGAGGAAGGTCGGGATCGAGAAGTCGACGGTGGTCCGGCGCTCCATCGTCACCGAGGCCGGGTCGCAGAGGATGTCGATCTTGCCCTGACGAAGCGCCTCGAAACGCGCCGCCGACGGGACCGGGACGTATTGAGGGCGCACCGCCGCGCCCATCGCCGCGCCCAGTTGTTCGGTCACCTCGCGACACAGATCGACGATATAGCCGGCGGGCTGGCCGTTGGCGTTCCGGTAGGAATAGGGCTTGGCATCGTCGCGGAAGCCGAGGCGCAGGACGCCGGTCTCGCGCACCCGATCGAGCGTCGCCGCCATCAGCAGGTCGGCGCAGGGCAAGCTCAGCAACAGAGCAAGGATCAATGTTTTCATGGAGTCTCTCGGCCGTGGCGTAGTCGTGGGCTCTCCGGATCATCGTCGGGCACGGCGAACGCCGTGGCGGCCAGTGTGCGGGAAACGCTGGCGAATGCAAAGCCGCGACTGCTTGACAAACATTTCCGTGCGTGTGCTTCTCCCGCCGTTTACGGCGGAATCCGTTGGTTTTCTCGGGAATCAAGATGCATCCATATCGCAGCCATACATGCGGCGCGCTCCGCGAGAGCGAGATCGGCCAGGAGGTGCGGCTCTCCGGCTGGTGTCACCGCATCCGCGACCATGGCGGCGTGCTGTTCATCGATCTGCGCGACCACTACGGCATGACCCAGGTGGTGGTCGATCCCGAGAGCCCGGCTTTCAGCCTGGCCGAGAAGCTGCGCTCGGAATGGGTAGTGCGCGTCGACGGCAAGGTCCGCATCCGGCCGGAAGGCACCGAGAACCCGGAGATGCCGACCGGCAGGATCGAGGTCTTCGCCACAGAGATCGAGGTGCTGGGCGCGGCAGCGGAACTGCCGCTGCCGGTGTTCGGCGATCAGGAATATCCGGAGGAGATCCGCCTCAAATATCGCTTCCTCGATCTGCGCCGCGAACGCCTGCACCGCAACATCATGACGCGCGGCGCGGTGATCGATTCGATCCGCCGGCGGATGAAGGACAGCGGGTTCTTTGAATTCCAGACGCCGATCCTGACCGCTTCGTCGCCGGAGGGCGCGCGCGACTATCTGGTGCCGTCGCGTATTCATCCGGGCAAGTTCTATGCCCTGCCGCAGGCGCCGCAGCAGTTCAAGCAGCTCCTGATGATCGCCGGTTTCGACCGTTACTTTCAGATCGCGCCATGCTTCCGCGACGAAGATGCGCGCGCCGACCGCTCGCCCGGCGAATTCTACCAACTCGATCTGGAGATGAGCTTCGTCACCCAGCAAGACGTGTTCGACGCGGTCGAGCCGGTCATGCGCGGCGTGTTCGAGGAGTTTTCCGGCGGCAAGCCGGTGACGCAGAAATTCCCGCTCATTCCCTATGCCGAAGCGATGCGCAAATACGGCACCGACAAGCCGGACCTGCGCAACCCGATCGTCATGCAGAATGTCAGCGAAGCGTTTCGCGGCTCTGGCTTCAAGGTGTTCGCCAATATCCTGGCGAACGATCCGAAGGCGGAGGTATGGGCGATCCCAGCGAAGGGAGGCGGCAATCGCGCTTTCTGTGACCGGATGAATTCCTGGGCGCAGGGAGAAGGCCAGCCGGGCCTCGGCTATATTTTCTGGCGCGAAGGCGAGGAGGGCGGCGCCGGGCCGCTCGCCAAGAATATCGGCCCCGAGCGGACGCAACAGATCGCCGCGCAGCTTGGCCTTGGCGTCGGCGACGCCTGCTTCTTCGTCGCCGGCAAGCCGAGCGTTTTTGTGAAGTTCGCCGGGCCCGCACGCACCAAGGTCGGCGAGGAACTGGGGCTTATCGCCAAGGACCGGTTCGACTTCTGCTGGATCGTCGATTTCCCGATGTTCGAGTGGAATGAGGAGGAGAAGAAGATCGACTTCTCCCACAACCCGTTCTCGATGCCGAATTTCCCGGTCGAGGATTTTCTGGCGCTCGATCCCGGCGACGCGGAGAATATCCTCTCCATCACGGCCTTCCAGTACGACATCGTCTGCAACGGCGTGGAACTCTCGTCGGGCGCGATCCGCAATCATCGCCCGGATGTGATGAAGAAGGCATTCGCCATCGCCGGTTATGGCGAGGATGTGCTGGAGAAGAAGTTCGGCGGCATGCTGCGCGCGCTGCAGTACGGAGCGCCGCCGCACGGTGGCATCGCGCCGGGCATCGACCGGATCGTCATGCTGTTATGCGGAGAGGAAAACCTGCGCGAAGTGGTGGTTTTCCCGATGAACCAGCGCGCAGAAGACCTGCTGATGGGGGCGCCGTCGGAGGTGACTGCGAAGCAGCTTCGCGAGCTGCACGTCCGGCTCAATCTGCCGCAGAGCTGACGGCGGCGGGATTTACGGCCCGCTTGTGGATCATCCGCGCGAGGCGCGCGTTTGCGCCCGTGCAAAACGGCCCGAATTCGGCGCATTTGTTTTGATCGCCCGTCGCTCACCGCGATGGGCTAAATCTTTGCAGATTCTTCTTGATCCAGCGATATCTAGCCCTTATGTGGGGTCCAATTGTTGCGCCTCGGCGCAGCGCTCTCTGTCCGTGAGCCCGGTTGGGCTGCTCGGGTCTCTAGGTTGGGGAGGACGGCGAATTGTCTCAGACGGCCCTTTTGCGCAAGAACGAGCCTGTGGTTGCCGCGCTGGAGAAGGCGCGGCCGACTATCTCGCATGAAGCGGCGGACCATTTCATCGTGAAGAACGGTGTGCGGTGCGCCGGCGCGCATCTCATCATCGATCTCTACGACGCGGAACGTCTCGACGATATCGACCATATCGAGGCGACGTTGCGTCGTTGCGTGGATGAAGCAGGCGCAACGCTGCTGCACATCCATCTGCATCATTTCGAGCCGAATGGCGGCGTCTCCGGCGTCGCGGTGCTGGCGGAGAGCCACATCTCGATCCATTCGTGGCCAGAAGTCGGCTATGCGGCGCTCGATGTTTTCATGTGCGGCAAAGCCTCTCCGGATGCCTGCGTGCCGGTCCTGCGCGAGGCGTTCAGGCCGAAGCAGATCGCCGTCAGCGAACATCTGCGCGGCCGCGGGACCTGATCGGAGAGCCGATATTCCAAATACCGTGGCCGGGTGAAAGCCCGGCCATTTTCTTTTTCAGTCCGCACGGAGGAGAGCGATGGCTGACAAACGCTGGGTTTCGGAAGCGCTGTTCGACAAGATGGGATTCCGCATCTCGTATCGCGTCGACCGCGTCCTGCACGAAACGCGGACCAAGCACCAGGACCTGATCCTCTTCCGCAACAAATATTTCGGCAAGGTTCTGATGCTCGACGGGGCGACGCAGGTCACCTCGCGCGACGAATTCGTCTATCACGAGATGATGAGCCACGTTCCGCTGTTCGCGCATGGCAATGCGCGCGAAGTGCTGATCGTCGGCGGCGGCGACTGCGGCATCGCCGAGGAAGTGCTGAAGCACAAATCGGTCAAGCGGTTGACCCAGGTCGAGATCGACGCCTCGGTCGTTGAGTTCTCGCGCAAGCATTTTCCCGAGTTCACGGGCCCGGTGCTGAAGGACAAGCGCTTCGATCTCGTCATCGACGACGGCGTCCGCTTTGTCCTGAAGACCGACCGGCGCTTCGACATCATCATCATCGATTCCACCGATCCGCAGGGGCCGGGCCGGGTGCTGTTCAGCCGCCGCTTCTATGCCGGCTGTCGCAGGGTGCTGAAGCCCGGTGGTCTGATGGTGACGCAGAGCGGCGTGCCGTTCTTCCAGGCGAGCGAGTTGCGCAGTTCGATGACGCACCTGCGCGGTCTGTTTCCGGACGCGACCTGCTATGTCGCCGCGATCCCGACCTATATCGGCGGTCATATGGCGATGGGCTGGGCGAGCCGCGACAAGTCGCTGCGCCGCCACGATGCCGCGACGATCGCCGCGCGCTACCGCAAGGCCGGCCGTTTCCCGACGCGGTACTGGACACCGGATGTGCACGTCGCCGCTTTTGCGCTGCCGCGTTTCATCGACGATATTGTTGCCGGCCGTCGCTCCTGAGGCGGGTTGGCGCGGTATTTACTGCGCGTTAACCATGAGATCGGTTGTCGTTTAGGATTAATAGTGACGTAACGGCAACCACGGCACGCTGCCGCCGGGCGAAAAGGGTGGCGTGTGCGTTTCTTCACGCAGCGGAAGCTGTTGAATCGGATCTGGCAACAGAAACGGCTGATCGCGATCGCGATCGGCGTCGTGGTTGCCGGAGGGCCGCTGCTCGCCTTCGATTCCTGGCTCGGCAATCTGGTCGAGCGGCAAATTCAGGAAGATTCGACGAACCTGGCCAAACGCTCCATCCACCTCGCCGAGTTGCGGCTTGGCCGTACCGTGGCGGCGCTCGACGATCTGGCCCGGGCTGGGGTTGCGTCCTGCGCGCCGGCCAATGTGGAGAAGATGCGCAAGGCGGTGCTGGCGACGACGCCGATCAAGGACATCGAACTGCTCGATGCCGACGGGCGCGCGCAGTGCGCGGTGGTCGAACACCGCGACGGCACGCAGCGGGTTCTGCTGTCGGAGGAATTGCTCGATACACCCGGCGTCAGACTTGAGCTGGTCCATACCGGCGAGCAGGGCAAACGTTTCGTTCGCATCCGCCGGGATCTCGACGGACAGGACGTCACTCTTGCTGCGCTGATTTCGAGCGACCTGTTCATGCCGATCGTCGCCAGCGTGGCCGGCCCGCATCATATCCTGGCGCGCGTCCACACGCCCTATGGTCGTGTGCTCACGGAATCCGCGGCCATGTCCGACGAGATCGACCCCGATATGGTCTTCGTCGGTCAGGCACGGTCGGAACGTTATGGATTTGGCGCCACGGTGGTGGTGCCGCGCCCGCAGGACAGTTCCGCCCACCGCGACCTGGCCACGCTCAGCATCTTCATTCCCAGTGCGATCGCGATCCTGATCCTGGCCGTGGCGTCGCTGCTGCCGCGCCGGCAGCCGGTCAATCCGGCGCTGGAGCTGCAACAGGCGATCGAGGCAGGGCAGGTCATTCCCTATTACCAGCCGATCGTCGATATCTGCACCGGCCGGTTGATGGGCGCGGAGGTGCTGGTGCGCTGGCGCAAGCCCGACGGCACGCTGGTTCTGCCGGGCGCATTCATCCCGCTGGCGGAAACGAGCGGTCTGATCGGCCGCCTGACGCGCCACCTGATGCAGCGTGTCTGCGCCGATGTCGGGCCGGCGATCGGTCAGCGGCCCGGTTTCAAGATCGCCTTCAATCTCACCGCGGCGTTATTCGCCGACCGCAACATCACCCGCGACGTGCGCCGTATCTTCTCCGCGTCGCCCATTGCACTGTCGCAGGTGGTGCTGGAATTGACCGAGCGCGAACCGATCGTCGATCTGACCGAGACCCGGCAGGTGATCGCGGCGCTGCAGGGCGCGGGAATCCGCATCGCCATCGACGACGTCGGCACCGGCCACAGCGGCTTGTCCTATATGCTGAAACTCGGAGTCGATATCATCAAGATCGACAAGATGTTCGTCGATGCGATCGGCACCGACCGGAAGTCGGCGACAATCGTTGAGACGCTCGTCGATCTGGCGCGCAATATGCGGATGGATATCGTCGCCGAAGGCGTGGAGAATTTCGAGCAGGTTGCGCATCTCCGCGACATCGGCATCCGTTCCGCGCAGGGTTACGTCTTCGCCCCGCCGCTGCCCGGATCGGCGTTCCTCCAGTTGCTCGACGCCATCGATCCGGTCGCGACGACAGCCGCACCGGGCGGTGGCGAACATATCTATTTCGAGAGAGAGGCCGTCGCGGCGGGCTGAACAGCCCGCGCCCGATATATCCGGTGGCGTGATCCGATGCTGCGTGCCGGTGCACGCGACTGCTGCCGCCGTGCTATTTGGTCTCGACGGAAATCCCCTTGCTGCCGACACTGATGTCGAGGCCGGATTTTTTCTGCTGCTCCTGATGCAGCGCATAGCCGAGCCCGACCGCGAGCACGGCAAGGCCGCCGATCAGAATATAGAGAACATTGCGGTTCATTCATCGCCCCGTTTTATCGTCGCCCGCCACTGTCGGTCAGGCTTTATGGATGGCTGACGGCACCTGAGCCGTCGGCCTGCTCCAACGCACGGAACGATGAATGGTTGCAGAATGGATGTGCCGGTGCGGCTCGCGCGCGTAGCGTTGCGTGGCCAATGATCCGGCTGATCAGAGTGCTCGCGACTCCAATTCCTTGCCAAGCGCGGTCAGCAATTTCGGATCGGTGGGTTCGACTGCCGATGGGAAGCTCGCTGCCAGATGGCCGTCGCGGCCGATCAGGTACTTATGGAAATTCCATCGCGGCACATCCGGCGGCCGTTCGCTGGCAGCCCATCTGTAGAACGGATGTTGGCCGGCGCCGCGGACGACGGCCTTGGCGGCGATCGGAAAGCCGATGCCGTATTGTCCGTGTGCGGTCTGGTCGATCTCGGCTACGCCGCCGGGCTCCTGCCCGCCGAAATCGTTCGAGGGGACGGCGACGATGAACAGGCCCTGGTCACGGTAGCGCGTCCACAAGGTCTGCAACCCGGCATACTGCGGCGTGTATCCGCATTGCGATGCAGTGTTGACCACCAGGATCGGATGTCCGGCATGGTCGGCGAGGCGGATGGGCTGGCCGTCAAGTCCGTCGAAGGAGAAGGCATAAGCGGTCATCCGGCTGACCTGGGCCGACAGCGGCGCTGCGAGGATGCCCGATCCGAACGCCGAGGCGAGCAGTGTGAGGGCGGCGCGGCGGCTGGTCTGCATGGTGGCGCTTCCCTTGGGGCGGTTCCTGGGATGGTGGGTCGGATGAGCCGCGATGATCGACAAGACGAAGACAAGAATTGCACGAGACTCGGGGAATGGCCCACTGAATATCGGTCTGGATATTAGCGCCTGTGTTGTGCGATCCAGATCACCTCGTCGTGACCGCTTCCATTTGCTCCGATGGGGGGCTTTGTCGATCGGCTGCGTTGATCGCTTGCATGCGTGGCTTGCGCGGACATCCCAATGCCGCCCGATCTGTGACGATTGTGTTGTGGCTTTCTACACGCGAAAGTGTGGATAACCAGAGGCACGGTTGTGCCGTTTTAAATTCTGCTAACCTTGCTGGAGCAGGTTCGGCTCCCGGCAGGCGGGGTACGCTGCCGAGGATTGTTCGGTTGTCGCTCCGCTGGGAATGGCCGGTGCCGCTTATTGAAAAAGCTCTTCTGATTGTTGGTCTCGCGATCACGGTTCTGGCTAGCGTGGGAATGGGGCTGCAGTCTTATACGTGGCTGCACGCCTGCACTGCGGATCAAGCGGTGCCGGCATTGATCAGTGGGCCGGCAGCGCGGTCTGCCTGTCAGTGATCCGCAAGATTGCGCTTGCGGGATAGGGCAGGGCGCAGCGGCTTCGGGGGATGGATGTGCTGTATCTTCTGTCGCTGGACCGCACGGCGGGCTTTGTCGGCTGGGCGGTGGTGGTGCAGGTCGGGGCCTTTTACATGCAACGCTGGCATCACGAGATGCTGACGGAGTGGGGCGATGACCTGCGTGGGCCGCGCTGGCTCGCCGCATTGGGACGTCTTCTCGGCTGGGTGGCCTTTGCCGGTGCGGCATATGTTTTTTATCGGGTCGGGTTGATTCCGGCTGTGGTCGCGTTGCTCGCCATGATGGCGACGCCGGTTGCGGTGTCGACTGCCGATGTCTGGCTGTTCCGCTCGCCGGCGAGGACAATGGCTCTGGCCGCTGCGCCGCTGACATTGGCGGCCTTTGCTCTGATGGCGCGCTCCGCGGCGCGCTTGTAGCCGTTCTCGACGAACGCCTGGAACCGTAGCGCTTGATTGGTCCGTTTCTGAACTGGAGAAATCGGCCCTAAAGAAAATGTGATGTCGAAAATGCGCAGTTGTCGGTTTAGATGATCGTGTCTCAGCCGGAGGGAAACGAGATGGATCAACTCTCGCGCTTTCGACCGCAGATACTCAGCATTCTCCGAATTATGACGGCGTTGCTGCTGTTGCAGCACGGCCTGTCGAAGTTCTTCGGTTTTCCGATGCCGATGAACGCTCCGCCGCTGTTCTCGTTGTACTGGTTCGCCGGCGTAATCGAGATCGTCGGCAGCGTACTGTTGCTGATCGGCTTGTTTTCCCGTTGGGTCGCCTTCATCCTGTCCGGCGAATTGGCATTTGCCTATTTTATTGGTCATGCGCCGAACGGATTCTTCCCGCTGACCAACCAGGGCGAAGTGGCGGTGCTGTTCTGCTTCATCTTCCTGTATCTCGCCGCTGCCGGCCCGGGCCCATGGAGCGTCGACGCAACGCGCGGACAGGCTGCGGTTTAGACAAGACAACCGCACCCGGCGCGCGCTGGTCGTATCGGCGTGCGCCCTCCGAGGCGGGATGGCGTGTCTCCGAGCCGCCATCCCGCTTTTTTCTTCTGGCTGACGAATGATCGTTTGCCGTTGACGCGAGGTTGCGCGGTACTGCCGTGGCTTCGGGTTAAGCGGTTCGTCGCCATGCCAATTGTTGAGGCAGTATCGGCAGGCTGCCGGCCCGGACTGGCAGCGCGGTCGGCTGTGCTTACGCGCATGCGAAACTTTCGGGTGAATTGAGAATTCCGGATGAACACTGCCTGAATTTCGACTTTGCCCGTTGTTAATCAGAACTGTGCCACCCTTGTCGAAAGGGGGAACAGAGGAGATCGCGATGCGCACATTCATCCTGACATCGCTGGCAGCGGCCGGCCTTGCCGTGGCGACCGTCCTGTCCGCTCCCGCCTTCGCGGCGCCGCTCGGCCCTTCGTCCGGCCTCAAGGCGGCGGCACAGGAGAGTTCGTTGACGCACGAGGCGGCCTATGTCTGCCGCCGCGTCTGGCGTCATGGCCGCTGGGAGCGCCGCTGCTGGTGGCGGCCCGGGCCGCGCTACTATGGCGGTTACGGCTATTATGGCCCGCGGCCTTATTACGGCTATCGCAACGGCTGGCGGCACAGGCCGTACTACCGGCGCTGGTAGTACTGCTGGCAGCACGGCTGCCGGCCCGACATGACCGAGGGTCAGATTGGCGACGGCAGATCCGCCAGCCTGTGCTGGAAACCGACATGCGCGAGGTCGCAGGCGAGACCGATCACCTGAGCCTCGGTCATGATCTGCGGATTGAAAGCCACCATCCCGTGCTTGGCATAGAGCGGCTGGTTGCCGCCATGCAGCATGGCGAGGCCCATCCAGGATTTTGCGAACAGCCGCTCTGCAATCGGACGGCAATCCATGATCGTCACTGCGTCGTGACGCTCGTCGTGCATGATCCGGCGCAGCGTGGCGGAGATCTTTTCGCGATCCCCTTCGAGAATCTGGACGAACCACAGCGTATCGAACAGCAGCGCGCCGGTGATGCCGTCGCGCTGATTGTTGCGGCTGGCCCGATCCATGATGCCGTTCAGCCCCGCGATCAGCTTGCGGTTGGACGCAAGATGGTTCTCCGAGTGATAGATCAGACGCGTCAGCATGCCGGCCTCCTCCGGGTGTCGCTCACACAGTAGAGAGACACCCGGATTGAAAGGCCGTTAACGCGCCGGGCGGGACAGGGCAGCTACCCCCAATGCATCGTGGTGGGTTATTGTCCCGATCCACCCGAGCCGGTTGTGGTCGGCGGGTTCGGTGCCGGGCGCTGCGCCGTATCGGGCGACGCCGGCGGTGTCGTTGTCCGCGCCATGCCCGGTCCGCTGGTGCCGGGCGCGTTGCTGTCGGCCGACTGGTTGCTGGAACCGCCGCTGAAGACGAAGGCGAGGATCAGTGCCAGCACCGCGATTCCGGCAACCCACCCCCAGACCATTCCACCGAGTTCCGGCGGCTGGCGCGGTGGCGATTCCCGGGGCGGCAACGGATCGTTCGGGTCGATGGATGCACGACGCTCCGGATCCGACGGGTTCGTGTACGACATCGTAGCCTCCTTGCTGGATTCCGTCCTGCGATAACGGCCGGGCGGAGGGCCCGGTTCCTGCCGGTAATCCTTTGCGATGTCGTCTTTTTTCCTTTCTGCGGAGGCCGATGGCGGGAACCCGGACACAGGGCGCAGACAGATGTGCGAGACACGCCCGGCATGCGCCCCGCCAGTCAGCCGCGTCGCGCGATGGGCTGCGCGACACGGGGAGCTTTTGGTTGCGAAGGGAAACCCTGCGGCTCTTCGGCGGGCCTAGAAGATCACTACCGAGCGGATCGACTGTCCGCTGTTCATCAGGTCGAAGCCCTTGTTGATGTCTTCAAGCGGCATCGTGTGGGTGATCATCGGGTCGATCTGGATCTTGCCATCCATGTACCAGTCGACGATCTTCGGCACGTCGGTGCGGCCGCGCGCGCCGCCGAAGGCGGTGCCTTTCCAGACGCGGCCGGTGACGAGCTGGAACGGGCGCGTCGAGATTTCCGCGCCCGCCGGCGCGACACCGATGACCACCGAGACGCCCCAGCCACGATGGCAGGCTTCCAGCGCCTGCCGCATCACCGTGACGTTGCCGGTGCAGTCGAAAGTATAGTCGGCGCCGCCGATCTGGTCTTCCTTCGTCTTGGTCATGTCGACGAGATAGGGGACGAGGTCCTTGCCGACTTCCTTCGGATTGACGAAATGCGTCATGCCGAAGCGTTCGCCCCACGCTTTCTTGTCGTTGTTGAGATCGACGCCGATGATCATGTCGGCGCCGGCGAGACGCAGGCCCTGGATGACGTTGAGACCGATGCCGCCGAGTCCGAATACGATTGCCTTGGCGCCGGGCTCGACCTTGGCGGTGTTGATCACCGCGCCGATACCGGTGGTGACGCCGCAGCCGATATAGCAGACCTTGTCGAACGGCGCGTCCTCGCGGATCTTCGCGAGCGCAATCTCCGGCAGCACCGTGTAATTGGCGAAGGTCGACGTTCCCATATAGTGATGCAGCTTCTTGCCATCGAGCGAGAAGCGCGAGGTGCCGTCCGGCATCACGCCCTGACCCTGCGTCGAGCGAATGGCGGTGCACAGATTGGTCTTGCGCGACAGGCAGGAGGGGCACTGCCGGCATTCCGGCGTATAGAGCGGGATGACGTGATCGCCCTTCTTCAGCGACGTCACGCCGGGTCCGACATCGACGACGACGCCGGCGCCTTCATGCCCGAGAATGGCCGGAAACAACCCTTCCGGATCGGCGCCGGAGAGGGTGAATTCGTCGGTATGGCAGATGCCCGTGGCCTTGATCTCCACCAGCACTTCGCCGGCCTTCGGCCCTTCGAGTTGGACCGTGGTCACCTCCAGCGGCTTGCCCGCCGCCACTGCCACTGCCGCACGAACGTCCATCAATACTCTCCTGTCTACGAAAAAACGCCGCCATCATGCGGCCCTTGCCGGGGTTGCGCAACCAACACGCAGCCCTGCGCATAGCGCGGATACGAATCCGCGGGAATGCTATAGGAAGGCGGCTGGAGATTTTTATGGCTTTGGACAGGCTCATTGTCGCAGCGGCGCCGGCCGTTTTCGTGGTGTTGTGGAGCACCGGATTCGTCGGCGCCAAATACGGCCTGCCTTATGCCGAGCCGCTGACCTTTCTGGCGTTGCGCATGTCGATCGTCGTCGTGCTGCTGGTGGTGATCGCGGCGGTGAGCCGCGCACGCTGGCCGAACGGCCGCGAGGCCATGCACAGCGTGGTCACCGGATCGCTGGTGCACGGACTTTATCTTGGCGGCGTTTTCGTCGCCATCGCGCAGGGTGTTCCGGCCGGCATCTCGGCGCTGATCCCCGGGCTGCAGCCCATCCTGACCTCGACCATCGCCAATCGCTGGCTCGGCGAGAGCGTTAGCCGGCTGCAATGGTTCGGGCTCGCCCTCGGTCTCGTCGGCGTACTGATGGTGCTGCATGATCGCACCATCCTCGACGCCGGATCGGTGCTGGGCTGGATCGCCACTTTCGTTTCGCTGATCGGCATCACGCTCGGCACGCTGTACCAGAAGCGGTTCGGCGGCGGCATCGACTGGCGCTCGGGCAATCTTGTGCAATACGCGGCGGCGTTCGTTCTCTTCGGCATTGGCGCGTTCTGTTTCGAGACGCGCGAAATTCAGTGGAACGGCGAGTTCGTCTTTGCGCTCACCTGGCTGGTGCTGGTGCTGTCGATCGGCGCGGTCGGCCTGATGTACTGGCTGATCCGGCGGGCGCCGGCGACCGGCTTCGCCAGCCTGTTCTATCTCGTGCCGGTGGTGACGGCGCTGATGGCCTTCCTGCTGTTCGACGAACGACTCGATGCGTTGTCGGTGGCCGGCATGGTGGTGTGTGCCGCCGGCGTGTTCATCGTCAGCCGCGCCGGCGCGCGGAAAGTGTAATCCGCATAACGCTTATTTGCCGCCGTTCGGCGCTTTGGGAGCCAGCACCATCTGCGTCTGCGTCACCATGGCGGCGAGCTTGCCGTCGCCGCGCGTCACCCGCGTCTGCCAGACCATGGTGGTGCGGCCGCGATGCAGCGGCGTGCATTCCGCGTAGGCGATATCGCCGAGCGGAATGGCGGCGAAGAAGTTGGTCTTGCTCTCCAGCGTGGTCGTTGCCTGCCCCGAGGCCAGATTGGCGGTCGCGGCTGTGCCGCCGAGATTGTCGGCAAGCGACATCAGCGCGCCGCCATGCAGGACGCCGTTGCGGTTGCTGAGCGCTTCAGTCACCGGCATTTCGGCGGTCAGCCGTTCCGGCGAGACATGAGTGATTTTGATGCCGAGGTGATGGGAATAGGGTGGTTGCTGCAGGGCGTCGTCGCGCATCGCGGATCGTTCTTCCTTCCCGCCGCGACGGAAAAAGGGGCGCGGCCTCGCCACGCCCCTTGTAGAAGAACGGATCGTTCAATCAAGCGATGATGTGGCGCAAACCCGAGGGATTGCGCAACGGTCAGCGCGGCTGCGGAACGATGCGCATATACGGCTTCGGCGATTTCCAGCCTTGCGGATAGAGCTTCTTGGCTTCGTCTTCGCTGACCGCGCCGCTGAGGAAAACATCCTCGCCCTGCTTCCATTGCGCCGGAGTCGACACCCGATGCTTGGCGGTGAGCTGCAGCGAATCGATCACCCGCAGGATTTCGTCGAAGTTGCGTCCGGTCGACATCGGATAAACCAGGATCAGTTTGATCTTCTTGTCGGGACCGATGACGAAGACATTGCGGACCGTCTGGTTGTCGTTGGCCGTGCGCTGCGTGGGATCGCCGGATGCGGCCGCCGGCAGCATGCCGTAAGCCTTCGATACCTTCAGATCGGGATCTCCGATCATCGGGTAGTTGGGAGCGAAGCCCTGGGTTTCCTTGATGTCTTCGGCCCACTTGGCGTGGCGATCTACCGGATCGACGGAAATGCCGATGATCTTGACGCCGCGTTTGTCGAATTCCGGCTTGATGCGGGCCATGTAGCCGAGTTCGGTGGTGCAGACCGGCGTGAAGTCCTTTGGATGAGAGAACAGGACAGCCCAGCTATCGCCGATCCAGTCATGGAACTTGATCTTGCCTTGCGTGGTGTCGGCTTCAAAATCGGGGGCGGTATCGCCAATCGCGAGTGCCATGTGCGGCTCCTGTGAAATCGGCAGTGCGGAATGCGCTGTCTCCAGTATGTGACCCCCAATATAGGGTACCCGGCGTGCGTGGAATAGGCATGCTAAAAAAGCACTGATTGACCCGGAAAGGCGTCGAAAACTGGAACATTGTATTGGCGTGGCGGTGCCCGTGGCGAAAAATATTCTACCTGGGTGAAGATAGGCCATTGGCCGACTTGCCCAATTCCGCCGTTCGCGACACAAATAGACAAAGGGGTGCCAGCCCCGCAGTCCGGGACGCAACAGCACTCCGATGTTTTCAAAAATCCTGATCGCCAATCGCGGCGAGATTGCTTGCCGGGTCATCAAGACGGCGCGGCGCATGGGCATCAAGACGGTGGCCGTCTACTCCGATGCCGACCGCGATGCCCTGCATGTCCGGATGGCCGACGAGGCGGTGCATCTCGGCCCGCCGCCGGCCGCGGAGAGCTATCTCGTCATCGACCGGCTCGTCGCCGCCTGCAAGGCGACGGGCGCGCAGGCGGTGCATCCCGGCTACGGCTTCCTGTCGGAGCGCGAGGCGTTCCCCAGAGCATTGCAGGACGCGGGCATCGTCTTCATCGGACCCAATTCGCAGGCGATCGCCGCGATGGGCGACAAGATCGAATCGAAGAAGGCGGCGGCGGCCGCGAAGGTCTCGACAGTGCCCGGTCATCTCGGCGTCATCGAAGACGACGCTGCGGCGGTGCGTATCGCTGACGAGATCGGCTACCCGGTGATGATCAAGGCGTCGGCGGGCGGCGGCGGCAAGGGCATGCGCATCGCGCACTCGAAGGCTGAAGTAGCCGAGGGCTTCGCGCGCGCCCGCTCGGAGGCGAAATCCTCGTTCGGCGACGACCGGGTGTTCATCGAAAAGTTCATCGTCGATCCGCGCCATATCGAAATCCAGGTGCTCGGCGACAAGCACGGCAACGTCATCTATCTCGGGGAGCGCGAATGCTCGATCCAGCGCCGCAACCAGAAAGTGATCGAGGAGGCGCCGTCGCCGCTGCTCGATGAAGCGACGCGGCGCAGGATGGGCGAGCAGGCGGTCGCGCTGGCGAAGGCGGTCGGATACGACAGCGCCGGCACGGTGGAGTTTGTCGCCGGGCAGGACAAGAGCTTCTATTTCCTCGAAATGAACACGCGGCTGCAGGTCGAGCATCCGGTGACCGAACTGGTCACCGGCATCGACCTCGTCGAGCAGATGATCCGTGTCGCGGCGGGCGAGCCGCTGTCGATCCGGCAGGCCGACGTGAGGCTGACCGGCTGGGCGGTGGAGAGCCGCGTCTATGCCGAGGATCCGTATCGCAATTTCCTGCCGTCGATTGGCCGGCTGACGAAGTATCGGCCGCCGGCGGAACGGGTGAGCGATGGCGTTACCGTGCGCAACGATACCGGCGTCTACGAGGGCAGCGAAATCTCGCTGTTCTACGATCCGATGATCGCCAAGCTGGTGACGCATGCGCCGACGCGGCAGACGGCGATCGAGGCGCATTCGGACGCGCTCGACGCCTTCGTCGTTGACGGCATCCGTCACAACATTCCGTTTCTCGCGGCGCTGATGGCGCATGCGCGCTGGCGCGCCGGAGCGCTGTCGACCGGCTTCATTGCCGAGGAGTTTCCCGACGGCTTCCAGCCGCAATTGCCGCAAGGCGAGGCGGTGCGCGTGCTGGCGGCGGTCGCGGCAGCGGTCGATCATGTGCTGGGCGAACGCAAACGGCGCATTTCCGGGCAGGTGAACGGACGGACGGTGACGCGCGAGCGCAGCCGTGTCGTCTGGCTCGGCGACGTCGAACATCGGCTCGATGTTGCGCGCGAGGGCGAGGCGATCGTCGTCGATCTCGACGGGCGCGTGTCGCGGCTTGTCTCCGCCTGGTCGCCGGGCGAGCCGGTGTGGAGCGGCACTGTCGATGGCCATGCGGTGTCGGTGCAGGTCCGCGCGGTCGCCAATGGTTTCGATCTTGCCTATCGCGGGATCGAAACCCGTGCCTATGTCTACACCGAACGCGAGGCGGCCTATGCGCGGCTGATGCCGGTGAAGACGAAGGCCGGCAGCGGCAAGGAAGTCCGTTGCCCGATGCCGGGCCTCGTTGTCTCGATCTCGGTGGCGGAAGGGCAGGAGGTCAAGGCCGGCGAGACGCTGGCGGTAGTCGAGGCGATGAAGATGGAGAACGTGCTGCGCGCGGAGCTCGACGGCGTGGTCAAGACGATCCGTGCGAAGCCTGGCGACAGTCTCGCTGTCGATGCGGTGATCCTCGAATTCGCCTGAACGGGGAACTGCCCCGATCCGGCCCGCGTTGGCCCCGCAGGCCGCCTGCAGCGGCACGGAGACCGACCATGGCGCCCAAGCCCCCGCCGGAGAAGCCGGAGAAGAAGCAGCATCGGCCGGAACCGGAGATCACGCCGGACTCGGTTCCGGATCGGCCGGAAATCCTTCCCGACGATATGCGCCGCCGCGACGAGCCGGAGACGCCGGATTCGCTGCCGCAGGACGCCGACAGGCTCGCGCCGGACGGCGGCCTGGCCGACCATCCGATCCATGACGAACCGATGGACGACCTTACTCCGGAAGACGTCGAAACGATGATCGATGAGGCCGAGACGACGGCCGCCCGCCGTGCATGGCGCGGCGAGGACGAGGTGGTCGATCCGCGCGCGACCCGCGATTTCGCCCTGGGATCGTCCGATCCGCTCGACCAGAACAATGGTCGCGGGCGCCAGCGCGCGTTCCATTCCTGAGCCGGGGGCTTTGCATTGGCGGGCAGGTTTCGACAGACTGGCGCTGTCGGTAATTCTTGGCTCCGGAGCCCTTGGCTCCGAAATTCCTGGCTCCGAAATCCCTGGCGACGCTTCATCGCATGAACAAGATGCAAACTGTCCGCCACGTCATGATCAGCGGCCGGGTGCAGGGCGTCGGTTTCCGCGCCTGGGTGGAACTGCAGGCGCTGCAGCGCGGGCTCGATGGCTGGGTGCGCAACCGTTATGCCGGCACCGTCGAGGCGGTGTTCTCCGGCCCGTCGGCGGCGGTCGCGGCGATGGTTGCAGCCTGCAAGGAAGGGCCGGCGAGCGCGAGGGTCGAGCGGGTCGAGGCACGCGAGGCAACCCCGGCGGAAGCGGCGATGGCCGGCGATGCCGGCTTCGTCGGTCTGTCGACGGTCTGACGCGGGAGACCGTCTGGCGCTTATGCTTCCGTCGCTGCCGCCCTCACGGTCGCTCCGAACAGCGGCTCGAACTGCTGGCGCAGCGCGAGATCGACATCGTCCATGGTTGCGGTGAGGCCGAGGTCGGCAAAACTGGTGACGCCGTAGCGCTGCTCGGCAATGCCGCAGGGCACGATGCCGCCGAAATGCGACAGGTCGGGGGCGACGTTGAGGCTGATGCCGTGCAGCGTCACCCATTGCCGAACGCGGATGCCGAGCGCGGCGATCTTGTCCTCGTAGGCTCTTCCTTGAATATCCTGCCCTTTATCCGGCCGTTTCACCCAGACGCCGATCCGATCCTCGCGCCGTTCGCCGCGGATGTTGAAGGCATCGAGCGTGCGGATCAGCCATTCCTCCAGCGTGGCAACGAAGCGCCGGACGTCCGGGCCGCGGTGGCGCAGATTGAGCATCACATAGGCGACCCGCTGGCCGGGGCCGTGATAGGTCAACTGGCCGCCGCGTCCGGCGTCATAAACCGGAAAGCGTGCGTTCAGCACGTCCTCGGCGCGGGCACTGGTGCCCGCGGTATAGAGCGGCGGATGTTCCAGCAGCCAGACCAGTTCCGGCGCGTCTCCGGCGGCGATCGCGGCGGCGCGTTCGTCCATGGTCCGCAGCGCCGCCTCGTAGGCGATCGGGCGGTCGCTGATCCGCCATTCGATCGGCGGTTGCCCAGCGGCGGCCGGCATGCCGATGGAGAGGCTGTTTCGTTCGTTAACCATCTCGTAACCATAACCGTGGTGACGTTCCCGTATAGAGGAAGCAGGGAAGCGCCGCCGTGTCGACATTCAACGACGTCTCGCTCGATATCACCGTGGTACTCGGCACGACGTCGATGCCGATCCACCAGGTTTTGCGGCTCGGCCGCGGCGCCATCATCGAACTCGATGCCACCGAGGACGATGCGGTGAAGATCCTTGCCAATACCATGCCGATCGCCAAAGGCACGGTCGTGGTCAGCGGCAACCGAATCGCCGTCGAGGTCTCCGAGACGCTGACGCGGGCGCCGGACCGGCGCTGAGCCGCAACATCGCTCCGAAAACATCTGTCTATGGGTGTTTTTGGCGCTTCGCAGGCCCTTGTCGGCTCATGGCCGATTTGTTACATGGCGGCCGTTCAGGCGCTGCCGGGACGGGTTGCGCCTCGTTTTTCATGCGGCCGTGGCGGAATTGGTAGACGCACTAGCTTGAGGTGCTAGCGGGTAACACCGTGGAAGTTCGAGTCTTCTCGGCCGCACCACTCGAAAATAAATAGCTGATTTATCAGCTATTTTTTCATCTGACGCCCGCGCCGGGTTCTCTGGTGCGGGCGTTGATGTTTGGTTTCCGTCCCAGCCGCTACCTAGAGCTTGGCCAGTCGTTCCCGTTAGGTCTGCCGGTGTGCCCCGATGGCAAGAGCACGGGCGCGGCGACGGAGTGCTGCAGGCAGCTTTCCGAGAGACCGAGGCTGATTGCTTTGTCGATAATATTTGAGCCGCTCAACCAAGCGCGCGCGGTCTTGCGTTACCTTGGCGCTTGTTTCGGCCGGTCGCCGCGAGGATTCGTAAAAAGCCTCAAGCTTGCGCAGGTCTCCGCTGTTTGCCGCAGGATCGAATGGCGGCGACAATCGCCGCAGCGGGCATCATCAAGAAGCAATCCTGTGAGCGCGCAGCCATGGTGATTGCTTGAATATAGTTCGGCATTGACGGCCATGTTTCGTCGACGGGACCGGGGTGCCGTTTAAACCACGTAATCGTCAACGCGTTTTCCGGGTATTCTTGCTCTTCGTCGGAATGCTCTCGATGCCGGCATCCCGCGCCAGTCTGGCTGCGCGCAGTCTCTCGGTCTTTGCGGCATTCTCGGCGCTTTCCTGAGCGATAATCTGTCGTACCGCTCTTGTGGTTGCGTCAGCCTTTACCTCGAGCTTCGATTTTGGAGATTGGAAGATACCGCCTGATCGAGGGTTACGAGCCATGAGATTTTTTCCTTCACAAAAAAAAGGTCGGGCAAGCCCGACCTTTTCCCAGACGTCGAAATGATCAGTGCCAGTACATCCGTGGTCAAAGATCGACGACGTGAAACTCATGCGCCGCGCAATTTACACAGCGCGCAGATTGGCCGCAGCGCTCTTCCCATTGCGGTTATCCTGGACGATTTCGTACTGAAGTTTCTGGCCTTCAACCAGGGAGCTCATTCCGGACTGTTCGACAGCCGAAATGTGAACGAACACATCGGGTTGTCCATTGTCCTGCTGAATGAAGCCGAATCCCTTGTTGGCATTAAAGAACTTTACAGTTCCCGTGTTCATGACGATTTCCTTTCAAATCGGCAATAAAAATTGTCGCCCGGCTGAATGCCGAGGCGCCACCGTTCGATTTTGAGAAAGAAGATCGTCGAAGCGCGAAGGCGCAAGCAACATTCATAAACAAGATCGATAGAACATGTTTGACATTAAAATGTGTTGGAATCAAGTCTGAAACTCGTTCCGAGATTTTTACATGAAATAAAGCCGCTATTGCGTGTCGGATTGTTGATCTGTGGCAGTGCTGATCTTCATAAATCTCGATCTGCGCTTTTGATCGTGAATTCCGGAAATTGTCGCAGCAGTCTGTGGACCTCGGCGGATGTACGGAAATCAAGCAGACGCAAGTAAGCGCGACGCGTGAGCGTGCCAAATAAGCGAGCTTGGCCAGAATCCGACCCTAGTAAATCCGAGTTGCGCCGTTATATCGATTAGATGCCGGTGTATCGCACTGAGTTGGAGGAAGCCCGCTTACAGCTCAGCGAGGGGCTGCTGCGGTTGTGGGAGCAAACAGATTTGGTTGATGCGCTTTTGCAAAGTGGAAAGCCGACCGAGTCTGCAAAAGACCTGCTTACTTCCATTCAAAAGACTGTCGACGGAATCCAGTTACAGGTGCAGTTCCTTGTGGGAACGATCAGCCGCTCTGACTAGGGTCTGTCGCTGCGCGCATAGCTTCTGAATTCCTTTTGCGATCTGACATACGCCACGTTTGATCGAGCGTGTGCCCCTATATCTGTGCGGCATGTAGCTGTGAGCCATGTACCGCCTGATAGCGCCGACGATTTGATCTGGCCCTCCAGACGCTGGCTTCGCAGGAGCGGCAACTCACCAAATTCGAGAATCGGCGATATCAGTGCCGCGGCGGCGATTGCGGTTTACCGTTGCCGGCGACGACGTGGACGATTTTATAGCCGCGGCGCTTCAGTTCCCGCAGGTAGCGCGGCAGCATTGTCGCCGTCTGCGCCTTGGTGTCATGGAACAGAACGACGCCGCGACCGGCCCGCTCGGTGCGGGCCATGACCAGTTCGAACTCCTGCTCCGGGGTCATGGCGACCCAGTCGCTGGCCCAGAAGTCCGCTCCAAACACAACCACGCCGCGCTGCTGCAGCCGTTCCAGCAGGGGCGGTGTCGAGGCGAAGCCGGGGAAACGGAAGAACGGGGTTGCCGGCCGGCCATTCCATTGGCCGTGGACGGCGATATCGATGGCGCGAAAGCCCCTGTCGATCTCCGCTTCGGCCGCTGCCGTCGGCATCCGGTCGAGCAGTGGGTGTGCATAGGTGTGGTACGCGACCGTATGTCCCTCCGAAAGCACTCGGCGCGCCAGTTGTGGCGCCGCCGCCGCGTTGCGGCCAAGCATGAAGAAAGTAGCGCGCGCACATTCGGCGGCGAGCGCCGCGAGGACTCTTGGCGTGGTGCCCGGCCACGGCCCGTCGTCGAAGGTCAGGACCAGTTCTTTCGGACCGAGCGGCAGCGTAGCGGGGAAGTGCTTGCGCCCGACCTGCGGGGTATCGGCAGCGCTCACTGCCAGAACCCGCGCCGTGCCGAGCGTGTCCGGGCGGGGACAGTTGGCTGCCCCGGCGCTGGTGGTCGCGACGATCAGCATGGCGCACAGGATGGTGGCGACGGCGGGGAGGCGAGGCGGCGGCAGAGGCGACGGCATGTGGAAGGGGCTCGTTAGGGGGGAGAAGCTGAGGGGAGTTCTTGAACGGTGGTTCCTGGACCGGGGACTATTCGACTTCTTGAGGCGCTGACAGGCCGGACAATCGCCGATAGACTTTTCCGCATGATGATCGCGAACGCCTGGCGCGGGCTCGACTTCGGCCTTGGCGCCGATATCGACATGCTGCGGGAAACGGCCGGCGGTTTCGCACAGGACCGTATCGCGCCGCAAGCGGCCGAAATTGACCGCACCAATCATTTCCCCCGCGAGCTGTGGCCGGAGCTTGGCCACCTCGGCCTGCTGGGCGTCACCGTCGAGGAGGAATATGGTGGCGCCGGCCTCGGTTATCTCGCGCATTGCGTGGCGATGGAGGAGATATCGCGCGCCTCCGCGGCGGTCGGCCTGTCTTACGGCGCGCATTCCAATCTCTGTGTCAACCAGATCCGTCGCAACGGCAGCGATGCGCAGCGGCGGACCTATTTGCCAAAACTGATATCCGGCGAGCATGTCGGCGCGCTGGCGATGTCGGAGCCGGGCGCCGGTTCGGACGTGGTGTCGATGCGCACCACGGCGGACCGCAAGGGCGACCGCTTTATCCTCAACGGCACCAAGATGTGGATTACCAACGGGCCGATCGCCGATACGCTGGTGGTCTATGCCAAGACCGACCGCACCGCCGGCGCACGCGGCATTACCGCCTTCATTGTCGAGAAGGGCTTCAAGGGGTTTGCGCCGGCGCAGAAGCTCGACAAGCTCGGTATGCGCGGCTCGGACACCAGCGAACTGGTGTTCACCGATTGCGAAGTGCCGGAAGAGAACGTGCTCGGCGTCGTCGGCAACGGCGTCAATGTGCTGATGTCGGGGCTCGACTACGAGCGCGCGGTGCTGGCAGCCGGGCCGCTCGGCATCATGCAGGCGTGCATGGATGTGGTGGTGCCTTATGTGCACGACCGCAAACAGTTCGGCCAGTCGATCGGGCAGTTCCAGCTCATCCAGGCGAAGCTTGCCGACATGTATGTCGGCATGAATGCCGCGCGCGCCTATGTCTATGCGGTGGCGCGCGCTTGCGACGAGGGCAGGACCACGCGCGAGGATGCGGCCGGTGCCATCCTGTTCGCTGCCGAGGGCGCGACGCGGATGGCGCTCGATGCCATCCAGTGCCTCGGCGGCAACGGCTATATCAACGACTTCCCGACCGGCCGGCTGTTGCGCGATGCCAAGCTGTACGAGATCGGCGCGGGCACCAGCGAGATCCGTCGGATGCTGATCGGGAGGGAAATCTTCGAGAAGACACGCTGACGTTCATCAGGCGTGCGTTCGATATTTTCTATTGCGACATTCGCACGCATTCATTTGTCACTGAAGAATAGGCGCGTTTTCAAATCTTGATGCTCGTGCATATTTTTGGCTCTCAAGTAACAAGTAATGAGAATGCCGCTCGACGCCGTTCATTCGTACTCGTTTCTGGAATAGCGACTGCCCAAGGTGGTTTGGCTGGAAGCGAGGCAGATGGCAAAAGCTGAATCTCAAACTAGCATCGCCATCGGGCCGCTCAGTGGAGCCCGCCCAAGCGGCAACGAGAAGAAAGATTTCTGGAATGACGGCTCCCAAAACACCTGCACTGGCCCTTAATCACGTTGGTCTCACTGTCCCGGATATATTTGCGGCGATCGACTGGTATGGAGCCGTCTTCGGAGCCGCTCATATCATGGGGCCTCGTCTGCTGGCGGCGACGGAGAGGGCCACGCATGAAACGCCGGGAATCTTTGGTCGTAAATTCCGCAAGGCCTATCAAGCGCATCTGCTTCTCGGCAATGGTGTCGGGCTGGAACTGTTTCAGTTCATCGAGCCGCAAGTCGAGATACCATCGGAAAACATGCCCTACTGGAACAGAGGCCCATTCCATATTGCCCTGACGCATCCCGATGTTGATGCGTGCGCCGCAAACGTTGTCGCCCATGGTGGTCGCAAGCGCATCGAACCGATCGACTTCGTTCCCGGACGCCCCTGGCGGCTTTGCTATTGCGAGGATCCGTGGGGAAACGTCGTCGAGATCATGTCGGCAAGTTACGCCGAAATCTTCTCGAACTGGCCGCAGCCCGGCATGACCGAGCAGCCGACGATGATTTCACGTTCCGACGTGGATGCCGCGCTCGGCTAGAGCATTGCCGACAAGCGGGCAGCCGTACGCGTAAAGAGAACGCGCCGGCCGGAAGCGGGGCTCTCCGGCTTCCAATGAAACGGCAGAGCGCGCGCGGAGTTCAGGCGGCTTTCTGTCTCGGCGCCGGCGCGCTGCGGGCGATGCGCATCAGAATGGCCATCGCCACCAGCACTGCTGCATAGGCGAGGATCTGCATCGCGGTCGGCTGTTCGGTGTAGCCGATCAGCGTGTGCAGGAGCTTGCCGGTCAGGCTGGCTTCGGAGAGCAGCCACGACGTGTTCCACACGACGGTGTCGAGTGCGGTGATGACACCGCCGGCATCAAGGAAATGCACCGCCTGCGCCGCCATGCCGGCGGCGAGCAGGGTGATCATCCAGGTGGTGACGGTGAAGATGTGGCGCGAGGGGATCGCCAGCAGGCCGAAATAGGTCAGCGCGGTCAGTGCCGCGCCGGCCGCAAGGCCAAGCAGCCCGCCAGTGAACAGTGCCATGCCGGAGGTGCCGGACGCCATGATGCCATAGAGGAACAGCACGATTTCCGAACCCTCGCGCAGCACTGCGAGGCCGACGACGATGGCGAGCGCGGCGAGCGGCCGTTCGCCGGCGGTGATCGCCGAGCCGATCTGGCGCATCTGCATGGCGATCTCGCGGCCGTGGCGGGCCATCCAGGCATTGTGCCACATCAGCATGACGACGGCGATGCCGAGCACGCAGGCGTTGAACAGTTCCTGGCCGGCGCCCTCGAAGGCATCCGAGATGGCGCCGGCGAACGCCGCAACGACCATGGCGCCGAGCACGCCGCCGCCGACGCCGAGCCCGATCCAGCGGCCGCGGCCGGGGACGTCGCGCGTGGCCGCCATGACGATGCCGACGATGAGACCGGCTTCGAGAACCTCGCGAAAGACGATGACGAGCGAGCCCAGCATGGTGAACCTTCTTGTTCTATTCCGCGATCATCACGCCTTTGGCGGTCGCCTGGTTGAACTCGCCGATGAATTCATAGCGTCCCGGTGCAATCGGGCCGAAGCGGACCAGCGCCTTGCTGTTGCCGGGAATGATCTTCTCGATCTTCATCGGCAGGCTCTCGAATTCTTCCGGCGTTGGATCGTCGTTGACGACGACGATGCTCATCCGCTTGTTGGCGGGAATGCGGATCTCGGCCGGCGTGAATTTGTGATCCTTGATGGTGATCGTGATATCGTCGGCCGCCGCTGTGCCGGGCATGGACAGCATCGTGGTCAGCGCCGCCGCAAGCGTGAGGGCGAGAGCGAAGGCGAAAGAGTGTGCGCGCATGGTCCGATCCTGCTGTCCCTGATCGGCCACAAAAGCACGAATTTGCGTTGATGCAAGAATGGTCTTCTTGAATCGTTCCAATCTATCGTCCATAGCTGGCGGGTTTGCTGGCATCATGCGCAAACTGCGCGGTTGGCTTGCGCTGAGCGCACGGGCATGGTGCTCCGTCCCGGACTCCCGATATCTCCGGGTCCGGTGTCAGAATTCTGGAGACGAGAATGGAATGGGTTGAGACGCAGGGAGCAAAGATTCCCGCGGTCGGTTTTGGGACGATTACGCTGAAAGGCGATGTCTGCGCGCGCGCCGTGCAGCACGCCGCGCAGCTCGGTTATCGGCATTTCGATACCGCGACGTTCTACGGCAACGAGCAGGATGTCGGCGAAGGCCTGCGGCATGCCGGCGTGGCGCGCGACGAACTGTTCGTCACCACCAAGGTGAGGCAGAGCAATCTTGCGCCGGGCGATTTCGAGCGCTCGGTCGAAAGCAGCCTGAAGGCGCTCGGTCTCGATTATCTCGACCTGCTGCTCATCCACTGGCCGAACCCCGAGATTCCGCAGGCGGTTTCCATCGGCGAGCTGTGCAAGGCGAAGCGCAACGGCCTGGCGAAACATATCGGCGTCGCCAATTTCACGGTCGCGCTGCTGGATGAAGCGGTCGGACTTGCCACCGAACCGCTGGCGGTCAACCAGGTCGAGGTGCATCCGTTCCTCGACCAGAGCAAGGTCATCGCCGCCTGCCGCAGGCATGACATGGCAGTCACCGCCTATTGCCCGCTGGCGCGCGGGCAGATTCCCAGCAGCGAGACGCTGGCGCGCATCGGCAAGGCGCACGGCAAGAGCGCGTCGCAGGTGTCGCTGCGCTATCTGCTGCAGCTTGGGCTGATCGTTCTGCCGCGCTCGGCGACCCCGGCGCATATGCAGCAGAATATCGACGTCTTCGACTTTATGCTGAACGAGGCCGAGATGGCCGAGATCAGGCAACTGAGCACCGCCAATCTGCGCATGGTCGATCCGCCATACCGGCCGCAATGGGACACCTGATGCAAACCGGGACACCTGTTATCGAAGCCAATGGCGCGCGCATTCCGCTGGTCGGGCTCGGTACGTTCGAGCTCACCGGCGAGAGCTGCGCGCGGCTCGTCGAACAGGCGATCGCGCTCGGCTATCGCCACATCGACACTGCCCAGATGTACGGCAACGAGCGCGAGGTCGGCGACGGCGTGCGTGCCTCGAAACGGCGCAACGAGGTGACGGTCGTCACCAAGGTGCAACCCGGCAACCTCGCGCCGCCGGCGCTGGAGCGTTCGGTCAAGGAGAGCCTGGCGCGGTTGCGGCTCGACGTGATCGATATCCTGCTGATCCACTGGCCGAACAAGGCGGTGCCGCTCGCCGAGACGATCGGAGCCATGTGCAAGATGAAGCGCGAAGGCTACACGCGCCACATCGGGGTCTCCAATTTCAACGCCGCTTTGCTGGCGGAAGCACACGCGCTGACGACTGAGCCGCTGGTTTGCAATCAGTTCGAGGCGCATCCGTTTCTCGATGTCAGCCGCGCGATCCGTGCCACACGCAGCTACGGCATGGCAGTGACCGCCTACAGCCCGATCGCGCGCGGTGACGCTCCCGACGATGCGGTGCTGGCGCGCATCGGCGCGGCGCATGGGAAGACCGCGGCGCAGGTGTCGTTGCGCTGGCTTGTGCAGCAACAGATCGTCGTCATTCCGCGTACCCGCAGGATCGAGCGGCTGGCGGAGAACCTCGCGGTCTTCGATTTCCAGCTTACCGATGGCGAGATGGCGGAGATCTCGGCCTTGACCAAAACCAACCGCCGGATCGTCGACTGGCAATATTCGCCGAAATGGGACTGAGCGACGACACGGCGCTGGTGTTGTTTTCGGGCGGGCAGGATTCGACGGTCTGCCTGGCGTGGGCGCTTGAGCGTTTTTCCCGCGTTGAGACCATCGGCTTCGATTACGGCCAGCGTCACGCGGTGGAACTGGCAGTGCGGCCACGTTTACGCGAGCATCTGGCCGGACTGCGCCCGCAGTGGCGGGAACGGCTCGGCGAGGATCATCTGGTCAGGCTCGATGCGCTCGCTGCCATCTCGGAGACTGCGCTCACCCGCCAGACCGAGATAGTGATGGCTGCGGACGGGTTGCCGACGAGCTTCGTGCCGGGCCGCAACCTGATCTTCCTGTGCTTTGCCGGTGCCGTCGCTTACCGGCGCGGGGTGGAGCATCTGGTCGCCGGCATGTGCGAGACCGACTATTCCGGTTATCCGGACTGCCGCGACGCCACCATCCGGGCGATGCAGTCGGCGCTGACGCTCGGCATGGACAGGCCGCTATCGGTCCATACGCCGCTGATGCATATCGACAAGGCGGCGACCTTCGCGTTGGCGCTGGAGATCGGCGGGCAGGCGCTGTTCGACCTGACGATCGAGGAAACCCATAGCTGCTATCTCGGCGACCGCACCCATCGCCACGAATGGGGCTATGGTTGCGGCACTTGCCCGGCGTGCCAGTTGCGGGCAAATGGTTTCCGTCAATTCCGGCAGCAGTTGAAAGACCACCCGCAGTCGTCGTCATGATCATCGGTCGCTTGCTTACACATCGCTGGACGTCGCGCCGGAGCGTCGAGGGCGCCCTGTTTCTGGTTGGCTTCGTGCTGACAATCCCGGCCGCAAACTGGATGATCGGGCATGTCGGAACTGTCTGCGTTCCGGGCGGAGCCTGTTTGCTGCCGGTGGCGCCGGGGCTGATGGCACCATCCGGCGTGGTGATGATCGGTGCGGCGCTGGTGCTGCGCGACCTGGTTCAGAGACGGCTGGGCGTCAAGTTCGGCGTTGCCGCGGTCATCGTCGGGTCGGCCATCTCGGCGGCTGTTGCGCCGCCATCGCTCGTCATCGCCTCGGCCGTTGCGTTCCTGCTTTCCGAGGGGGCCGATCTGGCCGTCTATACGCCGCTCGCCCGCAAGCGCCTGGTTCTGGCGGTGGTAGCGTCGAGCATGGTCGGGCTGGTGATCGATTCCATGGTGTTCCTGTGGCTGGCCTTCGGCTCGCTCGATTTTCTCGGCGGCCAGATCATCGGCAAGGCCTGGATGGTGCTGTTGTCGATCCCGTTCCTCGCCTATCTGCGCCGGCGCGACGAGCGGCTGGGGCTGACGGCGGCGTAAGGGACGGCAGAGGGGGAGAATAGGCCGATGGACGCGGCGCTCAAGGCACTTGCCAATATCACCACCGGCACCATCACCACGATGCTGCTGAAAAAAGGCATCCGCCGCTGCTGGTTCGCCGGCGCCATGCCGCTTGGCTTCTCCGGCAAGCGCCTCGTCGGCCCGGCCTTTACGCTGCGTTTCGTGCCAGTGCGCGAGGATCTGGCGACGCCGGCAAGCTGGTCGAACCCGATCTCGACGCGCAGCGCCATCGAGGCGATGCCCGAAGGCTGCGTCGTCGTCGCCGACGCGATGGGGGTCACCTCCGCCGGTATCTTCGGCGACATCCTGTGCATGCGCATGGTCAAGCGCGGTGTCACGGCACTGGTCACCGACGGCGTGATGCGCGACAAACACGGCATCCTTGCCACCGGCATGCCGGTCTGGTGCGCCGGCGTGGCGGCGCCGGCATCCGTCAATCAGCTCACTTTCGTCGGCTGGAACGAGCCGATCGCCTGCGGCGGCTGCGCGATCTTTCCCGGCGACGTCATTGTTGCCGACGACGACGGCGTGGTGGTGATCCCCAAGGATCTGGTGGCGTTCTGTGCCGCGGAAGGAGCCGAGCACGAGCTTCTGGAAAGCTGGCTGGTGCAGGAGGTCGAGAACGGTGCGGCGCTGCCGGGGCTCTATCCGCCCAACGAGGACAACAGGAAGCGTTATGAAGCCTGGAAGAAACAGCGCTAAGCGGGGCCTCCAAACCGGAAACGCCAGCGTGAACTGACTGGCCCGGGATCAGGCGGCTTCTTTCCTGTCGCTGTCGCCGGTGAAAGCCAGCCGCGATTCCGAATAGAACTGCCGGCGGTACATGACGATGACGATCGCCGTGGTGGTCAGCGCCAGCGGCGCCGGCCCAAGAAACCAGCCAAGATAGCCGAGCGCGAAGAAGAACGCCCGCTGGCCGCGATTGAAGTGGCGCCCGGCATCGGCACAGATATGCGCCGCCCGATGTGCGAGTTGCAGCGCTGGCGCGCTGTCCTTCTCCTCGATCGGCGGTGCGGCGCCGATCAGGATCGCGACATAATTGTAAAGGCGGTAGGACCAGCCGAACTTGAAAAATGCATAAACGAAGATGATGGCGAGGCCGAGGATCTTCGCCTCCCACTGCGCTCGTGTCGGTGGCGTGGAAAACGGCAGCACTGCCACCAGTGTCAGGATTTCCTCGGTCGAGCGCACCAGCGTCAGCGCGCCGCCGACGGCGATCAACGAGGTCGATGCGAAGAAGGCGGCGCCGTTCTGCAGCGAGGCGGTCACCTGGCCGTCGACCATGCGCATCTGGCGGCCGAGCATTTCCCGCATCCATTGGTCGCGATAGGCGTGCATCAGCGAGTTCAGGCTGGAGCGCCCGTGTATGGTGTGCTCGATGATCACCGAATAGGTGACCCATGTGCCGATGAAATACAGCAGTGCGGCGAGATCGATGAGCGAGAAGTCGAGCATAGGGCCGGGCCTCACTGGACCGTCATCGTGCCATCTGTAGCGGGTTCCGGGCAATGGTGTTGCATCGGCACCGCTATGGTGCCGGCCTTGAGTGGCGAGGGCGGCTCTGTCACTGTCCGCCCGCACGACACGGGATTGCTAGGGAGAGACCGCCATGCCGCAGACCATCACCACCGGATATAAGGCGCTGCTGGAGGCGGCCGAGCGCGAGATCAAAACCCTGACGGTGGACGAGGCGATCAAGCTCCACGGGCGTGACGACGTCGTGCTGGTCGATCTGCGCGATCCGCGTGAATTGCAGCGTGAGGGCAAGGTGCCGGGCGCGTTCCATTGCACCCGTGGCATGCTGGAATTCTGGATCGACCCGGAAAGCCCCTATCACAAGCCGGTTTTTGCCGAGGACAAGACATTCGTCTTCTTCTGCGGCGGCGGCTGGCGTTCGGCGCTTGCTGCGCAGGCCGCACAGCAGATGGGGCTCAAGCCCGTCGCGCATATCCAGGGTGGCTTCGGCGCCTGGAAGAAAGCCGGCGGCCCGGTCGAGACACCGGCCGACCCGCCGAAGAAGTAAGCATCGGCTGCGCTCGCGAAATGCCACGATGAAACTCATCATCGGCAACAAGAACTATTCCTCCTGGTCGTTGCGGCCATGGATCGCCATGAAGATCGCGGACATCCCGTTCGACGAACAGGTGATCCCGCTCTATGAGCCGGGCAGCCCGGAGAGGGTCCGGCAGTACTCGCCGGCCGGCAAGGTGCCGGTCCTGATCGACGGCGACATCCGTGTCTGGGAGTCGCTCGCCATCCTCGAATATCTGGCAGAGCGGTTTCCCGATGCCCGGCTATGGCCGGTCGATGCAGCCGCACGGGCGCATGCGCGCGTCGTTGCCGCCGAAATGCATGCCGGCTTCGTGCCGTTGCGCCGGGCTTGCCCGATGAATTTTTGGCTGCCGCCGCGTGCGCGGCCCTTGCCGGCCGATGCGCTCGAGGACGTACGGCGTATCGAGGCGATCTGGGCCGACTGCCGAAGGCGGTTCGGCGGGGAGGGACCATTCCTGTTCGGCAGTTTCGGCGCAGCCGATGCGATGTATGCGCCCGTCGTCGCGCGCTTTTATCACTTCGGCATCGACGTGTCGGAGGCCACGCATGGCTACATGGACGCGGTGATGGCGACGCCTGCCTGGGCCGAATGGCGTGCGGCGGCGCTCGCCGAACCGTGGGTGATGCGCGGCAACGAGCCCGACTGGCCGCTGATACGCGGCGTAATGCCTTGAAGCGCGGCCGATCCTCGACGCAAGGAGGACGGCGCCGCCGTCGCTTCTTCGTTCACTTCGCGGCTATGGCACGCCATAGTGAAACGCTCGGAACGGGAGGCGCAGGCGGTGGTCCAGATTTCATCGACGGTCGACACGGGGGCAGCGGACTTTGCCGCCAATGCCGAACGGATGCGGCACCTGGTAGCCGAGCTGCAGCAACGGCGCGCCGTCGCCGCCCGCGGCGGCTCCGACAAGGCCCGCGAGCGCCATGTGCGGCGGGGCAAGTTGTTGCCCCGCGAGCGGGTGACGGCGCTCCTCGATCCCGGCTCGCCGTTCCTTGAACTGTCGCCGCTCGCCGCCGGCGGCATGTATGGCGATGCGATCCATGGCGCCGGGCTGATCACCGGCATCGGTCGGGTCGAGGGCCGCGAATGCGTCATCGTTTGCAACGATTCGACGATCAAGGGCGGCACTTATTACCCGATGACCGTGAAGAAGCACCTGCGAGCGCAGGAGGTCGCCCGGGAGAACCGCCTGCCATGCATCTATCTGGTCGATTCCGGCGGCGCCAACCTGCCGCACCAGACCGAGGTGTTTCCCGACCGCGAGCATTTCGGCCGGATCTTCTACAATCAGGCGACGCTTTCGGCGCTGCGGATTCCGCAAATCGCAGTGGTGATGGGCTCGTGCACCGCCGGCGGCGCCTATGTGCCGGCGATGTCGGACGAGACGGTGATCGTGCGCAATCAGGGCACCATCTTCCTCGGCGGGCCGCCGCTGGTGAAGGCGGCGACCGGCGAGGTCGTCTCGGCGGAGGAACTGGGCGGCGCCGACGTGCATGCGCGCAAGTCCGGTGTGGTCGATCACTATGCACAGAACGATCATCACGCGCTGTCGATTGCGCGACGGATCGTGGCGACGCTGAACACCAGGAAGACGCCGGACATTCCGATCGCCGTGCCGCGCGAGCCGCTATACGACGTGACGGAACTTGACGGGATCGTCCCCCTCGATCTGAAGAAGCAATATGACGTTCGCGAGGTGATCGCGCGTCTCGTCGACGGCTCTGAATTCGACGAGTTCAAGCAGCTTTACGGCACGACGCTGGTCACCGGTTTTGCGCGGCTACATGGCATGCCGGTCGGCATTCTCGGCAACAATGGCATCCTGTTTTCCGAGAGCGCGCTGAAGGGCGCGCATTTTATCGAACTGTGCTGTCAGCGGCGCATTCCGCTGCTGTTCCTTCAGAACATCGTCGGCTTCATGGTCGGGCGCGAATACGAGGCCGGTGGCATCGCCAAGGACGGCGCCAAGCTGGTCACCGCGGTCGCCTGCGCGCAGGTGCCGAAGCTGACGATGATCGTCGGCGGCTCCTATGGGGCCGGCAATTACGGCATGTGCGGCCGTGCCTATGATCCACGGTTCCTGTTCATGTGGCCGAACGCCCGCATTTCGGTGATGGGCGGCGAGCAGGCGGCTTCCGTGCTGGCGACCGTCAAACGCGACAACATCGAAGCGGGCGGCGGGAACTGGTCCGCGGAGGAAGAAGAAGCGTTCAAGACGCCGATCCGTGATCGCTACGAAGAGGAGGGCAGTCCGTATTATGCGACGGCACGCTTGTGGGACGATGGCATCATCGCGCCAACGGAAACCCGGCGGGTGCTGGCGCTGGCATTGTCGGCGACGCTGAATGCGCCGGTGGCGGAAACCTCATTCGGTGTTTTCCGCATGTAGCGGTGTTGGATAGCGGCCCCCGATAAAGGACGGCCCCGGCGTGATGCCGAGGCCGCCGCGTCGCTGTCGCCGCTCGGTACGCGTCGTATCAGCGCCAGAACAGTACCAGCAGGATGATAATCGGCAGCGGGATTCCCAGCAGCCACAACAACGCACCGCGTCCCAGACCCATGATCGTCTCCGTGTTCTACGTGATGTGAACCCTGTGTCGTGGAGACAACGATCTGAGATATGGCCCGGTTCCGACTATGAGCGTCGCGGAGAGGAATTGCATGGATGCTTGCTGATAGGATCGGCGATCTGCGAGCAGAGGTCTGCGTCAGCCGGCAAACCGGTTCCATTCGCGCCGTGCGCGATTGCTCACCAGATCCCATTTCTGGGCAACGACATCCCAATTCACCAGCGGACGCTCGGTGATGGTACCGTCGATCCCGGGCTGCTGGTTTGCAGCGTCATAAAGATATGTTCCGCCGACGATCAGCGCGATGCCGAGCAGAAAGCCGAAAAAACCGCGCATCGGGAACTCCATTGGCCGTGAGGAATAGTCCAGCGTCCATCCCAGGGATGGCTGGACCATGGCGCGCGGAGCAACGCAGGTCGAAGGGTGGCGGTTCCGAGAATGGCTGATGCGACGGGTGCATGGCTCATCTGATTCGCGTAAGCGCATGAATTGATTTAAATTTTTTGTTAAGAATTTTCCCCTCGGCGGGATTTTCAGTGCTATAGTGCCGATATGAACAAGAGTTCAGTGAAAAACGTGCGTTCCCCGGCGAAAGCCGCGCGCGGTTCCACCCTGAAATCCACCAAATCAGCGATGGCAAAGTCTCCGGGCAAGTCGGCCCAGACAGTGAAATCGGCCAAGTCGGCCTCTCGATCGGCGGCCAGGTCGACGGCAAAGCCAGCATCCAAATCGGTTGCCAAGCCGGAATCCAGAGTTGCGCCGAAGGCGCCCGCCAAGATTTCAGCTAAGGTTTCCGCGAAGAATCCCCCTGTCAAAGCAGCTTCCGCCAAGTCGAACCGCCGGCCTGTCGCCGCGAAGACGGCGCGGACCCCGGTCAAAGCCCCGGCGCCGGCCAAAATGACGGCGGTCAAAAGTGTGGCTGCCAAAACTACGCCGATGAAGAGCTCGGCCGCCAAAACCCCCGTCATCCGGGCTTCCTCGGTCAAGAAGCCGAGCCGGTCGGTACAGTCAATCGCCGAGGCGCTGCGGGCGATGAAGCTGGCGCATGCAATCCCGACGCAGCAGCGGATCGTCGTCAGCCCGACGACACAGCCGGAACAGATGATCTCCCAGAACCAGACGCATAAGTTCCAGGTCGGTCAGACCGTCTATTATAACGCTCCGACATTCGGGCGGGCGCCGGCGCCGGGTAATTTCACCGTGGTCAAGATCCTGCCGTCTGAAGGCGATGAGCATCAATATCGCATCAAGAGCAACGGCGAGGCGTTCGAGCGTGTAGCCAAGGAAAGCCAGCTCGACGTCACCTGAGCCCGGCGTGTGGCGGTGTCCCGTTGCTCCCGTGCGGGCAATGACCCTGACCGGATAGCAGGACAAGCCCGGATGAATTGATGGAGCGTGCAGGTCGCCTGCGCGCTCTATTCATTTTTGCCGCGATCTCGGAAAGCTGACGCGGCGTTGGAAACCTTTGCCTCGGCCAATTGTCCTCGCCCCTGCGGCAGGCGATAAATGCGCTGGAAAAGACGGACGGTCGGGAAACAGCCTGTGTTTCCGGAACCGCGCTTAAAAGCCGTGTCCTTCGCGTCAACTCCGGGAGGATTTTCAGATGGTTGCCATATTCCGCTGCGCTGTGGCCGGGTTCATCCTGGCGTTGATGCTGCAAACCGGGCCGGCCGCGGCCCAGGATTATCCGACGCGGTCCGTGAAGATCATCGTTCCGTTCGGGGCCGGTGGCCCCGCCGATGTGTTCGCGCGCGTGCTGGCGCAGCATCTGAGCGATGACCTGAAGCAGTCCTTTATCGTCGAGGACCGGCCGGGGGCCGGATCGATCATCGGCACCGACGCGGTCGCAAAATCGCCGCCGGACGGTTACACGCTGCTGGTGATGTCGAATACCCACACCACCAATGAATCGCTGATCCCGAACAAGCCATTCGAACTGATGCGCGATTTCGTCCCGGTCGCGCCGATCAATTATTCCGACCTGATCATGGTCGTGCATCCGTCTGTCCCGGCCAAGACACTGGCGGAATTCATCGCGCTGGCGAAGAAGGATTCGGGCAAGCTCAACTATGCGTCGTCGGGGGCGGGGACGCCCTATCACATGGCAGGCGAACTCTTCAAAGCCATGAGCGGCACCAATATCGTCCACGTTCCGCACAAGGCCTCCGGCGAGGCGCGCAACAGCGTGATCGGCGGCCATGTACAGATGATGTTCGATGCCGTACCGACGATGCTGCCGAATGTCATGGCCGGGCAGGTCCGCGCGCTTGCGACCACCGGCAAGACGCGGGGCACGCTCACGCCGGATATTCCGACGGTAGCGGAGGGCGGCGTTCCCGGATACGAGGCGACGATCTGGCTCGGCATGATGGCGCCGAAGGGCACGCCGGCGGCGATCGTTGACAAGCTCAATGCAGAAATTCGCCGTATTGTCGCCAAACCGGCAGTCAAGGACGCCTGGCAGAAGCAGGGCGCCAGCCCGATGGTGATGACGCCTGCGGAGTTCGATGCCTATCTCCGGCAGGACATCGAGAAGTGGGCCAGCGTCGTCCAGCGGTCGGGCGCCAAGGCGCAGTAACGCGATGCTTCAGCAACGCACCCTGAGCAAGGTGCAGTGAACGGTGTGATTGTCTGATCGGATGTGGAAGTCTTACGGTCTCATCGCTGCAATTGTCGTGGGTCTTGGACTGGCACTCGTCGCGGTCGATCGCGTGGTGACCTATGAGCGTGCGGCCGAACGTCGTGCGATCGATTTGCGTGCCGGGCAACTGGCCGCGCTCGCGCTCGCGCCCGGATCGCCGCTCGCCTGCCTCGACGGGACTGCCGGCGAGGGTGTCGAGAGCGCCTGTGAGCAGACATTGTTCGCCCGTCCGGCGACGGTGGCTGCTGCGGTATCCTACACGGCGGCGCGCATCGATCTGTTGCGTGACGGCGCCACTTTCGCGCGGCGGGATCCGGCGTTTGAGCCGAAACTCGCCGGGCTGCGCCGCGCCATCGGCATCGATCGCTTCGGAATCGCCGCGCATGTCCTGACGACGCGAGACGGCTGCTCGGCCGAGCGCTGTGCGATCTTTGAGTGGCTTGCCGATGCGGGTGCGCTGAAGTCGAATATGCGTTCCGGTATTTTTGGACAATATATCGAGCGGTATCGTGCGACATGGCAGGCCGCCGAGCCCGGTTCTGCGCCGGATGTGTCGGGTTCGCCGGTCGGCAGCATCCCGGCACCGGCTGCCGGCACGGCGCATGCCACCGATTTTGATTTTCCATCGGCGGCATCCATCCCGCCGGTGAGCATCATGGATCCGGAGCCGAAACAGCCGGCGGCGAAGCAGGAGGCGGCTACGTCAAACGACCGTAAATCGCCGGCGCCGCCGGTGCCGCCGCGCCGTCCACAAAATCCAGCGGCGGGGACGGCAGCGCGTTGACATGGATGGGTTGGACGGCAGGCGCCCTGGGGGACGGATGTTCAAGTCGGTACTGATTGCCAATCGTGGCGAAATCGCCTGCCGCGTCATCCGTACCGCCCGGCGCATGGGGCTGCGGACCATTGCCGTCTATTCCGACGCGGACCGCGATGCGCTGCATGTGAAACTCGCGGACGAAGCCCGCCGCATCGGTCCGGCGGCCGCGGCGCAGAGCTATCTGTGTGCCGACAGCATCCTGGAGGCTGCCCGCGCCACTGGCGCCGCCTGTATCCATCCCGGCTACGGCTTTCTCTCCGAGAATGCAGCCTTTGCCGAAGCGTGCGCGCAGGCGGGAGCCGTCTTCGTCGGCCCGTCGCCGGCTGCGATACGCGCGATGGGCCTCAAGGATCAGGCGAAGGCGCTGATGGAGCAGGCCGACGTGCCGGTGGTGCCGGGCTATCAGGGGGACATGCAGGATGAAAGGTTCCTCAGGCAGAAGGCTTACGAGATCGGCTATCCGGTCCTCATCAAGGCGGTCGCCGGCGGCGGCGGCAAGGGCATGCGGCGGGTCGATCTCCACGCCGATTTCGACGATGCGCTCGCCGCTGCGCGGCGCGAGGCGGCATCCGCATTCGGCAACGACCGCGTGCTGATCGAGAAATACGTCACCGCGCCGCGCCATGTCGAAGTGCAGGTGTTCGCCGATACGCACGGCAATGTCGTTCATCTCAACGAACGCGATTGCTCGTTGCAGCGCCGTCATCAGAAAGTCATCGAAGAGGCGCCGGCGCCCGGCATGAGCGCCGAACTGCGCGCGACGATGGGCGCGGCGGCGGTCGCTGCGGCGCGCGCCGTCGGCTATGTCGGCGCCGGCACGGTGGAGTTCATCGCCGACAGCGCCGATGGTCTGCGAGCCGACGGCTTCTGGTTCATGGAAATGAATACGCGGCTGCAGGTCGAGCATCCCGTCACCGAGGCGGTGACCGGTCTCGATCTGGTCGAGTGGCAATTGCGCGTGGCCGCGGGCGAAGCCCTGCCGTTGACGCAGGATGGCGTGGCGCTCAATGGCCACGCGGTCGAAGCCCGCGTGTATGCAGAAGATCCCGAGCGCCAGTTTCTTCCCTCGACCGGAAAACTGCTGGCACTGGATTTCCCAAAAGACGGGACGATCCGCGTCGATAGCGGCGTTACCGCGGGCGACACGGTGTCGCCATTCTATGATCCGATGATCGCCAAGGTGATCGTGCATGCGCCGACACGCGCGGAGGCGCTGGAACGCCTGGCATCGGCGCTGGAGCGGACCGTAATCGCAGGGCCGCGTACCAATCTGGCGTTTCTCTCCCGGTTGCTGCGGGCCGAAGCATTTCGCGACGGCGTGTTCGATACCGGCTTCATTGATCGCCATCTGGCGGCGCTCGGCGCCGAGCCGCAGCCGGTCGACAAGGCGGCAGCCGCCTTCGCGGCGGGCGTGCTGTTGCAGCAGCGGACCGACGCGTTGCGCGCCGGCCCATCATGCGGCGCAACGCATCTCTCGCCGTGGGATGCCACGGACGGTTTCCAACTCTCAGGCACGCGCGAACTGGCGCTCCCGCTTGTCGTCGATGGCGAGGTGCTGGCCGCGCATGTCGTCTATGAGAACGGCGCCCCGACAATTACCGTCGATGGTGTCGCCACGGCGAACGATGCCGTTGCGATCGCTGCCGCGCCAGCGGTCATCGTTCTGCGCGGCGGACGGCAGATGCGTGCCGGATTGCAGGATTTCGGATCGGCAGAGGCCGCGCAGGATGACGCGAGCGGGCTTATCCGTGCGCCGATGCACGGCAAGGTACTCGCCATCCTGGTGGAGAAGGATACAGCGGTGACGCGAGGGCAACGGGTCGCGATCATCGAGGCGATGAAGATGGAGCACACGTTGACTGCCCCGCTGGATGGCGTTGTGTCGGAGATTGCGGTCGCCGATAACGCGCAGGTTGCCGAGGGCGCGAAGATCATGCTGATTGCGCCGCAGGGTGCTCATCAAGCTGGTTAAACGACGACGGAACTGCAATGGCGCTGCATCTCATCAAGCTTTCGGTCGGAACGGAGTCGGTCCGCGATCTCGAGGAGTGGATTGCGCAGAAACTCAAAGAGAAGAAGCGGCGTGGTCAGAAGCCGGAGCGGATTCATACGACGCGGATGGTACCCAAGCGCGCCGATGAGATTCTCGACGGCGGTTCGATCTACTGGGTGATCAAGGGCGAGATTCAGTGTCGCTCGCGCATTCTGGATATTCAGCCGTTTCGCGACAAGGACGGGATCGGCCGCTGCAAGCTGGTGCTCGATCCGAAATGTGTGCTGGTCGAACCGCGGCCCTATCGCGCTTTTCAGGGCTGGCGCTATCTCGAGCCGAAAGATGCGCCACGCGATCTCGCCAAGGCGGCGCCGGGTGCCGCCGCAATGCCGGAAAAATTGCGCCGTGAGCTGAGCGAACTCGGGCTGCTATAGTCAGACGCTGATGCTCAGACGTCGCGATTGTCGATCAGCCGCGTCTTGCCGATTTTCGCCGCGACAAGCAAACGGATCGGCCCATCGGCGCGCGAGCGCACCGGGGCGAGCGTCTGTGCGTTGCGGGCTTCCAGATAGTCGAGCGCAAAACCTGCCTTGGTGATGGTGTTCCGGCCGCTCGCCAGCAATCCGCTGATTGGTTTTCCCGCCTTGATGCCGCGCGCGCAGTCGCGCAGCACCCGGCTCAGCGTCGGCGCGATGCGGCGTTCGTCGGCGGAGAGGTAGAGGTTGCGCGACGACAGCGCGAGGCCATCGGATTCGCGCACCGTCGGAATGCCGACGACCTTGACGCCGAGATCGAGATCCCTTGCCAGCCGCGTGACGACGCACAGTTGTTGATAGTCCTTCTGGCCGAAGATCGCGATGTCGGGACGGCACTGGGTGAACAGCTTGGTGACGACGGTCGCCACGCCGCCGAAGAAATGCGGACGGTATTTATCTTCGAGCCCGGCGAGCGCGGGGCCTTCCGGCGCGACGCGGGTCGCGAAGCCGTCCGGATACATGACCGCTGCGGAAGGCGCCCAGATCAGATCGACGCCCAGTGCCGCCAATGCCTTGACGTCGGCGGGCAGGGTGCGCGGATATGTGGAGAAATCCTCGTGCGGCGCAAACTGCGTCGGGTTGACGAAGATCGATACCACGACCCGGCGGGCGCGCCGGCGCGCTTGGCGCACCAGCTCCAGATGTCCCGCATGCAGGGCACCCATCGTCGGAACCAGGGCGATCGGCTGCTGTTTGCGGCGGAACGGGTCGAGGGCGCGGCGCAGCGCGGGAACGGTGCGAACGATCTGGGGCATGGCGGGAGCGTGATGACCGACAGGAATGGACGGCGGTGGAATCGGCACGAAAGCGGCCGGACCCTAGACCTTTTTCACCGCCGATGAAATCTGGTCGGCAGGCTTCGGTCGGCGAACGGTCTCGCGCGACTTGGCGACCGTTTGGCGACCGTGCCGGCAGATCGCCGCAGCGCGCCGGGAGAAGACTGCAGCCCCATTGCACGACAGGGCCCGGATCGCCAATTTACGAAAGGTGATTCAGTGACAACGGGGACCCGCCGGGTGATGGGCGACGATCAGCGTGTTCCGACCTCCGTCGGCGGCAAGCCGGCTGCGCCGTCGTCCACTTCCGAGGTCGCGGCTTTTCTGAAAGCCGTCGAGGCGCGCAAGCCGTCGTCTGTTGTAGCCGGCGGCGGCCGGCTGGTATTTGCGCTCGATGCGACGATGAGCCGGCAGCCGACCTGGGACACCGCCTGCGCTCTGCAAGGCGATATGTTTCAGGAGGCCACCGCTGCCGGCGGGCTTGCCATCCAACTTGTCTATTTTCGCGGCCTTGGCGAATGCCGGGCGTCCGGCTGGGTGGCGGACGGCGCTCACCTGTCGCGTCTGATGCGCGGCATTGATTGCCGTGGCGGCCATACGCAACTGGCCAGGGTGCTGCGGCACGTCGTCAACGAGACCGCGCGGCGGAAGGTGCAGGCGCTGGTCTATGTCGGCGATGCGATGGAGGAGAACCTGGACAGCCTGTGTGCCATCGCCGGCGAACTTGGCCTTCTCGGCGTGCCGGCCTTCATGTTTCAGGAGGGACGGGATGCGGTCGCCGAGCGTGCCTATCGCGAGATCGCGCGGTTGACGCGCGGCGCTTATTGCCGTTTCGATGCCGGCTCGGCGCGGCAACTCGGTGAATTGCTGCGCGCAGTCGCAGCTTACGCCGCCGGCGGGCGGGCTGCGCTCGCCGCTTTGTCGCAGCGTCGCAATGCCGGTGCGCTGCATCTGCTCGAACAGCTCAAATAGCGGTGCACGACGGACAATGCCGACCCTGATCATTGGCGTACTGGTCCTCGTCGCGGCGCTCTGGGCGCTCGGCAAGATCTCAAAGGTGGACCCGAAGATCGCGGCACGCGTGGTCAAGGCGAGCGGCGGCATTCTGTGCTTGTTGTTTGCGGTATTCCTGTTCCTGCGCGGCGAGATCGGCTTTGCAATCCCGCTCGGTGCTTTTGGCCTTGGGCTGCTCGGCTGGCTGCCGTTCGGATCGACCAATCTCTTTGACCGGACGCGCAAGAGCCGTGGTCAGGTTTCGCGCGTGCGCACAGCCTTTCTCGAGATGGAGCTGGATCACGACAGCGGTGCGATGCGCGGCCGCGTGCTGGCCGGGCCGCATCAGGGCGCAACGCTCGACGGCCTGTCCGTCGGCGCGCTGACCGGCATGCTGGCCGATATCGACGACGACAGCCGGTCGCTACTGGCAGCGTATCTTGACCGCCGGCATCCCCGCTGGCGTGAAGACGCGCAGGGTGACCCGGCAGCGGGGCGCGCTGCGAGCCTCTCCGGAAAAATGACGGAGGAGGAGGCCTATCAGATCCTTGGCGTGGCGCGTGGGGCGAGCGAACGCGATATCTCGCGGGCGCACCGTGCGCTCATGAAGAAGCTGCATCCCGACCAAGGGGGGTCGACCTATCTCGCTGCTCGCGTCAATGAAGCGAAGGAAGTGCTTTTTCGCCGACATCGCTGATGAACTCCTTACACATCATCAGCAGCTCCCGATCCACCGATCCCTGTTTCGCTTGCATTTGTCGCCGTTCTGAGTGCGGCTCTATGCGACGCTGAATACGGCTCTTGGCGGCCGTCAGTTCTTCGCCGGCATGCAAGCGATCTTGCTGGCCTTGATTGTCCGGCAGGCAGCCTTGGCCGTGGCTTCGTTGAAGCTGGCGAAGCGGGCGCGGTACAAGGTCTGCCGGCCGCTCTTGACGGTCTCGGTATAGGCCTCGGCCCCTGCCAGCCGCTTCGGTGCGACGGCGCGGACTTCTGCGAGCCGTTCGCGTGCCTGCTCTTCCGACGCCAGCGCGCCGACCTGAATGATCCAGCCTGCATGTCGCGCGGCAGCGTGTGGCTGCTCCACGGCCGGCGCCGCCGGCTCGGCGGAGGCGACCTGAACCGGCAGCACGCCGAGAACGCCTGGCTTCGGATTTGGTTTGGCGTCCGGCGCCGGTAACGAACCATCGGCCGTGGCATGCGCGGTCGCAAGGTGATCGTTGCTACGCAGGTCGATCGGTTTCTGATGCCGCGGATCCGGGGGCGGGACGATCTGAGCCGTGACGACGCGCGTGGAGGAGGGAACGGCTGGCGCCAGCGATGCCGTCTGCATCGTCGGTCCGCGTACCGTCAGCGTCTTGACCGCAACCGGCCGGATGGGCTCTTTCGAGCCGACTTCCGGCGTATCGATGGCGACGCGCGCCACGGCGGCGCTCTCGACAGCGGCAGGGCGCTGGCCGACGGTTCGCGACACCGGTGTTTCTTTCGCCGTCAGTTCCGCGGTCGCGACACGCGCCGGCGGAGTCGGCGGCATCGGGGGCGCCTCGATCGACTGTTCGGCAAGCACCGGCGCTGTGCGCTTGGTCGATGCCAGCATCGTGTACTTTTCGACCAGCGCCGCCATTTGCGCGTCGCGGGCGCGGCCGGTGCGGCCGCCAAAAATCGCCGCGACGACATAACGATCGTCGCGCTTGAGCGAGGTGACGAGGTTGAACCCCGATGCCCTGATGTAGCCGGTCTTGATGCCATCGACGCCTTCGACGCGCCCGACCAGCCGGTTATGGCTGCGGATCGTATTGCCCTTGAAGACGAAGCTGCGCGTCGAGAAATAGCCATAGTAGCGCGGAAACCGGTCACGGATAGCGCGGCCCAGGATCACCTGGTCACGCGCGGTGGTCCATTGATCGGGGTTCGGCAGCCCGGAGGCGTTCAGGTAGGTGGTGTTCTTCATGCCGAGCGCGCGCGCCTTTTGCGTCATCCGCCGGGCGAAACCCGGCTCGTCGCCGGCAAGGTTCTCGGCGATGACGACGGCAACGTCGTTCGCCGACTTGGTAACGATCGCCTTGATGGCATTCTCGACATTGATCGTTTCGCCGGGCGCCAGGTTGAGTTTGGACGGCGCCTGTCGAGCGGCATGCGCCGACACGCGCAGCGGCGAGGCGAGACTGATCTGTCCTGCTTCGAGCTTCTCGAACAGCAGGTATAGCGTCATGATCTTGGTCAGCGAGGCCGGGTGACGTAACGCATCGCCATTGGTGTTCTGCAACACCTTGCCGGTGTTGGCATCGACCACCAGCGACGAGTAGGGCGGTGCATAGACCTTGGCCGCCGCCTTGGCAGCCTTCGTATGGTGGCGGCGCTTGCGCGCCTCCGCCGGATCGCTTGTCAGGGCACCAGCGATGACGATCGTCGCCAATGCCAGGGCACCGAAGCGGAGCCCGCGACCAACTCTCGCGCGTAGCATAAGTCCCCGTCACATCTGGGCGGCTGCCGCCGCCTGACCCATCCCTTGTCGCATTCCCGCAGAAGAATGAGGCCATCGCACGTCATTCCGGACAGCATTGCCGGAATACTGAGAATGGCAGCCACACCCACGGAAACGCTGCACCGCGGCCTGCCACGGCCAGCCAGATGCCGACGTTAGCCCCAGCCGGTTGCCAAATTCTTAACTAAGCCTTTCATTTCTTGGGCGGATTTTTGACATATTTTGCATTGCAAAATAATTCTTGACTTTATGGTGCGCTGCACTATTTAGGAGCCATCCCATTCGGCCGGTCAGCCGGATCTGAAGTCGTAAATTCCATTGACAACAGGCGCCTCCGGCGTCCGCAAGGAGATGACGATGGTGAAGTCTTTTGAAGACCTGCAGCAGGTTGGCAAAGAGAACGTCGATGTCGCGGTGAAGACGTTCGGCGCCGTTTCGACCAAGGCTCAGGAAATTGCCGTGGAAGTGGCCGACTATTCCAAGAAGGCGTTCGAGGAGAGCACCGCTGCGTTCGAGAAGCTGCTCGGTGTCAAGTCGTTCGACAAGGCGATTGAAGTCCAGACGGACTATGCCAAGTCGGCCTATGAGGCGTTCGTTTCCCAGGCGAACAAGCTGAGCTCGCTCTACGCCGATCTGGCGAAAGAAACCTACAAGCCGTTCGAGACGCTGGTCGCTAAAGCCAAGATCAACTGATCGAGATCGACTGGTCAGCACCAACCGACGAACGAAAGCGTGCTGATGCGGTTGACGCGCATCGGCTGGAATTGAAAAAAGGCCGCATCGTTTCGATGCGGCCTTTTCCTTTGCCTTGAGGCGCGCAGGTGGCTGGCACCGCCGTCAGGAATCTGCAGCGCCGCCGCGCGCCAGGAACTGCTCCAGCCAGTGGATGTGATAGTTGCCGTCGATGATATCGGCTTCGCTGACCAGCGCCCGGTGCAGGGCCGCTGTCGTCTCGATGCCGTCGACGACGAGCTCGTCGAGCGCCCGGCGCAGCCGCATCAGGCATTCTGTGCGGGTCTTGCCGTGGACGATCAGCTTGGCGGCGAGCGAGTCGTAGTAGGGCGGGATCGAATAGCCCTGATAGATGGCGGAATCGACGCGCACGCCCAATCCACCCGGCGGGTGGTAGTGCAGGATCTTGCCCGGAGACGGCCGGAACGAGACCGGGTTCTCGGCATTGATGCGGCACTCGATGGCGTGGCCGTGAAACTGGACGTCGTCCTGCGTCAGCGTGAGCTGCGCGCCGGCAGCGACACGGATCTGTTCGAAGATCAGGTCGATGCCGGTGATCGCCTCGGTCACCGGATGCTCGACCTGGATGCGTGTGTTCATCTCGATGAAATAGAACTCGCCGTCCTCGTACAGAAATTCGACGGTGCCGACGCCGAGATAGTTCAGCTCGCGCATCGCCTTGGCGACGATTTCACCGATCCGCGCGCGCTCCGTATCGTTGAGCGCCGGGGAGAGCGCTTCCTCCCATACCTTCTGGTGACGGCGTTGCAGCGAGCAATCGCGCTCGCCGAGATGGATGGCATGGCCGCGGCCGTCTCCCAGCACCTGGATTTCGATGTGGCGCGGTTTCTGCAGGTATTTTTCCAGATAGACGGCATCGTTGCCGAAGGCGGCTTTCGCCTCGGTGCGAGCGGTCGCGAGTGCCGTCGGCAGGTCGTTCTCGGTCAGCGCCACCTTCATGCCGCGCCCACCGCCGCCGGCGGTGGCTTTCACCAGCACCGGGAAGCCGATCTTTCTGGCGACCGCGATCGCCTCCGCGTCGGAGCCGACGCCGCCCTCCGAGCCTGGCACTACCGGGATGCCGAGCCGTCTGGCGGTGCGCTTCGCCTCGATCTTGTCGCCCATGATGCGCACATGTTCGGGCTTGGGACCGATGAAGGTGATGCCGTGCTCGGTCAGGATCTCGGCGAAGCGCGCATTCTCCGACAGGAAACCGTAGCCGGGATGCACAGCGTCGGCGCCGGTGATTTCGCAGGCGGCGAGGACCGAGGGGACGTTGAGATAGCTGTCCTTGGCTGCCGGCGGGCCGATGCAGACGCTTTCGTCGGCAAAGCGCACATGCATGGCGTCGGCGTCGGCGGTGGAATGGACCGCGACGGTGGGAATGCCGAGTTCCTTGCAGGCCCGGATGACCCGCATGGCGATCTCGCCGCGATTGGCGATCAGGATCTTGTCGAACATTGGCTGTCCTGGTCCGCCCACTCTATTCGATGATCAGCAATGGTTCGCCGAACTCGACGGGCTGTCCGTCCTCGAACAGGATCTGTGTCACCGTTCCGTCGCGCGGCGCCGGGATCTGGTTCATCGTCTTCATCGCCTCGACGATGAGCAGGGTCTGTCCGGTTTTGACCTTTGCGCCGACGTCGATGAACGGCCTGGCGCCCGGTTCGGGCGCGGCATATGCGGTGCCGACCATCGGCGAGATGACGACGCCCGGATGTTTGGCATGATCGAGCGCGGACAGATCGGCCTGCTGTACCTGCGGCGCAGTGGCTGCCGGGCGCGGCGCCGCCGTCGCGACGGTGGCCGCCGCCATCGTGCCGCGCGCCACGCGGATGCGGCTGCCGTCGATTTCGATTTCGGTGAGACCGGTTTCGTCGAGCAGGCTGGCGAGTTCGAGGATCAACGCGCGATCGACGCCGCCGGCATTACTGCGCTTGCCGGCGATTTTATTTGGCGCCTTGTTCGCTTCCTTGTTCGCTTCCTTGGCCGCGGCCTTGCCGGGAACTTTGGCCGGCGCGGATGTGGCGGGTGTTTTCCTGCCGGCCGTCCTGGTGACCTTGTCGGTGATCTTGCTGGCGATTTTGCCGGATGGTTTTTTGGCTGTGGCCATAGAGCTCTCTTCTTGCCGCTCGTGCGATGATCAAAAGGCTATTTCTTCTTCTTCGCAGCTTTGTCTTTCTTGCCGCCGTCTCTCTTGCCGTCTTTCCGGTCGGCCTGCGCGCGGATGATGCCGGCGAGGGCCTCGATCGCCAGGGTATAGCTGGCGACCCCGAAGCCTGCGATCAGACCGGTTGCCGCTCTGGAGACCAGCGAATTGTGTCGGAATTCCTCGCGCGCGTGAATATTGGTGATGTGGACCTCGACCACCGGCAGCTTCACCGCCAGCAGCGCATCGAGGATCGACACGGACGTGGTCGTATAGCCCGCGGCGTTGAGAACGATGCCGGCGGCGCCCTGCGTTCTGGCCTCCTGGATCCAGCCGACGAGATCGCCTTCCAGATTTGATTGCCGGAAGACGATGTCGCAATCATGCGCGTCGGCAGTGGCTCGGCAGGTCGCTTCGAGGTCGGCAAGCGTCGTGTGTCCGTATTTGTCCGGCTCGCGGGTGCCGAGCAGATTCAGGTTCGGGCCGTTGAGGATATAGATCGTCTTGGCCATGGCAGCGGGTTCTGGGCTTTGGACCGGGATGGGCTTTGTTCGGGCTCAGGTGGACTTGCGGCGCGGCATGCCGGCACCGGTGTCAGGCGGTTATAGGGCATGATCCCTGAAAGTGGTATCCGGTTTTCGCAAAACCGCATGACCGAACAACAGGATAAAGCGCGTTTCTGATTGGATGTCGCAGCCCCGGCCCGCCGGTCAGGCGGCGACACGCCCCGGCTTGGTGCCGGCGAGGGTCTCGGCCGCGACCCAGTCGACCACGTCCTTGAGTGCGGTGATCCGCTGGCGGCCGGCAGCGCGTGCCGCCTGGTAGATGCGGATCTGCTCGTCGGCGCTTGATCCTTCGGCGACGATCGCGGCGACGCGGCTGATCTCGCGCCGGCATCCGAGCGCGACGATGTCTTCCTCGATGAAGTCCATCACCTCGGCGAGCCACTCGACCGCGGTGATCGGCGAACGGCGGAACGGGTCGATGAATACCGCATGCACGCCATAGCGTTGCGCGTGCCACTTGTTTTCGACAGTGATCGCGCGGCCGACGCGGTCGAAGCCCGCATTCAGCGCCCGGTCGTTGTCGAGTGCGCGCACCAGGCAACGGAACAGTGCGGCGATCGCCAGGGTGTCGTCGAGTCGCGTGCAGGAATCGGCGATCCGCAGTTCGAGCGTCGGGTAGCGCAGCGACGGGCGGATGGCCCACCACACATAGCTGGCATCGGGGATGATCCCGGAGCGCGTCAATGCGGCGATATATTCGTCGTAGTCTTCCTGTTCGTGAAACAGCTCCGGCAGGCCGGTGCGCGGCAGTTCGTCATAGGCGGCGAGCCGGTAGCCATGCAGACCGCTGACATGCATCTGCCAGAACGGCGACGACGTCGACAGTGCCAGCAGCAGCGGCAGATAGGGCATGATCCGCTTCATGAGGTCGACGCGGACAGCCGGATCCGGCAGCCCGACATGCACATGCAGGCCGCACAGCATGTTGCGCAGGCCGATGATGCCAAGGTCCTCGACGATCGATTTATAGCGGTCGCCCGGCGTCACCATCTGCTCCGGCCAGACGGCGAGGGGGAACGTCCCCATGGCGGCGATACCGAGCCGGCGGTTCTCCGCCTCTTCGGCGAGTGCGGTGCGATAATGCGCGAGATAATCGCGCGCGGTGTCGAAATGATCGCAGACCGGCGTGACGACCTCGACCTGCGATTGCAGCATCTCGGTGGTCACCGCGTCGCCCAGCCGCTTTTTGATAGCAGCCAGGAATGGCTTATCTGCGCGCGTTATCGCTCGCCGCGATTGCACGTCGAAAACGAAGAATTCTTCCTCGATGCCAACCGAGTACGTGGCTGAACAGGGAGTCGGGCACATGGCGCATGAAACGCTAGCGGGCGCGTTCGGTTCCTGCAACCGTGGCATGCCACGGGTGGTCTGTCAGGGAAGTCCGTCCCGAGAGCGTTGCGTCCATCAGCAGGCGACGTTGCCACAGCGCGCGACATTGACTTTTTCGCGCAGTGCAGCAAGCCCAACGGCGCCGATCAGGACGTCATTGCCGACGACGTAGCTGGGCGTGCCATTCAAGCCCAGCGATTCCGCCAGACTGAAGCTCTCTTGCAGCGAGGCGCGGATTTCGTCGCTGGCAAGATCCTTCTCCAGCCGGGCCATGTCGAGTCCGGCAGCCTTTGCCGCTGCCATCGCCTTGGCCTTGTCGGCCTGGCCGCGGCCAGTCAGCAGCCGCTGGTGAAAATCGAGATACTTCTTACCGGTCTTGTCCTGCATGCGCACCGCAACGGCAACCTGCGCCGCCTCGACCGACCCCGGTCCGAGCACCGGGAATTCCTTGAGGACGACCTTGAGCTTCGGATCCTTGAGCAACTCCATCATGTCGCCCATCGCGCGTTTGCAGTAACCGCAATTGTAGTCGAAGAACTCGACGAAAGTGACGTCGCCCTGCGGGTTGCCCAGCGTGACGTGCCGCGGCGAATTGAACAGCGCCTGCGCATGGTCGGTAATCGTCTGCTTCTGCTTGGCGGCTTCGGCGACGCTGTGCTTCTTTTCGAGCTCGAGCATCACCTGCTGCAGCAGTTCCGGATTCTTCAGCAAATAATCGCGGACGATGTTTTCGATCTGCGTGCGCTGCGTCGGCGAGAAGTCCTCGGCTGTCGCGGTGGAAACCGGTGCGGTCAGAGCGAGGGTCAGCGCCGCAGCGGCGGCAGCGAGAAAGCGAAAGCCTGTCGGCATCGAAGTTGTCCTTATTGCTTGAATGACGTTGCGCATCACTGCGGCTTTTCGTTGGGCGACGGTTTGATATTGGCGAGATCGTCGGCGCGTACCCAGGCCGGCGAGCCGACCGGCAGACGGCTTTTGGCGCGCGTCGCCAATTGCCGCGCCGTGCGCGCATCGCCGCGATAGAAGGCGGCTTGCGCCGAAGCGAGGTCGGCATGCGCCAGGTCGCCCTTGCGGCCAAGGGCCATCGCCAGTTGCGCATAGGCTTCCGGCACTTCCGGTTCGCGGTTGAGTGCGACGCGCAGCAGCGAGGCCGCCTCGTCTGCATGTGCTTTGTTCTGGGTGGCGATCAGCGCCTGCGCCAGCAGAATCTGGATCAAGGCGGGCGTCGGTGCCAGTTGCACGGCGCGGCGCAACGGCGCGATTGCTTCTGCCGGATGGCCGCCTTCGAGCAGCGCCTGCCCCTTCAATTCGTAGAAATAGGCATTGCGCGGCATCGCCTGGATCAGCCCATCGATCTGCGCGATGGCGGTGCGCAGATCGCCGTGCCGGTAGGTGGCGATGGCGCGCGCATAGCGGCCGGGCAGGCTGGAGTCGCTGAACGGGTAACGGCGAGCGACGCTGTCGCGCCGGTCTATGAAGCCGTAGAGCTTGGCGCGCACCAGATCGTGCCGCAATTGCAGTTCGGCCGAATCCGTCTTGCTCCAGGTCGGGCTGGCGCGCGCCAGCGTTTGCAGCGCGGCGACGCGCTCGGCCGGCATCGGGTGCGATTGCTGATACGGATCGGCACGGCTCGCCGAATAGAGCGACTGGTCGCTCAGCCGCTTGAATGAATCGTAGAGCCCCTTGGTCGATTGTCCGGTCGCGGTCAGGAAACGGACCGCGGCGCGGTCGGCCTGCTCCTCCTGGTTGCGCTGATAGGAGAGCAGTGAGCGGCGGATGGCTTCCTGCGGTGCGAGGATCGCCGCCATGCCGGCATTGCCGAGGCCACTGTCGGCACCGGCGCGGGCGCCGGCGACCATGGCGCCGATACCGAGCAGCATGGAGATGATTGAGGCGGTCTGCGCGGCAGCAAGCTGTTCGCGCAACCGCGACAGGTGACCGCCGGCGATATGGCCGGTTTCATGCGCCAGAACGCCGATCACCTCGTTCGGCGTCTTCGAATCCATCAACGTTCCGGCGTTGACGAAGATGCGCCGGCCGTCCATCACGAAGGCATTGAAGCTGCGATCATTGATAATGGTGACGCTGATATTCTGCTTGGCGAGGCCGGCGGCACGCAGCACCGGCTGGGTATAGTCGCGCAGCAGTTGCTCGATCTCGGCGTCGCGGATCGTCGGAATTCGGGGAGCCTGCGCATGGGCCTGAAAGCCGGTCGCCGTGACGGCACATATCGTCAGCATGGCCAGAGCGCCACGGGCGGCTTTGACAGGTCCGGAAAGATTGGGCAGCAGAGCGGGCATGGTCACCGTTTATCGAATGCGCGCAACCTAGAGACGCGTTCCCTGATGGTCAACGCATGCGAAATCACGAGTTCTTGTAGGATGTTCCTGCAAAATCAAGCCTGTAGAATACGGCGGGAGCGGGGCGGGGAGTACCGGAATGCTTGATGCGGCCAAACGCCTGTTGATGCCGTCTGCCCGCAGCGACGTGCCGCCGTTCATGGTCATGGACGTGATGGCCGCAGCGGCGCGCATCGAGGCCGCCGGCGGGCGGGTCATCCACATGGAAGTCGGGCAGCCGGCTGCCTCTGCGCCGCGCATTGCGATCGAGGCGGTGCGCGCCGCACTCGACGGCCGTATTGCCTATACCGATGCGCTCGGGCTTCCCTCGCTGCGGGCGCGGATCGCGACCTATTACGAGGAGAGCTACGGCATCGCGCTCGACCCGTCGCGTGTCGTGGTCACCACCGGCTCGTCCGGGGCATTCATCCTGGCGTTCCTGTCGCTGTTCGAGCCGGGTGCGCGTGTCGCGCTCGCCAATCCCGGCTATCCGCCGTACCGGCATATCCTGACGGCGCTCGGCTGCGAGCCGGTGCTATTGCAGACCTCCGCGGCGACGCGCTGGGCGATGACCGGCGAGATGCTGCTCGCTGCGCATCGCGAGAAACCGCTGCAAGGTCTGCTGGTTGCATCGCCGGCCAATCCGACCGGAACGATGATGAGCGCCGACGCGCTCGCACAACTCATCGCGGTCGCGGAGGCGGAAGGCATCCGGGTCATCTCGGATGAAATCTACCACGGTCTCGATTACGCCTTTCCGGCGGAGACCGCAGTCAAGTTTTCCGACAGGGTTGTCGTCATCAACTCGTTCTCCAAATATTTCTGCATGACCGGCTGGCGCATCGGCTGGATGGTATTGCCCGAACCGCTGGTGCGCACGGTCGAGCGGTTGCAGCAGAATTTCGCGATCTCGGTGCCGACCTTGTCGCAGATCGCGGCAGAGGCCGCGTTCGACGGTCGTGCCGAGATGGATGCGGTGAAGCATGGTTATGAGGAAAACCGTCGTATCCTGACGGAAGGCCTGCCGAAGGCGGGCCTCGACAAATTCCTTCCGGTCGACGGCGCGTTCTATCTCTATGCTGATATTTCGCGCTATTCCGACGACAGTTTCGATTTCGCCTCGCGGATGTTGCAGGAGGCGCGTGTGGCGGCGACGCCGGGCGTCGATTTCGATCCCATCGACGGTCACCACTTCATCCGCTTCTGCTACGCCGGTTCGGCCTCCGAGATGCGAGAGGCAGCCTCGCGCCTGCACAACTGGCTGACGAGCGGATAGAGCGGACAGGGACCGATGACCGGCACGCGCGAACGTCGTATCGGGATTCCGCGCATGATCCCGTTCGGGATGAGCCTGATCGCCGGCGTCGTCGACAGCGTCATCTTCCTTGCCTTGTTCGGTATCTATGTCGCGCAAGCAACCGGCAGCTTCGTAAGCATCGGCGCGCACTGGTCGCAGCCAGAGCCGGATTTTCTCGTCAAGATGCTGGCGATCCCGGTCTTCCTGGCCGGCGGTATCGTCGCCGCAGCGATCGTCGAGAGCATGGCGGGTCGCCGCCGCGCTGCGCTGGTGCGCACGCTGTTGCTTGAAGAACTGCTGCTGCTGGCGCTGTTGATTGCCGGCCTGTGGGGATTACCCGCGGCGCGGCCGGATGCGCCTGCTGCCATCGCCGCCGCGCTGTGCGGGCTTGCTGCCATGGGGTTGCAGAGTGCGCTGGTGAGGCTGCTGATCCCGGATTTCGGCTCGACCAATGTGATGACCACCAACACCACCGTTGTTGCCATCGACCTCACCCACACGGTGCTGGCATGGCGCCGCCGTGCGGGGGGCCGGGAGGAGTTCCAGAAGGCACGGCGGAAGCTCGGCAACTCGCTCACTGTGGTCGTCGGTTTCCTGGCCGGGACGACGTCGGGCGCGTTCGGATACCACCATTTCGGATGGTGGGCGCTCGTGGTGCCGCTGGTCCTGATCGATGCGGTCGCCGCGTGGATCTGGTTCAACACGTCTGATGAAGCCACCGGCTGAGCCGTCCGGCAGCGCCGTCGGGCCTTCTTCTTTTTCCGTCGTGCCACCCTATATCTGCGGTCTCAGGGACAACTCAGAGACGACGATGTTTGATTCAATGCCCAATGACGGGTTTGAAAACGCCGTCCCGACCGCGGATGATGCGACGGACGGCGTGTTGCAAGACCTCTATCTGCAAGACGCTTATTCGAGCGCGGTGATCGCCGCTGCCGATCGCGCCGGGCCGGCGGTTGTGCGCGTCGAGGTGCTCAAGGACCGGCGCAGCAGGGCAAATGGCCTTGCCGGTATCGGATCTGGCGCTGTGATTTCGCCGGACGGGCTGGTTCTGACCAACAGCCATGTCGTTGCCGGTGCGCAGGAACTGCTGCTGAGCGACGCCGAAGGCAGGGTGATGGAGGCGCGCGTGCTGGGTGAAGACCCCGACACCGACCTTGCCTTGTTGCGGGCTGGAGCGGCACGCGATCTGCCGGCGGCGCAGCTCGGCGACTCCAAGGCGTTGCGGCGCGGGCAACTCGTGGTGGCGATCGGCAACCCGCTGGGATTCGAATCGACCGTCACCGCCGGTGTCGTCTCGGCGCTGGGTCGTTCGTTGCGCGGTGCCAATGGGCGGCTGATCGAAGATGTGATCCAGACGGATGCGGCGCTCAATCCCGGCAATTCCGGCGGACCCCTGGTCAATGCGCGCGGTGAAGTAGTCGGCATCAACACTGCGATCATCCGTGGTGCCCAGGGCATCTGTTTTGCGGTGGCCAGCAACACCGCGCAATTCGTGCTCAGCGAACTCATCGTGCATGGGCGTGTGCGGCGCGGCTTTATCGGGATTGCGGCGCAAACTGCTGCAATCCCGCGCGGTCATGCGCGACGCGCCAATATCGAGAATGCCACGGGCGCGATGATCACCGGGCTCGATCCGGGTGGGCCGGCCTCGGCAGCGGGGTTGATCAGCTATGACATCATCGTGCGTGCGGATAGCGAGCCGGTGACCGGCGTGGATGATCTGATCCGGCTGCTCAATCGCGACCGCATCGGGCGCGCCGTCGCCATCGATGTGCTGCGGCGCGGACATCTGGTGTCCGTCGATGTGCTACCGAACGAGCGTCCGATGCCCAAGGCGGCGTAAGCGGGCTGCCGTCATAGCGTCGCCGCACTGGTAACATTAATACGCGCCTGTCTTTGAGTGGAACAACCATTGCGCGTATACAAACCCTCACACTCTTCGGTAGCGCGGAGATTGTGAGATGACATGGGCACCAGAGAGGGACTCGGCGATAGGGCTGAGTCGCGGCAGGCGCGATCTTCCAACGCGCCGCGTCGCTCCGACATTGCGGGATCGCTCGACGATCTCGTACGTGACGGCATCGATCGTTTGACGAGGCTTGCGGCGCGCATGTTCAGCGTGCCGATTGCTGCAGCGAACATTGTTGATGCTGACTGCGTCTGGTACGCCGACCAGCCCGGTATTGACCTGTCGTGGATACCGCATCGTCCTGATCTCTGCGAGATTTTTATCCATGATGGGATACGCGTGCTCTACGACGTTCATCAGTGCGTCGCTGCCCGGCGGCATCCGTTGGTCATCGGCCCTCCCGGGGTTCGCTTTTATGCCGGAGCGCCGCTGCGACTTCGTAACGGGGCGCATATCGGTACGCTGTGCGTCTTCGATACGCGGCCGCGCCGGCCGTCGCCGCAGCAACTCGAAGCGCTCGACGACATCGCGGCGCTGATTGCTGGTCCTCTCGAATTGCGCCGGGTTGCGCAGGAGACGCTGGCGCAGAAGGAAGATTTGATCAAGGAGGTCAACCATCGGGTCAGCAACAGCCTGCAGGTCGTGTCCAATCTGTTGTTGTTGCAGGCGCGGGGTTCGGGACAGGTCGCCCGGCGCTATCTCGATGCCGCGGCCGGGCGCATCAGCGCTGTCGCCTATATCCACCGCCGGCTCTATCAGGTCGATCGCGGTGGGAGAATCGATTTCAAACTGTATCTCGACGAACTCTGCGGAGACATTCAGCGTTCAGTGACGGCGGACGAGTGTCATCACGATTTCGTCGTCGATGCAGACAGCGCGGAAATGTCCGCCCAGCGGGCCACTGCGCTCGGCCTGATCCTGAACGAACTGGTGACCAATGCTATCAAACACGGATTTCCGGCCGGCGTAGCCGGTCGCATCGTGATCGGATTTCACGCGAGAGAAGGCCAGCATGTCTTGACCGTCGCCGACGATAGATGCGGGCTGCCGGTATCCGTCGATCCGCGGCGCTCGAAAGGGTTGGGTATGCGCATCATCCAGGCGCTGACGATGCAGCTTTCCGGCACGCTGGCATTTCATCACGGTGATGGCGGGTCCGGCGCCCACGTCACCATTCGTTGCCCGATCGAGGGAAGCAGTGCGGCGATCTGATATTCGCCGCGCGTCTCGCGAAGCGCCTCAGCGCAGGGCGGCAGCGATGTTGCCGCCGTCAACGGTGGTAACATCAGCGGTGGTCTTCAGCGCCAGCGCCTGCGCCAGGAATGCCTGCGCCACATCGTCGGCGGTGACCTCGCGGCCGAGCAGGTTGCCGCTCATGTAATCCTTCTCGCTGACGCCGCGTGCCCTGGCGCGTTCGGCGACGAAGTCGTCGGTCAGCAGGCCGGAGCGTATGCGGTCGGCATTCACCGCATTGGCGCGGATACCGTCGGCGCCGTAGTCGAGCGCATATTGGCGAACGAGGAAGAGGGTAGCGGCCTTCGGCAGGCCATAGGGACCGAAATTGGGGCCGGGGTTCACCGCCTGTTTCGACACATTGAACAGCAGGCAGCCGCCGGTGCCCTGCGCCAGCATGATCTTCGTCGCCGCCTGCGCGACGCGCTGATGGCCGTAGAAATTCAGCTCGAAGCTCTCGCGCAATACCATCTCATCGACTTCGCCGATGCGTCCCTGCCATGCTGCGCCGGCATTGGAGACGACGATATCGATACCGCCAAAGGCATGGACGACGGCGTCGAATGCCTTCTGCACCGATTCCGGATTTGTGACGTCGCATTGTACCGCAAGTGCCGCGCCGCCGATTGCTTTCGCTTTGTCCTTCGCGGCATCTTCATCGAGATCGAGCAGCGCGACCTCGGCACCGGCCGCGGCGAAGGCGCGCGCCGTTGCCGCGCCGATGGCGCCGCCCGCGCCGGTGACGACGGCGATCTGGCCGGCGAGCAACGGTTCCTTGGCGGAGCCGAGCTTGGCTTGTTCCAGCGACCAGTATTCGCAATCGAACATGTCGGCCTCGGAGATCGACTCGAAAGTGCCGATCGCCTCAGCATCAGTGATGCCCTCGACGGCGGCTTCCGCAAGGTCGGCGGCGATCCGGGCATCCTTCTTGCTACGGCCAAGGCCAAACAGGCCGAGCCCCGGCACCAGGATCAGGCGCGGGGCGGGGTCCAGCATCGTTTTCGCGCCGTTGAAGCGCGCATTGTGTCGTTCGAAATAGTCGCGGTATTTCGCGATGAAGGCTTGCGCCGCTTGATGCGCCGCCTGGCGGAAATCGTCGAGCTTGCCGTCGGCAGGGGCAGCAACCACCAGCGGCCAGTCCTTGGTCCGGATCGTGTGATCCGGTGTGATGACGCCCGCCTGGCTATAGCGGCGGACGTCCTTGCCGTTGACGAAGTTGAGGATGGCATCGCTGCTGCGGAAGTCGGTCACAAGGCGGCGCCAGCCACCTTCGGTCTTGCTGTCCGGCAGTGCCACCGCGCCGCGCAGGATCGGCGTCACGGCGGCGCGCGGGGCGATTTGCTGCGGCAGTTGCGCCGAGACGAAAACCGATTTGCGACGAGACTGCAGCCGTTCTTCGGCGAGCGTCACCATTTCGATCATTGTTTCGTAAGCTTCGCGCGCATCGGCGCCGAAGGTGAAGATGCCGTGCTTGTGCAGGATCAGGCCTTCGTATTCCGGATTCGTCTCGAATACCTCTACGGCTTTCTTGGCGAGCGCGAAGCCCGGCATGATGTAGGGCACGATGCCCATGCGCTTGCCGTAGACTTCGCGTGCCAGATCTTCACCGTTCGGCTGGTCGATCAGGCTGAGCACCGCGGTCGAATGGGTGTGGTCGACGAAACGGTGCGGCACGAACGCATGCAGCAGCGTCTCTACCGATGGATTGGGTGCCATCGGATCGAGCAGGTTGGCGCGCTGAACACGCACCATGTCCTCGTCGGAGAGGCTGTCGCGGGTCCGCAGCTTGCGCAATGCATGCAGCCGCACGGCGGGCAGCCCCTGCGGCTCGATCGTGCCCATGTCCCAGCCGGAACCCTTGACGCACAGCACCTCGGTATCTTCGCCAAGCAGGTCCTTGCTGTGCGTCTTCACCGATGTGTTGCCGCCGCCATGCAGGACAAGCTTCGGATCGCGGCCGAGCAGGCGGGTCGTATAGACTCGCGCGGCAAGGTCTGGATTGACGCCAGCATCGACATAGCGCGCGATCGTGTCCTTTGCTTCCTGTTCGACCCATGCGGATTTCATCGGCGGCACCCCGTTGCGATTTAATCTGGCCGCGGTGGGCGGCGAGGCTGGTTGGCTATAGCCCGATTTTTGGAATCAAAATCAAGCCGGCGGTCTGCCGCCGGCTGGTTGATGCCGTTCAACCAGGCCGCCGGCCATGACCGGCCGACTGCCCGTTGAGCAAGGTTCGAGCGCCGTTGCGCGGCGCCCGTTGTGCCTCAATGACCGAGCAGGCGCTTGCCCCACCAGCCGCGCTTCGGTGATGCGGGCGGTGCTTCGCTGCTGGAAGCCGCGGGAGCGTCTTCAGGCGGAGCGATGCTGACCACGGTCGGCGTCGTTGTCTGTGCCGCCGTTGGAGCGGACGGTTCCGAGGCAGCACTCGCGCGCGGCGCCGGTTCGCGGACGGTGGAACGCCGCCGTGCGGTGCTTGCTGCGGGAGCCGGCTCGGGCGCTGCTGCCGGCTCGGCCGGAGGTTCTGCGGCCAGCGGTTCTTCGGCTGGCTGCTCCGGCTCGGCTACCGCTGCAGCCACAGACGAGAAAGCTTCCTCCGTAGGTGGAGGCAGCGGTGCCGCATGGAAGTCCGGCGGGGCCGGGGGGAGCACATCGCCATTGTCGTTATCGGTCTGTGGCGAAGTCAGCAGGTCTGGCGTTGCGTCATCGCCCTGTTCCCGACGCTCGCGGTTGCGGCGGCCGCCACGGCGTCCTCGCCGTCGCCGGCGTGCATTTCCATCACGCTGGCCATTTTCGCCGTCGGCATTGTCGTCGCCTTCGGCGGCCGCTGCTTCCGACGCCTCTGCATCGTCAGCGGCCTGATCCGGTTCGGCGCCTTCGGCATAATCGGCTGGCTGGTCGGTGCCGTCCTCGGACGAGGCCGCACTGCGATCGCGTCCTCCGCGACCCCGTCGGCCGCGGCGGCGACGGCGCGAGCGCCCGCGTTCGCCGTCGCCGGAATCCTCGGCATCGCCGTCGCGCGCCTCGCCGTCATCGTCGGTTTCGGCCGCGTGCAGTTCGGCGGCTTCCTCCTTCGCCAGTTCTTCCGCCTCGGCGTCGGCAAACTCGGCGTCGAGCGCCGCGTCCTCCTCGTCGATCGTCGGCGGCAGCGGCTCGGTGCGCGCGGCGATAACCTTGGCGGCTTCGAGCGTATGAACCTGGTCGCCGCGAACGATCTCGTATGACATCTGGCCGGCGAAGTCCGCGTCGGCATTGACGACAATCGCGATCTCGAAGCGATCTTCCAGCGCCCGCAGATGCGCGCGCTTGTGGTTGAGAGCGTAGAGCGCCACGTCCGGCCGCGTACGGACGATCAGATTGTGCGTCGCGCCCTTCAGGAACTGCTCCTCGAGCGCGCGCAGCAATTGCAGCGCAACCGAAGAGACCGAGCGGATATGGCCGGAGCCGCCGCAGTACGGGCACTTCTCGGTGGAACTCTCCAGCACCGAGGTGCGGATACGCTGGCGCGACATTTCCAGCAGGCCGAAATGCGAGATGCGGCCGACCTGGATGCGGGCGCGGTCGTGCTTCAGCGCTTCCTTCAGGCGTCGCTCGACGGTGCGGTTGTTGCGGCCTTCATCCATGTCGATGAAGTCGATAACGATCAGTCCGGCGAGGTCGCGCAGCCTGAGCTGACGGGCGACTTCGTCGGCCGCTTCGAGATTGGTCTTGAGCGCGGTGTCCTCGATATGGTGCTCGCGCGTGGCGCGGCCAGAGTTCACGTCGATGGCGACCAGCGCTTCCGTCTGGTTGATGACGATATAGCCGCCGGATTTGAGCTGCACCGTCGGCGAGAACATCGCGTCGAGTTGGCTCTCGATGCCGTAGCGGGTGAAGATCGGCTGAGTGTCGCGGTAGTGCTTCACGTTCCTCGCATGGCTCGGCATGAGCATGTGCATGAAGTCCTTGGCGTCGCGATAGCCGCGTTCGCCGGCGACAATGATCTCGTCGATATCCTTGTTGTAGAGGTCGCGGATCGAGCGCTTGGTCAGCGAGCCTTCCTCGTAGACCAGCGTCGGAGCGGTCGATTTCAGCGTCAGGTCACGGACCTGCTCCCAGACGCGCAACAGATATTCGAAGTCGCGCTTTATCTCGGTCTTGGTACGATTCTGCCCGGCGGTGCGCAGGATGATGCCCATGCCTTCCGGCACCTGCAATTCCTCGACCATCTCCTTCATCCGGCGCCGGTCTTCGGCGCTGGTGATCTTGCGGCTGATGCCGCCGCCGCGCGCGGTGTTCGGCATCAGCACCGAATAACGGCCGGCAAGCGACAGATAGGTGGTGAGCGCCGCACCCTTGGTGCCGCGCTCTTCCTTCACCACCTGCACCAGCATCACCTGCCGGCGCTTGATGACTTCCTGGATCTTGTACTGGCGGCGATGGCGTGGCCGCGGCGGAGCGGCTTCCTCCAGAGCATCGGCGCCGCCGACGATTTCGACGGGATGCTCGTCGTCATCGTCGTGGTCGTCGTCGTAACCGTTGCCGTTGTAACCGTTGCCGTTCCCACTTTCGTCGTCGCCGTTCTCGTCGTGATCATCGTCGTGACGGCCGTTTTCGTCGTCACCAGCGGCGGATTCGGCGACGGCATCGTGCCGTTCACGCGCGTTTTCCGGAAACTCACTTTCCGACGGGGTGTCGACGGTGGCCTCCGCGGGCAGGGTCCCGATGTCGGCAACGGTCGGCAGTTCGACCGGAGCCGCGTGGGCCGTCGCAGCGTCCGGCTGATGGTGATCAATCGATACCGCTTCCGGCGTGTCCGCCGATGTGGCGACCGCGACTGGTTCGTTCGTCAGCGCATTGGAAGCGGGGGCTTCCGAATCACCCGGCGCTGGTGCGTCTTCTGCCGGATGTGCAGACGGATCGCTGGCCGCCATGCCATGCGAAATCGCGGCATTGTCGATCGCCTCGCTGGTGGCGGTATCGCCTGCAGCTTCCGTGCTTGCCGTCGGCGCAGACTCGGTGGCCGTATCGCCGTTCGCAGCAATCGGTTCGCTGCGCACCGCCTCGTCGCGCCGGCGCGCGCTACGGTGACGGCCGCGACGGCGGCTGGAGCGCCGGTCCTGCTCGTCTTCCTCGTCGCGATGGGCGCGGGCTTCGTCTTCCAGCAGGGCCTGCCGGTCGGCGGTCGGGATCTGATAGTAGTCCGGATGGATTTCCGAAAACGCCAGAAAGCCGTGGCGGTTGCCGCCATATTCTATGAACGCCGCCTGCAGGGACGGTTCGACGCGGGTGACTTTGGCGAGATAGATATTGCCGCGGAGCTGCTTGCGGTTGGCGGTCTCGTAATCGAATTCTTCGACCCGATTACCGCGGACGACGACCACCCGGGTTTCTTCCGGGTGGGTCGCATCGATCAACATCTTGTTGGGCATAGGAACGTCTCACTGGGGAGGCCCGGCGTCTGCTCGCGTAATCGCGGCGACGGCGGACAGTCCGATTTGTGTGGAGGGGAGGCGCGACGCGCTCGTCGGTCGGCGCAAAACGTGACGGATCCCTGACCGCGCCCGATGACGCGTGCGGAATTCGGGTCCCGATTTGTGCGAAGCGTGGCGCTGACAAACTCATTTGCAGCATAAAACGACCTGATAGCGCGGCAGCACAGCGCAAAATGGCGGTGCCACGGTGACGCTCACGATTCTCGGCGCAAAGCCCGGCATTAATGGCCGTTTCAGTCACGCGCGAATTCCAGTGTCCTTACAGGGGCGTCGGCTGCGGTCTGAGGGGCCCGCCGCCTCGTTCGAGGGGGGCGCGGTCCAAAGACGAGGCCGGGGGAGCCCAAACGCGGTACCACCGGAACATTTTCATCGTCAGCGACCTCTACATACGGCCAAGGCCCGGCAATAGCAAGGGAACGCCGACACCGGTGGCTCCGGTCCTTCGCGTAGCGGTCAAGCCACACCGGACGGCAGAACGCCGTGTGGAGTGAACTTCCGTTAACCCGTTAGCGGTCAAATGAGCTAGAACAACCCCAATTGGGGGCGGATTCGTGATCCAACGCGCAATCATAGTGTCGATGGCGCTGGCGGGCGCGCTGCTCGGTATGGGGCTATGCGATCTCGCGGACGGCGGCCGGGCGCAGGCCGCCGATGTTGCCACTGCCAGCGATGTTCGGCTGGCCGGCGACGACAAACAGACACGGATCATTCTCGACCTCACCAATAAAGTCGATCTGTCGGTCTTCACCCTGACGAATCCCTACCGGGTGGTGGTCGATTTGCCCCAGATTCAGTTCCGGTTGCCGGCGAAAGCCGGGGAGGCCGGGCGGGGCCTGATCAAAGCGTTTCGTTACGGTCTGGTGATGCAGGGCGGTTCGCGCCTGGTGATCGATGCCAAGGGGCCCGTACGGGTCGACAAGGCATTCATGCTCGATGCCGCCGGTGCCCAGCCGGCTCGGATGGTGATCGATCTGGCCGCCACCGACCATGATAGCTTCATGCGCGACCTTTCGATTGCCAGTCGGCAGCGCCACGACTTGCGCCGGAGCGATCCACCGCAGGCGACGATTCGCAGTGCCAGCGACCCGCGCCCGCTGATCGTCATCGATCCCGGGCACGGCGGCATCGATACCGGCACTAAGGCCGGTAGCGTCATCGAGAAGACCATCGTTCTCGATTTCGCCCTGCTGTTGCGCGACCGCATGGAAAAGAGCGGCCGTTACCGGGTGGCAATGACGCGCAGTGACGACACCTTTATTCCATTGTCCGGGCGAGTGAAATTCGCGCGTCAGCGTCAGGCGGCGCTGTTCATCTCGATTCATGCCGATGCGTTGCCGAAGGGCGAGGGAGAGGCACGGGGGGCATCGGTCTATACGGTTTCAGATACCGCCTCCGACGCCGAGGCGGCGCGGCTGGCCGAATCCGAAAACCGTGCGGACGTGATCTCCGGCGTCGATCTCGCCGCCGAGCCCGACGAAGTGGCCGACATCCTGATCGACCTCGCCCAGCGGGAGACCAGAACGTTCTCCCAAAAATTCGCCGCCGGCCTGGTCCAGGAAATGAAGCGGGTGGCACGGATGCACAAGCACCCGCTGAAGTCAGCCGGTTTCCGCGTGCTGCGAGCGCCGGATGTTCCCTCGGTCCTGCTCGAACTCGGTTATGTCTCGACCAAGGACGATCTTCGGCAGCTGCTGTCCGACCGGTGGCGGGCGCGGACCGCCGATTCTATCGTCCAGGCTGTTGATTCGTTCTTCTCCACCCGAATCGCCGGGGCCGGCGGATCGAATTAGGAGAACACTCGATGGTTCTGGCGCCGCATTGGCCTCAGTTTCAACATAAAATCGCAGGCATAACCATGCCGACGGAGCATGCGGGTTGCATAGCCATTCACTAAGGAACCTGCGTCCCCAACCCGGACCCGCGCCGAGCGGCGATGGGCCGGGGGAGACGCTGGGCAACCATACGCCGAAGAACCGGCCGGACCGCGACCGATGAAATTGATGCTGCGCTTTCTGGGCTTCCTGTTCGCCGCGGGAACCATTCTGTTCGTGGTCGGCGTCGCCGCCACTGCCGGGCTGCTGTGGCATTTCTCAAAGGACCTGCCGGACTATTCCCAGTTGCAGGATTACGAGCCGCCGGTGATGACCCGCGTCCATGCCGCGGATGGCTCGCTGCTCGCCGAATATGCTCGCGAGCGTCGTCTTTATCTGCCGATCCAGGCGGTGCCGAAACTCGTCATCAACGCTTTCGTCTCGGCCGAGGACAAGAATTTCTATGAGCATGGCGGGCTCGATTTTGGCGGCATCATGCGCGCCGGCGTTGTCTACATCCAGAACATGGGGTCGAGCCGCCGCCCGCAGGGCGCCTCGACGATTACCCAGCAGGTCGCCAAGAACTTCCTGCTGACCAATGAGGTGTCGTTCACCCGCAAGATCAAGGAGGCGCTGCTCGCGCTGAAGATCGAACGCACCTACAGCAAGGACAAGATTCTCGAGCTGTATCTCAACGAAATATATCTCGGTTACAGCGCCTACGGAATCGCCGCCGCCTCGCTTTTGTATTTCGACAAGTCGGTGCACGAACTGACGATCGCGGAAGCGGCTTATCTTGCGGCGCTGCCGAAGGCACCGAGTCTGCTCAACCCGTTCCGGGCGCGCGAGCGCGCCATCGAGCGGCGCAACTACGTCATCGACCGCATGCGCGAGGACGGCAAGATCACCACCGCCGAAGCAGAGGCGGCGAAGAAGTCACCGCTGAACGTGACCGTGCGGCCGACCGGCGCGCACATCTTCGCGGCGGAATATTTCGCCGAGGAGGTCCGCCGCGAGATCAACGAGCGCTACGGCGAGAAGAAGCTGTATGAGGGCGGCCTCTCGGTGCGCACCACGCTCGATCCGACCCTGCAGGCGCTGGCGCGCCGTGTGCTGGTCGACGGCTTTGTCAAATATGACGAACGGCAGGGCTATCGCGGCCCCGTTGCCAAGATCGAGATGACCGGCGACTGGGGCGTGAAACTCGCCGAAGTGCGCGCGCTCGGCGATATCGCGCCATGGCGACTTGCGGTGGTGCTGGAGGCGGGCGACCAGTCCGCCCGCATCGGCCTGCAGCCGTCGCGCGAGCCGGGCGGCGGTATCAGCAAGGCGCGCACTGAGGGTACGATCGCCCTCGATGCGGTGAAATGGGCGAAGTGGAGGGAAGGGCCGGAGCGCGGCAAGGCGATCGGCAAGGTCTCGCAGGTGCTGCATCCGGGCGACATCGTCTATGTCGAGCCGCTGAAGCCGGAGGGGACTTTCCGCTTGCGGCAAGTACCGGACGTGTCGGGTGCCATCGTCGCCATGGATCCGACGACAGGGCGCGTGCTCGCGATGGTCGGTGGTTTTTCCTTCGACCAGAGCCAGTTCAACCGCGCGACGCAGGCATTGCGCCAGCCCGGTTCCTCGTTCAAGCCGCTGGTCTATGCCGCGGCGCTCGACAACGGCTACACGCCCTCGACGCAGGTGCTCGATGCACCGCTGGAGATCGACCAGGGTGCGGGGCAAGGTGTGTGGGCGCCGCAGAACTACGAGGGCAAATTCTACGGCCCCTCGACCTTGCGCTTCGGCATCGAGAAATCCCGCAACGTCATGACCGTGCGGCTGGCGCAGGATGTCGGCATGCCGCTGGTTGCCGAATATGCGAAGCGTTTCGGCGTCTATGACGACCTGCCGCCTTATCTGTCGTTTGCACTTGGTGCCGGCGAGACGACGCTGCTGCGCATGGTTGCCGCCTATTCGATGTTCGACAACGGCGGACGGCGGGTAAAGCCGACGCTGATCGACCGTATCCAGGACCGCTACGGCCACACCGTCTATCGGCATGACGAGCGCGAATGCCGTGGCTGCGATGCCGCGAAATGGGCGAACCAGTCCGAGCCGACGCTGGTGGACCGTCGCGAGCAGGTGCTCGATCCGATGACCGCCTACCAAATGACCTCGATGATGGAGGGGGTCGTGCAGCGCGGCACAGCGACCATCCTGCGCGAAGTCGGCAAACCGGTTGCCGGCAAGACCGGAACTACCAACGACGAAAAGGATGCGTGGTTCATCGGTTTCACGCCGGACATGGCCGTTGGCGTCTATATGGGCTACGACAAGCCGCGCCCGCTCGGTCGCGGTATGACCGGCGGCCATCTCGCGGCCCCGATCGTCAAGGACTTCCTGAAGACCGCGCTCGCCGACAAGCCGTCGATGCCGTTCCGGGTGCCGGCCGGCATCAAGCTGATCCGTGTCGATGCGCGCACCGGCATGCGTGCCGGCCCGGGCACCGAACGGGTAATCCTCGAAGCGTTCAAACCCGGCACCGCGCCGCCGGACAATTATTCGGTGGTCGGTTACGGCGACGGCTATCCGCCCGAAGGCGGCGGCGGTTACATCTCACCGGACGCCAACCGCGCAATCCGTTCGGGGACGGGCGGGCTTTACTGACCGCCGTCCGCGACGGCGCCGACCCTGCGGACATTGCCTTTGTCATGATTAGTCGCTCGCGGGAATAAAACCGCGCGAGGCCGAGTCTCCTCCATGGCTGGGAACATGCCGCAGCGGAGGCGACCATGGGCCAAAACGGGTTTAGCCAAAACGGGTTTAGCCAAGTCAGAGTCACCCGAGATCATCGGGCAGACAGCCATCGCGGCGGTATGGATCGCCGGCATGCGCTGGAATGCATGATCTGGGCCGGCACCGGAATGTTGTGGACGGTCTCCGGTGGAGTCCCGGTGTCGACGCTCCTGGGAGCGGCGCACGCCGCCGACGCAGGTTTCAGTTTTCTGCAGATTTCCGACAGTCATGTCGGTTTCGACAAGACGGCGAATCCCGATGCGCGCGCCACGCTGGATGAGGCCATCGGCAAGGTTGTCGCGATGCCGGCGAAACCGGCCTTCATGATCCATACCGGCGATATCACGCATCTATCGAAGCCGGGCGAGTTCGACGATGCGGAGCAGGCGATCCACCGCGCAGGGCTTGATGTGCATTATGTGCCCGGCGAACACGATGTCATCGACGAGGGCAACGGCAAGGCCTATCTCGAACGCTACGGACAGGGAAGCAAGGGGGCCGGCTGGTATTCCTTCGATCAGGCCGGCGTGCATTTCATCGGCCTCGTCAACGTCGTCGATCTCAAAGCCGGCGGCATGGGCCATCTCGGTAGCGAACAACTCGCGTGGCTGGCCGACGATCTCAAAGGTCGCAGCGCGTCGACGCCGATCGTGGTGTTCGCGCATATCCCGCTGTGGACGGTGGCACCCGAGTGGGGCTGGGGCACGCAGGATTCGGCGCAGGCGCTCGCGCTGATGGCGCGTTTCGGGTCGGTCACCGTGCTCAACGGACACATCCATCAATTGATGCAGAAGGTGGAAGGGAATGTGACGTTCCACACCGCGCGCTCGACAGCGTTTCCTCAGCCCGCGCCGGGCACGGCGCCGTCCCCGGGGCCGAAAGTTGTGCCGGCCGGTGAACTCAGAAGCCTGCTTGGCGTCACCAGTGTCGTCTATCGCCAGGGGCAGGAGAGGCTGGCAATCACCGATATGACGCTCGCCGGCTGAAAGGGTCGCATATGACAATGCATCTGTGTTGCGGCCTGCGCCATCGGGAGTTCCTGCGCGTCGTCGTCATCGTTATCGGAGCGATGGGGCCGCTCGTCCTGTCCGGCCCGTCCGGCGCGGCGGAGGATGCCACGATCACGATCGACAACTTTTCCTTCAACCCGGCAGTGCTGACGGTGAAGCCGGGCACCACCGTGACATTCGAGAATCGCGACGACATTCCCCACACTGTCGTCGATGGGGCCGGGCACTTCCGCTCGAAAGCGCTCGATACGAACGACCGGTTCAGCTTCACTGCCGGGACGGCGGGCACGATCGACTATTTCTGTGGTTTGCATCCGCACATGAAGGGTAGGATTGTCGTTGCTCCCTAAAACTCTCAAGCCTTGCAGTGTTGAGGCCGGGTGACAAGCGAGCTGGCACAGAGGCGCTTCCTCGAGGTGGTGCTGCCCCATCTCGACGATGCATATGCGCTTGCCAAATGGTTGACCGGAAATGCGACGGACGCTGAAGACGTCGTGCAGGATGCGTGCGTGCGCGCGTTGCGGGCGCTGGAAACGGCGTCGGTGGAGCGACCACGGCCATGGACGCTGGCTATCGTGCGGAATGTCGCCTTCACCTGGCTGGCAAAGAACCGGCCGAAGATGCTGCTGGTGAACGTGGAGGATGACGCTGATACCGCTGCTGAAACTGTCGGTACTGCGGCGCCGACACCAGAGGAGGCGCTGATCGCTGCCGTCGATCGCGACCGGTTACGTGCTGCGATTGCGGCGCTGCCGCACGCATTCAGGGAGACTCTGGTGATGCGTGAAATCAACGGACTGAGCTACCGCGACATCGCGGAGACGGTCGGCGTGCCGGTCGGTACCGTGATGTCCCGCCTGGCACGGGCACGCGCGATCCTCGCAGGTGTGCTCGGGAGGCCGGAATGACGATGCCGGAAGCCGACGATCGCATGTTACTGAACGCTGTGCTCGACGGTGAACTGGATGCCGCCGGCACGATCGGCATCGAGCGGCGGCTTGCTTCGGATCCGGCGCTTGCGGCTGAATACGCGCGGCTCAAAGCATTACGAACGGCGATCAATGCACATGCAGCCCACGAGCCGGCTCCGGATAGGCTGCGCACACGGGTGATGGCGGAGCTTGGTGGCACAATCAGGTCGAACGGTTGGCAGCCTGCAGGCCGAACGTTGCCAAGCTGGCGTGTGCTTATTGCCTCCCTTGCTCTTGCTGCATCCATTGCCGCCATTGTCGTGATAGGTGCCGGGGCCTATGCGCTGTGGCCGTTTGCAAACGGCACCGACAATGTAACCCGGGCGCTTGTAGCCGGGTATATGCGGGCTCAGATCTCCGGTCATCCGATCGATGTTGCGTCATCGGACCGTCATACCATCAAGCCGTGGCTGGCGGGCAAGGCGCCGTTGGCGGCGTCAGTGCCGGATCTGGCCGCAGAGGGATTTCCGCTGATTGGTGCGCGGATCGATATCGTCGAAGGAGCCGCAGTTTCGACGCTGGTTTATCAGCGGCGAGAGCATTTCGTCAGTGTGACGGAACTGGTGTCCGGGTCGGTAAAATATCCGAAGACCGTTCGTCGCGACACGATGAACGGCTATTCGGTGTTGATGTGGGACGATGGCGAGCGCGCCTATGCGGCAATCTCGGACATGCCTGTGGTGGAACTGGAGAGCTTTGTTGTCGCCTTTCAGGCGGCGGTGCGTCGTGACCGCGAGGATACCGGCTCGCGATCGCCCTGACCCCGGTGCTTCCGGAACCGTCGTTTATCGTTGACTGTCGGCTGTTTCGCAGCGGCTGAGCCACGGTGTGCGCGTATCAGTGGCGGTGACGATGCCGTTGCGGACCAGTTCCCGGCCGTCCGGCAGCACATTGGTGAGCGTCCGGATGCGGTTTCCGTCGATGACCATGGTCAGAAGCTGCTTGATCTGGGTGTTGAGCTCGATCTCCATGACGATCTGGTTGTCGCCGTCGCGCTGCGCGGCGAGAACATGATAGGTGTTCTGCGGCAGATCGGCGCCAAGATCCTCGCTGAAGCCTGGCTCGCCGGAGGCCGTGACATAGGCGGAGCGGACGACATTCTCCAGGCTGGCGGGTTCGCCGCAGCGGATAGCCCAGGTTCCGAAGAAGCCGACCTCTTCAAGCGTCGAAACGGCGGCTTCAGTTTCAGTTTGGGCTATGGCGGAGGAGCAGAAGAGGCCGCCAAGCAGGATCGCCAGAGAGATGGCGGCGGAGAACCTGACAGTCATAAACAATCCAGTTTTTTTGTTGCGGCGGATCATAGGCGCGGGCCGAAATATCCGGCAAGCGACGCCGGCAGCCATACCCGACATTTTGTGCGGCTGTGGCAATGTTGCGCAAAACGCCCGTTGCGCGTCGCCGGAGGAGCGGCTACATCGACCCGCGAATAACATCCCGCACGGCAGGACACAGGCAACGGACGGATACGGACGATGCGCGCGGAAACCGAGAAACTCGTCGAAGAAATCAAGCAGTCGGTTGAACTGCTGAGGAGGCATCTTTGACGTCGATGCCGCGACACAGCGCCTCGCCGAGCTGAACAAAGAGGCGGAAGATCCCGAACTCTGGAACGATTCGCAGCGTGCGCAGAAACTGATGCGCGAACGCGATGCGCTCGACGACCAGCTAAATGCCATCGGCCGGGTCGAGAGCGAACTCGACGATCATCTGACGATGATCGAACTCGCTGAAAGCGAGGATGACGACAAGGTTGTCGCCGAAACCGAGGAGGCGCTCGCTCACCTTCTGGCCGACGTGAAGCGTCGCGAACTGGAAGCGCTGCTGTCGGGCGAGGCGGACGCCAACGACACTTTCCTCGAAGTCCACGCCGGTGCCGGCGGCACCGAGAGCCAGGACTGGGCGTCGATCCTGCTGCGCATGTATACGCGCTGGGCTGAACAGCACGGCTACAAGGTCGAGTATCTCGAAGAAACCGAGGGCGAAGAGGCCGGCATCAAGTCGGCAACCATCCAGATCAAGGGCCGCAATGCCTATGGCTGGCTGAAGAGCGAGGCGGGCGTGCACCGGCTGGTGCGCATTTCGCCTTTCGACTCCAATGCGCGTCGCCATACTTCATTTGCGAGCGTCGACATCTATCCTGTGGTCGATGACCGCATCGTCGTCGAGATCAACGAGAACGATGTCCGCACCGACACGATGCGGGCGAGCGGCGCGGGCGGCCAGCACGTCAACAAGACCGATTCGGCGATCCGCCTCACCCACGAGCCCACGGGCATTGTCGTCGTCTGTCAGGCCGAACGGTCGCAGCACAAGAACCGGGCGCAGGCCTGGGCAATGCTGCGGGCGCGGATTTATGAGATGGAGCTCAAGAAGCGAGAAGAAGCCGCCGCCGCCGAGGCTGCGGCCAAGAGCGATATCGGCTGGGGTCACCAGATCCGATCCTATGTCTTGCAGCCGTATCAGATGGTGAAGGACCTGCGCACCGGCGTGCAAACCTCCGACACCGGCGGGGTGCTCGACGGCGATCTCGATGAATTCATGCAGGCAGCGCTGGCACAGAAGGCGTTCGGCACCGGGCCGGAAAAGGTCGAGGACGTGGAGTAGTCGGCGCAGGATGAAGCGTCATTGTCGAGCATAGCCGTCGACGACGGTGTCGAAGCGCCTTATGACCCGGCAATCCATCATTTTCAAAAAGATGGATGCGCGGATCAATAGGGCGTTTATGCCCGTCTTTGACGCGCTATGTCCGCGCATGACGATGATGATCTCATCAAGGCAGAAAGACTCTAGATCTCCCGCGTCTCTGTCTGCCACTCCGCGTACCAGCGGCTGAAGCGACCCGCTTGCGTGCCGTCCTTCTGCCATACGGCGAAAGCCGGTCCTTCCTCGGAAAACAGCAGAACTGCATCGAGGCCCCGCGCTCGTCGCAACGTGGCGATCGCATGCGCCGCAGTCTGCACGATCGGCCCGCCGACATTGAACGAGGTATTCACCGCGATCTCGATGCCGATACGGTGGCCGAGCGCCGTCAGATAGGCGTGGATCAACGGGTCAGTGTGCTGTCGCACGATCTGGATGCGGCCGGTGCCATCGGCATGAATCACGGAGGGGATGACATCGTGCGCAGCGGGTTTCGCGCGTGCGGTCAGCACCATGTAATTATAGGCATTGTAGTCGTCGTCGCTGGCGCCGTCCGACAGGTCGAACCATTGCTGTGCGGCGGCAAGCGTCATCATCGGTGCCAGCGGCCGGATCGCCTCGCGGAACTTGACCTGCGCGTTGAGGTTCTCGCGCGTCTTTGGATTGCACGGATTGGCGAGGATCGAGCGATGGCCGAGCGCCCGCGGGCCGGTCTCGGCCGGCCCCTGCATCACCGCGAAGATCGCGTCCCGCGCGGTGATGAAGGCCATCAGATCGGCGAGCGCGTCGCGCCGGACGGGATCCGATGCATCACCGAGTTCGAGGCAGGCGATATCGGGCGCTTCGGCGAGCACCGCGCGGATATCGCCAATCGACGGTCCGCTGCCGCAATAGAAGGCATGATCGATGGTCGGACCGATGCCGGCGCCGGTGAGATAGGCACCCATATAGGCTGCGCCGATGGTGACGCCGGCGTCGTTCGGCGTCGGCGGTACCCACAGATGCAGCCGCGTGTCTTTTCCAAGGGTGCGGCGATAGAAGTCGCGGTCGAAGCGCTCCAGCATCCGCATATTGCCCAGCGCATTGAGGCCGATGCCGCCGGTCAGGATCAGCCGATCGCCGCCGGTGCGACGAATGAAGTGCTCGACGACGTGGAACAACGCATCCTCGAACACCAGTTGGGTCGCAGCCGCCTTGTCGACACGTTCCTGCGTCGTCTCGCTGTGGCTGATGTCGTCGACGCTGAGCACCGCGTCCGGGTTCCACATATCCTTCAGCGCGATCGGCTCGCCGAGCAGGTCTTTGAGCGCCGGCGTATAGGGATTGTTGAACAGGCTGCGGGGCCAGTTGGCCAGCGTGCGGTTGAGCAGCACGCGCCCGTCGGGTTCCAGCGAGAAAATCGCCTTCAGCCTTGCATAATATGGGTTGGTGGCGCGGTCGCTGTTGCCATAGGCAGTGGCGCCCATATAGCGACCTTCACTGGAAAGCCAGGTCCAGCCACCCTGCGTCGAACTGATGACGGCGTAGAAAATGCCGAGACTGTCGAACAGGCTGTCATTGCTGACGAGCCGTTGCATGCGCTCGGCTTCGCATCGATAAAGCGAGATCGAGCCCATATCGCCGAGGCCGTCGAGGACTGCCATCATCACCGGCTTGCCGCTGCGGGCGAAGGGCGAGGCCGCATAGGAGAACCAGGCATGGTTATCGTGATGAGGCAAGCCGATGATCGGCGCCGGTGCATCGAGCCCCATCGCCTCGGCGAGACGTCGGGCCGAACGTGTTCCCTGATCGAGGTGACGCATATTGAAGGCCGGCGTCGCCGTCGTGCTCAGCATGCTGAAGCTTACCGGCGCTTCCTCGAAGCCGGTTTTCACCAGTGTGGCGCCGAGCGCCGGGTAATCCCAGGAGGCGAACCATGCATCGATCCGCTCCGGCGTCAGGCTCATGCGGTGCAATTGACCACGTAGCGCAGCGAGGGCCTGAGCCGGGAAACGCGTCGTATGCTTTTCGCCCGAGAAACGCTCTTCTTCGTTGTTGCAGATCAGTTCCGGGCCGTTGTCGCGTGTCACCCTGATCAGGGCGACGCCGGAATTGTGCGATCCGGCGGTGCCGAGCCCGGCAAGATAAAGCGTCTCTCCGCGTGCGAGTTTGTCGCGTAGGCGGGCGAAGGTCGCTTGGGCGAGCGGGCTGTCCTGACGATGGATCTGCTTGCGTGCGTAGAAGCGCTCGAACAGCGGCAGCGTCAGCCGGAATCCGGCGGCGCCGAGGCGCGGATGTCGGGGGCCGGTTCGCATCGGTGGTGACAGGCTCCGGGCTGTTTCAGGCACGCCGCGGACTAGCATTGTCGGGCGGCGCTCGCCAGCCCGTGCAAGGCGATACTGTTTCTAGAGCGCGCCGAGGCGCTTGCCGGCATTGAGGAAGCGGGTCGGGTTGACCGCTTCGTCGTTGACACGGGTTTCGTAGTGCAGATGCGGTCCGGTCGAGCGGCCGGTCGAACCGATGCGGCCCACGACGTCGCCGATCCTCACCTTCTGCCCGACGCGGACATTGATAGCGGAGAGGTGGCCGTAGCGGGTCGAGAACTGGTTACCGTGGTCGATCTCCACCATCTTGCCATAGCCGCCGTTCCATCCGGCGGTGACAACGGTACCGGCGGCTGTTGCGTGGACCGGGTCGCCGGTGCTGCCGCGCATGTCGAGGCCGGTATGCATGGCCGGTCGCCCGAGGAAGGGGTCGGAGCGCACGCCGAAGGTCGAACTGAAGTCGAGCTCGCCGGTGATGGGCTTGCGGACCGGAACGGTGGTAAGCGCGCGAGTATAGCGATCGAGCTGGGTGCGGGCGACGGCGACACGATAGACCTGCCGGTCGAAGATGTCGGCGTTGGCGCGCGGCGGCTTGACCGGAACGAATGGACCGCCGACGGCGCTGGCACGCGGCAGCTTGTTGGGGCTGACGCCGAGATCGGCGAGGACGCCGCGCATCGTCTGCGAGCGCTTGTCGTATTTGTCTTCCATTGCGGAGAGCGCGCCGAGCTGCCGGTTCTCGACACGGCTCATCGACAGCTCGGCCCGTGCCAATGCGCCTTCGATGCCGCCGCGCAGGCTGGCGCCGCGGTCTCGGGATTTGGCGGGTGCGCTGCTGCCAACCGGGGAAGGCTTGAGGTCGCGTTCGTTGTGACCTTTGCGTGAAATCGACCCGGTGATCAGATCGTCACCGCCGAGCGCGGCGCTGCGTTGTTCCAGAACCGACTGCCGTCGAAGCAACGCTTCGACCTTGCGTTCGACCTGCTCCTGATCGAGCAGTTGACGGCTGGTGATCCGGTCGACCTGGCTGCGCAGCTCGGCAATACGGTCCTCATAGGCGAATTGCATGTCCGCCTGCCGGCTGACCAGGCGGGTCAGCACGTTTTCCTTGAATGCAAAATAGGTAGCGGTGCCGACCGTCCAGACCGCCATGATGACGAGCGTTCCGACGACGATCCAGAACAACACGGGGCCGATGCGCACCTGACGGCCGCGATGCGCCAGCGTGTAATCGTGGCCCGGCCGTTGCCGGTGCGCCTGATGCGAATGCGGCGCCCGCGACGGGCGGGCGGCAGGTTGGGCGGGGTAATAGTGAGGAGACTGCAGGTGGGACATCGACGCTCCCGGACGGTCGAAAACAGGCCGCCAGATACGCGTCGATATCAACCGGTCGTGGTTAAAATTCCGGAAACGGGATCGCTAAACCTCAGGAATGTTGTGAACGGCTACAACGCCTTGACTGCCTCCAGCACCTCGTCGGCGTGACCGGCAACTTTCACCTTTGGCCAGATACGCGCAATCCTGCCGTCGGCGTCGATCAGCACGGTTTTGCGGATGACTCCCATGAATTTGCGCCCGTACAGGGATTTCTCGCCCCACGCGCCATAGGCGGAGAGCATCTCTTTTGTCTCGTCGCTGGCAAGCGGGATGGTCAAATCCTGCTTGCCACGGAATTTGTCGAGCGCCGCGACCGGGTCGGCGGAAACCCCGAGGATGTCGGCGCCGGCCTTGGCGAAACGCTGGCGCAGTCGGGAGAAGTCCTTGGCTTCCAGCGTGCAGCCGGAGGTATTGGCCTTCGGATAGAAATACAGGACCAGTACGCGGCCCTTGTAGTCCACGAGGGAGACCTGTCCGCCGCCATCTCGCGGCAGGCGGAAGCGCGGCGCACGGGTGCCTTCCTTCAATTCCGTTTCGGCGGAGGTGGGGGCAGAAGACGTCATGATGCCTTCCTTTCGTCGCTTTAGGTCTGCATTGCTCCAGTGAGGCGGTCTGGATCACCCACCATAACGGTCGCGCGGGGGGCACGCGATGCGGTCAGACGGTGATAGGCGAATCGGCCACCGAAGGCGATATTCCATTGTGAATTTAAAAGGATGAGAGCGTTCCGGACGGGATGACGGGCGGAAACACGAAGCGTGATCGCATGGAGCGGCATGACGGGCAGCTGGATGAGCAGCTCGAGGGGCAGCCTGGCGGCGTGCCCGGCGCCCATGCCCGGCTGCGTCGATCAGGGCGGCGGAGGCGGCGGCGTGCGTGGCTGCGCCTGTGTCGCGGACTTGGCACTTTTCGTCATCCGATTGTCCGCCGGCTGGCCTATGGCGCGCTGGCCTGCGTCCTGCTGATCGCCGCGATGGCGGGCGGGCTGTGGTGGCGGTTGTCCACCGGTCCGATTGTGCTGGACGTCGCGACGCCATGGCTGGTCGCTGCTGTGGAGCGGAATTTCGGTGCCGACCATCAGGTGACGATCGGCGGCACGCAGATCGAGCGCGACGAAGCAGGCCATATGGCTTTGCGCATTCGCGACATTGTTGTCCGCGACCCGGACGGGACGGTGGTAGCGAGCGCGCCAAAGGCGGAAATCGGCCTCTCCGGCACCGCGCTGCTGAGCGGCCGCATCCGTGCGACCAGCCTCAATCTGGTCGGCGCCGAGATGAAGGTGCGGATCGAGACGGATGGGCGCATTACGGTGTTTGCCGGGGCCGAGACGCGGCCGATCGCTACCACCCCGGCGGCGACGGTTGCGCCGGCAGGGACGGATCGGGGCGTGCCTGCGGTGCAGGAAGCGCCTGCTGCGACAGCCGGGCCGGCGGTACCAGGCAGCAAGGCCTATGAGGAGATTGCCGCGCTGCTCGCCTGGATAGATGGCCTCGGCGCGAGCGGCCTCGATGGATACGAACTGAAGCAGCTGGGATTGAAGGGCGGAAATCTGATCGTCGACGATCAGCGCAACGGCAAGCGCTGGACCTTCTCGCGGATCAATCTGAGTCTGAAACGGCCGGTTCAGGGCGGCGTCGAGTTTCGCCTGGGTTCCGAGACGCCGGAGCGGCCCTGGCAGATCCGCGCCAATGTCGCGCCGGCCGCTAACGGGCATCGCCGGGTAGCGCTTGATGCCCACAAAGTGTCCTCCAAGGACGTGCTGCTGGCGATGCGCCTCGGCGAGGGGCACTTCGAGGCCGACCTGCTGTTGTCGGTTCGGCTGCGCGGCGAAATCGCCGCCGATGGAACGCCTCAGTTTGCCGAGGGCAATGTCCTCGCTGAGGCTGGCTATATCGCGGATCTCGACGAGCCGGTCACGCGCATCGACATCGACCGCGCTGAGCTCGCATTCTCGTGGGATGCGCAGCGGCGCGCTTTCATCATGCCGTTCCGCATCCTCGCCAGCGACAACCAGTTCACGATGGTTGCGCAGTTGCAGGCGCTGCCCGGCGAGGCCGGAGTCTGGCGGCTTGATGTCGACCGTACGCAGATGATCGACCCGGTGATCCTCGGCGCGGTCGTTTCTGGCAATCCGCATGGCAGTTTACCTGGCAGCGAAGTGCTGTCGCTCAATCGTGCCGTCGTCCGCGCGCGGCTCGATTTCAACAAAAAGCGCATCGACCTCGAACAGGGGGACCTCGGCCGTGTCGACACGCGCGCGAGCCACAATATCGGTCTCGCGGTCTCCGGGTTCGTTGACTATTCGGGTCCGGAGGCGCGCATTGCGCTCGGCGTGGCCGGCACCAGGATGTCGGTGGATGCGGCGTTGCGGCTGTGGCCGGTCTTCGTCGCGCCGAAAGTGCGCGGATGGGCGCTACACCGGCTCTCGGGCGGCAGTATCGATCGCATGGTGATCGCCATGAATACGCTGGCGCCGACATTGACATCGAGCGGCCCGCCGATCCCGGAAGAGGGATTGCGGGTCGAGTTCGACACCAGCGGCGTGTCGGTGCGTCCAATCGATACGTTGCCGGCCGTTCGTGATGCCGACGTCAATATCCGCGTGTCGGGATCGCGCGCGACGATGACGCTCGGCCGCGGCACGATGGATGTTTCGCCGGGCCGTCGCCTGAACATTGCCAACGGCCTGTTTGAAATTCCGGATTTCCATCCGAAAGAACCGACGATGCAGGCACGCTTTCGTATCGACGGTCCGCTGCCCGCGGCAACCGAGTTGCTGACGAAAGAGCCGCTGCGCGATACGGCGAGCGTCCCGATCGATCCCGCGAACAGCCGCGGCTCCATCGCCGCCCAGGTACAATTGTCGCTGCCGCTCGCCGAGGTTATCCGCAAAGACGCGATCACCTATTCGATGAGCGCTGACATCACCAATTTCTCGTCCGATAAATTGATTGCCGGGCAGAAGGTCGAGTCTGCCGCGTTGAAGGTCTCGATCACGCAGCAGATGTTGCTGGTGCGTGGCGACATTAAAGTCGACGGGTTGCCAGCGCAATTCGAGTTTCGCCGTGCGCCGGGTGCTCCGGATTCCGAGGTGCGTCTTGCTGTGGCGCTCGACGAAGCGGCGCGCAAACGTCTCGGCATCGATCTCGATGATGCCATCATCGGTACGATTCCCGTCCGCATGGCGGCACGCATTCGCGATCCCAACCAGCCGGTTCGCTACGGCGCGGATGCGGACCTGACAGCCGTGAAGATCGACAACCTGATCCCCGGCTGGACCAAGCCCGCCGGCAAACCGGCTCGCGCGACATTCATCTTCTCGCGCGACAAGGCCGGGACGCATTTCGAGGACATCGTGATAGACGGGCAGGGCACCACCGTGCGCGGCTCGCTCGATATCGACAATAGCGGCGACGTCGCCGCGGCGAGCTTCCCGGTGCTGGCGTTCGCTGACGGCGACAAATTATCGGTGAAAGCCAGCCGCAATAACGACAAGGTGCTGCAGATCCTGGTCCGCGGCGATGTCTTCGATGGACGCGGGCTGGTTCGGGCGTCGATGTCGGGTTCGGCATTTGACAGCGGCTCCAAGCAGAAACCGATGGATTTCGACCTCGATGTCAAGGTCGGAGCGGTCCTGGGGCACAACGGCGAGGCGGTCCGCAGCCTCGACCTGAAAGTCGGGCGTCGTACCGGACAGATTCGCACCTTCAGCATGAGCGCGAAGATCGGTCGTGACACCCCGCTGCTCGGCGATATGCGCGTGCGCGTCAGCACCAAACGGCCGGCTCTCTATCTCGAGACCAACGACGCCGGGGCGTTATTCCGCTTCACCGACGTCTATCCGCGCATGAATGGTGGACGGGTGGTGATCGGCATGGAGCCGCCGAGGACCGATACGGCCCCGCAGGACGGGATCATCAGCGTCAGCAATTTCCGGATCCGCGGCGAGCCGGCGCTGGAGCGTGTTGCCGCCGGAGCGGATAGCGGGCAACGCGGCGAGGTTGCCTTCAGTCAGGCACAAGCGGAATTCACCAAGACGCCGGGCCGGATGCAGGTCAAGAACGGCGTCGTCCGCGGGCCGGTGATCGGAGCGACCATCGAGGGCGCGATCGATTACCGGCGCGACGAAATCTCGATGCGCGGCACTTTCATCCCGCTTTATGGCCTCAACAATATGTTCGGTCAGATACCATTGATTGGCTTTTTCCTCGGCGGCCCGAACAGCAACGAGGGGCTGCTCGGCGTCACCTACGAAATCACCGGGCAGCCGAGCAATTTCCGTATCCAGACCAACCCGTTGTCGGTGATCGCGCCGGGATTGCTGCGCAAGTTCTTCGAATTCCGCGACAGCAACCCGCCGACCTTCGCGGAGCCGGGCCAGTAGCGCGTTTCCCGGCGCACTGGAGGCTGGTTCGCCTTGGAGCGGGACGGCTGAAGCAAAATGGATCAGCGCGCCGGCCTCGTGTGAACCAAGCGTGCCGTGACGCGACATCGCCCTCGGATCAGACCGGCTTGAGCAGAATATGCTTCTTGCGGCCGAGCGACAGCTTGATGACGCCTTCCGGCGTCAGGCTGGCGGGGGTCAGCAACATCTTCTCGTCGCTGACTGGTGTGTCGTTCACCCGCAGGCCGCCCGCCTTGATCTGACGCCGAGCGTCGCCGTTCGAGGCGACGAGGCCCGCCCTATCGGCGAAAGCCGTGAGCACGCCGAGCCCGTTGTCGAGATCGGCGCGCGCGATCTCGATCGTCGGCAGGCTCTCGGCGAGAGCGCCTTCCTCGAAGGTCTTGCGGGCGGTGGCCTCCGCCTGCTCGGCGGCGGCGCGGCCGTGCATCAGTGCCGTGGCTTCGCTGGCGAGGACCTTCTTCGCCTCGTTGATCTCCGAACCCTGCAGAGCTGCGAGCTTGTCGATCTCGGCAAGCGGTAGTGTCGTGAACAGCTTGAGGAAACGCGCGACGTCGCCGTCCTCGGTGTTGCGCCAGAACTGCCAGTAGTCGTAGGGCGACAGCATGTCGGCGTTCAGCCACACCGCACCGGCGGCGGTCTTGCCCATCTTGGCGCCGGAAGCAGTGGTCAGCAGCGGGCAGGTGAGGGCATAGAGTTGCTGCGTGCCCATGCGGCGGCCGAGGTCGATGCCATTGACGATGTTGCCCCACTGATCCGACCCGCCCATTTGCAGATTGCAGCCGTAGCGGCGCGACAGTTCGACATAGTCGTAGGACTGCAGGATCATGTAGTTGAATTCGATGAAGGAGAGTTCCTGCTCGCGTTCCAGCCGCATCCGCACGGAATCCATCGTCAGCATGCGGTTGATCGAGAAGTGGCGGCCGATTTCGCGCAGCATCTCGATATAGTTGAGCTTCGTCAGCCATTCGGCATTGTCGGCCATCGCCGCATCGGACTTGCCCGATCCGAATTGCAGGAATTTGTCAAAGGTGGTGCGGATCGTTGCCTTGTTGGCATCGATCTGCTCAACGGTAAGGATCTTGCGAGTCTCGTCGCGGCCGGATGGGTCGCCGACACGGGTCGTGCCGCCGCCCATCAGCACCACCGGCTTGTTGCCGGTCTGCTGCAGCCAGTGCAGCATCATGATCGAGAGCAGGTGGCCGACATGCAGCGACGGCGCGGTGCAGTCGTAGCCGATATAGGCGACGACTTCCGACTTTGCCGCGAGGGCATCGAGACCAGCCGCATCCGAAACCTGATGGATGAAGCCGCGGTCGGCCAATGTGTTGAGGAACTCGGATGTGTACGCGCTCATGACCCTATCGCCGGTTTGGCCGGTGGTGTAACAGGTCCGGCGTCGGATTCAACCAACCCTCGCCTCCCACGCTCCGCCGGATCGAAGCAGAACTGATGACCACGACGCGCCGGACACCGTTGCGCGCCATCGGGCTGATGAGCGGCACCTCGCTCGACGGCGTCGATGTGGCGCTGATCGAAACCGACGGGGTAAGGGTTACCGGCTTCGGGCCGACCGGCTACCGGGCCTATAGCGAGGATGAGCGCGCGTTGCTGCGGGCGGCATTGGCGGCGGGCGCGGCGCTCACCGAGCGGGACGCACGGCCGGGCGTTCTCCGCGATGCCGAGGCGTTTGTTACCCGCGCTCATATCGAGGCGGTGGAAGCGTTTTTTGCCGGGAATCGTGTCGAACGGGCTAGCATTGCCATCGTCGGATTTCATGGCCAGACGGTCCTGCACAAGCCGTCCGCACGGTTGACCGTACAGATCGGCGATGGCGCCGCAGTCGCCCGGGCGCTTGGGATCCCGGTCGCCTATGACTTCCGGCAAGCCGATGTCGCCGCCGGAGGGCAGGGCGCGCCGCTGGTGCCGATCTATCATCAGGCGATCGCCCGTGAATTGACACGCCCGCATCCGATCGTGGTGCTCAATGTCGGTGGTGTCGCCAATATCACTTATGTTGATGGTGGCGATCCGGTCGCTTGTGATACCGGGCCGGGTAATGCGTTGATCGACGATTTCATGCGGGCGCGCACCGGCGCGCCGCTTGATCGCGACGGCGATCAGGCAGGCAGGGGACAGGTGAACGAAACCTTCGTCGCCCGCGTTCTCGATCACCCGTTCTTTGCCGCGCCCTATCCGAAGTCGTTGGACCGCAACGCTTTCGCTTTCAGCCAGATTGGCTTGCCGGATTTTTCCGTTGCCGATGGCGCGGCGACCCTGTCGGCGCTCACTGCCGCCTCTGTCGCCCGCGTCGTGCCGCATCTTCCGGCGGTGCCGCGCTCATGGATTGTTGCCGGCGGCGGCTCGTTCAATCCGACACTGATGCGGATGCTGTCGGAGCGTCTGGCGCCGGCGACGGTCGAGACCGCCGATCAGGTCGGCTGGTCGCGCGAGGCGCTGGAGGCGCAGGCCTTCGCCTTTCTTGCGGTGCGAACACTGCTGGAAGTGCCGATCACCTTCCCGAAGACCAGCGGCGCACCGCGGCCGCTGACGGGCGGGGTCGTGGCACGGCCATAGCGGATTTTCGCACCCGTCCTCTGGTCCGAGAGGCCCCGCTGGCACGAGGCTTCTCACCATGGGGGCTTCGGGCCGATGTCAGGCAGCCGGCTTGCGCTGGGTGTTCAGCCGTTTGTCGAGATAACCGTTCACCGACGTCATCAGTGCGTCGATCTTGCCGTCGAAGAAGTGGTTCGCGCCGGGAATTACCTTTTGCTCGATGACGATGCCCTTCTGCGTTTTCAGCTTGTCGACCAGCGTGTTGATGTCCTTGGCCGGGGCAACCGCGTCCTTGTCGCCGTGAACGATCATGCCTGACGACGGGCAGGGTGCGAGGAACGAGAAATCGTAGAGATTGGCCGGCGGACAGATGGAAATAAAGCCTTCCACTTCCGGTCGACGCATCAATAGCTGCATGCCGATCCAGGCGCCGAACGAAAAACCGGCGATCCAGCAGCTCTTGGCCTCGGGCGTAATGGACTGCGCCCAATCGAGCGCGGCAGCGGAATCGGACAGTTCCCCGGTTCCATGATCGAAGGATCCCTGGCTGCGACCGACGCCGCGAAAATTGAAGCGTAGTGCCGAAAAGCCCCGGTGCACGAAGGCATAGTAAAGCTGGTAGATGATCTGGTGATTCATCGTCCCGCCGAACTGCGGGTGCGGATGCAGGATGATCGCGATCGGGGCGTTCTTCTGCTTGGCGGGATGGTATCGACCTTCAATACGACCGGCGGGACCGTTGAAGATGACCTCAGGCATCGTGTTTATCCACCTCGGCGCGTGTCGTCCGAAAGTGCGCTTGACGGAAGCGCCGGACCCGCGTAACTATTTAGAACTATTCTAAATTTGGGTGCCGCGGCGCATCGGATACGGTACGGCGCCCGCGTGATGGTTACTTACCATAGGGCGATGGTCGAAAAGCAAGTGTTTTCGATGAGCACGCCGTTTTGACGCGGTGGGCGATCCAAAGCGACCTGTGACGAGTGACGAGGCGACGTGAGAGCATGGCCGAGGCAGGCTATTTCGACTGGAACGCCACCGCACCGCTGCGGCCGCAGGCGCACGCCGCGATGGTGGCCGCGCTGACGCAGACCGGCAATCCGTCATCGGTGCATGCGCAGGGGCGTGCAGCCCGGCATCGGGTCGAAACCGCACGCGAACAGGTCGCGGCGCTGGTCGGCGCGTCGGCGAAGAATGTCACATTCACGGCCGGCGGCACCGAAGCGAATATGCTGGCCTTGACGCCGACGGTCAAAACCGGAGGTCGCAAGGAACTGCGTGAGCGCTTGTTTGCTTCGACTGTCGAGCATCCTTCGGTTCGCGCTGGCGGGCGGTTCGGCACGGTGACCGATATTCCCGTGACTGCTACCGGCGTTGTCGATCTTGAGGCACTGGAGCGGTTGCTCGCCGGCGTACAGCGGCCGCTCGTCTCGGTAATGCTGGCCAATAACGAAACCGGCGCTGTTCAACCAATTTCTGAGGCCGCTCGCCTTGTCCATCATGCCGGCGGGCTGCTGCACGTCGATGCGGTTCAGGCCGTGGGGCGGATCCCTGTTGATATCAACGCGTTAGGGGCTGATCTTCTGACATTGTCTGCGCATAAGATCGGCGGCCCGCAGGGTGTCGGCGCGCTGGTCTGCCGTCGTGACGATATTCATCTGGCGCCGCTGACGACTGGCGGCGGACAGGAACGTGGACGTCGCGCCGGCACCGAGAATGTCGCAGGCATCGCGGGTTTCGGCGCCGCAGCTGCGGCAGTTGCGGAACTCCTGCTGGCGGAAGCCGCGCATATGCGGGCTCTGCGCCGGCGGCTTGAGGCCGGGCTGAAGGCGGTGCGGCCCGACGCGATCGTCTTCGCGGAGACGGTGGAGCGGCTGCCGAACACGACGCTCGTCGCCGTGGCGGGTATGAAGGCGGAGACGGCGATCATCGCTTTCGATCTCGCCGGGGTCGCGGTGTCGTCCGGTTCGGCCTGCTCTTCGGGCAAGGTGACGCCGTCGCATGTTCTTGCCGCGATGGGGGTCGAGCCGTCGCTTGCCGGCGCTGCGATCCGCATCAGCCTTGGCTGGTCTACGACTGAAGGAGAGATCGATAAACTATTGGAAGCTTGGAATAAGGTGACATCGTCATTACTTAAAGGGCAAGCGGGCCTTGCGGCCTGAGCGCCTTACAACCGAGGGATGATCGCGGCAGGAATACGCGAGCAACCATAACCGACTGATCCATTCCCGCGGTCCTTGAAACCGCGAGCGGAGACGAGAATGCCGGCAGTTCAAGAGACCGTCGATCAGGTCCGAAGCATCGACGTTGACCAGTACAAGTACGGGTTCGAGACGGATATCGAGTCCGACAAGGCGCCCAAAGGGCTGTCCGAGGACATCGTCCGTTTCATTTCGGAAAAAAAGTCCGAACCGGAATGGATGCTGGAATGGCGTCTTGAGGCTTATCGCCGTTGGCTGACCATGCGCGAGCCGACCTGGGCGCGGGTAAACTATCCGAAGATCGACTATCAGGATTATCATTACTACGCCGCGCCGAAGCAGAAGGTGGGTCCGAACTCGCTTGACGAGGTCGATCCGAAGATCCTCGAGACCTACAACAAGCTTGGCATTCCGCTGCGAGAGCAGGAGATCCTCGCTGGCGTCCAGCGCGGCGACGGTACGCGCATGCCGGTCGCGGTGGACGCGGTATTCGATTCCGTCTCCGTCGCCACAACCTTCCAGGAGGAACTGAAGAAAGCCGGCGTGATCTTCATGCCGATTTCCAAGGCGCTGCAGGAGCATCCTGATCTGGTGCGCAAATATCTCGGCACCGTGGTGCCGATCACCGACAATTTTTTCGCCACGCTCAACTCGGCGGTGTTTTCCGACGGATCGTTCGTTTACGTGCCGCCGGGCGTGCGCTGTCCGATGGAATTGTCGACCTATTTCCGGATGAATGAAAAGAACACCGGACAATTCGAGCGCACGTTGATCATCGCCGACAAGGGCTCCTATGTGAGCTACCTCGAAGGCTGTACCGCGCCAATGCGCGACGAAAACCAGCTCCATGCTGCAGTGGTCGAACTGATCGCGCTGGAAGACGCGGAAATCAAATATTCGACGGTGCAGAACTGGTATCCCGGCGATTCCGACGGCAAGGGTGGCATCTATAATTTTGTCACCAAGCGCGGCGACTGCCGCGGCGACCGCTCCAAGATTTCCTGGACGCAGGTGGAGACGGGATCGGCGATCACCTGGAAGTATCCAAGCTGCATCCTGCGCGGCAACGATTCGAGTGGCGAATTCTACTCGATTGCTATCTCCAACGGTCGCCAGCAGGTCGACAGCGGTACCAAGATGATCCATCTCGGCAGAAACACGACGAGCCGCATCATCTCCAAAGGTATCGCCGCAGCCTATTCGCAGAACACATATCGCGGGCTGGTGTCTGCGCATCGCAAGGCGACCGGCGCGCGCAATTTCACCAACTGTGACTCGCTGCTGATCGGCAACAAGTGCGGCGCGCATACCGTTCCTTATATCGAGGCGAAGAACGCCTCGGCGATCTTCGAGCACGAGGCGACGACATCGAAGATCTCCGACCAGATGCTGTTCTATTGCCGCCAGCGCGGCATGTCGGAAGAGGAAGCGGTTGCGCTCGTCGTCAACGGCTTCGTCAAAGACGTGCTGCAGCATCTGCCGATGGAATTTGCGGTCGAGGCGCAGAAGCTGATTTCGATCTCGCTCGAAGGCAGCGTGGGATAAGTGGCGCCGATGGCGCGCCATGCGCCAGCGATGGACGCCGGAACATTCAAGACACGTCCGCCAGGCTCCGACCGAACCGGGACGAAGAAGAGGACAAGACGATGGCATTGCTTGAAATCAAGAATTTGCATGCGCAGGTCGAGGGCAAGAAAATCCTCAATGGGCTGAGCCTGACGGTAGAGCCGGGGCAGGTCGCCGCCATCATGGGACCGAACGGGTCCGGCAAATCGACGCTGGCTTACGTGCTGGCCGGCCGACCCGGCTACGAGGTCACCGAGGGCGAAATCTTGCTCCACGGCGAGAATATCCTTGAACTGGAGCCTGACGAGCGCGCCGCCAAGGGCGTCTTTCTTGCCTTCCAGTATCCGATGGAAATCCCCGGCGTCGCGACGATGACGTTCCTGCGCACTGCGCTCAACGCGCAGCGCAAGGCGCGCGGCGAACCCGAACTGACGACACCGGAATTCCTCAAGCGCGTGCGCGAGGCGGCCGATCACCTGGAGGTCAAGCAGGAGATGCTGCGGCGCGGCGTCAATGTCGGCTTCTCCGGTGGCGAGAAAAAGCGCAACGAGATCCTGCAGATGGCAATCTTGCAGCCGACGCTGGCGGTGCTCGACGAAACCGATTCCGGTCTCGACATCGACGCGCTCAAGATCGTTGCCGACGGCGTCAACCGGCTGCGCTCGCCGCAACGCGGTATGATCGTCATTACTCACTATCAGCGGCTGCTCGACTACATCGTGCCGGACGTGGTCCACGTTCTGTCTGCTGGACGGGTGGTCAAAACCGGCGACAAGAGTCTGGCGCTTGAACTCGAGGCCAGGGGCTACGCCGACTATGCTGGCGAGGCAGCGTGATGAACGCCGAAGTCCGACAGATGAAGACGGCGGCGGAAGCCGCACTGACGGAGGCCTTCGCAGCGGCCAAGGCCCGGTTGCCGGGCCTGCGTGAGTTGCGCGAGAGCGCGTTCCAGCAATTCGACACCAAGGGACTGCCGCATCGCCGCGTCGAAGAATGGAAATATACCGATCTGCGGGCGTTGATGCGCGACGCCAAGCCGCTTGCCGCCCCACCGGATGCCAAAGCCAGGGCTTGTGCGCTGGGCGCCGCTCGACCGATTGCCGATCTCGATTGCCGGCGGCTGGTTTTCGTTGACGGCATGTTCGCGCCGGAATTGTCCGATCTGGATCAGGAGCCGGGACTGCATATCGGCTCCATGGCCGAGGCGCTTGCCAGTGGCGATACAGTGGTGGCGAAGCATGTCGGGCAGGTGATCAAGACCGATGATGTCGCGGTGGCGCTCAACACGGCGCTGATGAGCGACGGCGCGGTGATCCGTGTTGACGCCGGTACGGCGCTGAGCAAGCCGATCCATCTGCTGTTCGCCAATACTGGCGCGCAACCGGTGTCGATCTTTACCCGTTCCCTGGTAGTGATCGGCGCGGGCGCGAAGGCGATGATCGTCGAGAGCCATGACGGTTCGGCCGAGGATCAGGTCAGCACCGGCCTCGACATGATCGTTGGTGACGGCGCACATGTCGATCACGTCAAGCTGGCGATCGGTGCGATCGGTGCACTGCATGTGTCGAGCCTGATGGCGTCGATCGGCGCGAAGGCGCGGTTCAACGACTTTACCTTCGTCGCGGGCGGCAATGTCCTGCGCAATCAGTTGTTCTTGAGCTTCGACGGGGAGGATACCGTAGCCAATATCGGCGGCGTGAGCATGCTCAAGGGCCGCCAGCACGCCGATACGACACTGGTGGCGGAACATCGTGGCCGTGGCTGCCAGAGCCGGGAATTGTTCAAGTCGGTGCTCGACGGAGAAAGCCGCGGCGTATTCCAGGGGCGCATCGCGGTCGAGGCCGAGGCTCAGAAAACCGATGCCAAGATGGCGGCGCATGCCTTGCTGCTGTCGGACACGGCGGAGGTCGATGCCAAGCCGGAGCTTGAGATTTTCGCAGACGACGTACAGTGCGGCCACGGTGCCACGGCGGGCGCGCTCGACGACAATCTGCTGTTCTATCTCAAGGCGCGCGGTATTCCGGCGAAGGAGGCGGAAGCCTTGATGGTGAAGGCCTTCGTCGGCGAGGCGATCGAAACCGTGGAGCATGCGGGCCTGCGCGAGAGCCTGATGGATACCGCAGACGTCTGGCTTGCGGAGCGGGGATGACGACGATGCATCCGGCGGTCGCCAATGGCTCTTACGACGTCGAGCGCGTCCGCGCGGATTTTCCCGCTTTGGCGATGCAGGTCTACGGTAAGCCGCTTGTCTATCTGGACAATGCGGCCTCGGCGCAGAAGCCGCAGGTCGTTCTCGACCGTATCCAGAGAGCCTATACTACGGAATATGCCAATGTGCATCGCGGCCTGCACTATCTCGCCAACGAGGCAACGGAGGCTTACGAAGCCGCCCGCGAGACGGTGCGGGCGTTTCTCAATGCCCCGCGCAAGGAAGAGATCATCTTCACGCGCAATGCCTCCGAGGCGCTGAATCTCGTTGCCGCAACCTTCGGCGGCGAGCGGCTGAAGGAAGGCGACGAGGTGGTGCTGTCGATCATGGAGCATCACTCCAATATCGTGCCGTGGCATTTCCTACGCGAGCGGCAAGGCGCCGTCATCAAATGGGCGCCGGTCGACGACGACGGGAACTTCCTCATCGACGAATTCGAGATGCTGCTTACTCCGCGTACCCGGATGGTGGCGATCACCCACATGTCCAATGCGCTCGGCACCATCGTGCCGGTGAAGGAGGTCGTGAAGATCGCGCATGCACGTGGTATTCCGGTGTTGGTCGACGGCAGCCAGGCGGCAGTGCATCTGGATGTCGACGTGCAGGACATCGGCTGCGATTTCTATGTGTTCACCGGGCACAAGGTTTATGGGCCGACCGGCGTCGGCGTGCTGTGGGGCAAATATGATCTGCTCGCGGCCATGCCGCCGTTCAACGGTGGCGGCGAGATGATCCACGAAGTGTTCGAGGATCGCGTCACTTATGGCGAGCCGCCGCACCGGTTCGAGGCGGGCACACCGCCGATCGTGCAGGCGATCGGGCTTGGTTCTGCGATCGATTATATGAACTCGATCGGCAAGGGCCGCATCCGAGCGCACGAAGACGCGCTCATGCGCTACGCACATGAGCGATTGGGTGAGATTAATTCCCTGCGCATCGTTGGCATGGCGCGCGAGAAGGGCGCTATCGTGTCGTTCGAAATGAAGGGCGCGCATCCGCACGATGTCGCGACGGTCATCGACCGCTCCGGCGTTGCGGTGCGGGCCGGAACGCATTGCACGATGCCGTTGCTGGCGCGTTATGGCCTGACGGCTACTTGTCGCGCCTCTTTCGCGCTCTACAACACGAAAGCTGAGGTCGATGCGCTTGCCGCATCGCTGCGCAAGGCGCAGGAATTCTTCACGTGAGGATGTCTGATGACTGAGGACACCAAATCCGAGACGGCGGATGCCGCACTTCCGCAAACGTCCGCTGCTCTGCCTGAAGCGGAAGCCGCGCGCCTGACCGACGAGATCGTGGCGGCGCTGAAGACCGTCTACGATCCGGAAATCCCGGCCGATATCTATGAACTCGGCTTGATCTACAAGGTCGCTATCGAGGACGACCGTGCGGTTAAGGTCGAGATGACGCTGACGACGCCGAACTGCCCTGCGGCGCAGGACCTGCCGGTGATGGTCGAAAATGCGGTATCGAGCGTTGCCGGTATTGGCCGCGTGGACGTCAAGGTGGTGTGGGAACCGCCGTGGGATCCGAGCCGAATGTCCGACGTCGCGCGTGACGTACTCAATATGTGGTGATTGGTGCGACGGACAAACCGGCAAATCGCAACAAAAAGGTGAATTGCAAAATGCCGGCGAGATGCCCACATTAGACGAAGGATTTTACCGGGATTTATCATGTTCTTTCAAGCTGTTATGATTCGCAACAGCTTGCCGGGAAAAGGAATGCTGGAGAGACCGCGATGGCGACAGCACGACCCAAATCTCAGGTGATGCGACTGACGGATGCTGCCGCAGCGCGCATCAAGGACGTCATGGCGCGTGCCACCGAGCCTATGGAAGGGGTGCGCATCGGCGTCAAGAATGGCGGCTGCGCCGGCATGGAATACACGATGGAATATGCCGCCTCGGTCAATCCGCATGACGAGGTCGTTGTCGACAAGGGTGTCAAGATCCTGATCGATCCGAAAGCCATCCTGTTCCTGCTTGGCACCGAGATGGATTTCAAGGTGGATAAGCTTTCGACGCAGTTCGTCTTCAACAATCCGAACCAGACGTCGGCATGCGGCTGCGGTGTGTCGGTGCAGTTGACGCCGGCCAAGCCGGACGCACTGCCGGCATCCTGATCCGATTCATTCGTCGCGAAATCGTCCGGCCGGAGATGGTCAGGCGACGTGCGCGGCGCGTGCCTGCACTTCCGGGTCGGTCTCGCAGATAACGCGGTTGCGGCCGTGCCGCTTCGCGGCATAGAGGCAGTTGTCGGCGCGCTCGATCAGCGTCTGCGCGGTGTCGTTGCTATGCAGCGTGGCAATGCCGAGCGAGAGGGTGACACGGCCGAGATGCTCGCCGGTCGAACGTTTCATCAGCTCCTTGGTCATCACCGCGCGGCGGATGTGGTCGGCGACGGTCAGCGCCGACCGCAGGACGGTGTTCGGCAGGACGATTGCAAATTCCTCCCCGCCGTAGCGGGCGGCGGTGTCGAGGCCCTTGACGTTCTGCTTGAGCGACAAGGCAACGAGGCGCAGCACCTGGTCGCCGGTGAGGTGCCCATAGTTGTCGTTGAATTTCTTGAAATGATCGATGTCGGTCATAATCAGCGATAGCGGCTCATTTCTGGCGCGGGCATCGCCGATTGCGCGTTCAAGCGCGCTGTCGAAAAACTTGCGGTTGGCGAGTTGGGTGAGGGGATCCGTCAGGCTTTCGGTGCGGACGGTTTCGAGGTTGTTCTGCAACTCGTTGATTTCGCGCTTGGACGCGATCAACCGTTCTTCCAGTTTGAGGTTTGAGGCTTCCATCTCCTTGGCGCTTTGCACCAGGCTTTCGACGATGGTGCGGAGACTTTCGCGGTCTTTGGAATGGTCGAGCCTTTCGCTCACGTCGGCAAGGCTCTCGGTGTAGCTCGACGCTGTGCCGACGGCGGCGTCGACCATCGCCATGACCTGTTCGATCTCGTCGCGAACCTTATTGCCGACCGCGTCGATCTGGTCGGTCAGACGAGATGAGGAGAAATAGGTTTCGTAGATCTGGTCGAGGTCCGCCGTGGACAGCGTACCGCGGCTGATGAGGATGTCGTTGATGTGCTGGTTCAGTGAAGGGTGATAGCCGGTCGCGTAATTGTACCAGATCTCGTAGTTCCGCGGTGTCGCGGCCTGGCGAAGCGCCTTGATCTGTTCCATGGCGATGGCGGCAAAGGCGGTGGTCCGCTCATGCTCCTCGCTCATGTCTCCCACCATCGGTCCCCTGCAGGTTGGATCGACCTGCAAATGCACGAATAAGCGAATAAAACCAAGTTTTTATGCGGGAACGGTAGGTCGGTCGTGTTGACAGGACGTTAAAATCGGCGCGTCCGAAGCCCTGTCCATTGCGAAATTTTATAAGCTATTGCCGCTCGCAAACCGAGCAACCTGTCCGATGCAGCACGTCCGCTCGCGTCGGTAAACGATTGATGAATCTCTAGACCTTGAGCGGCACGGGCCGCAGCAGGAACGCCGGCAGGTGTGACGTATCGGGCTCGTCGTCCTGGTGGTGGCTGTGGCGCGTTTGGGCGGCACGCGGGCGACGCCCCTTGGCCGGCTCCTGCCGGGAGTCGTTCGCCTGTTGGTGCGCAGGGGGGGCAGAGGCTGATGTCTTTGCGCCGGCGGTATCGGTCGGACGATGGCCGTTGCGCCCGTTAGACGCCGCGCCGCCGCGTCGCGAGCGCCGCCGCCCATTCGCCGGCCGCTCGTCCGACGGTGTTTCATCGCTGGCCTGCGGCGGAGGGCCGGACCAGGCGATCTTCTGGCCGGTGAGCTTTTCGATGGCGTCGAGTGATTTGGTATCCATCGGCGCGACGATGGTGATGGCGGTTCCGGTCTTGCCGGCGCGCCCGGTGCGGCCGATCCGGTGTACGTAATCGTCCGGATGGTGCGGCACGTCGAAGTTGAACACGTGGGTAACGTCCGGGATATCGAGACCGCGCGCCGCGACGTCCGAGGCGATCAGCAGGCTGGCATCGCCGTGACGGAACTGATCGAGTGCAGCCATGCGCGTCGTCTGGTCGAGGTCGCCGTGCAGCGCGACCGCGCTGAAGCCATGCCGTACCAGCGAACGGTGGAGCTGAGAGACCTCGCTCTTGCGGTTGCAGAAGACGATAGCGTTCTTGAAGTTCTCTGCAGAGCGGATCAGCGAGCGGAGAATTTGCCGCTTCTCGTAAGATTCCCGACCTGCGGCGACCAGTAACTGGGTGATGGTCGAGGCGGTTGTTGCCGGGCGCGACACCTCCACGCGCACTGGATTGTGCAGGAACGTATCGGCGATCCGCTGGATCTCCGCCGGCATGGTCGCGGTGAAAAAGAGCGTTTGCCGCGTAAAGGGGACCAGTTTGCCGATCCGTTCGATGTCGGGGATGAAGCCCATATCGAGCATGCGGTCGGCTTCGTCGATAACCAGCAATTCGACGCCGGAGAGCAACAACTTGCCGCGCTCGGAATGGTCGAGCAGTCGGCCGGGGGTGGCGATCAGCACGTCGACCCCGCGCATCAGCTTGGCATCCTGATCGCCGAACGACACACCGCCGATGATCAGCGCAACATTGAGTTTGTGATTCTTGCCGTATTTCTCGAACTGCTCCAGCACCTGTGCGGCCAGTTCGCGCGTCGGCTCGAGAATGAGGGTGCGCGGCATGCGGGCACGGGCGCGACCTTTTTCGAGCATCGTCAGCATCGGCAGCACGAAGGCCGCTGTCTTGCCGGTTCCGGTCTGGGCGATGCCGAGCACGTCGCGGTGTGCGAGAACGTGCGGGATCGCCTGATCCTGAATGGGAGTGGGGTTCTTGTACCCCGCCGCGTCGATAGCCGCGATGACTTTGTCAGACAGGCCGAGATGGGAAAATGACATAAAACCTCTGGAGACCACTAGGTCCGCGCCGGGCCGGATGAAGGCGGATGATGCGCGGAGGGGTCGTGGGTGGCGTGCGTCGCCGACCGTTGAGCGGAACATAGGGTGGACGGAGCGAAAGTCAATCCTTCTGCGATGCAATAAATCCGGCCTCTGCCGGGTCTAATTGGACGTTATGTGATCCTGGATAACGCCTGGGATAGTGCGAGCTGCTGAGCATGACCGCTGTTAACCCTGCGGGAATGAACGATAATATGGGCTGTCAGTGACAGCCCCGATCGCCAAAATGATCGGCCGGCATGGCTGCACGAGGAAGTACGGAGGAGGGAGATGCGCCCGGATACCGCCGGAGTGATCGCGCCGCCACCGCTGATTGCTTTGGCGGTAGTTGTTCTGGGACTTGTTCTTGATTGGCTGCTGCCAGCCTATCTGCTGGCGATCTTGCTGCCGCCGGCACTGCGTTTCGCCATCGGTGCGGTTTTATTGTTGGCGGGGACGGCACTCGGCATGGCTGCGCTCGGTGCTTTTCGCACGGCGGGGACGCCGGCCGAGCCGTGGCAGCCGTCGCGCGTTTTGGTGACGGAAGGGATATTCCGGCGACTGCGCAATCCGATGTATGTGGGCGGGCTGCTGCTGCTCGCCGGTATCGGCATCCTGCTGGCATCGGACTGGATGCTGGTGCTGACGGTGAGCGCGTTTGTGTTGATCCATTTCGGTGTCGTGCGTCGGGAGGAACGCTACCTGACAGAAAAATTCGGCGCTGCATACGAGACCTATTGTCGGCAGGTCCCGCGCTATGGCTGGCCGCCAGTGTCGGTATCTTAGCCGAATGCATGACATAGCCCGCGCGAACACGCTCTTTGCAGCGGCATTGTTGCGGGCCTATACAGATTAAAAAGGGGGGAACGTCATGCGCACGCAGGTTGGAATTATCGGGGCGGGGCCGGCCGGATTGATGCTGGCGCATCTGCTGCGCCGGGCCGGCATCGACAGTGTCATCATTGAGGACCGCAACCGCGCCTATTGCGAGGCGCGCGTTCGCGCCGGCCTGATCGAACAATGGGTGCGCGACCTGCTTATCGAAGTCGGGCTGGGCGAGCGGATGCTGAAGGAAGGATTGTTCCACCAGGGCATCAAGCTGCAGTTCGGCGGCACGCTGCATGAGATCAAGTTCACCAAGCTCGTCGGCAAGGGTACGACGATCTACGGGCAGCAGGAGGTGGTGAAGGACCTGATCGCCGACCTGCTGGCGCACGACGTTCCGATCCTGTTCGAGGTATCTGATGTCAGCGTTCAGGGGCTGGAGAGCGGGACCCCGAGGATCACCTTCACCCATGAGGGCGAGGTCCGGCACATCGATTGCGATTTCATCGGCGGTTGCGACGGTTTCCACGGCATCTGTCGGCCGAGCATTCCGCAGGACAAGATTCGTCTGTTCGATCGCGACTATCCGTTCGGATGGCTGGGGATCCTGTCGGAGTCGCCGATCGTCGATGAGGAACTGATCTATTCCTATCATGATCGTGGCTTTGCGCTTTATACGCAGCGTTCGCCGATGGTGTCGCGTATGTATTTCCAATGCGCGCCGGACGAGGACGTGGATCACTGGTCCGACGAACAGATCTGGGATGAACTTGAAATGCGGCTCGGCGGCGTCCGTCCCCTGGTGCGCGGCAAGATCCTGCAAAAAGGCGTCACGCCGATGCGCAGCTTTGTCGTCGAACCGATGCAGTATGGCCGCCTGTTCCTTGCCGGCGACAGCGCCCATATCGTGCCGCCGACCGGCGCGAAGGGCATGAATCTGGCGCTTGCCGATGTGCTGAAACTGTCGCGCGCTTTCGTGCATTTCTACAAGACCGGGAGCAGCGAACGGCTTGACGGCTATTCGGCCGAGGTACTGCCGCGCGTCTGGAAGGCACAGCGTTTTTCCTGGTGGATGACCTCGCTGCTGCACCACTTCCCGCACGAGAATGCATTCGATCGCCGGCGTCAACTTGCCGAGCTCGATTATGTCGCGACGTCGCTGGCTGCGGCGACAACGCTTGCGGAGAACTACGCCGGCCTGCCGATCGACTGAACGGCACACACCCGGCTGCGGCGGGCGCTATCCCGCCGTGCTCTCGGGTCGACAGAGAGGTTCAGACGTCCAGCATCTCGTCGCGGGCGAAGGCGGCGTTCTCCTGGATGAACTCGAAGCGCGCTTCCGCCTTGCTGCCCATCAGCCGCGACACCGATTTGTCCGTCGGCTTGCGCTCGTCCTCGGCGACGCGGACCCGTAGCAATGTCCGTTTCGACCGATCCATGGTCGTTTCCTTGAGCTGCGCCGGCATCATCTCGCCAAGCCCCTTGAAACGGCCGACCTCGACATTGGCGTTGGCGTGAAATTGCGACTTCAGCAATTCGTCCTTGTGCTTGTCGTCGCGCGCATAGACCGTCTTGGCGCCGTGGGTGAGCCGGTAGAGTGGCGGCACGGCGAGGTACAGATGCCCGTTGTCGATCAGTTTCGGCATCTGGTTGTAGAAATAGGTAATGAGCAGCGAGGCGATATGCGCGCCGTCGACGTCGGCGTCGGTCATGACGATGACCTTCTCGTAGCGCAGCGCATCGTCGCTGTAGTGCGAACCGGTGCCGCAACCGAGCGCCTGCGCCAGATCGGCAAGCTGCGCGTTCTGCGCGAGCTTGTCCTTGCCGGCCGAGGCGACGTTGAGGATCTTGCCGCGCAGGGGCAGCACCGCCTGGGTACGGCGATCACGCGCCTGCTTGGCGCTGCCGCCGGCGCTGTCGCCTTCGACGATGAAAATCTCCGAGCCTTGCGCAGCCGAGTTGGAGCAGTCGGCGAGCTTGCCGGGCAGGCGTAATTTGCGCACGGCCGTTTTGCGCGAGATTTCTTTTTCCTGGCGCCGGCGGATGCGCTCCTCTGCGCGTTCGACGACGAATTCCAGGAGCTTGTTCGCCTGTGCCGGATTGCCGGCGAGCCAGTGGTCGAACGGGTCCTTGATGGCGTTCTCGACGATGCGCTGCGCTTCCGCAGTCGCCAGCCGGTCCTTGGTCTGTCCCTGGAATTCCGGTTCGCGAATGAACACCGAGAGCATGCAGCCGGCGCCGACCATCACGTCTTCGCTGGTGATGCCGCTCGCGCGCTTTTCCTGATTGACGCGTGCCGCGTGATCCTTGAGGCCGCGCAGCAGGGCGCTGCGCAGGCCGGATTCATGCGTGCCGCCGTCGGGCGTCGGAATAGTATTGGTGTAGGAGCTGAGAAATCCGTCATGGTCCGCCGTCCACACCACCGCCCATTCCACCGCGCCGTGCGCGCCGTTGCGGCCGGACTTGCCATGGAAGATATCCGGGTGCACCAGCGTTGCGCCGTTCAGGTTGATGGCCAGATAGTCTTTCAGGCCGGCAGGGAAGTGGAAGGTCTCCTTTTCAGGAACATCGCCGCCGCTCTTCAGTAGAGCGGGGTCGCATTGCCAGCGGATTTCGACGCCGCCGAACAGATAAGCTTTCGAGCGCGTCATGCGGAAAATGCGTTCCGGCCGAAACGCAGCGTCTTCGCCGAAAATCTCGGGGTCCGGGCGGAAGCGCACCTTGGTGCCGCGCCGGTTTGGTGCGCGGCCGACCTTCTCCAGCTTGCCCTTCGGTATGCCGCGCTCGAACACCATGCGGTAGAGGGTCTGATCGCGGGCGACTTCGACTTCGAGGCGGTCCGACAAGGCATTGGCGACGGAGACGCCGACGCCGTGCAAGCCGCCCGAGGTTTCGTAGACTTTGGAATCGAATTTTCCGCCCGCATGCAGCGTCGTCATGATGACTTCGAGAGCCGACGTGTTGCGGAATTTTGGATGCGGATCGACGGGAATGCCGCGGCCGTTATCGGTGACGCTGAGGAACCCATCGGCCTCCATCGTCACATCGATCCATGAGGCGTGGCCGGCTAGCGCTTCGTCCATCGCATTGTCGATCACCTCGGCGAACAGGTGATGCATCGCCTTCTCGTCGGTGCCGCCGATATACATGCCGGGGCGCCGGCGAACCGGTTCCAGGCCCTCCAGCACCTCGATGTGCTTCGCCGTATAGCCGCTCTCCGCGCTGCGCGACTTGCTGCGAGACGCAGCCGGGGCGGTCTTGTCCCGCGGCTCGGGACTCGCCGGGCGTGCGGTCGCAACCTCGCCGAACAGGTCGGATTGGACTGCTCGTTTCCCGGTGGATTTCGGCTTCGTCGAGGCTTTGGCTGAGGTTTTGGACATGCGGCAAGCAATATGGAAAGCGAATCGGTTGACGCAAGTATGTAAAAAAACCGCGCCATGCCTGCAATCGCGTTATCGGCGGTGCAACCGAATCGTCGTTTGGCCGTTATCGGTCGCGATCCGGCGCCGCGATTGGCCGCCGTGCTCAACCGGGCGTGGGAACAGGGCCGTGGCCGAGACCAGTGACGAGCGAAGCGCCGGCCGCAGGCAGCGCGAGACAGACCAGACCGATCGTGCAAGCCGTGGCCGGAACGGCCGGGTCAGCGCATTGCGCGCCGGGGAGGGGCCGGGTGGCCGGTTTGGACGCGGACTCGAGCTGCATGATCGCGTGCCGCCGGAGAACACCAATGCGTTCTGGCGCGATGCGGCGCAATTCTCCACCATCGGCCTGTTCGTGATTGCATTCATCGGCGCGCTGTATCTGGCACGTCCGGTGCTGATGCCGACGGTCGCGGCTTTCGTCATCGGCTTCATGCTCGGGCCGCTGTCCGCCTGGGCGCGGCGCATCGGTTTGCCGCCTGTGTTGACCGCCATTGTGCTGTGGCTGTCTGTCGTTGCGGTCTTTTACGGAATTCTCGCCATCCTCAGTGCGCCGGCAGTCGAATGGATCGCCAGGGCACCCGACATTGGCGCGACCATCAGAGAAAAATTGCATCTGTTGGATCGGCCACTGGCCGCGCTCAGGGATTTGCGCGATGCAGTGCTGCCGGAAGGCGAGAAGGCCGGGCTCGGCGTCGATCTTGCCGGCTTTCTGCAGACTGCGTTCGGTTTTGCGACGCCGGCGATCGGCCAGTTCCTGATCTTTTTCGGTGCGCTGTTCTTCGTTCTGCTCGGCCGCGCGCAGTTGCGGCAGGTCATGGTCTTCTTTTTCTCCGAACGCGAAGCGCGCTTGCGGACTCTGAAGATCCTCAACGATGTCGAATACAATCTGACGACCTATCTCAGCGTCGTCGCCGTGATCAATTGTATCGTTGGTGTGGCTGCCGCGATCGTCGCCTGGGCAACTGGCTTGCCCAGTCCGCTGGCGCTCGGACTGCTGGCGGCTATTCTGAACTTCATTCCCTATATCGGCCCGCTGATCATGGAACTGGTGCTGCTGGCCATCGGTATCGTTACCTTTCCCTCGCTCGCCCACGCTCTGATCGCGCCGGGCCTGTTTCTGCTGTTCACCACGCTCGAAGGTCACTTCATCACCCCGGCGATCATGGGGCGGCGGCTGACGCTCAATCCGCTGACGGTGTTTCTGGCGCTGATCTTCTGGACCTGGATGTGGGGACCGGTCGGCGCGTTTCTCGCGGTGCCGCTGGTGATCGTCGCGCTGGTCACGTTCAATCACCTGACGCCGGACGACGACGCCGCGCTGCCGGGGTAAGAACGGCGTTCTGCGGGTGTCGTTATCCGCGGCCGATATTCCGGGGCAAGCGAACCTGTTAGAAGGGTTAGAAGGGCAGGAGCGCTGCCATGCGGCATCGCTCGGAATAAGGTTGCGCGGACGGTCGGAGACGAGATGGACATCGAAGCTTATGCGCATCACCTCATCCAGTTTGTTGCCGAAAACCGTGTCTGGGCCGCGCCGATCGTATTTCTGTTGGCCTTTGCTGAATCGCTGGCCTTCGTGTCGTTGCTGGTCCCCGCCTGGGCGGCGCTGGTCGGCATCGGCGCGCTGATCTCGTCGAGCGGCATCAGCTTGTGGCCGGTGCTGGTTGCCGGCGCGATTGGGGCGGCGCTCGGCGACTGGCTGTCGTTCTGGGTCGGCCGCAAGCTCGGGCCGTCGGTCGCGCATGTGTGGCCGCTGTCGCGCCACCCGGAATTGTTGCCGCGCGGCGAGGTGTTCGTACGCAAATGGGGGGCGCTCGGCATTTTTATTGGCCGGTTCTCCGGTCCGCTGCGAGCGTCAGTGCCGCTGATCGCCGGCATCTTTGAGATGCCGTTCTGGCGGTTTCAGTTCGCCAATTTCACTTCAGCTTTTGTCTGGGCGGCGGTGCTGCTGACGCTTGGTGATGTCGGCAGCAAGATTGTCACCTGGCTCTGGGGGTAAAGACCTCGGACGTCGCGGGCGGGGGCGCGACGGTGCGACGCATCTCGCGCCGCGATGCAGCTATGCGGCCCGATGGTTTGATGGCAGTCGCGAATCTTGATTGTCTTCGCGCCGAACGAGCGAAAGACATTCGCGGTAATGACGAGGAAACGATGAAACGGATTTCGACTGTAATTGCGTTGGCGACGATAGCGGCTGCGATGGGGTTTGCGCCGATCAATACAGCCACGGCACAAAATTGGCCGACGCGGCCGGTCACCATGGTGGTTCCGTTCGGCGCCGGTGCCGGCACCGATGTCATCGGACGCATCCTTGCTGATCGGCTCTCGCAATTGCTCGGCGCGCAGGTCGTGGTCGAAAATGCCGGCGGTGCCGGCGGGATGAATGGCAGCGCCCGCGTCGCCAAGTCGGCACCAGACGGCTACCAGTTCGTGCTGGGAACGGTCGGAACGCATTCCCAGAACCAGTCGATCTACAAGAACCCGCTTTACGATGCGCGGACCGACTTCGAGCCCGTGGCACTTGTCGTCGATGTGCCGCCGGTGCTGATCGCCCGCAAGGATTTGCCGGCGGACGGCCTGAAGGCGTTCGTCGCCTATGCCAAGGAAAACCAGAGCAAGATGACCTACGGCTCTTCGGGTACGGGGTCAGCAGCGCAACTGGCCTGCGCATTGCTGAACGCGCAGAGCGGCATCGAAATCACGCATGTGCCTTATCGCAGCGCGCCCGCGGCGATGCAGGATCTCGTCGCCAGCCGTATCGACTATCAGTGCGGATTGCTGGCCAGTACCTTGCCGCAGATCCAGAACGGCGACGTGAAAGCTGTCGCCGTGCTGACCAAGGAGCGTTCGCCGGCCTTGCCAAGCCTGGCCAGCGCGCATGAGCAGGGGCTCGCCGGTTTCGAGGCGTCCGCCTGGCACGGCGTGTTCTTTCCGAAAGGTACGCCGCCGGAGATCGTGCAGAAGCTCAACAAGGCGCTGTCGGAAACGTTGGACACGCCCTGGGTCAAGGATCGGTTGGCAAAGGCCGGCGCGGTGGTAACTGCGCCAGAGCGCCGTTCGCCCGATTATCTGCGCCAGTTCGTCGCCAGCGAAACAGCGAAATGGGCGGATGCGATCAAGACTGCGAAGATCGAGAAGCAGTAGGCGGAGCGACGCGGTACGCACGCGTTTGGACGGAGCGGGCTCCGCTTGCGGAGCCCGCCTGTCGGTCCAGTGAGGTCAGATTATTTCACCGTGTCGGCGCCGGCCTTGCAGATGATCTCGTCCTGATCGCCGGTGCCCCCGCTGCAGCCGATCGCGCCGATGATCTTGCCGCCTTGAACCAGCGGCAGGCCGCCGGGCGAGGCGACCAGCGTCGGATCGAGGCTCGGCAGGTATGAGCCGCCAGTGTTCTGCATGCCGTTGAAGAAGGCGCGCGTCGGCCGGCGAAAGCGAGCGGCAGTCCGTGCCTTGCCTTGCGAGATATTGACCGACGCGATCTGCGCGTCGTCCATGCGGAGGAAATAGACGAGCTCGCCATTAGGGTCGACTACGGCGATGTTCATTTTCCAGCCGCGTTTCCTGGCTTCGGCTTCCGCTGCCGCCAGGACGGGTTTCGCATGTTCGCCGCTGATCGACTGACCATAGGGAATGTCGAACGGCATCTTGTCCGGTACGGATGCCGGCGCAGCAGCCGGCTGCTGGGCATAGGCATTGCTTGCAATCGAAGCGGCGCAAAGCGCGCCGATCGTGGTGACCAAACGCATCACTCTACTCCTCCCGAGGAACGCCGCCGTTTCGCCGGCGGCTGCACTTGCCGCTGTCCCGGCCGACCGACCGGAAACGGCGCCACACTATAAGTGGCCGCCCGATCCGCCTCAATGCAAGCATCCGGGGCGGCAATGTCCGGCGTTGCGCCTGCCTATCGCGTGCGTCGGGATGCCTTGCCGGCCGTGGATTTTCTTGACCCGTCTGGCCGCGCGGCCTATATCGCGCCGCATGACGAAGACCGCTGCAACCGCTCCGTTCCGCCGCCGCCGCATCCATGCGGCCGGGGCGAGCGCTTGCGCGTAGCAGAAGTCCCGTGCCGCCGGATCCGGTCCGCGGCACCGTTTCTTGTCCCTCCGCGGTTTCCGGCTTCGGTCTAGACTTGTCGTTCAGGTTTGATCGGTTCGGCTTGACAGGAAATTGAGAGGGTTCTCATGGCGAGCAAAGCGAAAATCGGTGTTCTGGGAGCGTCCGGCTATACCGGATCAGAATTGACGCGGCTGCTGCTACGGCATCCGCGTGTCGAGATCGCGTTGCTGACCGCCGACCGTCGTGCCGGGCACGAGATGCGCTCGGTGTTTCCGCAGTTCGCGCCTTTCGACTTGCCAACTCTGGTTGCTATCGACGATGTCGACTGGAAGAATGCCGGGCTCGATCTGATTTTCTGCGCGCTGCCGCATGCAACGACCCAGAAGGTCATCACCGGCATCTTCGCGGCTAAGCCGGATGCCAGGATCGTCGACCTGTCGGCGGACTTTCGGCTTAGCGACCCCGCCGCCTATGCGAAGTGGTACGGCCACGAGCATGCCGCCCTCGATTTGCAGAAGCAGGCGGTCTACGGGTTGGTCGAGTTCTATCGGCGCGACGTCAAGAAAGCGCAACTCGTCGCCAATCCCGGCTGCTATACGACCTGTGCGCAGCTTCCGTTGTTGCCGCTGATCAAGGCCAAGGCGATCGACCTCGACGAAATCGTTGTCGATGCCAAGTCCGGCATGACCGGCGCGGGCCGCTCCGCCAAGGAGGCGATGCTGTTCTCGGAAGTTTCCGAGGGCTTCAATGCCTACGGCGTCGGCCATCATCGGCACATGGCCGAGCTCGATCAGGAGTTCTCCAAGGCGGCGGGCCGTGACGTGATCGTCACCTTCACCCCGCATCTGGTGCCGATGAATCGCGGCATCCTGTCGACGATCTATGTGCGTGGCCGGCGTGGCCGGCGTGGCCGCAGTGCGCAGGATCTGCATGCGATCCTCGCCCGGCAGTACGAGAGAGAAGCCTTCGTGCACGTGCTGCCGTTCGGCGAGACGCCGCAGACGCGCCACATCCGCGGTTCGAACATGACCTTCATCGGCGTCGCGGCAGACCGTATCGAAGGCCGGGCCATCGTCATCAGTGCACTCGACAATCTGGTGAAGGGTGCCTCCGGCCAAGCGGTGCAGAACATGAATCTGATGCTTGGTTTTCCCGAGACGACGGGCCTGGAGCAGGTCGCTCTGTTCCCCTGACCGACTATCAGCGCAGGAATGCGCTTGCCGCGACGGCGCATCCGACGCCGATGACGAGCGATGCAAACAACACCGTCAGGGTGTGCTTGCGGGCTGCGAGCCGGCCCGCAAGCCTGACGCCGGCAAGCCCGCCGAGCGCGCCGCCAGCGATGAACAGGGCGGCGAGCGGCCAGTCGATCAGGTCGGATATGGCGTAGCTCGCAGCCGTCGTGGCGCCGAAGCTCGCCACCGCGACAAGCGACGAGGCGATCGCATTGATGATCGGCATACCGCTTGCGCCCATGAGACCGGGGACGATCAGGAAGCCGCCGCCGATGCCAAAAAAGCCTGACAGCAGGCCGACGGCGAAACCGGCGACGATCAAGGGCGGCAACAGGCGTGGAGCGGAACTGCGGGTCAGCCTCACATCCGCGTTGCCGGCCTGCTGGCGCGGGCGCAGCATCAGTCCGCCAACCATGATCATCAGCAGGCCGAACAAGGCGAGCAGCCGCCCGCCGTCGACCATCTTTCCGAGTTGCGCCCCGATTGTCGCACCGGCGACGCCGGCTATCGCGAAGACGGCTGCGCATCGCCATTTGACATGACCTCCGCGCGCATGCCCCGCGAGATTGACCAGCGCGCTGACGGCGACGGCGAGCGCGCTGGTTCCGATCGCGACGTGCGGATTGTGCACGCCAACCACATAGACGAGCAGCGGCACCGCAAGGATCGATCCGCCACCGCCGACCAATCCGAGCGTCAGACCGACGAGGCTACCGGACGCAACGGACAGCAGCGCTTGCACCGAGGTCACGACGCGGCCGCTTGCCTGTTCCATGGCATGTGGCGTAGCAGGCGTGCCATGCCACAGAAGCCGGTGGCGCCTGCAAAGATCAGCCCGGTACCGACAGCGGCCGACAGGGCGTAGAAGCCCGGTGCCACGAAGGTGCCGAGTGCGGCGCCAAGCAGAACCATGACGCCGGCGGCGATCTGTACCTGCCGCATCAGTTCAATCGGCTGTTTGTGGTCCCGGATGATCGGAAGTCCGGCCTTTTTCCAGGCATCGAGGCCGCCTTCCAGCAGATAGGCTTCGCAATGGCCGGCAGCCCGTGCCAGTTGCGTTGCATTCGCCTGGGTGCGTGCGCCCGAACGGCAATGAAAGACGACGATGCCGGTTTCGTCCGCGAGCTTCGTATTCACCGTTGTCATTGGCGCGTGGCGTGCGCCGGCGATGTGCTCGCGTGCATATTCGTCGGCCCCGCGGATATCGACCAGTGTTGCCCCGCTGCGGACGAGCTCGGCGGCACGTTCGGCGGTGATCGATGTCAGGCTCGGCATGGCGGTCTCCTTGCGTTGTTTGTTGCTGACGGCGCCGCTCACGGGCAGTAGATGTCCTTGAGGACGCCGAGGATGCGCGCGGCGTTCGGGTCGGCGATCCGGTAATAGATGGTCTGTGCATCCCGGCGGGTTGCGAGCAGTGCTTCCTCGCGCATACGCGCAAGATGCTGCGACAGTGCCGACTGGCTCAGGCCGACCGCGTCGGCCAGTTCGTTGACGGGCGCTTCATCCGTCATGGCCAGATGACACAGGATCAGGAGGCGGTTTTCGTTTGCCAGCAGCTTGAGCATCGCCGCGGCATCCGCCGCGTTGCGCTCGAGTGCCTTCAGATTAGCTTGGGCGATTTGGCGTTTTTGTCGCATGTCATCTCGTGTTGATTAGATATTGCTAAATTAGATATCGCTAATATTATAGTCAAGCCAAGACGTGAAGAAAAACGAGGGCAGGCATCATGTCAGCGAGCAACGCGATCAAACCCGCGATCCAGCCGTTCTTCGACGAGCCGACGAATACCGTGAGCTATCTCATCTGGGACCCGCAGACGATGGAGGGAGCGGTCATCGATCCGGTGCTGGATTTCGATCACCGGACCGGCAAGGCGAGCCTTGCGTTCGCAGACGCTATTCTGGTCGAAGCCCGGCGTGTGGGCGTCGTCATCAAGCTGGTGCTGGAGACGCATGCCCATGCCGACCATTTGTCGGCGGCACCTTATATCAAGCTGAAGACCGGTGCGCGCGTCGGTATCGGCGAGAACATTCGCGAGGTGCAGCGGATCTTCCGGCCGGTGTTCAACGCCACTGACGTCTCCGGCGACGGGCGTGAATTCGACCACCTGTTCGCGGATGGCGAAACGTTCTCGATCGGCAATCTGCAGGGCAGCGTGATCTACACGCCCGGCCATACGCCGGCCTGCGTCTCCTACCGGATCGGCGATGCGGTGTTCGTCGGCGATACGCTGTTCATGCCGGACTATGGCACGGCGCGGGCGGATTTCCCCGGCGGCGATGCGCGGGCGCTTTATCGTTCGATCCAGCGGATCCTGTCGCTTCCACCGCAGACCCGCCTGTTCATGTGCCACGACTACAAGGCGCCCGGCCGCGATAGCTATGCGTGGGAGACCACCGTGGCGGAGCAGCGACAACGCAACATCCATCTGCGCGGCGGCGTCAGTGAAGATGACTTCGTCGCGATGCGCACCCGCCGCGACGCCACGCTGGCAGCGCCGCTGCTGCTGTTGTCATCGATCCAGGTCAATATCCGGGCAGGGCATTTCCCGCCGGCGGAGGAGAACGGCGTGCGCTACCTGAAGGTACCGATCAAACTCGCGTCCTGATCGGTCCCGATTGCCCTACATCCAGCCGAAGATGGCGAGCGCCAGTACGGCCTGGGCCAGGAAGCCGATGGCGAAGGCGATGGTTCGCAGCACTGGAATGCCTGCGGTGTAGACGACGACATGCAGCAACCGTGCCCAGAAATAGACGGCGCAGGCTGCTGCCGTATTGGCATTGGCGACACCGAGCGAATCCAGGATCAGCACCAGCGGCGCGAAGATCATCAAGTTCTCGACGGCATTGGTGTGCGCGAAGTAAAGGCGCATCGCCCAGCCATGTTGCGGCGTGTCCTTCGACGTCGGATTGCCCATGGTCTTCATCAGACCACGCACCCGGATGCGGTCGATGATGTAAGGCACCCACATCAGCCCGGTGAGAACAACGGTGAGGGTGAGCCAGAACAATTCCTTGGTCATGGAGGTCTCCGGTGGTTCTGTTGCAGCCTGAAGCGCTTCGCGCGAAGTCGGCGTCGGCTCGCGTGAAGAAAACGCACGTCAACACAGCAATCGAGGCTTCCGATTTGGTCAGAAGCGAAAACTAGGCGCTGACGCGGACATAGGAGCCGGGCGCGTCTTCGATCGGAGGCAACTTGCCGCCTCCGGGCGTGCGTGCGGGAGCCGTAGCCCCGTCCATTCCCTTGATCCAGCCGAGCCAGTCCGGCCACCATGAGCCGGAGTGTTCCGTCGCCCTGGCGTACCAGCCATCGATATTGGCGTCGTCGGGCGTCGGGCCTGTCCAGTACTGATATTTGTTCTTCGTCGGCGGATTGATGACGCCGGCGATATGGCCGGAGCCGGCCACGACGAATTTCACCGGCCCGCCGAAGAAGCTCGAACCGAGCGCCACCGACTTGGCCGGCGCGATATGATCCTCTCGGGTGGCAAGGTTGTAAACCGGCGCCTTCACCTTCTTCAGATCGAGCGTAACGCCGTCGATCGTCATCCGGCCGGCGCTGAGCAGATTGTTGAGATAGCAGTTGCGCAGATAGAAGGAATGGTTGGCGGCTGGCATTCGCGTCGCATCGGAATTCCAGTAGAGCAGGTCGAAAGGAAGCGGCGTCTTGCCTTTCAGATAATTGTTGATGACATAAGGCCAGATCAGGTCATTCGAGCGAAGCATATTGAAGGCGTTCGCCATCTTCGCGCCGGCAAGATAGCCTCGCTCGTGCATCTGTTCTTCCAGAAGCGCGATCTGATCGTCATCGACGAATACCATCAGATCGCCGGCATGGCGGAAGTCGACCTGTGCGGCGAAGAAGGTTGCCGAGGCGATACGGTTCTGCTTCTTCGCGGCGAGATAGGCCAGCGTCACCGCGAGCAGCGTGCCGCCGACGCAATAGCCGATCATGTGCGCCTTGCGTTGCCCGGTGACCGTCCGCACGATGTCCAGCGCGGCGATCGGACCGTCGCGCATATAGTCGGCAAAGCCTTTCTTGGCGAGCCGGGCATCGGGGTTCACCCAGGAGATGACGAATACCGTCAGCCCCTGGTCGACGCACCATTTGATGAACGATTTTTCCGGCGCCAGATCGAGAATGTAAAACTTGTTGATCCACGGCGGCACGATCAGCAGCGGAATCTTCGTAACGCGCTCGGTCGTCGGCGCGTACTGGATGAGCTGCATCAGTTCGTTCTGGAAAATGACCTTGCCGGGCGTGAGAGCGAGGTTCCGGCCGACCGCGAATTGCGCCGGATCGGATTGACGGATTTTCAGGTCGCCATGGCCGGCCTTGATGTCTTCCGCGAGGTTGTGCATTCCCTGCGCCAGATTGGCAGCGTTGGTGGAGATGGTTTCTCGCAGCAGTTCAGGGTTGGTAAGCACGAAGTTCGATGGCGAAACCGCGTTTGCGATCTGCTTGATGTAGAACTCGGCTTTGCGCCGCGTGTGCGGGTCGAGCGTCTCGGCGCGGTCGACCAGCGTATTGGCCCAGTCGGCGGAGAGCAGATAGGCCTGCTTGATGAAATCGAAGAACTGGTTCGATGACCATTCCGGGTCGGCGAACCGCTTGTCGCGCGGATCGGGCGCAGCCACCTGCGGCGCCGGCTCGCCGGCCATGCGCTTGACCGCATTGGCCCACAGATCGAGATAGGCGCGGCCGAGCGTGCTCTGCAACTGCAGCGCGCGCCCTGGATCAGACAGCCAGTAATCGGCAACATGATTGAAGGTCTTGACGACCTCGGCCAGTTCGTCGGCGAAAGCGGGGGCGGTGCCGTTCTCGCGCGGTTTCAGATAGGCGGCGAGCGCCTTGCCCCCTTCTTCGACCATGCGGGCAAGATTGTGCGCGAGCGCCTCGACGTCGAATTCGCTCGGATTGTCAGACCCGGACGGAACCTTGTTCATTGTTTGAGCGCCACTCCCATGGTCAGAATTGGCCAGAACCGTGCCTTCGCGCAAGCGTTCCACGTCGGTTCGGACAGCGGATAGCTTTTTGGGGCTTCGCCATATCTTCGCCGCCCGCCAAGCGCATGTTATAATGCATTGAGTCTACAGTTGTTTTACCGACAAACGGAAACCGGATGACAATGTGGCGCAGCAGGGCGGGGGCGGTCTGGCTGGCAGGGGGCGCGCTGGTCGCGGCCACGGTGCTGCTGACGGGTTGTTCCGGCTCCGGAATCGGCGAAAGCCTGCCCAAATCGCTTGGCGGGTTGCCGGAAGGGGCACCCGCCCGGCCGACCTCTGCCGGCCATTTTCCGGCGGTCCACGATATTCCCCCGCCGCGGGCGGATAAGCCTCTGACCGTCGATCAGCAGATCGATCTCGAGGACGAGCTCAAGGCGCTCCGGGACCGGCAAAGCCGCGAGGTGCAGCAGAGCGACGCGGAAGAGGGGGAGGCGTCGCCTGCCAAACCGGTTACCAAGCCGGCAACCAGGTCATCCGGCAAACCGTCCGCCAAAACCGGTCAATCGGCCGCTGGCGCGCGCAGAAACCCGTGATAAAAGCATCAGCTCTGGCACTATGCCCTGAAGCCCGCGGCGGATACTGGCCAAAGATCGCCGCGAAGGAATGAACCGATGGAAGAATTTTATCGAATTCGCCGCCTGCCGCCCTATGTGTTCGAACAGGTCAATCGCGCCAAGGCCAAGGCGCGCAACGCCGGTGCCGATATCATCGACCTCGGGATGGGCAATCCGGATCTGCCGACGCCGCCGCATGTCATCGAGAAGATGCGCGAGACGCTCGGCAAGCCGCGCACCGATCGCTATTCGGCCTCGCGCGGCATCCCCGGTCTGCGGCGGGCACAGGCAGCCTATTACGAGCGCCGCTTCGGCGTGAAGCTCAACCCGGAAACGCAAATCGTCGCGACGCTTGGTTCGAAGGAAGGCTTCGCCAATGTCGCGCAGGCGATCACCGCGCCGGGCGATGTCGTGCTCGTCCCCAACCCCAGCTATCCCATCCACGCGTTCGGCTTCCTGATGGCCGGCGGCGTCATCCGCTCGGTGCCGTCCGAGCCGGTGCCCAGCTTCTTTTCGTCGCTGGAGCGGGCGATCATCCATTCGATCCCCAAGCCGATCGCGGTCGTCGTCTGCTATCCGGCGAACCCGACGGCCTATGTCGCCGATCTGGATTTCTATCGCGACCTCGTTGCCTTCGCGAAGAAGCACGAGATCCTCATCCTGTCGGACCTCGCCTATTCCGAGGTTTATTTCGATGGCAATCCGCCACCCTCGGTGCTGCAGGTGCCGGGCGCGATGGATGTAGCGGTAGAGTTTACCTCGCTGTCCAAGACCTTCTCGATGCCCGGCTGGCGCATGGGTTTCGCGGTCGGCAACGAGCGCATCATTGCCGCGCTCGCCCGCGTCAAGTCGTACCTCGATTACGGTGCCTTCACGCCGATCCAGGTCGCGGCCGCCGCCGCGCTCAATGGTCCCGACGACTGCATCAAGGAGATGCGCGAGACCTATCGCCGGCGCCGCGACGTGATGGTCGAGAGCTTCAGCCGCGCCGGCTGGAACGTGCCGCCGCCGGCAGCCTCGATGTTTGCCTGGTCGCCGATCCCTGAGCCGTTCCGCAGCCTCGGCAGCATCGAATTCGCGACGCTGCTGGTGGAGAATGCCGAAGTCGCGGTGTCGCCAGGCATCGGGTTCGGCGAGCACGGCGAAGGCTATGTACGCATTGCGCTGGTCGAGAACGAACAGCGCATCCGCCAAGCGGCCCGCAATATCCGGCGTTTCCTTGAAACCGGCCCGGAAAAGCTGCACAACGTCGTGCCGCTCGCCACGCGCCGCTAGGCGCAATCTCTCCCGTCAATTGCGGATAACTGACTTATGGTTGCGCCTTTGAAGATCGGTGTCGCCGGCCTGGGAACGGTCGGCGCCGCCGTCGTCGCGATGATTTCCCGGGATCGGGCCTTGCTGACCGCGCGCTGCGGGCGTCCGGTCGAGATCGTCGCGGTTTGTGCACGCTCAAGAGCGAAGAAGCGAAATATCGATCTGCGGAAAATCCGCTGGGTCTCCGACCCGCTGAAACTCGCCGTCGATCCCGACATCGATGTGCTTGTCGAGGTGATGGGTGGCGTCGGCGAGCCGGCGAAGAGTGCAGTCGAGGCGGCACTGGCCGCCGGCAAATCGGTTGTCACCGCCAACAAGGCGCTGCTCGCCAAGCACGGTCTGGCGCTGGCGCGCACTGCCGAGCGGCAGGGCGTGTCATTGAACTTCGAGGCGGCCGTCTGCGCCGCCGTGCCGGTGATCAAGGCGTTGCGTGAAGGCCTTTCGGGTAACCGTATCAATCGTGTCTACGGGATCCTCAACGGTACCTGTAACTACATGCTGACGCGGCTCGAGCGGGAAAAGCTGACATTCGAGGAATGTCTGCGCGATGCGCAGCGGCTCGGCTACGCCGAAGCCGATCCGAGCTTCGATATCGAAGGGCACGATACCGCGCAGAAGCTGTCGCTGCTCGCCAGCATCGCCTTCGGCACGCAGGTCAACCAGGGTGCCGTCTATGTCGAGGGCATCACCTCGATCAGCCCACAGGACATCGCGGCTGCAGACGAACTCGGCTATCGCATCAAGCTGCTCGGTGTTGCCATGCGCACGCGCAAGGGCATCGAGCAGCGTGTGCATCCGACCATGGTGCGCAAGGATTCGCCGATCGCCGCCGTCATGGGTGTCACCAATGCGCTGACCATCGACGCTGATGGCATTGATCCGATCACGTTGGTCGGCCCCGGCGCCGGCGGCATGGCCACGGCCTCGGCCGTGGTCGCCGATATCGCCGATATCGCGCGCGGCGTCAGGGTGGCGCCGTTCGGCCGTCCCGCTGCCCAGCTTGCCGCGAGCGCCAGGGCGCCGATGGAGCGGCACGAGGGCGGCTACTACATCCGGCTGATGGCGCGCGACCTGCCGGGGACGGCAGCGACCATCGCCCGGCGGCTCGCCGAGCAGAAGATTTCGCTGGAATCGATTGTGCAGCGCCACATCAACGGCGAACCGCCGTCGGGAACGGGCAAGGGGGCTGTGCCGGTGATCCTGATGACCTATGCCACCAGCGAAGACGCTGTGCGCAAGGCGCTCGCGGCTGTGGGCCGGGACAGGGTGATCTCTGGCAAGCCGCAGGTCATCCGCATAGAAAAGAACTGAGGGCCGGGCTGGCTGCAAGCCGGCTGCGAAAGCGTTGGGGAGAGCTATTATGTCGTCGTCGATCACCGTTCAGGCGGGCCAGGCGCTGGAGCGCATTCTGTCGCTGGAAATCGTCCGGGTGACCGAGCGCGCGGCGGTGTCGGCAGCGCGCCTGCGCGGCCACGGCAAGGACAAGGCATCTGACCAGGCGGCGGTCGACGCGATGCGGCGCGAACTCAACAAGCTGCCCATCGAAGGTACCGTGGTGATCGGCGAGGGCGAGATGGACGAGGCGCCGATGTTGTTCATCGGCGAGAAGGTCGGCAACAACAAGGGGCCGAGGGTCGATATCGCCGTCGATCCGCTGGAAGGCACGACCTTGTGCGCCAAGAACATGCCGGGCGCGATTGCGACGCTTGCCATGGCGGACGCCGGCACGCTGCTGCATGCGCCCGACTGCTACATGGACAAGATCGCCATCGGACCTGGCTACCCGAAGGGCACGATCGACCTCGACGCGCCGGCCGACGAGAACATCCTTTCGCTCGCCAAGGCCAAGGGCGTGAAGCCGTCCGAGATCACCGCGATCCTGCTCGACCGGCCGCGCCACGCCAAGATCATCGAGGCGGTGCGCAAGACCGGCGCCGCAGTCAGCCTGATTTCCGACGGCGACGTCGCCGGCGTCATTCACTGCGCGGAGCCGAAGACGGGGATCGATATCTATCTCGGATCGGGCGGTGCGCCGGAAGGCGTGCTGGCGGCGGCGGCGCTGCGCTGTATTGGCGGGCAGATGCAGTGCCGGCTGGTGATCGACAACGAGGCGCTGCGTGAGCGCACGCTGAAGATGGGCATCCAGGATCCGCGCAAGGTGTATGAGATCGATGACATGGTGAAGGGCGACTGCCTGTTCGCCGCCACCGGAGTCACCACCGGACCGATGCTCACCGGAGTCAAATTCGGCAAGGACATCATCGAGACCGAAACGGTGGTGATGCGCTCGATCACCGGCACGGTGCGCTGGATCAAGGCCGAACATCGCCAGCTCGAGAAGTTCCATCTCGATTGAAGCAGCAACGCCGGGTCTGCGTCGCTCGACGACACGACTCGCAGCGTCCGCTATAGGGTGAGGGGATGATGCCTCTGCCCGCCAACAATCCCTCCGAACGGGTGTTCCTCGGCGTCGAGCAATCGGCGGCCGGACGCATCTGGCGCGACCGGCTGGACGAGCGTGGCCAGGCGCGCGCGTTGGCGATCGCGCAACGTCATGGATTATCCGATCTGCTCTCGCGCATTCTTGCCGGCCGCGGCGTCGAGCCGGATGAGGTCGAGGCGTTCCTCGACCCGTCGATCCGGCGGCTGATGCCGGACCCCGATGTGCTGACTGCGATGCCCGCGGCTGCTGCGCGGTTGGCTGATGCGGTGGAGCGCGGCGAGAGCGTGGCGATCTTTGGCGATTATGACGTCGACGGCGCCTCGAGCGCCGCGGTGCTGGCGCAATATCTGCGACTCTGCGGACTGCAGCCGATCGTCTATATCCCGGATCGGATTTTCGAGGGCTACGGCCCGAATGTCGATGCGATCCGCGAACTCGCCGGGCGTGGCGCGAGGCTGCTGGTGACGGTCGATTGCGGCACCACCAGCATGGAGCCTTTGGCCGAGGCTCAGCGGCTTGGCCTCGACACCGTGGTGATCGATCACCATCAGGCCGACGTGGCGTTGCCGCCCGCGGTTGCGATCATCAACCCCAATCGTGCCGACGATCTTTCGCATCTCGGCCAGCTTGCGGCCGTCGGCCTGGTATTCGTTGCGCTGGTCGCGGTGACCCGCGAACTGCGCCGGCGTGGTTTTTTCGGCAGCCGTGCGGAACCGGATCTGCTGTCGATGCTGCATCTGGTGGCGCTCGGCACTGTCGCCGATGTCGTGCCGCTTACCGGTCTCAACCGGGCCTTCGTCGCCAAGGGCATGATCGCGTTACGCCGGCGCGAACATCCCGGTCTCACCGCGTTGATGGATGTGGCGCGGCTCGTTGGCCCACCGGAGCCGTGGCATCTCGGTTTCATGCTGGGACCACGGATCAATGCCGGCGGAAGGATCGGCCGCGCCGATCTTGGCGTATCGCTGCTCCTTGAAAACGACGCGACGGCGGCGGGCGCGATCGCTGCCGAACTCGACCGGCTCAACCGCGAACGCCAGACCATCGAGCAGGCGACGCTCGAAGACGCGGTCGCCGAGGCGATGGCCTCGCTCGGTCTGGAAGAGAAGGGGGCGGTGGTGGTGACCGCGGGTGACGGCTGGCATCCCGGCGTCGTCGGTATCGTTGCCGGCCGGCTGAAGGAAAAATACGGCCGTCCCGCTTTTGCCATCGCCTTCGACCGAAGCGGGGTCGGCACGGGCTCCGGCCGTTCCGTGCCGGGTGCCGATCTTGGGCAGACGGTGCGTCGCGCGGTGGCCGAAGGAATTCTGGAGAAGGGCGGCGGGCATGCAATGGCGGCGGGCGTGACGCTGCGGCGCGACCGGCTCGCGACCTTCCGGGCTTTCCTCGAAGAGGCGCTGGCCTCCGCCGTCGAGACGGCGCGGCGCAACGATGCGCTGCTGATCGATGGTGCGGTGTCGGTTGGCGCGGCAACCGTGGAGTTGGTCAAAGCGATTGCGCAGGCTGGCCCGTTCGGCAGCGGCAATCCGGAACCGGTTCTGGTGCTGCCCTCCCATACGCTGATCTACGCCGATGTCGTCGGCGAGAAGCATGTGCGGGTGCGTCTGCGCGCCGGCGACGGTGCGACAATCAACGGTATCGCATTCCGTGCGGCGCAGGAAAAACTGGGCAAGGCACTCATCGGCAATCGCGGGCACCGCATCCACGTGGCCGGTGCATTGACCGTCGACCGCTGGCAGGGCGAGGAGCGGGTGCAACTCCGGGTGATCGATATCGCCGAGGCTGAAAATCGCTCGGTCTGAACCGTCAGTTTGAAGCCGTTCGGGCCGAACCGCTCAATCGGGGGGCGGGACGGCCTTGCTGCCGCAGAATACATCGTAGACGGCGCCGACAATGATGCGCGCCTCGTCGCTGGCCAGATGGTAATAGACCGTCTTGCCGTCGCGCCGCGTGGCGACAAGGCCGTCGTTGCGCAGCCGCGCGAGTTGCTGTGACACCGTCGGCTGACGCAGGCAGAGCATGTGTTCCAGCTCGGAGACCGATTTCTCGCCTTCGGCGAGGATACACAGGATCATCAACCGGCTTTCGTGCGACAGCGCTTTGAGAAAGTCGGCAGCCCGCTTGGCTTTTTCGGCCATGCGCGTGGCTTCTTCGATCGCCGAAGATGTATCGGAAACTTGCAGATCCATCTGTATTCGAGAACGTCTATAAAACGCGTGGCCAGCCGCCTGGCGGCGTGCTGAATACACCCGATTACCAGTGACGGCGCAATGGATTTTACGACGGATTACGACGCGCGCCAGCCACGCTCTCGGTCTGCAGGCGCTCGACCATCGCATCGAGCAACCCCCAGAAATGGTCTTCGCCGGGATAGCCTCTGATACGGCCGACCTCGCGCCCCTGATCGACCAGGACGAACAGCGGCGTCAGGCGTTCGACAGCGACGAAGGAGAGGTCGGGTGGCAGCGCCGCGTCGATATTCAGACGACGGAGGGGAGCGAACTGCCCTGTCGGGGTTTTAGAATAGATGGGTGCGATCTCCCGATCGAAGGCTTCACACCACGGGCAGCCGGCGCGTTCGAACATGATGAGCTCGGCGGCATGCGCATAGCCTGCAAGCAGCGCCGCGAACACGATGCCGAACAACCCTGCGACGAGACGTTTCATTGCTGTTGGGCCGCGGAGTTGGGCAGGGGCTTTGCCATCATGGTGTTCAGCATCTAGGCCGGGGTCAGCCAAAACGGAAGGCAAGAAGATGATCGAATGCGTCCAGTTCGATCACGATCCGATGAAACAGGTCGTCATCCCGGGTGGCCACTGCTTTTGGAACCAGCGCCAGGCTCGCCAGTGCGCCGTCGATCAGGCGACGGAATTCCGGGTTGTCCTTGACGTCGGCCGGGGCCATCGCGTCGCAGCGCTGCAGGTGCCGCCGATAGTCCTCCGCCGTTCCGGATAGCTGCGAGGCGGTCGTCGGTTTGGACCAGTCCAGAGGCGGCCGGTCGAGCGCGCCGAGGGCGCGCATCGCCGCATTGGCGTCGAGGACGCAGTCGGCAAGCACGGTGACGCCGCTTCTGCGCCGCAGGTTCGACAAGGCATCGCGCATGCCGACCAGCGCGGTTGCCGTGGCGTCGGGCCGCCCGCTGCGCAGGAACATGTCCGCCGCCACCAGGCTGGCACCGATATTGGTGACGGTCTCCGCATAAAGCGTCGGATCGAAGGCGTCCGGGCGGTCGTGGCCAAACCGGTCGACCACTGCTGCCCAGGCGGCCTGCAGGCGTTCGAGTTCGAGCGTCGCGAGATCGGTATTTCCGGTGCGCAGATAGCCGAGCGCGCCGCGGTTATGCGAGGCTGCGGCCTCCAGGGCGGCGTTGAAGTCGGCAAGCGATGCCGCCGTCGTGGCCGGCGTCACCGGAACGCAAAGCGCGACCAGCGCCAGCAGCGCAAATCTGACCGACATCAACCGCATGACCTGTCACCGATCTGTGAGCTTCGTTTCGTTTCTGCTATGACTATATGCGATGGGCAAGCCCGCGTAATGCGCCGCAGCGCACAGGACGGGAAGACGGGACTGCAGGCAGAGTTGCAGGGCAGGACGGAACGGGATGCAGATCGATCGTCGGAATGTGCTGATCGGCGGTATTGCTGGCGCTGCATTGGTGGCGTCGGGGCGCGTGGTCACAGCTGAGACCAAGGCCGATGCGCCGATCCTCACCGACGACGGACTCTACAAACAGTCCTGGTTTGTCGAGAGCCTTCTGGAGCTGCCGGACGATCTGGAGACGGCGGCCAAGGCAGGCAAGCGTTTCGCCATCATGTGGGAATTGCGCGGCTGTCCCTATTGCAAGGAAACGCATTTCGTCAATTTCGCCCAGCCGCGGATTTCCGATTACGTACGCAGCAACTTCGATATCATCCAGCTCAACATCATCGGCGCGCGCAAGGTGACGGATTTCGATGGCGAGGAACTGTCGGAGAAGGCGCTGGCGGCGAAATACGGCGTTCGCTTCACGCCGACTTTCCAGTTCTTTCCTGACAGCCTTGAAGGGATGAAGGCGCGCGCGCCGGCGAAACGTGAAGTGGCGCGCATTCCCGGCTATCTCCGGCCGGACGACTTCCTCGCGATGTTCCGCTATGTGCGCGAGAAAGCTTACGAGACGAAAAGTTTCCTCGACTTCGTCAAGTCCGGCGCGTGACGGCAGGGCAGCGGCGTTCCGCAATGCTGTTACGCTGCCGTCGCGGGTAACTGGCAGTCAGCCACGCCCAAGGGCGTGGCCGGCCTGAAACGTCGGCTTCTGGCCCTCAGCCGCTCTTGAGATAGGCGTAGCCTCTGCTCTGCAGTTCGGCCACGGTGGCGACGCCGGAGGGCACCAGCTTCAGGAAGCTGTCCTTGCGCGTCTTGTCGATGTCGATCTTGTTGCGCTCATAGGTGATCTTGCACAGATAGGTTTCGACGCCGAACTTCGACAGGCCGACGACGCGCTTGTAGAGGTCGTCGTCGATGGTTTCGTTCTCCCAGGGCGTGCCGCTGCGGTCGGCGAGGAAGAACTTCAGGCCGGGGCCGTGAACCACCATCACCAGCTTGATCCGCATCGTGTCGAATTCATATGCGGACAAGTGGTTGTTCATGTTGGTTAGCATCTGCGAGAAACGCTGCGGGTCGCCGAAATCGCAATGATAGAGGCAGGCGATATCGGTATCCTTCTTCAGCGATTGCAGGTCGAGGCTGGCCGGCGCCGCGGCAAGCCGCGTCGCGCCGATGGCCGCGCCGGAAAAGGCAAGCGCGCCGAGGAGATGTCGCCGGCTGGTATGCATGGTGCTGAGGTCCTCCGTTCGGGGCACCCCGATCCTACGCCCGATCCCGCGGGTTGAAACCGGAATTCGCGAGAAGATTTTGCCAAATAGCGGCGCGCGACGACAAACCTGTCCGCTTCAGGAAACGCTGAAGCGGGATCAGGTTTGCCAGCGGTACGCGCGATTACTGGTTGACCGGGCTGTCCTTGCTCATCAGCAGCGCGACCAGATCCTTGATCTGCTCGATGCTCAGCACCTTGTTGGCGCCGAAGCGCGGCATCAGCGAGCAGGGGAAGGTTGCGTGCGAGTCATAGATCTTCTCGTAGGCGACCTTGACTTCGCTGTCCTTGAAGTCGCGCAGCTTGCCGTAACCAAGCAGGCTTGGGCCGATGGTGCCGTAGCTGACTTCGGCTTTGGTCAGCTGATGGCAGGCATAACAGTTGCCGCCATTGTCGCGCCGCGCCGGATAGTCGGTAAAGCGCAGGCCATAGCCGGATTGCGCGAGTGCCTCGCCCTTCTTCCAGTCGCCAATGAAATTATTGTCGGCTGGATATTCGATCTTGGCCCGTTCCGCTTTTTCGATGGCGGCGAACTGTGCCTTCGGCGGATCGTTATGCGTCGCTGCGCAGATCTTCATCGTTTCGTCGGGGGTGAGCCGCGGCTGCCAGACGTCCGGTGGCGCCGGGAAGGAGGGCAGGCCAGCCTTGATGACGGCATCGACCTTCGCCGCCGGTACCGTCACCGGTTTTTCGACGGGCTGTTTTTGCATCTGCATCTGCATTTGCATCTTTTGCTGCGCCAGCGCGCTGCCGGTCGGCAGCGCAAGGAGGGCGGCGGCGGTGAGTGCAATGATCTTCATGACAGCCCCCGATATCAGCGCTTCAGGCCGGGCGCGGAAATTTCGCCGCCCGTGGCATTCTTGGTGAGATAGGCGATCAGCGCGACGGTCAGCTCCGAGCCCATCTCCGGAGCCGGCAGACGCATCTGCCAGTAGCAGTCGACCAGTCGGTGCTGCATGGTCATCACATTGGTCGAGGAGACGCGGTAAGCCGGCCACTCGCCCATCACTGCCTTGGCGCCGGCGGGCGCCGCGAGATGCGCCAGCGGCTGCAGGCGGATGCGCTTGCCGGCTTCGGCATGACAGGTCGTGCAGGCGAAGTCGAACGGACCGGAGCGGCGATTGAACAGCGCTTCGCCGAGCGCCACGATCTCACGCTCCTGCGGATTGTCGAGCTTGGCCGCGAATGTCATGCCGTCGGATTTGCTGGCCACCCAGGTGGCGATGGCGCCGGTGTCCTTGACTGGCTGGCCGCCGCCGGGATGCGGCTTCTTGATGAGGTCGGCATGCTGGAAGCCCTGGATCTTCTCCTGACACCACAGCAGCCGGGTTTCCAGATCCATCACCCGGCCGGCATCGGGAAAGTAGCGCGGCATCTCGGCGAACGCGCCGTCCACTTTGCCGGGCCCCTTGCCGAGATCGCAGGTTTCGAGCGAGACCTTGTTCGGTCCGCGGGGTGTTTTCCACAAGGCTTCGCCGCGATCGGCATCGAGAAGGCCGGGATTGCTCCACGGGTCTTCCTTCATCATCTGCCGATATTTCTCGACCGCCTTTTCCGTGTCCGCGTCCTGGGCTGCCGCCAAGGCAGGAAATGCTACCGCGAGGCAGGCGGCGAGTATGGCTGTTCTAAAAATCACGGTGAAACCTCCGGATCGTTTTTTCTCAATGCGGTCGCCGGGAACGGGCAGACAGTACCTAAGGTCTTGTCGCGGCTCAGGAACATCACATACATTGTTTCTATTGAAAAGAGCCGTTATGGTCCGACGCAGATTTTGATGCTGCGCGCGTGAAGACTACGCAGGAGATCGAGATGAAGTTGATGCTGAACCGCCGGCAGACGCTCGTGATGGGCGTCGGCGCTGTGGCGGTGCTGAGCGGTGTCGTGTCGCCGGCCTTTGCCAAGAACGATGTCGACGAGCTCATTCAGAAATTCACCGGTGGCAAGAAGCCGGCGGAAGGCAAGATCAAGCTCGATCTTCCGGAGATTGCCGAGAACGGCAATACTGTGCCGATGACGGTGTCGGTCGAGAGCCCGATGACCGAGCAGTCCTACGTCAGCGAAGTCATGGTGGTGACCGACGGCAATCCGCGTGCGGGCGTCGTCACCTTCCATTTCTCGCCGGCGAGCGGCGTTGCGGAGGCCAATACGCGCATTCGTCTCGCCTCGACCCAGAATGTCATTGCCGTAGCCAAGATGAACGATGGGTCGCTGTTCACCGCCAGCAAGCAGGTCAAGGTGACGATCGGCGGCTGCGGCGGCTGATCAGCGAAAAAGAAAAGGACGTTCATCATGGCATCACCACCCCGCATCAAGCTCGACAAGAAAGATGCGAAGAAGGGCGACATCGTCGAAGTGAAGGCGCTGGTCGCGCACATTATGGAATCGGGGCAGCGCAAGAACGCCGAAGGCAAGGTGATCCCGCGCAAGATCCTGAACAAGTTCACCTGCACGGTGGCCGGCAAGGAGGTCTTCTCGGCCGACTTCGAACCGGCGATCGCGGCAAACCCCTATATCCAGTTCAAGTTCAAGGCGCAGGAGTCGGGGCCGGTCGTCCTGACCTGGGTCGATGACGATGGCTCGAAGATCGTCGGCCAGACCGAGATTACCGTGAGCTGACGGCGAGCGGCGCCCCTAAACGGGCGCCGTCGCTTTTTCCGGCCATGCGGCCAGACCAACAGCCGGGCCAGACGATGCTGTCCAGACGCGATCTGCTTCAACTCGCAGCAGCGAGCGCTGCCGTCCTGCCGTTCTCCGGTGTGCGCGGTTTCGCGCAGCAGCGTCTCACCCAGGCAGAGCTCTTCAAATTCGACGCGATCGGCAATGTGACGCTGCTGCATGTCACCGACATGCATGGCCAATTGCTGCCGGTGTATTTCCGCGAGCCGTCGCTTAACCTCGGCGTCGGCGATGCCAGAGGTCAGCCGCCGCACGTCACCGGCAAGGAGTTCCTGACTCGCTACGGCATCCCGGAGCGCTCGGCCGAGGCTTATGCGCTGTCGTCGGACGACTTCGCGGCGCTGGCGAAATCCTATGGTCGCATCGGCGGCATCGACCGGCTGGCGACGGCCGTCAAGGCGGTGCGGGCGGAACGCGGCGAGCGCGTGCTGCTGCTCGACGGCGGCGACACCTGGCAGGGTTCGCTCGGCGCGCTGCGCAGCAAGGGTCAGGACATGGCCGACTGCATGCGGCTTCTCAAACCGGATGCGATGACCGGTCACTGGGAATTCACCTACGGCGAGGCGCGGGTGAAGGAATTGATCGAGAGCCAGGGCTTTGCGTTCCTGGCCCAGAACGTCCGCGACACCGAGTGGGAAGAGCCGGTGTTCGAGCCGTTCAAGCTGTTCGAGCGCGGCGGCGTCAAGATCGCCGTGCTGGGGCAGGCGTTCCCGTATACGCCGGTCGCTAATCCGCGCTGGATGATCCCGACATGGTCGTTCGGCATTCGCGAGGACGATGTGCGCGCCAATGTCGAGAAGGTGCGCAAACAGGGCGCGCAACTCGTTGTGCTATTGTCGCATAATGGCTTCGACGTCGACCGCAAGCTCGCCGCGCGTGTGCCTGGCATCGACGTCATCCTCACCGGCCACACGCATGATGCGCTGCCCGAACCGGTGAAGGTCGGCAATACATTGCTGATCGCATCGGGCAGTCACGGCAAATTCCTGTCGCGGCTCGATCTCGACGTCCGCGACGGCGGTGTGAAAGGTTTTCGTTACAAGCTGATCCCGCTGTTCGCCGACGCGATCGCGCCGGACGCGGAAATGGCCACGGCGGTGGAGAAGGTGCGCGCGCCGTTCGCCGCCGAGCTGAAGCGCGAGGTCGGAAAGACCGACACGCTGCTCTACCGGCGCGGCAACTTCGCCGGCACATTCGACGACCTGATTTGTTCGGCGTTGCTGAAGGAGCGTGATGCGGAGATCGCATTGTCGCCGGGCTTCCGCTGGGGCACCAGCGTGCTGCCGGGGCAGGCGATCACCGTCGAGGACATCCACAATGTGACTGCGATCACCTATCCGGCAGCCTATCGCATGACGATGAGCGGCGAGCGTCTCAAAGAGGTGCTGGAAGATGTCGCCGACAACCTGTTCAATCCGGATCCTTATTATCAGCAGGGCGGCGACATGGTCCGTTGCGGCGGGCTCGGCTACACGATCGATATCGGCAAGCCGGCGGGGCAGCGCATTTCGGCGATGACTCATCTCAAGAGCGGTCAACCGATCGATCCGAAGCGTGATTATGCGGTGGCCGGCTGGGCGAGCGTCAATGAGGGAACCGAGGGACCGCCGATCTGGGAACTGGTCGAGCGATACATCGCCAGCGCCGGAACGGTGCGGGTCGAGCAGAGCGACCGCATCAAAATCCTGGGTATGTGAGCCCGGTTTCCTCTTACATTCAAAATCGTCGATGTGATACGTTTCCGGAGAAGTTTTTGCTCCGGGAGGCGCCATGGATAACACGTCTGTTCCAGAGCGGCCGTCGCGACGACGATTTCTTGCCACCGCGTCCGGCCTCGTCGCAGCGGGTGCAGCGTCGCCGGCATTCGCCCAGGGTGCGCAAAACCTTCCGCCGAATGTCGCCGACTGGACGAAAGCGCTGGGCGAGGGTGTCGTTGCGCGGCCCTACGGCACGCCGTCGACATTCGAGAAACATGTCGTGCGTCGCGATGTCGAATGGCTGACGGCGAGCCGCGAGTCGTCGGTGAGCTTCACGCCACTGCACGAACTCGACGGCATCATCACGCCGAACGGTCTGTGCTTCGAGCGTCATCATTCTGGTGTCGCCGAGATCGATCCGCGCGATTACCGGCTGATGGTCCACGGCCTCGTCGAGCGGCCGCTGGTCTTCACGCTCGACGACCTCAAGCGCTTCCCGCGCGTCAACCGTATCCACTTCCTCGAATGCGCCGCCAATTCCGGCATGGAGTGGCGCGGCGCGCAGCTCAACGGCTGTCAGTACACGCACGGCATGGTGCATTGCGTCGAATATACCGGCGTACCGCTGAAATACCTGCTCGACGAGGCCGGGCTGAAGCCGGCCGCGAAATGGGTGCTGGCCGAAGGCGGCGATGCGGCGGCGATGACACGCTCGATCCCGATCAGCAAAATCCTCGACGACTGTCTTGTCGCCTACCGCATGAACGGCGAGATGCTGCGGCCGGAGAACGGCTATCCGGCGCGGCTCGTCGTGCCTGGCTGGGAGGGCAACATGTGGGTGAAATGGCTGCGCCGGCTGAAAGTCGGCGACGAGCCGTGGGAGACCCGCGAGGAGACGTCGAAATATACCGATCTCATGGCGGACGGAAAGGCGCGCCGGCACACCTTCGTAATGGATGCGAAGTCGGTCATCACGTCGCCGTCGCCGCAGGTGCCGCTCAAGGGCAAGGGCTTCACCGTGATCTCCGGTCTCGCCTGGTCCGGCCGCGGCAAGGTCAAGCGGGTCGATGTTTCGCTCGACGGCGGCAAGAACTGGCGCGAGGCGAAGATCGACGGCCTGGTGCTCGATAAAGCCTGCGTGCTTCTACGCCGAGGTC